>NZ_JBEOPU010000001.1:0-691774 GCF_040310405.1 Pseudomonas sp. E45-MNA-CIBAN-0222
TGAGCCGTATGCGGTGAAAGCCGCACGTACGGTTCTTAGGGGGGGACGGGCCAGTAATGGCTTGTCCCTACCCGACCTGCCTTGTCCCCCGCGATGGTGTTATGAGTTATCAGGTTCTTGCACGTAAATGGCGTCCGCGCTCGTTCCGCGAAATGGTCGGCCAGACCCATGTGCTCAAGGCCTTGATCAATGCGCTCGACAATCAGCGCCTGCACCATGCCTACCTGTTCACCGGCACGCGAGGCGTTGGCAAGACGACCATCGCGCGGATCATCGCCAAATGCCTGAACTGTGAAACCGGGGTCAGTTCGACGCCCTGTGGCGAGTGCTCGGTATGTCGCGAGATCGATGAGGGACGCTTCGTCGATCTGATTGAGGTCGATGCTGCGAGTCGCACCAAGGTCGAAGACACCCGCGAACTGCTCGACAACGTGCAATACGCGCCGAGTCGCGGGCGTTACAAGGTTTACCTGATCGACGAAGTGCACATGCTCTCGTCGCACTCATTCAATGCGCTGCTCAAGACCCTTGAGGAGCCGCCACCCCACGTCAAGTTCCTGCTGGCGACCACCGATCCGCAAAAGCTGCCGGTCACCATTCTTTCGCGCTGTCTGCAGTTCTCCCTGAAGAACATGCCGCCGGAGCGAGTGGTCGAGCACCTCACTCATGTGTTGGGCGTCGAGAACGTACCTTTTGAAGACGATGCGCTATGGCTGCTGGGTCGTGCCGCGGATGGCTCGATGCGCGATGCGATGAGCCTGACCGATCAGGCGATCGCTTTCGGTGAGGGCAAGGTGCTGGCCGCCGATGTACGCGCGATGCTCGGCACCCTCGATCACGGCCAGGTCTACGGCGTGTTGCAGGCATTGCTCGAAGGCGACGCTCGGGCGTTGCTCGAGGCGGTTCGTCACCTGGCCGAGCAGGGTCCGGACTGGGCTGGTGTACTCGCCGAAATCCTCAATGTGTTGCACCGCGTCGCCATTGCCCAAGCGCTGCCGGAGGCCGTGGACAATGGCCAGGGCGATCGCGATCGCGTGCTGGCTTTGGCCCAGGCGCTGCCAGCCGAAGACGTGCAGTTCTATTATCAGATGGGGCTGATCGGTCGGCGCGATCTGCCGCTGGCGCCAGACCCGCGCAGCGGCTTTGAAATGGTGCTGCTGCGGATGTTGGCGTTTCGTCCTGCGGGTAGTGATGATGCGCCGCGAACACCGCTAAAGACCCTGGGAATCAGCCCGGCCACAGCTGATTCCAAGCCCGCAGCGGTGGCCGATACGGCAGCAATTGTCGGGTCGTCTACTCCATCCGCAGAGGCTACGGTTGCAGCAACGGTACCGGAGCCTGTTGCCGCTGCGCCTGCCGTTTCCGCACCGGTGCAGTCGCCTGTCGCCGAGCCCTCAGCTGTGCCTTCCACTCAGGTGGTGGAAGAGCCAAACACCGCGCCTGTCATCGATGTGCCGTGGAACGAGCCTCCTGATGTGCCGCCGGTTGCGATCGAGGCTGGTGCCGTTCCGCCCGAGCCTTTGACGTCCGATGGCGTAGGCGATCATGTAGCCTCCGTGGTACAGGTCGAAGAGCCGGACGATGACGAGCCGCCTCTGACTGACGAGGACTACTTCGAGGCCGAGAATCAGGCCGAGGCCTATCTGGATGAGCTGAGCCAGGCGAGCGACGAGCCGGAGACGGCAGAGCCGCTGCCGGCGGTGGAACCGGCCACTGGACTCGCTGCGGAATGGCTTGAGCTTTATCTCAAACTCGGTTTGTCCGGTCTCACCGGCAGCATCGCCGCCAACTGTACCTTGATCGCTGTGGAGGGGGATCGTTGGTTGATGCATCTCGATCCGGCGCAGAGCGCGCTGTTCAACCCCACGCAACAGCGACGGCTGAACGACGCGCTGAACCAGTACCATGGACGCACATTGCAGCTGGATATCCTGTTGCAGAAGCCTGAGCAGGAAACACCAGCGCAGGCTGCACATCGCCGCCGGGCCGAGCGGCAGCGCGCAGCGGAACAATCGATTCATTCGGACCCTCTGGTCCAGCAACTCATGCAGCAGTTCGCTGCGGTGATCCGCGAAGGCACCATCGAACCCGTAGAACATTCAGAACCCTGATCGAATTGAGGTGATACCCATGATGAAAGGTGGCATGGCCGGCCTGATGAAGCAGGCGCAGCAGATGCAAGAAAAAATGCAGAAGATGCAGGAAGAGCTGGCGAATGCCGAGGTCACGGGCCAGTCCGGCGCTGGTCTAGTCAGCGTCGTGATGAACGGGCGCCATGACGTCAAGCGCGTCAGCCTTGACGACAGCCTCATGCAGGAAGACAAAGAGATCCTGGAAGACCTGATTGCCGCGGCGGTCAATGACGCGGTGCGCAAGATCGAGCAGAACAGCCAGGAAAAGATGTCTGGCATGACGGCTGGCATGCAGCTTCCCCCGGGCTTCAAGATGCCCTTCTAACTGGGTCATCCAGTCGACGTACATGCCGCGTCGTCCGAGGGCGCGGGCATCCTAAGAGCAGCAAGTTCCGGTGCCCACGCCTTCTCGCGCCTTGCCCTGCATGGCGTCTGAACGCGTCTGCTCGGTGCTACCTTTTTCTATAGCGACACATTACCTATGAGCTTCAGCCCCCTGATTCGCCAACTCATCGACGCGCTGCGCATTCTTCCCGGTGTCGGGCAGAAGACTGCGCAGCGCATGGCTTTACAAATGCTGGAGCGTGATCGGAGTGGCGGTTTGCGTCTGTCTCAGACGCTGGCAAAAGCGATGGAAGGGGTCGGCTACTGCCGTCAGTGCCGTACGTTGACTGAAGATGATCTGTGCCCGCAATGCGCCGATCCGCGGCGCGACGACTCGCTGTTATGCGTGGTGCAGAGCCCGGTGGACGTGTTCGCCGTCGAGCAGACCGGCTTTCGCGGGCGCTATTTTGTGCTCAAGGGCCATCTGTCGCCGCTCGATGGCCTAGGGCCCGAAGCCATTGGCATTCCGGAACTGCTTGTACGTGTTGCAGATGGGGCGTTCAGCGAGGTCATTCTTGCTACTAATCCAACAGTGGAAGGCGAAGCGACGGCACATTATATCGCCCAAATGTTGATTCCCAAGGGGTTGACCATCAGCCGAATCGCGCACGGCGTACCTCTTGGTGGTGAGCTGGATCTGGTCGATGGCGGCACTTTGGCTCATGCCCTGGCGGGGCGTAAGACGATCAGCCTATAACCCGAAGTAATGACGTTATGCCACCTCGGTAGTGCCGTTTGCTGTGTGATTCGGGTAAAGTTCTAAACCACAAAAGTTAGATAACCAAAAAGAATATAAATCTTCATTTTGGTTATATGCGCTGGCTATCCGAATCGAGGTCGAAATGAAAGCGAAGCATTGGCTGGTTCCAGCTCTTCTACTGCTGAGTGCGTTTGCCCAGGCACAGGAGAAGTTCAAGGTCGGCTACATCCGCGTTATGGATGATGCCCAGGCGATGGTTGCGCATGAAGCCGGGCTGTACAAGAAACATGGGCTCGATGTTGAGCTGATCGAATTCAGCTCCGGCACCGACTTGATCAAAGCCATTGTTGGCGGTCAGCTGGATACCGGCGTGCTTGGCTTCACCAATGCCGTCGCCTGGGCCTCCAAAGGGGCTGATCTGAAGGTTGTGGGCGGCGCGCAGCAGGGTTATCACTCGATCCTCGTGCGTGAAGAAACCGACATCAAAGATGTAGCCGGGCTCAAGGATCGTACGTTGGCTTCCCAGCGTGAAGGCAGCACTGCCGACGCGGTCCTGCGGGGTGTGACGTTGAAGAACGCCGGCCTGAAGCCGAGTGAAGTCAATATCATGGGTGTCAGCCCTGCCGTTGCGGTGCAGTCACTTGTATCTGGGCGTGTTGACGCGGCTTTCCTGTTCGAGCCGTATGACCGCATCGCGCAGCTGGTCGCGCCAGTTCGCCAGGTCTACGAGATCGGAGAAGTGTGGCCGTTCCCGTGCATGGTGGTCATCACATCCGGCGATACTTTGGCCAAGCGCAAGGATGCCGTCTGGAAATCCCTGGATGCCCAGCGCGATGCCATCGAAATGCTCGACAAGCAGCCAGCCGAAGCGGCCAAGCTGATCGCCGATTACTTCATCGCGGAGCCGACACTGAAGACGCTAAAGCGTGGCGAACTCGCCCGTGAAGTCGTTATTGAGGAGGCTATCGGCACCCAAACCTTCAGCGCCAAGCTTGGCGAGGACGATCTCGCGCGCATTCAGGAGCTCGCGGACATTCTGCAGGAGCTCGGCTCGCTGAAGACCCGCGATGGCAAGCCGTTCGACACCAGCGCCATCCTCGATCTGTCCTGGCAGGAAGCTCGCGAGCTCTGATCGCTTCCCGTTGGCTCGGTATCACATGCGCCCGGCTTCGCGTCGGGCCGTTTGTATCGCCCGCATTGCCGGGCAATTTCGTTTCTGGATTTGCGGATTTTTATGCAGCTCAGGTTTGAAGAAGTAGACAAGCGCTTCGGGCAGCTCGAAGTCATCAAGGGCTTTAGCGGCGAATTTGCCCAGGGTGAGCTGGTGGCTCTGGTCGGACCTTCCGGCTGCGGAAAGTCCACCCTTTTACATCTTGTGGCCGGGCTGGAAAAGCCTAGCGCGGGTCGCGTGCTTGCAGACGGAAAACCGATCACCGAACCAAGTCCACGACGCACATTGGTGTTTCAAGAGCACGCGTTGTATCCCTGGCTCAGCTTGCAAGGCAACGTAGCTATGGCGCTGGAGTTGCAGGGCGTGGCCAAGACCAGCGCATTCGAACAGGCGCAGGGCTGGCTCGAGCGGGTCGGGCTAAATGGCTTCGAACACTACTATCCGCATCAGGTATCTGGTGGAATGCGCCAGCGTACGGCTCTGGCCCGCGCCTTTATCGCCAAGCCCGAGGTGTTGTTGCTTGACGAGCCATTTGGTGCTCTCGATGCCTTGACCCGAATGGCGCTGCAGGATGTGCTGCGCGAGTTGATTGAGGAGCATCAGCCAACCGTGCTGCTGGTCACTCATGATGTTGATGAGGCGCTTTACCTCGCCGATCACGTGCTCGTATTCAGCGCGCGCCCGACGCGAGTGCTGAAAACCTTCAACTTCACTCATTGCGAGAAAAGCCACGACCTGTCCGACTTCGCTGCCGAACGCAAGGAAATTCTCAGCCTGCTAGGTATCAAGACGGAGGTAGCGCATCCATGAGTCAGGCACGTCGTCTTACCGGCCCGAAGAAGTACCTTGCCGTGGTTCTGGCAATCCTGTTCATCCTGTTGATCTGGCAAGCTGCGGCATGGAGCCTGCCGGCGTTTCTGATGCCGGGTATTCCAACCGTTTTCGAACGCCTATTCACAACCGTCCAGCAACCGGAGTTCCGCGAGGGGCTTTACGGCAGCATGAGTCGTCTCGGCAGTGGCTACAGCTTTGCGTTGCTGTTCGGTATCGGCTTCGGTCTGGTCGGTGGCGTGCTGTTCTTCTTTCGCGAAATCCTTCGCTCGGCCATCGTCATTCTCCAGTCGATCCCGTCGATCGCCTGGGTCCCGCTGTTCCTGATCGTGATGGGGTTCGGCAATCTGCCGATCATCGTTGTGGTTGCGCTAGCGGCCTTTTTCCCTATGGCGCTGTCGGTGATGAATGCCACCGAGAGTGTGCAACCGGTGCATGTAGCCGCCGCTCGGGTGATGGGCGCATCGCGCTGGCAGTTGCTGCGCCGTGTTTATCTACCAGCGGTCATGCCGGAACTGATCACGGGCGCTCAGTTGGCGTTCGGTAACGCCTGGCGCGCGCTCATCTCCGCCGAAATGCTGATCGGCTTCGGTCAGGGACTCGGTCGTTCGCTGGCGTATTCCGGTGAAATCGCCGATATGGTTGGGGTGATGATGAACATTCTGGTCATTGCCATTCTCGCCACGCTGATCGATCAGGTTGTGCTGGAGAAATTCAAGCAGCGTATGCTGCGTTACCAGTACGTCTGAGACTGCTCACATGCGTGCTCCGTTGCGTCGGGCCATAGGGTTTGCTCTGTTGATGCCTGTGGCATCGTTTGCAGCGCCGCTGCAGGTCCATTTGCCTGAGCACCGGGTGCTATCGAGCAGCGAAAAGGAGAGCTTCGAGCCGGCACTAATCGAACAGTTGGCGGAAACGCTGGGCCGGCCTGCGCTATTCGTCGCCCGTTCTAAGGATGCCGATCTGCGGTTGCTGCCAGACGACCAGCCAGGCGCTGCGGTTTACTATCGTGCTGCGCCTGCCGCGCTCAGCGCGACGGAAGGTGGGCTGGCCGCCTGGGCTGACCTTCGGGGGCAGACAGTTTGCATCGGTAGCGCGAGCCCATACGCAATACTGCTAAGCGAGCATTTTGCTGCCGTCCCTCGGGAGTACCCGAGCGCCGCGCATGCGCTGATCGGGCTCAAGCTCGGTGAGTGCGTCGCCGTCGTCGATGACGACGTGCTGCTTATGGAAATTGCCAGCCTGCCGGAGTGGCAGCGCTATAAGCATCTATTGCCGAGGCTTGCGGATTCTGAGCGGCAGATGAGCCTGAACTTCGATGACGAAGGCCTGCAGCAGCAGACCAACGATTTGCTGGCGCAGTGGTCGGCGGATGGGCGGTTGGAGGAGCTGACCCGGCACTGGATCGATGAGGTGGCGTTTCAGGCTTACGTGCTAGCCGATACATTGGATTGCCACTGATTGGCGTTGGCCCCGAGTGGTCCGTATCAACGTTCGTTGTCGAGTATCTGAGGCAATACCCGCTGCAGCCCGTCCAGTTTCAGCGGGGCGCGAATATGCCCGCGCAGGCTGCCATCCGGTCCCACCAAAGCCAAGTTTCCGCTGTGACTGACACTGTAGTCACCCTCCGTCTCGGTTGCCGGAACGAACGGCAGGCCGAGCGCCTTGGATAGCCTTTGCAGTTGCTCCATATCCCCGGTTAAACCGATGAAGCCCGCTCGGTAGTAGCTCAGGTAAGTCTTCAGTTGTTGCGGTGTATCGCGGGCAGGATCGGCAGTGATCAATACCAGCTGCAGCTGCTCACGTGTTTCAGCGGGCAATTGACCGAACAGCCGACGCATCTCGCTCAGGGTAGTCGGACAAATGTCGGGGCAAGCGGTGAAGCCGAAGAAGAGGATATGCCAGCGGCCCTTCAGTGTTTCTGTGCTGAAGGGCTGGTCGTTCTGATCGACGAGTTCCAGCTGTGGGATGGCGCGCTCGCGGGGCAGCAGCAGGACATTGGCCTGATCCAGCAGCGCATTGCGATCCAGTGCGAGCGAGGGGAGAGTGCAAGCCAGTGCCAGGATCAGCAGGCTGCGCCGAAGCGTGTTAAGCACGGGCATTCCCTCAGTTTGAATCGCGGCGCCCAGACGAATGCCGTCAGCGGTCGCTCAAGGCAAAGGCGGTGAGTGTGAAGGTGGGAATGCCGATGTCTTGCAACTTCTGCGACCCACCGAGCTCGGGCAAGTCGATGATTGCTGCGGCCTCATGGATGTTCGCACGCATGCGTCGCACTAGTTGCGCAGCGGCGAGCAGGGTGCCGCCGGTGGCTATAAGGTCATCGAACAGCAGCACCGAATCACCTTCGCAGAGGCTGTCGGCATGGATCTCCAGATGGGCTTCGCCGTACTCGGTGCTATAGGCCTGCGACAACACATCTGCGGGCAGCTTGCCCTGCTTGCGGAAGAGCACCAGCGGCTTGTTCAACTCGTAGGCGAGGATGGAGCCAACTAGAAAGCCACGCGCATCGAGCGCTCCGATGTGGGTGAAATCGGCCTCTACATAGCGTTGGATGAGGCTGTCGGCGACCATGCGCAGCGCCTTGGGCGACTGAAACAGCGGGGTGATGTCGCGAAACACCACTCCCGGACGGGGGAAATCCTGCACCGGTCGGATCAGGGTTTTGATGCTGAACTCGTCAAAGATCATCGAACTACTCCAAACACGGTCACTCAGGCGTCCATGGCGCCGCCTGCAAGGGCGCATAGTCCAATGGAATCTAGGATGCGTACTTCCTTGCCCTCGGCTTCAAGCAAGCCGTTCTGCTGAAAGCGGGTGAACACGCGGGAGACGGTTTCGACCGCTAGGCCCAGGTAATTACCAATCTCGTTGCGCGACATGGGCAGACGGAACTGGTTGGCCGAGAAGCCTCGCGCACTGAAACGCGCAGAAAGGTTGATCAGAAAGGTGGCAATACGCTCGTCAGCGGTCTTCTTGGACAGCAACAGCATCATTTGCTGATCGTCGCGGATTTCGCGGCTCATGATGCGCATCAGTTGGCGGCGCAGTTGTGGCAGCAGCACGCTCAGCTCGTCGAGACGCTCGAAGGGAATTTCGCAGACCGATGTGGTTTCCAGCGCCTGGGCCGTGACCGGATACATTTCGGTGTCCATGCCGGAAAGACCGACCAGCTCGCTGGGCAGGTGGAAGCCGGTGATCTGCTCTTCACCGCCATCGGTCACGCTGAATGTTCGAAGCGCACCGGAACGCACGGCGAAGACCGAGCTGAAGGTATCGCCCTGGCGGAATAGCGTCTCGCCCTTCTTTAGCGGCCGGCCGCGTTTGACGATATCGTCCAAAGCGTCCATGTCCTGCATGTTCAGCGACAGGGGCAGGCACAGCCCGGACAGGCTGCAATCCTTGCAATGTGCTTGCCGCTGCGCACGGACCTTGATCGATTCCGACATAGAGGACTTCCTGGAGACTTGAATATAGCGCGCAAGGTTAACTCAGGATGTGGACTATGGCCAATCGGCTCGAGGGTCGCAGGGGCAGCAATGCAGAGATTGTTAGAGAAATGCTAGATAACGTGGGAATAGCTCTGGCCTGCGCGTTCGGGAAGATAGTGATCGAACAGCATGCATATGGAGCGCACCAGTAGACGCCCCGCTGACTGGACGATTAAGTGAGAGTCGGTCAATTCGATAAGACCATCTGCAGCCATCTGCTCCAGAATCGACCAGCTTTCGGCGAAATAGTCCCTGAATTCGATGCGGAAATCGCTCTCGATCCGTTCAAAGCAGAGCTCGAAATCGCAGATGAGAGCCTGAATGATGGCGCGCCGGATACGGTCGTCTTGATTGCAGCGTAACCCTCTAGCCGTGGGCAGCTGGTTCTGGTCCAGCTGGCGCTGGTAATCGGTTATATCGATTTGACTCTGGCAGTAAAGATCACCGACTTGGCTGATGGCAGAAGTACCGAGGCCTATCAGATCGCAATGTCCATGTGTGGTGTAACCCTGGAAGTTTCGTTGCAGGCTGCCGTCTTCCTGGGCCATCGCGAGTTCGTCGTCCGGCAGTGCGAAATGGTCCATGCCGATATAGCGATAACCGGCATCGGTGAGCAGGTGAATGCTTTGTTCCAGCATGGCCAGCTTATCGGCAGGGGCAGGCAGGTCAGCTGCATTGCTACGCGCCTGCGGCGTGGGCTGACCCGGCAAATGGGCATAGTTGAAGAGCGAGAGGCGATCGGGCTGCAGCTCAATGACGGCTTCTACTGTTCGGGCGAAACGCGCGGGTGTCTGTAAAGGCAGGCCATAGATCAGGTTAACGTTCAGTGACCGGTATTGCAGTGTGCGTGCCGCTTCAATGATGGTGCGGGTCTGTTCCAAGGTCTGCATGCGATTGATTGCACGCTGGACGTCCGGGTCGAGGTCCTGTACGCCGATGCTGATACGGTTGAAACCCAGCTCGCGCAGTAGACCTATGGTCGGCCAATCCGCTTCCCGGGGGTCGACATCGATGCTGAAGTCGCCATGATCGTCGTCCTGCAGGTTGAAGTGCCTGCGCAGCTGGTTCATCAAGCGGCGCAGTTCGTCATGGCTGAGAAAGGTAGGCGTGCCGCCGCCGAAATGCAGCTGTTCGACTATCTGGTCTTGGCCCAGATGGCAGGCAATCAGTTCGATTTCCTTTTCCAGACGTTCCAGATAGGGCAGGGCGCGACCGCGATCCTTGGTGACCACTTTGTGGCGTCCGCAGCAATAGCAGGCGTTGGCGCAAAACGGTAGATGAACGTACAGGGAGAGCGGACGAGCAGCCAGGCGGCTGGCGCGTAATGCGTGCAGCAGGTCGAACGAACCGATCTTGTCGTTGAATTGGGCTGCAGTAGGGTACGACGTATAGCGCGGGCCAGCCTGATCGTAACGACGGATCAGGTCGGAGTCCCAGCGAATGGAGTCGAGCATGTGCGTTCCCAGTCATGGCAGCGGTCGCTGGATTCTAGGTGCAGGGCCGTGCTGCGGACTTGACCTGTATCAAACTTGGTCCGACGCTAGCCGTTGGGGCGGTTCGGCGGCTGAACCGCGGAGATTTTGCTCTTCAGGTGTGGTCCGACGAAGACGCTCATGTTTTTTGATTCAGCAGGGCCTCATATGGCCAGAGGAGAGTTTCATGCACCGTCGTCAGCAGGAAATCGCAACCGCGCTCAATGTCTGCGCCCCATTCACGGGGCCCGAGTCGGTTCAGGCCGAGATTGATCGCCGAGTGAGCTTCATCCAAACCTGTCTGCGCGAGTCGGGATTGAAGACGCTGGTGCTGGGGATCAGCGGTGGGGTCGATTCGACCACGGCAGGGCTTTTGGCTCAGCGTGCCGTCGCCGGGATGCGCGAAGCGGGCGGGGGGGACGACTATCGCTTCATCGCTGTGCGCCTGCCTTATCAGGTGCAACACGACGAGCACGAGGCGCAACTGGCAGTGGAGACGATCAAGCCAGACGAATGTCACACGGTGAACATCGGCACCGCGGTGCTTGGTTTGGCCGCTGCAACACAGGCACTCGATCCTTTGAGCGCTGAGCAGCGCGACTTCGTGCTGGGTAACACCAAGGCGCGGATGAGGATGGTGGCGCAATACACCATTGCCAACGCACGCCAGGGGCTCGTCATTGGCACCGATCATGCGGCAGAGGCGGTGATGGGGTTCTTCACCAAGTTCGGTGACGGTGCATGCGACCTGACGCCGCTGGCCGGTTTAGTAAAAGATCAGGTCCGCCAGATAGCGGCGGCATTGGGCGCCCCGGAGCAATTGGTGCACAAGGTGCCCACGGCTGATCTCGAAGAGCTTTCGCCTGGTAAGCCGGATGAGGCCGCCCATGGAGTCAGCTATCGCAATATTGACGATTTCTTGCAGGGTAAGCCGGTGCCGGACGAGGCGGCGCAGATAATCGTTGATACCTATGACAAGACCGCACACAAGCGTCAGCTGCCTAAGGAGCCGTAAGCGCTGGTTTGAGCTCAGTGATTATGCGAGTCGTGCTGGCTCGCCGCTGAGCCATGTCCCATGAGCCATTGCTGATGAGGGCCTGGCAGGGTCCAGATGCCGAAGAGGATCACCATGACTCCGCCGATGACCCGTACGCCGCGTTTGCGCAGCAAGGCTGTCAGGCGCTCGGCAGCGAGGCCGGTGGCCAGCAGGACCGGCCAAGTACCGATCCCGAACGCAAGCATCAGCAATGCGCTATCCAGTGCATCGCCTTGGCTGGCCGACCAGAGCAAGGTGCTATAGACAAGCCCGCATGGCAACCAGCCCCAGAGTGCGCCCAGGATCAACGCGCGTTGCAGACTGGTGACCGGCATCAGTCTGCTCGCAATGGGTTGGATTTGCCGCCAAAGCCCCCGTCCAAGGCCTTCTACGCGGGTCAGGCCGCTCCACCAGCCGGCCAAATACAGCCCCATGGTGATCAACAGGAGTCCGGCAAGGATCCGCATTGCCATCGCAGCAGGGCTGTTCGCCACTGCCCACCCGGCCAAGCCGATCAGGAAGCCAGCGGCTGCGTAGCTCAGCACCCGGCCCAGGTTATAGGCGATCAACAGGCGAAGGCGCTTGGCGCGCTGGTCTGGCGGGATTGCCATGGTCAATGCGCCCATCAAGCCGCCACACATGCCCAGGCAATGACCGCCACCGAGTAGGCCCAACACGAAGGCAGACACCAGGAGGGGCAACAGCTCAATCACCTTTGCGCTGCTCCTGCGGCTCTTCAATTTTCTCCGGTTGCTTGTCTTCTGCCGGGCGCTGCGGCTCGTCGTCGTCGAACAGGATGCTGTGTGCCGGGCCGTCCAGGTCATCGAATTGACCGCTATCCACTGCCCAGAAAAAAACCCATATAGCCAGGGCCACCAGCACTACAGCGACAGGAATCAGGATATACAGAGCGGCCATCAGGACCTCCAGGGTCTGAAGCAAGAAGCTTCAGCTGCCATTGTTTCGTGGCCATGCGCAAACGGAGCGGAGCCACAACGTGCGGCATTGCGGCGAAGCATTCAGTTGCGGCTGCTTGGTTGGCGGGTCAGTCGCAGCGCATTCAATACCACGAGCAGCGAGCTGATAGACATCCCGAGTGCGGCCCAAAGCGGCGTGACCCAACCAATCGCAGCAAAGGGAAGAATGAGGCCATTGTACAGGCTTGCCCAAGTCAGGTTTTCGATGATGATGCGCCGGCTGCGGCGTGCAACATCGAATGCCTGCGCAAGACTGGCCAGTCGATTGGACAGCAGCACTGCATCTGCACTGGTCTTGGCGAGATCCGTCGCAGAGCCCATCGCGACACTGATGTCGGCCACGGCAAGCACCGGAACGTCGTTGACGCCATCTCCAAGCATCAGAACGCGATGCCCCTGAGCCTGCAAGGCCTGCAGTCTGGATAGTTTAGCCGCAGGCGTCATACCGCCCTCAGCCTGATCGATGCCCAGTTCGTTGGCGATCTGGCTGACCATGGGTGAGCTATCGCCAGACAGTAGAAGTGTCTGCCAGCCGCGACGGCGACAGGCGTCGAGCAGGGCCGGGGCGTCGTCACGAAGACGGTCGTCCAGCACCAGCCAGGCCAGCGGGCCCTGTTCGTCACCCAGCAACAGCCACTGCCCCTGTTCGCCGGGAATGGTAGGGGCTGGTTGGGAGAAACCCTCCGCAACGAAATTGGGTTGGCCGATTCGCAGGTTGCGCCCGTCGACCCTGCCATGAAGCCCAAGGCCTGGAACGGTCTCGACCGATTCAGCAGCTTGTGGCGCCCGGCCGAAAGCACGCGCGATCGGGTGCTCGGAGCGGTTTTCGAGGGCTGCCGCCAGCGCCAGGCAGGTATCGGCATCGAGCGCGCCCAGCGGATGCACGGCGCTGAGCGTCAGTCGACCCTCGGTCAGGGTGCCGGTCTTGTCGAATACTACGGTGTCGATCTGATTGAGACCTTCCAGCACGTGTCCTCGGGTCAGCAACAGCCCGAGCTTGTGCAGCGTGCCTGTCGCTGTCGTGAGCGCGGTAGGGGTCGCCAAGGACAGGGCGCAGGGGCAGGTGGCGACCAGCAAGGCCAGGACGATCCAGAACGCGCGTTGCGGGTCGATCTGCCACCAGACCAGGCCAACGATAGCGGCCACCACCAGAACTATCAGCAAAAACCACTGCGCGACCCGGTCAGCCAGCTCGGCCAGCTTTGGTTTGTCCGCCTGCGCGCGCTCGAGCAGCCGGACGATGGCCGACAGACGAGTTTCGTCACCCAGGGCTTGCACTTCAAGCGTCAAGGGACCTTCCACGTTCAGTGTGCCGGCAGTGACGGCATCGCCGACGCCGCGAGGCAAAGGCATGTACTCCCCGGTAAGCACTGACTCGTCGACGCTGGATTGGCCGCTGATGATGACGCCATCTGCAGGAATCAATCCGCCGGGCTGGACAAGCACGCGGTCGGCTAGCTGCAGCTCGCTGAGCAGAATACGGTTGCTGTGGCCCTCTGCGTCGAGCTTCAGGCAGGAGGCGGGGAGCAGATTGACCAGTTGCGCTGTGGCAGCCGCAGTACGCTCTCGCGCCCTTCGTTCCAGATAACGACCGGCCAGCAGGAAAAGGGCGAACATGCCTACCGCATCGAAGTACAGCTCACCCTGACCGGTGATCGTAGACCAGATGCCGGCGACATAGGCACCACCAATCGCCAGCGACACCGACACGTCCATGGTCAGGTGGCGTGTGCGCAAATCGCGTAGCGCCCCTTTGAAGAAGTCCGTGCAGGAGTAGAAGACGATTGGCGTGGTCAGCAACAAGGCAGTCCAGCGCAGGGTAACGAAGAAGCTCTCCGACAAATCCAGGTTGAACTCGGGCCAAGTCGCCATGGTGGCCATCATCACCTGCATCCACAGGAGCCCGGCTACGCCTAGTTGGCGCAGCGAGCGCCGGTTCTCGCTGGCCAGGCGCTCGGCTGCCTGATCGGCTTGATAGGGGTGTGCTGCATAGCCAATCCGCCGCAGCTCAGCTAGCAGCTCGCTCAGCGGTAGCTGGGCGTCGCTCCAGCGCACATTCAGGCGGTGGTTGGATAGGTTCAGGCTGGCCTCGGCGACACCGCTGAGGTTGCGCAGATGACGTTCGATCAGCCAGCCACAGGCCGCGCAGCTGATGCCCTCGATCATCAGCGATGTGCTCGCCAGCTCCCCTTGATGCTGGACGAAGGGCTCCTGTACGTCCTTACGATCGTAAAGGGCCATCTCCTCGCCGAGCTCCTGGGGGAGCGCCTGAGGATTGATTGCCGTGTCGCTGCGGTGCAGGTAGTAACTTTCCAGCCCGCCGTTGACGATCGCCTCCGCGACCGCCTGGCAGCCCGGACAGCACAAAGCCCGCGCCTCACCCAGCACGCGGGCCTGAAAGGGGCTGCCGGCAGGTACCGGCAGGCCACAGTGGTAGCAGGGAAGGGGCTTTGCCATCAGGGGGTCAAGGCGTCAGTTCGAGCGCATGGCCGGTTTCGATGGTTTTTTCTTCGTACAGACGCCAGTCCTGTTCGCCCTCGCGACCGATCAGTTCAATGAAGCGCCGGCCACTGACCGGCTCTTGCATTTGTCCCTGATACAAGCCGTCGCCCTGAGGCTGCAGAATGACGCGGCGGTCACGCTCAGGTTGGGTGGGAGAGAGCAGGTTGAGCACCAGCTGCTGGGGGCGACTGGCACCGCTCAGCTGCACTTCGGCCAGGCCGCGCTCGTCGTTGAGCACGAGCTGAGCGCGCATTTCCAGGCTTTCGGCTAGCTTCTCACGTTCCAGTGACTGGTTGATGCCCTTGCCGGCGTCGTAGTAGTTGTCCGCAACCAGCGAGTCGGAGTTTCGAATCGCGATGGTCAACAGTGACAGCCCCAGAACCACCGAGCTCAACAGGATTGCAATGACAAACCAGGCCCAGAACTGGGTGTACCAACGCGTTTGTTCGTTATCAGAGCGCATGTATTACCTTGCTTAGCGAATGCTTGGGCCGATGAAACGGCTGTCTGCATCATCGTTAATTGAATCGTCGTCTACCGAGCGAACGTGGAAGACGATTTCGTTGGTGCTTGAGGGAAGCTTTTCAGGCGCGATGGACAGCTCGACCGGGATGGTAACGAGCTCGCCGGCTTCGGCGCGAATCTCACTGCGGCCTTCGTAGACCAGGCCATCGAGGCCGGATGCCTCGATCACGAAGGTGCGCTCGTGCTGAGCCTTGTTCATGACCTTCAACGTATAAACGTTCTCGATGTTGCCCTGCTCGTTCTCGCGATAGAGCACGCGGTCCTTGAGTACGTCCAGCTTGACCAGCGGGCGATCGTAAACGGCGTACGCGAACAGACCCATCATGGCCGCCAGGGCGACGGCATAACCGATCAGGCGGGGACGCATCAGGTGCGTCTTCTGGCCAGACAGGTTGTGCTCGGTGGTGTAGCTGATCAACCCGCGTGGATAGTTCATCTTGTCCATGATCGCATCGCAGGCATCGATGCAGGCTGCGCAGCCAATGCACTCGATCTGCAGACCGTCGCGGATGTCGATACCGGTTGGGCAGACCTGGACGCACATGGTGCAGTCGATACAGTCGCCAAGCCCCATGGCCTTGTAGTCGGCATCTTTCTTCCGCGGGCCGCGCTTCTCGCCACGGCGCGGGTCGTAGGAAACGATCAGCGTGTCCTTGTCGAACATCACGCTCTGGAAGCGCGCGTACGGGCACATGTAGATGCACACCTGCTCACGCAGGTAGCCAGCACTGCCGTAGGTGGCGAGGGTAAAGAAGCCGATCCAGAACGCCGCCCAGCCGTTGACGTTCAAGGTGAGCAGGTCGGGAACCAGCTCGCGAATGGGCGTGAAGTAGCCGACGAAGGTGATTGCCACGAGGATGCCAACCGCGAGCCAGATGGCGTGCTTGGCCAGTTTGCGAAGGAACTTGTTGGCGCTCATTGGCGCCTTGTCGAGCTTCATTCGCTGGTTGCGATCACCCTCGGTGATCTTCTCCGCCCACATGAACACCCAAGTGAACACGCTCTGCGGGCACGTGTAGCCGCACCAGACGCGGCCAGCGAAGACGGTGATGAAGAACAGGCCGAAGGCGCAGATGATTAGCAGCCACGACAGCAGCATGAAATCCTGGGGCCAGAACGTCGCCCCGAAGATGTGGAACTTGCGATCCGGCAGGTCCCACCAGACAGCCTGACGGCCGTTCCAGTTGAGCCAGACGGTTCCGAAGAAGAGGATGAAGAGTACCGCGCCGCCTACGCGTCGCAGATTACGAAACAAGCCGCTGAAGGCTCGGGTGTAAATTTTTTCACGCGCGGCGTAGAGGTCAGCTGACGCTCCGGCCTTGGACGGGGGGGTTACATCACGAACGGGAATCTGCTCAGTCATCGAGTGCGTACCACGGCGGAAGGTGGGTGCCCCGGCCGATACGTGCCAACCAGGATCAATTTTCTGTCCAGCTGCGAATGGTACGCCCGGAGTTTTGAGGTCGGGTGCGACAGGACGTCACCCCCGACCTCGAGCAATCACTGCTCCGGTTGCTGCGACAGGCTGTAGACGTAGGCCGCCAGCAGGTGAACCTTGTCATTACCAAGGATCGCTTCCTGAGCAGGCATGCGGCCATTGCGACCGTAGCGCAGGGTTTGCTGAATCTGAGCGAAGCTCGAACCATACAGCCAGACATTGTCGGTCAGGTTCGGCGCGCCCATGGCTGTAACGCCCTTGGCTTCCGGTCCATGGCAGACTACACAGTTGGCCGCGAAGATTTTTTGACCCTGCTCAATGTCGACGCTAATACCCTCTGGGGTATCACGTCCGGACAGGCTGCGAACATAGCCAGCTACGTTGCGGATGCCTTCTTCGCCGATCACGTCTTTCCAGCCAGGCATCACGGCCTGGCGGCCGTGCAGGATGGTGGTCTTGATGGTTTCAGGCTCGCCGCCCCACAGCCAGTCGTCGTCGGTCAGATTCGGGAAGCCATAGGCGCCTTTGGCATCAGAGCCATGGCAGACCGAGCAGTTGGATGCGAACAGACGTCCACCCATCTTCAGGGCTTGCGGATCCTTGGCAACCTCTTCTACCGGCATGGCAGCGTACTTGGCATACAGCGGGCCGTATTGCTCATTGGCCTTGTCCATCTCACGCTGCCATTCCTTGACCTGGGTCCAGCCACCTTCGTAACCGGGCAGAATGCCCTTCCAGTTGCCTAGGCCGGGATACAGCACCAGGTATCCAAGAGCAAAGATCACGGTACCCACGAACAGCATGAACCACCAGCGCGGTAGCGGGTTGTCGTACTCCTCGATGCCGTCATAGGAATGCCCGACGGTTTCTTCGGTGCTGTCGGGGCGTTGTCCCTTGCGCGTTGCCAGTAGCAGCCATACCAGCGCGGCAATTGTGCCCAGGCTCAGCAGGGTGACGTACCAACTCCAAAACGAGGTCATTTATTTCTTACTCCTGGAAGCTTCTTCTTCACGCTTCTTGGCGTCGGTCTCGTCGTCTGCGAAGGGCAGGTTGGCTGCTTCGTCGAAGCTTTGCTTGCGTTTGCTGCTGTAGGCCCAGAGCACTACGCCGATGAAGGCGACGACTACCAGAATTGTGCCCAGGCCGCGAAGAGTACCGATTTCCATCATGCGTTACCGTTTGTTGGTTAGAGCAGTGCCGAGCACTTGCAGGTAGGCCACCATGGCATCCATCTCGGTCTTGCCACGGACGGCATCACGGGCGCCGGCGATGTCTTCTTCGGTGTACGGAACGCCAAGCATGCGCAGAGCCGACATCTTCTTGGCAGTGTCCTTGCCGTCGAGGGTGTTCTCGACCAGCCACGGATAGGACGGCATCTTCGACTCAGGAACTACGTTGCGCGGGTTGTACAGGTGCGCGCGGTGCCAGTCATCGGAGTAGCGGCCGCCGACACGGGCCAGATCCGGTCCGGTACGTTTGGAGCCCCACAGGAACGGATGGTCGTAGACGCTTTCACCGGCCACGGAGTAGTGGCCGTAGCGCTCGGTCTCAGCGCGGAAGGGGCGGATCATCTGCGAGTGGCAGCCAACGCAGCCCTCGCGGATGTACAGGTCCCGGCCTTCGAGCTGCAGCGCGGTGTAAGGCTTCATGCCTTCAACCGGCTCGTTCACTGCGTCCTGAAAGAACAGGGGGACGATCTGGGTCAGACCGCCGATGCTCACTGCCAGGATCATGAACAGGGTCAGCAGACCAATGTTCTTTTCGAGTATTTCGTGGTTCTTCATCTATCCGTTCCTCAAGCGATCTGCGCGGCAGTGTCGTACTGGGCTGACTTGGCGGCCCGTACGGTGCGCCAGGTGTTGTATGCCATCAACAGCATGCCAGCGAGGAAGAACGCGCCGCCGACTGCGCGGACGATGAAGCCGGGATGACTGGCTTCCAGCGCTTCGACGAAGGAGTAGGTCAGGGTGCCGTCTTCGTTGATCGCGCGCCACATCAGGCCTTGGGTGATGCCGTTGACCCACATCGAGGCGATGTAAAGCACGGTGCCGATGGTGGCCAGCCAGAAGTGCGCATTGATCAGGCCGACGCTGTGCATCTGCTCGCGCCCGAACACTTTCGGAATCAGGTGGTACATCGAGCCGATAGTGATCATCGCTACCCAACCGAGGGCTCCGGCGTGTACGTGGCCGATAGTCCAGTCGGTGTAGTGGGACAGTGCGTTGACGGTCTTGATCGCCATCATCGGACCTTCGAAGGTCGACATGCCGTAGAACGCCAGCGATACCACCAGGAAGCGCAGGATCGGATCGGTGCGCAGCTTATGCCAGGCACCCGACAGGGTCATCATGCCGTTGATCATGCCGCCCCAGCTCGGAGCCAGCAGGATGATCGACATCACCATGCCCAGGCTCTGCGCCCAATCTGGCAGGGCGGTGTAGTGCAGGTGGTGCGGGCCGGCCCAGATATAGAGGGTGATCAGTGCCCAGAAGTGGACGATCGACAGGCGATAGGAGTACACCGGACGCTCGGCCTGCTTAGGCACGAAGTAGTACATCATGCCGAGGAAGCCGGTGGTCAGGAAGAAGCCCACGGCGTTGTGGCCGTACCACCATTGCACCATCGCATCGGTAGCGCCTGCGTAGATCGAGTAGGACTTGAACAGGCTGACCGGAATTTCCAGGTTGTTAACGATGTGCAGCATCGCCGTCACCAGGATGAAGGCACCGAAGAACCAGTTACCTACATAGATGTGCTTGGCCTTGCGCTTCATGATGGTGCCGAAGAACACGGCGATATACGACACCCAGACCAGGGTGATCAGGATATCAATCGGCCACTCCAGTTCCGCATACTCCTTGGAGCTGGTGTAGCCCATCGGAAGCGTGATGACCGCAAGCACGATCACAGCCTGCCAACCCCAGAAGGTGAAGGCCGCGAGTCCGTCGGAAAACAGTCGCGCCTGGCAGGTGCGCTGAACCACGTAGTAGGACGTGGCAAACAGTGCGCAACCACCGAACGCGAAGATCACCGCATTGGTGTGCAATGGGCGCAGACGGCCGAAGCTCGTCCACGGCAGGTCCAAATTGAGCGAGGGCCACACCAATTGCGCGGCGATGAAAACACCCAGGCCCATCCCAATGATTCCCCACACCACCGTCATGATGGCGAATTGGCGAACCACCTTATAGTTATAAGCAGTCTCACTGATTGCTGTGCTCATGCAAGGCTTCCACGCTAATAGCATTTTCGAAGGCAAAAACGGCGGCAAGTATGGAGAAAGCAGGGGGGCAATGCAAACCGCGCCCAGGCTGTCTTTGCTGGCCAAAACCCTGATTTAAAGCGTTTTCCGTGTGCTGTGCAGGGAGATATCGCACCACGCCGGTGCGTAGGAAATTACGATTGCGCCTTATGGTTCTAGGCGGGATGGCGAATCGGAAGCACAGCTTAGAAGTGCTAGCGCGGAGGGGGAAGGACGTTGGTCAGTTTGCGATGCGACAGATAGTCGCAGAGTAGCGGAAGTTGCCTGGGGACAAGGCGAGAAGGGCGGTACGAGTGTACCGCCCTTTTGGGGCTCACTGGTTAGGGAGTTGTTCCGGTTTTTGCGACAGGCTGTAAACATAGGCGGCGAGCAGGTGAACCTTGTCGTCGCCCAGATATTGCTGCTGAGCAGGCATCTGGCCATTGCGACCATGGCGAATGGTCTGTTGCAGTTGGCCGAGGCTCGAGCCATAGATCCAGCCGGCAGCGCTGTTGAGCTTAGGCGCACCCAGCGCGGCCATACCTTCGCCACCCTGACCGTGGCAGACGGCGCAGGTCTGTGCGTAGACGTTCTTGCCTGCGCTGAGGTCGGCATCGGTGCCTTCCGGCAGCGGCAAGCCCGCGAGGTCCTTGCGGACGAACGCTGCGACGTTCTTCACGCCCTCTTCGCCGATGGCTTGGCCCCAGGCCGGCATTGCTGCGATACGTCCGTTGAGGATGCTGGTTTTGATCGAAGCGGCATCACCACCCCAGCGCCAGTCTTGGTCGGCGAGGTTCGGGAAACCTAGCGAACCCTTGGCATCGGAACCGTGGCAGATGGAGCAGTAGTTGGCGAACAGGCGAGCGCCCATTTTCACGGCTTGCGGGTCCTGTGCAACTTCTTCCACCGACATGGCAGCGTACTTGGCGAAAATCGGACCGTACTTTTCATCGGCATGAGCAACTTCGCGTTCCCACTGCTTCTCTTGAGTCCAGCCACCCTCGTAGCCTGGCAGAACGCCCTTCCAGTTACCCAGGCCGGGGTAGAGCACCAAGTACAGGATGCCGAACACCAGGGTGCCAATGAAGAGCAGGAACCACCAGCGCGGCAGCGGGTTGTCGTATTCCTCGATGCCATCGAAGGCATGTCCCATCGTTTGATCCGTAGTGCCGGCGGATTCGCCCTTGCGGGTGGCGAAGATCAACCAGAACAGAGCGACGATGGTGCCCAGCGTCAGCAGGGCGATGTATCCACTCCAGAAAGTGCTCATGTGCTACTCCTGGACAGCCCGAGCAACTCTGGCTGTCCGCGATTGAAGTCCCTGACGGCTGATTTGCCAGCCGGTCATTTTTTCTTGGTCAGTACGACTCAGCGCTTATTGGTCAGAGCTGTGCCGAGTACCTGCAGGTAAGCCACCATCGCATCCATCTCGGTTTTGCCGTTGACGGAGTCCCGAGCGCCGGCGATGTCCTCTTCGGTGTAAGGAACGCCAAGCATGCGCAGAGCCGACATCTTCTTGGCAGTGTCCTTGCCGTCGAGGGTGTTCTCGACCAGCCACGGATAGGACGGCATCTTCGACTCAGGAACTACGTTGCGCGGGTTGTACAGGTGCGCACGGTGCCAGTCATCGGAGTAGCGGCCGCCGACACGGGCCAGATCCGGTCCGGTACGCTTGGAGCCCCACAGGAACGGATGGTCGTAGACGCTTTCACCGGCCACGGAGTAGTGGCCGTAGCGCTCGGTCTCAGCGCGGAAGGGGCGGATCATCTGCGAGTGGCAGCCAACGCAGCCCTCGCGGATGTACAGGTCCCGGCCTTCGAGCTGCAGCGCGGTGTAAGGCTTCATGCCTTCAACCGGCTCGTTGACGGAGTCCTGGAAGAACAGCGGGACGATCTGGGTCAGACCGCCGATGCTTACCGCCAGGATCATGAACAGGGTCAACAGACCTACGTTCTTTTCTAGTTTCTCGTGCGATTTCATTTACCTAGGCTCCTCAGGCGATCTGCGCGGCAGCGTCGTACTCGGCGGGCTTGGCAGCCTGCACGGTGCGCCAGGTGTTGTAGGCCATCACCAGCATGCCGGCGAAGAAGATCGCACCACCGATCATCCGTACTACGAAGCCGGGGTGGCTGGCTTCCAGCGATTCGACGAAGGAGTAGGTCAGCGTGCCGTCGTCGTTGATCGCACGCCACATCAGGCCCTGCGCGATACCGTTGACCCACATCGAAGCGATGTAGAGCACGGTGCCGATGGTGGCTAGCCAGAAGTGGGTGTTGATCAGACCGATACTGTGCATCTGCTCGCGGCCGAACACTTTCGGGACCAGGTGATACAGCGCGCCGATGGAGACCATTGCAACCCAGCCGAGGGCGCCAGCGTGTACGTGGCCGATGGTCCAGTCGGTGTAGTGGGACAGGGCGTTGACGGTCTTGATCGCCATCATCGGACCTTCGAAGGTCGACATGCCGTAGAACGCCAGCGAAACCACCAGGAAGCGCAGGATCGGGTCGCTACGCAGTTTGTGCCAGGCACCCGACAGCGTCATCATGCCGTTGATCATGCCGCCCCAGCTCGGAGCCAGCAGAATCAGCGACATCACCATGCCCAGGCTCTGTGCCCAATCTGGCAGCGCGGTGTAGTGCAGGTGGTGCGGGCCGGCCCAGATGTAGACGGTGATCAGTGCCCAGAAGTGAACGATCGACAGGCGATACGAATACACCGGGCGCTCGGCCTGCTTAGGCACGAAGTAGTACATGATCCCGAGGAAGCCGGCGGTGAGGAAGAAGCCCACGGCGTTGTGGCCGTACCACCATTGCACCATCGCATCGGTCGCACCGGCATACAGCGAATAGGACTTCATCGCGGTAACCGGGATTTCCAGGTTGTTGACGACATGCAGGATCGCTACGGTCAGGATGAAGGCACCGAAGAACCAGTTACCGACGTAGATGTGCTTGACCTTGCGCTTAGCCAGCGTCCCGAAAAAGACGACCGCATAGGCCACCCAGACGATGGTGATCAGGATGTCGATCGGCCACTCCAGTTCCGCATACTCCTTGGAGCTGGTGAAACCCAGCGGCAGGGATATTGCGGCGAGCAGGATGACCAACTGCCAACCCCAGAAGGTGAACGCGGCCAGCTTCGGCGCGAACAGGGTGGTCTGGCAGGTGCGCTGAACCGAGTAGTAGGACGTTGCGAACAGTGCACAGCCGCCAAAGGCGAAGATCACCGCGTTGGTGTGCAATGGACGTAGTCGACCGAAACTGGTCCACGGGAGGTCGAAGTTCAGAAATGGCCAGGCCAATTGTGCTGCGATGAAAACGCCGAGCCCCATCCCGACGATTCCCCACACCACCGTCATGATGGCGAATTGGCGGACCACCTTGTAACTGTAGGCGGTACTGGTTGCTGTGTTCATGTATGGGCTTCCATCCACGGGTAATGAGCAGTTTTTTTCTTTCTAATAGAAAGCGAGGCAAGGATGGGGAAAGGGCAATCTGCCGGTATTGACACGGATCAATACACACAAAGTGACAAAGGACATCTCGTCAGCTGGAACCAACCGCAGGGAGATACCTGGGCCAGCCTGATCCTGGCCCATGGTGCGGGTGCGCCAATGGACAGTCCGTTCATGAACGAAATGGCTGAGCGCCTTGCGGGGCGTGGTATTGCGGTGTGTCGCTTCGAGTTCTCCTACATGGCTGCGCGTCGTACGGAAGGCCGTAAGCGGCCGCCCAGCCCACAGGCGCATCTGCTTGCGCAATGGCGCGAAATCCATGCTCTGGTGCGACAGCAGGCCACAGGGCTTTTGGCCGTTGGCGGCAAGTCGATGGGCGGCCGCATGGCCAGCCTTTTGGCCGATGAAACAGGGGTGGATGCGCTGGTCTGCCTGGGCTATCCGTTCCATCCTGCTGGCAAGCAGGACAAGCCTCGGGTTGCCCATCTCGCAGCGCTGCAAACGCCGACGCTGGTCGTACAAGGCGAGCGCGATGCACTGGGCAGTCGCGAGACGGTTGAGCAGTACAGGTTGTCACCAGCGATCAATGTGCACTGGCTCGCGGCGGCAAATCACGACCTAGAGCCGTTGAAGCGCTCGGGGCTGACCCATGATCAGCACCTGAATAGCGCCGCCGATGCAGTGGCGGCTTTCCTGCGTGGTTTGGTGAGGTAATGAGCTGCTATCCACGGCCGACGCCTCACGACAACGGCCGTGGATCGCCCTCAGCGGTTGAACCGCTCCACCAGCGAGTACTGACCTTCCGCGGTCGCAGTGAGTTCTTCGCTGAGCAATGCCGAGCTGCGGGCATCCCCCGAGGTCTGGTCGGCGAGGCGGGCAATGGTACTGACGTTGTGGCTGATCTCATCAGCGACCGCGCTTTGCTGCTCCGTAGCAGACGCGATCTGTGTGGTCATGTCGATGATATTGCCCATCGCTTCATTGATGCCGGCGAGGGCCTGGTCGGCCTGGGCCACCTGATCGACGCCACGGGCGGCATGCACGTGGCCATCTTCGGTTGTCTGCACTGCATGACGCGCCTGAGACTGCAATCTCTCGATCAGCTGATGAATCTCGCCGGTGGCTGAAGTCGTGCGCTGGGCGAGCTGGCGTACTTCATCTGCCACCACAGCGAATCCGCGCCCGCTTTCGCCTGCCCGTGCGGCCTCGATGGCTGCGTTGAGCGCCAGCAGGTTGGTCTGGTCGGCAATGCTCTTGATCACGTCGACCACACCGCCAATCGCGTCGCTGTCGTTCGCCAGTTGATTGACCGCTTCACCCGTCTTGGCTACCGAGTCGGAAAGCTGCTGGATCGCGATACGTGTTTCGGCGGTAACCTCACGGCCATGAACAGTCAGGCGACTCGCTTCTCTGGTTGCCTCGGCCGCTAGCGCGACGTTGCTTGCCACCTCCTGTGTGGTGGCAGCCATTTCGTTGATGGCTGTTGCAACCTGCTCGGTCTCCTGATGCTGCTGCACAAGACCATTGGCGCAGTTCTGTGCCAGGGAGTCGGCCTGCTTGGCTTGGCCCTGAAGATGGATAGCGGTGTCTTGCAAGCGAGTCAGACAGGTCTTCAGGTGAGCCTGCTGGCTGAGCATCGCCATCTCCAGTTGCGCCTCGACACCTCGGCTATCGGTGTACATGCATGCGATAAGCGGGTCACTGGTGGTCTCACGTGCCAGCTGCATCAGACGTTTCAGCCCTCTCTGCTGCCACTGTAGCCCCGCCAGGCCCAGCGGCACGGACAGCAGCGCTGCCGCAAAGAATGCCAGCGGATGATCGAATCCAGCGCCGACGAAAAAGCCGATCTGGCTGATGACAATGAACGGTATCCACTTGCTCAGGATCGGTAGCCAGGTGTCGCGGCGGGGCACCCCGCTTTTACCGGAGTTGATGCGCGCATAGAGCGCTTCCGCCCGCTGGACCTGCTCGCGGGTCGGCTTGGTCCGCACGGACTCGTAGCCCGTGACTTGCCGTTGTTGATCGAGAATGGGGGTGACGTAAGCATTGACCCAGTAATGATCGCCAGTCTTGCGGCGGTTTTTGACGATACCCATCCAAGGCTTGCCCTGCTTGAGGGTCGACCACATGTGCTCGAACACGGCCGGAGGCACATCGGGATGACGAACAAGGTTATGCGGGGCGCGAATCAGTTCTTCGCGATCAAAACCACTGACCTCGGCGAAGATGCTGTTGCAGTAGGTAATCTGGCCCTTCAGGTCGGTGGTTGAGACGAGTCGTTTCTGGTCTGGGAAGGCGTATTCACGTTGAGTTACGGGCTGGTTATTACGCATCGACAATCACGCCTGGCAAAAGGTGTTTGTAAGGTAGCGAGCCTGGCTTCTGGTTTTTTTAAGTCTCAGGCTGACTTATGGGTCGGCCGCAGCGAGGCGTTCTTGAGGAAAACCTGATTCGTGGATCAGCTTCGGGATACAGACGACCAGCGGCGGACGATGCTTAATCTGTTTGCAACGTCGTTGATTCATTTTTGAATGGTATTCGGGGGCTTCGCGCTATGGGCGATGCAAATGATGGAGCCGGATATAGGGCATGGACGCTTAGGGCAGCTGGAGAACAGGTGTTGAGGGATCAACAGGCGCCGGTGCGAAGGGACACGCACCGGCGCTTTCTGTTTTCTCAGCTTGCGATGAGTTGACGCAACACGTAATGCAGAATGCCGCCGGCCTTGAAGTACTGCACCTCGTTGAGTGTGTCGATGCGGCTCAGCACCTGAAACGAGGCACGCGAGCCATCGGCGCGCTCCACATCCACAGTCAGCATTTGACGTGGCTTGATATCGGCGTCGAGTCCGCGAATCGACAGTTTTTCCGTGCCGTTCAGTCCCAGTGACTGACGCGTCTGATCGTCGACGAACTGCAAGGCCAGCACGCCCATGCCAATCAGATTGGAGCGATGGATGCGCTCGAAGCTCTCCGCGATCACCGCTTTCACCCCCAGCAGGTTGGTGCCCTTGGCTGCCCAGTCACGACTGGAGCCGGTGCCATATTCCTTGCCGGCGATCACCACCAGCGGTACGCCCTCGGCCTGGTAGCGCATGGCGGCGTCGTAGATCGAGAGCTTCTCGCCACTCGGCTGATAGAGCGTGTTGCCACCTTCCTCCCCGCCGAGCATCTCGTTCTTGATGCGGATATTGGCGAAGGTGCCGCGCATCATCACCTCGTGGTTGCCGCGCCGCGAACCATAGGAGTTGAAGTCCTCCGGCGCCACGCCCAGCGACTGCAGATAGGTGCCGGCCGGTGAGCTGGCCTTGATATTGCCGGCCGGTGAGATGTGGTCGGTGGTTATCGAGTCGCCGAACAAGGCCAGCACGCGAGCGTTCTCGACGTCTGCCGGTGGGGTCGGAGGCTGGCCGATATCCTCGAAGTAGGGCGGGTTCTGCACGTAGCTGGAGCCAGCGTCCCACGCGTAGGTATCTCCGGCGCTGACCGGAATCTTCTGCCAGTGCTCGTCGCCGCTGAACACGTCGGCATAACGGCTGCGGAACATCTGGCCATCGATGCTCGCCACCGCTTCGGCGATTTCCGCGCTGCTTGGCCAGATGTCCTTCAGGTACACCGGCTGGTTTTGCGCGTCATAGCCCAGCGGTTCGCGGTCCATGTCGATGCGTGTGGTGCCGGCCAGTGCAAAGGCGACCACCAGCGGCGGCGAGGCCAGCCAGTTGGCCTTGACCAACGGATGTACGCGCCCTTCGAAGTTACGGTTGCCAGACAGTACGGAAGAAACGATCAGATCGTTATCGGTGATCGCCTGGCCGATGGCATCCGGCAGCGGCCCGGAGTTGCCGATGCAGGTGGTGCAGCCGTAGCCCACCAGGTTGAAGCCGAGTTCGTCGAGATAGCGGGTCAGGCCGGCGCGCTTGAGGTAGTCGGTCACCACCTTCGAGCCGGGCGCCAGAGAGGTTTTGACCCAGGGTTGGCGTTGCAGGCCGCGCTCGATGGCCTTCTTCGCAACCAGGCCGGCGGCCATCAGCACGTTCGGGTTCGAGGTATTGGTGCAGGAGGTGATGGCTGCGATCACCACCGCGCCGTGCTTGAGCTGGAACTGTTCACCGGCGACCGCAAACTCGGTATCGGTCTGCTGCTTGCGCCCGCTGGTTTCAAGCAGCAGGTCGAAGTTCGCGCCGATATCGCCAAGGGTCACACGATCCTGCGGACGTTTCGGTCCGGCCACGGACGGGCGCACCTGGCTGAGATCGAGTTCCAGAGTGGCGGTGAACTCCGGGTCGGGCGAGTTGGTGTCGCGCCACATGCCCTGCGCCTTGCTGTAGGCCTCGACCAGCGCGATGCGCTCGTCATTGCGGCCTGTCAGGCGCAGGTAATCGATGGTCACCTGGTCGACCGGGAAGAAGCCGCACGTGGCGCCGTATTCCGGGGCCATGTTGCCGATGGTGGCGCGGTCGGCCAGCGGCAGGTGATCCAGGCCGGGGCCGAAGAACTCGACGAACTTTCCGACCACTCCGTGCTTGCGCAGCATCTGCGTGACGGTCAGCACCAGGTCGGTGGCGGTGACACCTTCATTGAGCTTGCCGGTCAGGCGGAAGCCGATCACTTCCGGGATCAGCATCGACACCGGCTGGCCGAGCATTGCCGCCTCGGCCTCGATGCCGCCGACACCCCAGCCCAGCACGCCGAGGCCATTGATCATGGTGGTGTGCGAGTCGGTGCCGACCAGGGTATCCGGGTAGGCATAGGTTTCGCCGTTCTCGTCCCGGGTCCAGACCACCTGGCCGAGGTATTCCAGATTCACCTGGTGGCAGATGCCGGTGCCCGGTGGCACCACGGCGAAGTTGTCGAATGCCTGCTGGCCCCAGCGCAGGAACTCGTAGCGCTCGCCGTTGCGCTGCATCTCGATCGCGACGTTCTGCTCGAATGCCTGATCGTTGCCGAAACGGTCGACCATCACCGAGTGGTCGATGACCAGGTCCACCGGCGACAGCGGGTTGATCTTCTGCGGATCGCCGCCGGCCTTGGCCACGGCGTCGCGCATGGCTGCAAGATCGACGACTGCCGGGACGCCGGTGAAGTCCTGCATCAGTACGCGGGCAGGGCGGTACTGGATCTCCATCGTGGAGCTGCGCGTGTCCAGCCAGCGCACCAGGGATTTCAGGTCGTCGGCGCGCACCGTCTGGTTGTCTTCCCAGCGCAGCAGATTCTCCAGCAGCACCTTGAGAGAAGTTGGCAGGCGGCTGATGTCGCCCAATTGAGCTGCCGCATCGGGCAGGCTGTAGTAGTGATAAGTCTTGCCGGCAACTTCGAGGCTGCGACGGCAATTCAGGCTATCCAGGGAAGGCATTCCTCATCTCCTTGTGCCCACACGGTAAGGGCTGGCTGATGAATGAGCGGTGAAGCCGGAAGGGCTTCGCTACTGCACTGGACCGGGTCATGCGGGCGAGGGTTCCCGCGGTCGGCTATGATGCGCGGCTTTGGCGCATGCCCGATCGCTGACAGGATTCGAAGATGAACACATTGCTGCTGCATTGCCGACCCGGCTTCGAGGGCGAGGTCTGCTCGGAAATCAGCGAACACGCCGCCGTGCTCGAAGTCGCCGGCTACGCCAAGGCGCGTCCGGAGAGCGCCTGCGCCGAGTTCGTATGCAGCGAAAGCGGGGGCGCCGAGCGCTTGATGCGCAAGCTACGGTTTGCTGAGCTTATCTTTCCCCGGCAATGGGCACGCGGTGAATACCTGCAACTTCCTGAAACGGATCGCATCAGCGTATTGCTGGAGTACCTGGGGAATTACCCGGTCTGCAGCGGGCTGTGGCTGGAAGTGCTGGATACCAACGACGGCAAGGAGCTATCCAACTTTTGCCGCAAATTCGAGGCGCCGCTGCGCAAGGCGCTGCTCAAGGCCGGTCGGCTCGATGAGCAGGGCAAAGGCCCGCGACTGCTACTGACCTTCAAGAGCGGCCGTGAGGTATTCGTCGGCATCGCCGAGGCCCATAACAGCGCGCTGTGGCCTATGGGCATACCGCGGCTGAAATTTCCGCGCCAGGCGCCAAGCCGCTCCACGCTCAAGCTGGAGGAGGCCTGGCACCATTTCATCCCGCGCGATCAATGGGATGCGCGATTGGCTGCGGGCATGACCGGGGTCGATCTCGGTGCGGCTCCCGGCGGCTGGACCTGGCAGCTGGTCAACCGGCACATAAAGGTCAGCGCAGTGGACAACGGCCCGATGAATCCCGAGCTGATGGATTCCGGTCTGGTGGAGCATTTCCGTGCGGATGGTTTCACGTTTCGGCCGCGCAAACCGGTGAACTGGATGGTCTGCGATATCGTAGAAAAGCCGGCGCGCAATGCGGCTTTGCTGGAAACCTGGATCGGCGAAGGCCTGTGCCGCGAAGCGGTGGTAAACCTCAAGCTGCCGATGAAGCAGCGTTATGCGGAGGTGAAACGGTTGCTTGAGCGCATCGCCGATGGGCTGGCTGCGCGTGGCGTCAAGGCGAGTATTGGCTGCAAGCAGCTGTATCACGATCGGGAGGAGGTGACCTGTCATCTGCGACGCCTCTGACGCCGAACGGATGACCTGTCCGTGCGCTTGCGCGACAATGCCGACCTGTTTTCCGGAGCCCAAGATGACTCAATCAGCTGAAATGTCTGTCGATGCCGTACTCGATGCCAGCGGCCTGAATTGCCCCGAGCCGGTGATGATGCTGCACAACAAAGTGCGTGATCTTGCCGGTGGCGCGTTGCTCAAGGTTATCGCTACCGACCCCTCGACCCAGCGCGATATTCCCAAGTTCTGCATTTTCCTTGGCCACGACCTGGTCGAACAGCAGGAAACTGCGGGCACTTACCTCTACTGGATTCGCAAGAAGAGCGGGTGACCGGCGGAAGTTGCGATCCGGTCGTTAGCCTTAGCTCAACTCCTTTCGCACGTCGCCCGTTTGCTGGCGCCGCCACATGCGGGTCAGCCAGCGCCAGGCGATCCAGCCGCCGCCAATCAGGTAGATCAGCCCGCCCGGCACCCACATTATCAGCCCGGCCAGTTGCTGGTCCTCCACCGAGCGACCTTCGCCGTAGAACGAGACGGTGCCGAAGGTGAGCAGGGCGCCCAGCAGACCGGTGTGCATCAGCGTCAGCAATACGGCCATCAGCGCCTGCGGTACCTGCTTTGGATTGGCGCGTAGTGCCGACCACCAGAACAGCCAACCGGTGAACAGGAAACAGGCGTGCTCGAAGGCATGCCACCAGAGGTTGTCCAGCGCCAGCACGTAGAGTTTCGGTGTGTGCCAGATCCAGATGATCGCTCCGTGCAGCAATGCCAGCAGGGTCGGATAGCGTCCTGCACGCAGGATGCCGGTCCACACCGGTTGGGCGAAACGCCCGGTGATCCCACGCCATTGCGGCAGCGGGCGAGCCAGCGCCCATAACGGAGCGATCACAATGATGAACAGCATGTGCTGGGTCATGTGCCAGCTGGTGCTGTTTTCCGCCCAGTCGTCGATGGGGCCGAAGACGGCTAGCACGACCAACAGCATGGCACTGTGAAAGCAGAGGGCTTCGCTGCGCCGTGGCGGTACCTTGCGGGCGCCTAGTACATACAGCAGCCAGGCAGCTGCGACCAGAATCGCAGTGAGCAGCAAAGGCGCGCGCTCGAGAATGTGGGCGTCGAACAAACCATGGGCATGAGCCGGTGCGGGAGTGAGAATTGCCGCCAGCGCCAAGGTCGGTGAGAAGCGGATCTGCAGCGGGCTTACAGGCATGGCGGAATCTGCAATAGCGGGATACCAACAAACAGCGTCGCCAGCGCCGCGATGAAGTGAATGCCCGCAGTGAGCTTGGTGACGAACAACTGTCGTTCGTTCAACTCATGCGGCGGTCGCGACAGGCGCCAGAAGTAACGCGCCAGCCAGAACAAAAGTGCCAGCGTCAGCAGCGTGAGCACGCCTAGGCTGCCGTTCAGCCAGTTCCACACGCCTTGAGCAGGATCCGGCGCGCTGTGCTTGCAGATCACCGCCTGGCCACCATACATCGCCACGAACCACAGGCTCCAGATGATCAGCCCGATCGGGATCTGTACCGGGTGGAAGGGTGAAGTGCGAGCGTATGCCATCAGGCGCCTCCCCAAGTTGCTGGAAACAGCACAATCGCCGCATAGCTGATCCAGAGCACCCCAAGGTTGTAGTACCAGAGTTGCTCCACCACGACGGGCTCGTATGGTGCTTTGTCACCCACGTAACCAAGGCTCACCCGCCATGCCTGCAGGCCGGTGAGCACTGCTGCCAGCGTGCAGTGGATCAGGTTGTACGCCAGCATCACGAAGATCACCGCATCGTGGGCCGTTTCGGTCGGGGCCAGCCCTGCCGTCAACATCAGCCAAAGCAACATGGCCGACTGCGTCAGCGCGATGCACCCCAACAGCGCGAGCTGCTGCATCAGCCCACTGTGCGTGCCTGCCCGCAGGTGTTTGATCAAACGGTGCAGCCAGAGCGTGCCGGCACTGAGCAGCAGCGCGCTGGCCAGCATCAGCCAACCGTTCAGGCCGCTGTCCGGCACTTTCCATTGCGGCGAAACGGTCCACAGATAGAACCAGCCGAATAGCAGCGACAGATACAGCGCACCGTTGGCCAGCAGTGTTACGCCCATACCCCACAGGCCCGGGCCGTCAAAGGTACGTGAGTGCAGCGGTGGCTCTCCAGGCTGTGTATGAGCGTCCGGTGCGGCGGCCGGATGAGCGCCGTTTTCCCAGGACCAGCGCAGCAGCACGATCAATGTGGCGACGGTCGCGATGATCGCGATGATATAGGCCTTGTTCAGCAGGCTCAGGCAAAGCGCAGCGAGGAACACCGAGGCGATGAACGGCAGCCAGCTATTGCCTGGGAGGTGGATGATCTCGCGCACCTTGCCTGTCAGCGGATCACTGCCCCAGGTCTCCCGTCGGCCATGGTCGATTACCGTCAACGCATGTTCGCCGCGGGCGATGCTGTCGGGCAGGTCCGGGTCTTTCCACAGCGGATGACGGTCCGTCACATCAGGCAGGCTGACGAAGTTGTAGGCGCTGGGCGGCAGACTGGTGGCCCACTCGAGTGTATCGGCGTTCCAGGGATTTTTCGGTGCGCGGACGCCGAAGCGGAAGTGCAGGATGATGTCCAGCAGAATGGTGGCGACACCCACCGCCATGATGAAGCTGCCGATGGAGGAAACCAGGTTGGGCATGTCCCAGCCCAGGCCCGTGTCATAGGTGTAGACCCTGCGCGGCATGCCGATCAGGCCGGTCCAGTGCATGATCAGGAAGGTCACGTTGAACCCGATGAAGAACAGCCAGAAGCCCCAGCGCCCGAGCTTTTCCGATGGCATGCGTCCTGAGAAGTGCGGCAACCAGTAATACAAGCCGGCCATCAGTGGAAAGACCATGCCGCCCACCAGCACGTAGTGCATGTGTGCGACCACGAAGTGGGTGTCGTGTACCTGCCAATCGAACGGCACGAGTGCCAGCATCACACCGGTCAGGCCGCCGGCGACGAAGACGATGAGAAAGCCCACCAGCCAGAGCATCGGCACCTTGTACACCGGCTTGCCCAGCCAAAGCGTCGCCAGCCAGGCGAAGATCTGCACCCCGGTGGGAATTGCAACCAACATGCTGGCCGCCGAGAAGAACGCCGTGGCTAGCTGTGGTATGCCGACCGTGAACATGTGGTGTACCCACAGCCCGAAACTGATGAAGCCTGTGGTCAGTACGCCGAGCACGACCCAGCGGTAGCCCACCAGCGGACGCTGGCAGAACACCGGGATCAGCGTCGAGACGATTCCCGCGCCCGGCAGGAAGATGATGTACACCTCGGGGTGGCCGAACAGCCAGAACAGGTGCTGCCAGAGCACCGGGTCGCCGCCCCGGGCGACATCGAAGAATGGCATGCCGGCCGCGCGCTCCAGCTCCAGCAGAATGGAGCCGAGAATCAATGGCGGGAAGCCGACCACGATCATCATGGCCATCACCAGGATGTACCAGGCGTACAGCGGCATCTTGTGCAGCGCCATGCCGTTGGTACGGGTGCGCAGGATCGACACCACCAGCTCGACCCCCGCCGACACCGCGGAAATCTCCACGAAGGTGATGCCGAGCAGCCAGAAATCCGAGTTCATCCCCGGCGTATGCGCTGAACTGGACAGCGGCGTGTACATGAACCAGCCGGCCTTCGGCGCGATGTCGAGGAAGATGCTCGACAGCAGGATCAGCCCGCCGAACAGGTAGCAGTAATAGCCCAGCGCGGACAGTCGCGGGAATACCAGGTCGCGGGCGCCGATCATCTTCGGGATCAGGTAGACCGCCAGCCCTTCCATCATCGGCACGGCGAAGAGGAACATCATCACCGTGCCATGCATGGTGAAGACCTGGTTGTAGACGTCCGGCTCCATCAGCTCGTAGCCGGGCAGGGCGAGCTGCGTGCGGATCAGCATCGCCAGCAGACCGCCGACGAGGAAGAAGAAGGCGCCGGTCACCAGGAATCGAAGGCCGATGCTGGTGTGGTTGACGATGGTCAGCGCGCGCCAGCCGCGCGGGTTGCCCCACACCTCGTTGAACTGGTCGTGCAGCTGGTCAGGGTCGGTGGCGGGGGCGCCAGTGTTATGAGTCGGGGTCATGGAGCGAGCGTCTCCAGCCAGTCGGCAAGCTGGCCGAGGGTTTCTTCGGGAATGTCGTCGTGGCGGGGCATCGCGTTGCCGTGTTTGAGGCTCTGGTGATCGCTCAGCCAGCGCCGCAGGCCTTCACTGTCGTTGGCGATCACACCTGCACCCAATGTGGGGCGGGTCGCGAGATCGCTCAGGTCTGGGGCGCGGTTGCCCTCACTGACGCCACTCACGCGGTGGCATTGGCTGCAGCGCTCATTGAAAATCTGGCCTGCGGGGCCTGTCGGTGGTTGGTGTTGGAGGTCTGTACGGCTTTCGATCCAGCCCGCAAACGCCTCGGATTCCAAAGCCTCCACGTGCAGAATCATATGGGCGTGCTGGCTGCCGCAGAATTCCGAGCACTGCCCGCGGAACACGCCGGTCTGCGATGCCTGTAGGCGCAGGGTGTTCGTCCGGCCGGGAACCATGTCCAGCTTGCCGCCCAGACGCGGCACCCAGAACGAGTGAATCACGTCGGCGCTGGTGACTTCGACGTCTACCGGTCGGTCGACCGGCAGAATGAACTGGTTGGCCGTTACCACGCCGCTTTCCGGGTAGCGCACCTCCCACCACCATTGATGGCCGATGACCTGGATGCGCAATGGTTGCTCGCCTTCGACCGGTAACGGCAGCATGCCGCGTCCGGTAGGAATGCCGAACGCCAGCAGCGCGATGATGCTAACGGTGGGCAGGATGATGCCGCCGCCGATAATCCAGCGCCGGTTGATGCGTTTGGCTTCTTCTGCTGTGTGGGTCTGCGGGCGTCGCAGCATGGCGTAGATCCACAGCGCGCTCACTACCACCAGCACCAGTACGGAAAAGCCGAACATCGCCCACCAGACGTTCGCTACATCTCGCGCCATCGGCCCAGCCGGCGAAAGTGCCGACTGCGGGCCATCGCAGCCAACGAGTAAAGGAACTGCCAGCGCCAGTGTGGTCCATTTGAAAGGGTTGCCGCCTCGTTGGGCGGCCGGTTTCAATTCAGTGCCTGGGAGGGCCGGATGGCCACAGAACGCGAGTCCATTAGTAGTAACGCCGCGATTGCCGGCCATCCGCTGCATCCGATGATGATCCATTTTCCGGTCGCCGCGCTGATAGCCCTGGTGCCGGCGGACCTTGCCTATTTGTGGACGCTGGACGAATTCTGGTGGCGCGCCGGCCTCTGGCTCTCTGGCGTAGGCGCGATCGGCGGCTGGATAGCCAGTATCGCCGGCGTGATCGACCTGGTCTCGGTGCAACAGATTCGCCGAAAAATCACTGCCTGGTGCCACGCGATCCTTGCAGTGATGATGCTCTCGCTGGCTTCGCTGAACTGGCTGTTGCGCTACCAGGGCATGGATCGTGGAGACGGCGATGTCATGTGGGGGCTGTATCTTTCGCTGCTGACTGCCGTGTTGATCTCGCTCGCAGCCTTCCTCGGCGGACGGCTGGTCTACGAGCATGCTGTTGGTGTGGATATCGAGGGTGACGGTCCGTGACTGAGCGCTGAGCCGATTGGAAGAGGCGGTGATCCATGCTCGCCCGTGGGCCGGGCGAGGACGGGAAAAATAGTCGAATCGAGCCGTACGGTCAGTCATGCGGGGCGGTCGTTCCTTGATTCAGAAGGGCTTGGCGAGCACCAGCCAGAGGGTCAGGGCGATCAGAACGGGGACCAGCACACCCAGCCCCATGCACTGGTATGTGACGCCTCGGTCCGGCTCACGTTCGATGCGCAACACCAGAACGCCACACAGTGCATGGCAAAGCGCCATGGCCGTTACCACCGTCAGCTTCACGATCAGCCAGCCGGCCAGCGTGCCGTCGCGCAGGAAAAGCGCCGTTCCGGAGCCGATTGCGATGAGCGCCGCAGGGGTGCTGATGAGGGTGAAAACCATGCGGGTAAGGTGGGCATGGTCTCGGTAGAACAGCTGATCGCTACGCTTGGTGCCAGCCGCGATCATTGCCGGCAGATAGAGCAGCGAGCCGCACCAGCAGAGTAGGGCGGCAAAGTGCAGCAGTTTGAGCAAAGGCATGCCGGTCTCCATCCTGCCTGATGCGAATCTGAGGATGTGACAGTCCTGCTCCCGGGCAGTTCGTCATAGCGCGGACGAAGCGCCGAGGGCGACGGAGGTGCCGAGGGCGACGGAGGTGCCGAGGCCGGCGAGTATCTGGCGTCGGCGCATGAGGAGGGTGCTAGCTTTGCTCTCGACGCTCGAACAATTGACTGCCGCAGCGGCTGCAGAAGGCCGCATTGGGTTCGTGGGTAAGCTTGTCGCAGGTCGGACAGCTGTGCCGCAAACTGTCCTGGCGCATGGCGTTAGCCAATTCCGCGGTGAAGATGCCGGTCGGCACCGCGATGATCGAGTAACCGGTGATCATCACCACCGTCGCCAATGCTTTGCCTAGAGGCGTATGCGGGACCATGTCGCCGAACCCGACGGTGGTCAGGGTGACCACCGCCCAGTAGATGCTCATTGGAATGCTGGTAAAGCCGTTGCTAGGCCCTTCGATTACGTACATCAGCGTGCCGTAGACGATGATCAGTGTGGTAACGCTAAGCAAGAAAACGATGATTTTCTGCCGACTGCCCTGCAGTGCTACTAGCAGGAAGTTGGCTTGGCTCAGGTACGGAGTGAGCTTGAGTACGCGAAATATTCGCAGCATGCGGACGATGCGCACCACCAGCAAGTACTGCGCGTCAGGCAGCATCAGGGCAATGAAAGCGGGCAGCACCGACAGTAAATCGATGGCACCGTAAAAGCTGAAAATGTACTTGCGTGGTTCGGGGTGCGTGTAAATCCGCACTACGTATTCCAGGGCAAATATTGCCGTGAAGGCCCACTCTAGATTGGTCAGCAACTGGCCATGCCGCTCATTGAACGAGGCGATGCTGTCGAGCATCACCACCACCAGGCTGGTCATGATGATCACCAAAAGCCAGGTGTCGAAGCGCTTGCCGGCCGGTGTATTGGTGAAAAAAATGATGACGTATAGCCGCTCTCGCCAGTCCATCGCTTTCAAGGAGTCGTTATCCATTCGCCGTGGTCTCTCACATGAGTGGCAGATCGCTGTTGAAGCGGCCCATTAAAACACTGCGATCGCCTCGCTGCATGTCGCGCTATGGTGCCGGCTGCTCACCGTTGGTAACGTCGCTTTGCCTGATTGGCGCTTAGCGCATAGTCTGAATACAGGCGCAGCCAGCAGTTGGAGAGTGCAATGCCCGATTCCCAGTTGGTCGACCCGTTCGGCCGGCGCATCACCTACCTGAGGTTGTCGGTAACCGATCGCTGTGATTTCCGCTGCACTTATTGCATGAGCGAAGACATGGTCTTCGCTCCCCGCGCGCAGATCCTTACCCTCGAAGAGCTTTATGCGGTAGCCGATGCCTTCATCAGTCTCGGCGTTAAACGTATCCGCGTAACCGGCGGCGAGCCGCTGGTGCGCAAGGGCCTCACCGGGCTGTTGGCGCGATTAGGCGCACGTAGCGAACTGGAAGACCTGGCCATTACCACCAACGGCTCACAGCTGCCGGTACTGGCAGCTGCTTTGCATGATGCTGGCGTGAATCGGCTGAACATCAGCCTGGATTCACTCAAGCGTGAACGGTTCGCCGAACTGACGCGCCGCGACATGCTCCATCAGGTCGTCCAAGGCATCGATGCGGCAATCGATGCCGGTTTCAGTCGGATCAAGCTAAACAGCGTGATCCAGAAAGGCCGGAATGATGACGAGGTGCTGGATTTGGTGAATTTCGCCGTCGAGCGAGGGCTGGACATCAGCTTCATCGAAGAAATGCCGCTGGGCAACGTTTCCAGTCACGAGCGTGAAATTACCTTTTGCTCCAGCGAAGAGGTGCGCGAGCGTATAGAAGCAGGCCATCAGCTGGTGCGCAGCAGCCACACCACCGGCGGACCTTCACGCTATTGGCAGGTCGCGGGAACCGACACCCAGGTCGGCTTCATTTCGCCGCACAGCAATAACTTCTGTGGCAGCTGCAACCGCGTACGTGTGACCGCGGAGGGCAAGCTGGTGCTCTGCCTGGGGCATGAGGGTGCGCTTGACCTTAAAAGCCTGATGCGCCGTTATCCCGGTGACAGCGAGAGGCTGCGCAATGCTCTGGTGAACGCGTTGCAGCTCAAGCCGGAGAAGCACCACTTCCGCACCGATGAGCAGGTTCAGGTGGTGCGTTTCATGAGCATGACGGGCGGTTAGTGTTCCGAGGGAGTTGCCCGTCAATCAAAAACCTCTTTAATTCCTCCGGCATCCTGCCGCTTTTGGCTGCTGCGTTCGCGGTTCTGTGCGCCGCCACGCTGCGAGCAGAGCTAGGCTGCGTGATAAACTCCCTGGCTTCTTGCCAGTACCCATTCGATGCCAGGATTTCCGATGTTCACGGCGACTACGCTTATTCGTTTCCACGCTGACTGCCACGGATAGGCTGCATGCGACTGAAAAGCATCAAACTTGCCGGCTTCAAATCTTTCGTCGATCCCACCACGGTCAGCTTTCCAAGCAACATGGCAGCCGTAGTCGGGCCCAATGGCTGCGGCAAATCCAACATCATCGATGCCGTGCGCTGGGTTATGGGCGAAAGCTCAGCTAAGAACCTGCGCGGCGAGTCGATGACGGACGTCATCTTCAATGGCTCCAACACGCGCAAGCCGGTCACCCAGGCAAGCATCGAGCTGATCTTCGACAACTCCGACGGTACGCTGACTGGCGAGTACGCGGCCTTTGCCGAAATTTCCATCCGCCGCCGCGTCACCCGCGACTCGCAGAACACCTACTTTCTCAACGGCGTGAAATGCCGTCGACGCGACATCACCGATATCTTCCTTGGTACCGGCCTCGGGCCACGCAGCTATTCGATCATCGAGCAGGGGATGATCTCCAAGCTGATTGAGGCCAAGCCCGAAGACCTGCGCAACTTCATCGAGGAAGCCGCCGGCATCTCCAAGTACAAGGAGCGCCGGCGCGAAACCGAGAATCGTATTCGTCGAACCCATGAGAATCTCGCGCGACTGACAGATCTGCGCGAAGAGCTGGAGCGACAGCTCGAACGTTTGCACCGTCAGGCGCAATCGGCAGAGAAGTATCAGGAATACAAGGCCGAGGAGCGGCAGCTCAAGGCGCAGCTGTCGGCCCTCCGTTGGCAGGCTTTGAATGACCAGGTGGGCCAGCGCGAGCAGGTGATCGGCGATCAGGAAGTGGCCTTCGAGGCACTGGTCGCCGAGCAGCGCAACGCCGATGCAAGCATCGAGCGCCTGCGTGACGGTCATCATGAGCTGTCCGAGCGTTTCAATCAGGTGCAGGGGCGGCTCTATTCTGTCGGCGGCGATATCGCCCGCGTCGAGCAGAGTATCCAGCATGGCCAGCAGCGCCTACGCCAGTTGCAGGTCGATCTGCGCGAGGCTGAGCAGGCGCGCCTCGAAACCGAATCGCACCTCGGCCACGATCGCACCCTGCTCGCTACGCTGGGCGAGGAGCTGGCCATGCTCGAGCCGGAACAGGAGCTATCCAGCGCCGCCGCCGAGGAATCGTCCGCCCAGCTGGAAGAGGCCGAAGCGGCCATGCAGGTCTGGCAGGAACAGTGGGAGCGCTTCAATCAGCACAGCGCCGAGCCGCGCCGTGCTGCCGAAGTTCAGCAATCGCGCATTCAGCAGCTGGAGCAGAGTCTGGAGCGGCTGGCCGAACGTCAGCGACGGCTGGATGACGAGCGTGCGCTGCTGGCTACGGATCCTGAGGATGTTGCGATCCTCGAGCTCGGTGAGCAGCTTGCAGCCAGTGAGGTGAACCTTGAGACGCTTGCGGCAGATGGCGAAACCCTCAATGAACGCCTGGAGCAACTGCGTGAGACGCTGCAGCAGGCGACTCAAACGCAACAGCAGCTGCAGGGCGATCTGCAGCGTCTGAACGGCCGCATCGCCTCGTTGGAGGCGTTGCAGCAAGCGGCTATGGACCCGGGCAAGGGTGTTGGCGAATGGCTGCAGGAGCAAGGGTTGGAGCAAAGCCCGCGTCTCGCCGAGGGGCTGCGCGTCGAGCCCGGCTGGGAGCTGGCAGTTGAAACTGTGCTCGGTGCCGATCTGCACGCCGTGCTGCTGGACGATTTTGCGGCGATTGCGCTCGAGGACTTCGAGCAGGGCGACCTGCGGCTGGTCATCCCGGCGAATAGCGGTGCGCGCCGCCCTGGTAGCTTGCTCGATCTGGTCGAGTCTGCAGTGGACCTGTCGCACTGGCTGGGCAACGTGCGGCCGGTCGACTCGCTGGAGCAGGCGCTGGCCGCACGCTCTGGGCTGCATGAAGGTGAAAGCCTGGTAAGTCGCGACGGCTATTGGGTTGGCCGGCATTTTCTGCGGGTGCGACGCGCCAGCGAGGCCGAGTCCGGTGTGCTCGCACGGGGCCAGGAGCTGGAGCGCCTGAACGCAGAACGCGATGAGCGTGAAGCCAGCGTGGCGTCAGTCGAAGAGCGCATCGCCCAATTGCGCGGCGATCAATCCCGCCTCGAAGAGGAGCGCGAGCAACAGCGCCGGCGGCAACAAGAGGAAGCGCGCTCTCACAGTGATCTCAAGGCGCAATTGTCCGCTGGGCAGGTTCGACTGGAGCAACTGGCGCTGCGCCGCCGGCGGCTGGATGAAGAGCTGATTGAACAACATGAACAGCGCGAGATCGAGACCGAGCAACTCGGCGAAGCGCGCCTGCAGCTGCAGGACGCGTTAGATGCTATGGCCCAGGACACCGAGCAGCGTGAAACTCTGCTGGCTGACAGGGACGGAATTCGCGAACAGCTCGATCGTATTCGCCAGGAGGCGCGCCAGCAAAAGGATCACGCGCACCAGTTGGCGCTGCGGGTTGGCTCGCTCAAGGCGCAGCATGAGTCAACCCGACAGGCGCTGGATCGTTTGGAGCAACAGTTCGAGCGAGCTATCGAACGCCGTGAGCAGCTCACGCTCAACCTGGAAGAAGGCGAGGCTCCGCTGGAAGAGCTGCGTATGAAGCTTGAGGAGCTCTTGGAGCGGCGCATGGGCGTCGAAGAAGAGCTCAAACACGCGCGGCTTGCACTGGAAGATGCTGATCGAGAGCTGCGCGACGCGGAGAAACGGCGTACCCAGGCCGAACAGCAGGCGCAGTTGCTGCGCGGCCAGTTGGAGCAGCAGCGGCTGGACTGGCAGGGGCTGAGCGTCAGGCGCAAGGCGCTGCAGGATCAGCTGCACGAGGACGGATATGACCTGCACGGGGTGCTCGCCACCTTGCCAGCCGAGGCGACCGAGGCTGGCTGGGAAGCGGAGCTGGAGCGCCTTGCCCAACGCATTCAGCGCCTGGGGCCGATCAACCTGGCGGCGATCGATGAATACCAACAGCAATCGGAACGCAAACGTTACCTCGATGCGCAGAACGACGACCTCGTCGAGGCGCTGGATACGCTGGAAAATGTCATCCGCAAGATCGACCGGGAAACCCGTAACCGCTTCAAGGAGACCTTCGATCAGATCAACAGCGGTCTGCAGGCGCTTTTCCCAAAAGTGTTTGGCGGCGGCAACGCTTATCTGGAACTTACCGGAGAAGATTTACTCGATACCGGGGTGGCGATCATGGCGCGCCCGCCTGGAAAGAAGAACAGCACCATTCACCTGCTTTCCGGTGGCGAAAAGGCATTGACGGCATTGGCGCTGGTATTTGCCATCTTCCAGCTCAATCCCGCGCCATTCTGCATGCTCGATGAAGTTGATGCGCCACTGGATGATGCGAACGTCGGCCGTTACGCGCGCTTGGTGAAGGAGATGTCGGAGAAAGTGCAGTTCATCTACATCACTCACAACAAGATCGCCATGGAAATGGCCGATCAGCTGATGGGTGTGACCATGCATGAGCCGGGCTGTTCGCGGCTGGTGACGGTCGACGTAGAACAGGCCGTCGCATTGGTCGAATCCTGAGGATTAAGCCGCGTGTTTGAGCGTTTTTGATACACGGAAGGCAATAAAAAGAGAACTACCGCACGGTGCAAAGTTACCGTTCGTCGTGCTAGCTTAGAGCACAATTTTTACGATGCGCTTGAAGTGGTCAGAAGCGGCCACTTGTTGCGTCTTTATCATCGAAGTCAGAGGTTAATGCATTAATGGATATCGGTCTGCGCGAATGGCTGATCGTCATCGGCATCATTGTTATCGGCGGCATCCTGTTTGACGGTTGGCGTCGTATGCGCGGTGGCAAGGGCAAGCTGAAATTCAAGCTGGACCGTAGCCTCTCCAACCTTCCTGGTGCTGAAGATTCTGCCGAGGTTCTCGGCCCGGCTCGTGTAGTGAATCGTGACCACGAGCCCTCTCTGGACGAAGGCGATATGCCGCCTATGAGCGCCCGTGAGTCCGGTAAGAAGCGTCGGCAGGACGAACCTTTTCAAGGTGATCTCCAGCTCAATAGTGACGAGCCAGTACCGACATTGCTTGACCCGGTAGTCGGTGACGACGAAGACGAAAATGACCAGCCACAGAAGGAGCTCGCGCCGGTCGAGGAAGTACTGGTCATCAACGTTATTTGCCGGGATCCCCACGGGTTCCGTGGCCCAGCGCTGCTGCAGAACATTCTCGAGAGCGGTCTGCGTTTCGGCGAAATGGACATCTTCCATCGTCATGAAAGCATGGCCGGCAATGGCGAGGTCCTGTTCTCCATGGCCAATGCGGTCAAACCCGGTACATTCGACCTTGACGATATCGACCACTTCACCACGCCGGCCGTGAGCTTCTTCCTCGGCCTGCCGGGTCCGCGCCATCCAAAGCAGGCATTCGATGTCATGGTCGCCGCTGCTCGTAAGTTGTCCCAAGAGCTCAACGGCGAGCTGAAAGACGACCAGCGCAGCGTACTGACCGCGCAGACCATCGAGCACTACCGTCAGCGCATCGTCGAATTCGAGCGCCGTCAGATGACTGTCAAACAGCGCTGAGTCACGAACTCACCGCCTCGCCTCAACACTGTAGGGTGGGCTTTAGCCCACCAATGCTTCCCCGGTAAGTTCGCAAGCTAGGCTGAAGCCCACCCTGCAATCGTCTTGCCCCTGAGCCCTTCGGCTATGAAAGCCCCAATTTACCGTCGGATTATTAACCGACTTAGATTCCACGCATTCATATCCCCAAGCGCTCTGCGCGAGCCTGAATCGGCATACCCGAGCCACAGCGCACTCCTCCAGCCCAGCCCCAGCGAGTTACCAAACTGTGCCGCGACGCCCTACGGTGGGCTTTAGCCCAGCGATGCCTTCGGAAAAATGCCGCGAAGCCGATGCTTTTTCGAATGCATCACAAGGCGGGCTGAAGCCACCATACAGTGGCATCCAGGGTTCTCCGGCTACCTCAATCCGCAAACCTTCCGTCACGTTCCTAATCGGCTAAAATCCGACGCTTTCATATCAACCAAGGCGTGTTGAAGCGGTCTGAGTCAGCACAGCCCCAGCAATGGCTCCATCCTATGCCTTCCGCCCAAAACGCTGCCGAGCGCATCGCCGAACTGCGCAGCGAAATCGACGCCCACAACTACCGTTACTACGTGCTCGATGAGCCGAGTGTCCCCGACGCCGAGTACGATCGCCTTTTCAATGAGCTGAAGGCGCTGGAGGCTGAGCACCCTGAACTCGTGACTCCTGAGTCGCCAACTCAGCGCGTCGGCGGTGCAGCGCTTGCGGCGTTTGGCCAGGTGCGTCATGAAGTGCCAATGCTGAGCCTGGGCAACGCATTCGAAGAACAGGATCTGCTGGACTTTGATCGCCGCGTGCGCGTGGGGTTGGACCTGCCCGTCGGGGATCTATTTGGTCAGGGCGCGATGATCGAGTACAGCTGCGAGCCCAAGCTCGACGGATTGGCGGTCAGTCTGCTTTATGAGAACGGTCATCTGGTGCGCGGCGCCACTCGGGGCGATGGCAGCACAGGCGAGGACATCAGCGCCAACGTGCGCACCGTACGCAACATTCCATTGAAGCTGCATGGCAGTGGCTGGCCTGCGGTACTCGAGGTGCGCGGCGAGATCTACATGCCGAAGGCCGGCTTCGAAGCGCTCAACGCGCGACAGCTGGAAAGCGGCGGCAAGCCCTTCGCCAATCCGCGCAACGCCGCTGCCGGCAGCCTGCGCCAGCTGGATTCGAAGATAACCGCCAGCCGACCGCTGGAGCTCTGTGCCTACGGCGTTGGCCGCAGTGACGGTGATCTACCGGGCACTCACATCGGCATCCTCGAAGCGCTTAAAACGTGGGGCCTGCCTATCAGTCGCGAGCTCAAGCTGGCGAAGGGCGTGCAGGAGTGCCGCGACTACTATCACGCGATTGGCGAAAAGCGCGACGCGCTGCCTTACGAAATCGACGGCGTCGTGTTCAAAGTCAACTCCACCGCGCAGCAGCGGGAGCTTGGCTTCCGCGCCCGTGAGCCGCGCTGGGCCATCGCCCATAAATTTCCGGCCCGCGAAGAAGTGACCGAGCTGCTGGACGTGGAGTTTCAGGTGGGGCGCACTGGCGCTATTACGCCGGTCGCACGGCTGAAACCCGTTCAGGTCGCCGGCGTGACGGTTTCGAACGCCACGCTGCATAACATGGATGAGGTCGCGCGCCTAGGCGTGATGATCGGCGATACGGTTATTGTTCGCCGCGCCGGCGACGTTATTCCGCAGATTCTTGGCGTCATCCCTGAGCGCCGCCCCGAGAACGTACGGAACGTCCAAGTGCCTGAGCATTGCCCGGTCTGTGGCTCGGACGTTGAACGCACCCAATTGATCAAGCGCAGCAAGGGGCGGGAGTCGATCAGCGAAGGCTCCATCTACCGTTGTGTCGGCCGTCTGGCCTGCCAGGCTCAGCTCAAACAGGCGATCATCCATTTCGTCTCGCGCCGGGCTATGGATATTGACGGCCTGGGCGACAAGATCGTCGAGCAGTTGGTGGATACCGGATTGGTCGGTTCGCCGGCCGATCTGTATAGCCTGACGTTCGAGCAGGTACTGGCGCTCGAAGGCTTCGCCGAAGTGTCCAGTCGCAACCTCCTGAAATCCATCGACGCTAGCCGCACACCGTCCTTGGCGCGCTTCATTTATGCGCTGGGCATTCCGGACGTCGGGGAGGGCACTGCGAAGCTGCTCGCGCGTGCGTTGGGTTCGCTCGATCATATTAGCCGGGCTTTGCCAGATGTGCTGGTTTACCTGCCTGATATCGGATTGGAGGTCGCTTACGAAATCCATAGCTTCTTCGAAGATGACCATAACCAACTCGTCATCCAGCAGCTGCGCGAGCGTGGCGTGCAGCTGCAAGAGGAGGGTGACGTTCATCCTGAGTTCGCCGCCTGCGCAACATTGGCTGAGCTGCTCGACAAGCTGAACATTCCCTTCATCGCCACCACCGGTGCCCAACGCCTCGCCGACCGTTTCGGCAGTCTTGAAGGCATCATCGAAGCTGACTGGCTGGATCTGCGTCAGGTCGAGCGCCTCAACGAAAAGGCCGCTCGGGCATTGCGCGACTATTTCGACGAGCCGGCGAATGCTGAACGCGCCCGCGCCATCGAGGCCCAGCTGCGCGAGTTCGGCATGCATTGGCAAAGCGAGCGAAAGGCGGCGGAAGGGCTTCCCTTGGCGGGCCAGACCTGGGTACTCACTGGCACGCTGGAAAGCATGAGCCGCGATGAGGCGAAGGCAAGGTTGGAGGCGTTAGGGGCAAAGGTTTCGGGTTCCGTTTCAGCCAAGACCAGCGTAGTGGTAGCTGGACCAGGAGCTGGATCGAAGCTGGCAAAGGCTAATGAGCTGGGCTTGGCGGTCAATGACGAGGATGCCTTCCTGGAACGGCTCGCTGAACTTGAGCATTAACTCAAACATCAGCTAGTCGGCTTCGTGCCGAAGGCAATTCACTCATTCCAGAGCAAAGCCGGCTACGACCCGCTTTTGTGGGAGGCGCGTCCCGCGGCGAAGGATTCATCCTGCCAGCGCAAAGCAAAGCTTCGCGCCGAGGGTAGCCCTCCTATCAATAGTAGCGGCGTGACTCCAGTCCTGTGGGAGGCGCGCCCTCGCGGCGAAAAGGCCTACCAGGCCCCTCCAAAAACCAAACTCGCCCGCACGGGCCTGCCTCCACCTCGCGGCATTCTGTTCATACATTAAAGATTTCCACCCAACGTCCGAAAACCTTGCAGGCGGGCTCGCTTGTTTGCGGGTTCGCCGGTGTCGTACAGGTTGTTCTCGGGGCTTGCAAAATTATTTTCAACCGCCTCCTAAAGCTCACCGAAACGACGCCGATAAGCTAATCGAATGCGAACTCAATGGGTGCCTGGGCAAAAGCCGGCCCGGAGTCGCAAGCTCAGGCAACCAAAGTAACTAGCGCCCTTGGAGGCACATCATGGCTCTTACAGTCAACACCAACATTGCGTCGCTCAATACACAGCGCAACCTCAACAACTCTTCCAATGCTCTGCAGACTTCCATGCAGCGTCTCTCCACCGGTAGCCGCATCAATAGTGCTAAAGACGATGCTGCTGGTCTGCAAATTTCAAACCGACTCACTAGTCAGGTAAATGGTTTGAATGTTGCTGCTCGCAACGCGAACGATGGGATATCCATGGCGCAAACAGCGGAAGGGGCTTTGCAAGAAACTACAAATCTCCTCCAACGTATGCGAGATTTGGCTCTTCAATCTTCAAACGGCAGTAACAGTGTGAAGGATCAGGCTTCGCTCGATCTGGAATATCAGACGCTAGTAGAGGAAATAGACCGGATTTCCGCGAAGACTACCTTTGGTAACGGCCTGAAATTGCTAGACGGAACCGCAGGAACTACTGGTACGGTCACTTTCCAGATTGGCGCTCAAGCCGCAGAAACGATAGCTGTAACTTTTAGTAAGATGGACAGCGCAACCATAATGGGTGGTGCAGCAGCAGATATTAAAACTTTTGGTACTGCGCAAGCTGAAATTGCAAAGATTGATTTGGCATTGGAGGCTGTAGATACGCAGCGAGCTACTCTTGGTGCGTTCCAGAATCGTATGGGTAGTACGATTGCTAACTTGGGGAGTATTGCCGAAAACGCTAGCGCTGCTCGAGGCCGTATCCAGGACACTGACTTCGCAGCCGAGACCGCGAATCTGAGCAAGAACCAAATCCTGCAACAGGCAGGTACCGCGATCCTGGCCCAGGCCAAGCAGCTGCCGCAGGCTGTTCTGAGTCTGCTGCAGTAATAAGCAGAAGGCGTTAATGATGAGGGTAGGGCTGTGCTCTACCCTCATTGATTCATGAGAGGTGAATCAATGGACGTCGGGAAATTATCTGGCGGAGCCGCAGCGCAGCAGATGACAGCTGGATCGCCACCCAGTCTCCTGAAAGAGGCTGGGTTTTCTGCGTCCGATAAAATTCACCCCGCGACATCTCCAGCGGAAGCGAAAGACCAGGAAAACACCGCTGACCTTGTCGAAAAGTTTCGGTCGCAGATGCAGCACATCCAGCGGGATCTGAGCTTCAGCGTCGATGATTCCACCGGCGACGTGGTGGTTCGTGTGATTGATGGCGAGTCAGGCAAGATCGTCCGGCAGATACCGTCGGAGGAGATTCTTCGTTTAACCGAGCGGCTGGATGAAATGCGTAGTTTGTTATTTAAAGCCAAAGCGTGACGGTACGCTTTTTGTATCGTGCTTTCCGGCTAACAATTTCTTGACGAGGTAAAGGCTATGGCTGGCTTAACAGGTATTGGTTCAGGCATCGACATCGACAGCATCGTAAAGAGCATGGTCGCTGCCGAGCGCGCACCAAAGGAGTCGCAGCTCGCCAACCTCGAAAAGAAGACCACCACCCAAATTACAGCTGTTGGCGCATTAAAAAGCGCCATTAGCGATTTCCAAACGGCGCTCGGCGGGTTGAACAAGCCGGAGCTGTTCCAGGCTCGCGCAGCTACTTCCTCTAATGCTGATCTACTCTCAGTAACTGCTGGCGTGACTGCTGGCGCCGGCAGCTATAAAGTCGATGTTACTCAGCTTGCCGCTGGTAGCAAGGTGGCGCTTCAAGCAATCAAGGATAATTCCACAGCTCCTGTAACGCTCGGTAGTGGAACGTTGACGGTCAGTGTGGGCGATGAGTCGTTGCCGGCGATCACTGTGGATGAAAGCAATAACACGCTGGCTGGTATCCGCGATGCGATCAACAAGGCGGGCGCTGAAAAGGGGTTGAGTGCAACCATCGTCACCGATACGTCGGGCTCGCGGTTAGTGCTCAGCAGTTCGAAAACCGGTGATGGTAACGATATTACCGTTGCGGTAGGCAGCGGTTCGACGGGCGATTTGTCCAAGCTTGCGTTCACGGGCGGGACGGCTATTCCAGGCACTGATGGTTCGGCGGGGGTCGTTTCCAAAGCCGCCAATGCCAAACTGACCATCGATGGCCTGAGCATCAGCAGCGCTACCAACAAGATCGATACCGCCATTGAGGGTGTCACGCTCGACCTCAAAGGCCTGACGGAAACAGGTAAGCCGATTACGGTAGGCGTCACGCTGGATGAAGCAGGGGTCAAAAAACAGGTTCAATCATTCGTCGACGCTTATAACAAGCTCATTGGCGTCATCAATGCGCAGACCAAAGTGACGTCTGCGGGCGATGGCAATGTGCCTGTGACAGGTGCCTTGGTCGGGGACGCAACCGCACGCACTTTGCTCGGTACCATCCGAAACGAGCTGGTTAATGTTCAGGGCTCAGGTGCTATCCGGGCGCTAACTGATATAGGGGTCACCACGCAGAAAGACGGCACCCTGAAAGTCGACACCGATAAGCTCGACACCGCTATGGAAAGCGGATTTGAGGAGTTGGCTGCGTTATTTGCGGGCGAAACAGGCCTTGCGACCCGTCTGGATGCGAAGCTAAAGCCCTATACCGAAACCGGGGGCATTCTCGAGCAACGCAATAAACAGATGGCGGAGACTATTTCCGGTATCGACAAGCAGAAAGAAGATCTCACCCGGCGCATCACCTCTCTGCAGGACCGGCTCTACAAGCAGTTCAACGCAATGGATCTGCTGGTTGGGCAGCTGGCCAACACGTCAAGCAGCCTGATTGCTTCGCTGGAAAACCTACCGTGGGCGGCGGGTAACTCCAAAAGATAAGTTGCGTTGGTCGGAATTGGTGGGCTGAAGCCCACCCTACGTTTGATGACACCCCGCCTGTAGGGTGGGCTTCAGCCCACCAGCGGAGCGCCACATTACCCGGCTCAAACGGCTAGCGCTGGTCTCCGATAACGAACTCTTGAAGCGTGACGCTTACCGTTCTGGTCTCGGTGCGCATACCTCGGAAACGCAGCCAGCGGCGCACGGAATTGCCAATCCTTGCTCCGATGATCAGCGAAGAATGGTCCGGTCCGCCGAGCTGGTAAAACTCTCCATTAATTTCAATCCGCCGCCGAGGCGGTTTTTTTATTACTGTGATTTATCCAACTGCTATCAAGCTTGAGCGAACTCGACCGATAAGCTGTACATGCAAACTTGATGTGGCAAGGGGCTTATCCAAATGAATGCAATGACAGCAATGAAGCAGTATCAGCAGGTTGGCGTTAAGGTTCAGGTCAACGAAGCTGATCCGCACCGCTTGATCCAGATGCTGATGCAGGGTGGCCTGGATCGCATCGCGCAGGCTAAAGGCGCCATGGAGCGTGAAGCCTTCGCCGAAAAGGGCGTGCTTGTTGGCAAGGCCATTAATATCATAGGTGGCTTGCGCGACGGGCTCGACAAGAGTGTCGGCGGTGAGTTGGCAGAGAACCTCGACCGACTCTACGAATACATGACGATGCGCCTGTTCGAGGCGAGCCGGCACAACGATATCGACAAGCTGAACGAAGTTGGCAAACTGCTGGGCGAGATCAAGCTGGCCTGGGATCAGATCGCGCCGAAGGTATAAATCTTTGAAGCGACGGGTACAGTGAGTTCGTTGTTTTTTGCACGATTTGAATAGTTTTGAGGGTACTCATGCAGTCACGCAAACAGGCGTTCGCTACGCTGGCTGGCAAGCTGCGCGATGCACTGGCGGCAGGTGACTGGGAAACCATTGCGGTGCTGGATGAAGAGTGCCGCACCCTCGTAGCCACCTTGCGCGATGAAGATGCGTTTGATGCTGGCTTACGCGAGCAACTCGCGAAGCTGTCGCTTTTGTACGACGACCTTCAGCAAGTCGGCCGCGCGGAACGAGAGCGCTTGGCGGGTGAACTGACTCGGTTGAATCAGTCGAAGCAGGTTAGCCAAGCCTATAAACCGTTAGGGTGAGGTGGGGTTACAGCGACGTCCTCGGTTGGACGTTTAAGCACGCCTCGGTCGGAAGCGCTTTTGGGCTCGGGCGCCGGAGCATGGCTGAACAGGTTGCTGGTGAGTTGGTGGGCTGAAGCCCACCCTACGGGTGTCGTCGATACGTAGGGTGGATGACGCTTTATCCATCCACCATGACAACGGTTCTGATTGCCTGGTACCAAACCGCTTATCGATACTCGCACAGGTAGGCAGTCGCCTCCGCCACTTTCAGCTGAAACTTGCTATTCGCCGGCACGGTGAACTGGGTGCCAGCGCCGAACGTTTCGTAACTTTCGTTTCCGGGCAATTTCACGTCCAGGCTACCGGCGACCACGTGCATGACTTCCAACTGGTTGGTGCCGAACTCATAGTCGCCTGGCGCCATGACGCCGATCGTCGCCGGTCCGGCGGCCATGTCGAATGCGATGGATTTGACGGTGCCGTCGAAGTACTCGTTGACCTTGAACATTCGAAACCTCTAAGGGTACGGAAAAGGGCGGCCAGTATGCCGAAGCGGCTCAGTGGCGTCATCAGGTCGCTGGCGTATCGAGTGAGGCTGCTAGCTCCGAGTGCTGAAGCGGCCACGCTCATGAGCGGAAGATGAAATACACCGCACCCAGCAGGCACAGCCCGGCCCACAGGTAGTCGAGTTTTAGCGGCTGCTGCATGTACAGCACGCTAAACGGCACGAAGATCATCAGAGTAATCACCTCCTGCATGATCTTCAGCTGACCGATCGATAGCTCGGTGTAGCCGATGCGGTTGGCAGGCACCATGATCAGGTACTCGAAAAGCGCGATGCCCCAGCTGATTAGTGCCGCTATTACCCAAGGCTTGCCATTAAGCGTTTTGAGATGGCCGTACCAGGCGAAGGTCATGAACAGGTTCGAAAAGCAGAGCAGGGCAGCGGTCTGTAGCCAGATGGGCATGGGGCGATACTCCGGGGCGATGGCGGATCCTATTGATTCGTCGCCTGCCTCGCAAGTGCCCGAAAGGCGCCCGTTGGCGCTAGTGCCTTTTGCGCGAACACTCATTATTATCGCCGCCCCGTTTTTCATTTCGGACGATTGGAAATGAGTTGCCGTCCCGGTTGCGGTGCCTGTTGTATTGCCCCTTCGATCAGCTCGCCGATTCCAGGCATGCCTTATGGCAAGCCGGCGGGTGAGCGTTGCTTGCATCTTTCGGAACGCAATCTATGCGGATTGTTTGGCCAACCCTCGCGGCCCGCTGTCTGTACCGCGTTCGAGGCGGATCACTTGGTCTGTGGTGATAGCCGGCAGGATGCGATTCGATTGCTCGGGTGGTTGGAGCAAGCGACCGCGTGATGTCGGGATTGGCGTGTAGGCACGGCCGGACGGCGGTAGCAGTCATAGATGCACATGGTTTTTTTTGGCGGCAAACCTGAGTCGATGCGATGCAGCCTGATGGCGCTCTCTGGGTCGTGGCGTGGCGTATTGGACGGTAGGTAGTTCCGCTGCGCTGTACCGACCGCATTTTCGACAACTTTCACCCACTCAGTAATCGTTGTTGGGTTTGGCTGATCTTACGCAAACTGTGGTTGGCGAATGGAATGTTGTTCACCTGGGACAAGCTTCGTCCCGAGGTCGGCCAGCAACATGGAGCCGGTAGCGCAGCAAAACGGTTTATTGCCAAGTGGCGGTCTTGGACGCTCGACGCTGCCACGGCGCTATCCTGGTCGAGGTTTCGGAGGGTTTATTCAGGTCGTGGCGTTAGACATAAAAAAAAGGCTGCCTCTTGGGCAGCCTTCTTCGTTTCAGCTAAAGCTCAGCGTGGCAGGTCGCGCTGCGGATGGCCGGTGTACAGCTGACGCGGACGGCCAATTTTCTGGCCTGAGGCTATCATTTCCTTCCAGTGCGAAATCCAGCCAACCGTCCGCGCCAGGGCGAAGATCACGGTGAACATGCTGGTCGGAATACCGATCGCCTTGAGGATGATGCCGGAGTAGAAGTCGACGTTCGGGTACAGGTTGCGCTCAGCGAAGTAGGGATCATTCAGTGCGATCTCTTCCAGCTTCATTGCCAGCTCCAGCTGTGGGTCATTGATACCCAGCTCGCCGAGCACTTCGTCGCAAGTCTGCTTCATCACCTTGGCGCGCGGATCGAAGTTTTTGTAGACGCGGTGACCGAAGCCCATGAGCTTGAACGGATCGTTCTTGTCCTTGGCCTTGGCCAGGAATTTCTCGACATTCGAGACGTCGCCGATCTCGTCCAGCATGGTCAGCACGGCTTCGTTCGCGCCGCCGTGTGCCGGCCCCCACAGTGCAGCGATGCCGGCTGCGATACAAGCGAACGGGTTGGCGCCGGTGGAGCCTGCCAGGCGGACGGTAGAGGTGGAGGCGTTCTGCTCATGGTCGGCGTGCAGGATGAAGATGCGATCCATTGCCTTGGCCAGCACCGGGCTGATCGGTTTGATCTCGGCCGGTGTGTTGAACATCATGTGCAGGAAGTTTTCCGAGTAGTTCAGGTCGTTGCGCGGATACATCAACGGCTGGCCCATCGAATACTTGTAGACCATGGCCGCGATGGTCGGCATCTTCGCGACCAGGCGGTGTGCGGAAATTTCACGATGCTGGGGGTTATTGATGTCCAGCGAGTCATGGTAGAAGGCGGACAGGGCGCCGACGATGCCGCACATCACAGCCATCGGGTGAGCGTCGCGACGGAAACCGTGAAGGAACGACTTCAGCTGCTCGTGAACGATGGTGTGGTTCTTGATGGTGTCGACGAACTTGGCTTTCTGCTCGGTGGTCGGCAATTCGCCGTTCAGCAGCAGGTAGCAGGTTTCGAGGTAGTCGGATTTTTCCGCCAGTTGCTCGATTGGGTAGCCACGATGCAGCAGGATGCCCTTGTCGCCATCGATGTAGGTGATCTTGGACTCGCAAGAGGCGGTCGACATGAAGCCGGGATCGAAGGTGAAGTGACCCGTGGAGGTCAGGCTTCGTACGTCTATTACATCAGGCCCTACGGTACCGGTTAAAACGGGCAGTTCGACGGGGGCAGCGCCCTCGATGATCAACTGCGCTTTCTTGTCAGCCATGTATGGCCTCCTGTTTTGTGCTTGGAATCATCATGGCCCCCCACGCAGGGCCCGCATCACTATAGTGTGATAAATCGCAAAGTCAATTTGCGCGAACCCATGCCGTAGAGGGCTCTGCAGGGGGGATGCGTACAGCTTGGGTGCACTGTTTACGGCATTTATATAGGGGCTGCTATCAGCCTTTAGTGGCACTTCACCACATTGTCATTAGTAACCTAACTGTTTATACTCGGAAACCGACCGGCAGGGGCCTTGCAGGCAGTATTCTGTAGGTTGTCACTCGTGGGTAGCGGGTACTGCTGAGTGCTCTTCCCAACAACTTTGCCCTGTGTTTTGGGGCTCTCAAGTGTGAAAAAAAGCCGTGAAAAGCCAACGACCTGTAAACCTAGATCTTAGGACAATAAAACTTCCCATCACCGCTTACACGTCGATTCTCCACCGTGTATCCGGTGTCATCCTGTTCGTCGGTATCGCCTTGTTGCTGCTCGCGCTCGATACCTCGCTGTCTTCGCCAGAAGGTTTCGAGGATGTTCGTGCTTATTTGAGCAGTCCCCTGGCTAAGCTGGTGAGCTGGGCGTTGCTGTCCGCACTGCTGTATCACCTGGTGGCGGGCGCTCGTCACCTGATCATGGACACTGGCCATGGCGAGACGCTGGAAGGCGGCAAGCTGGGCGCGAAAATCGTAATCGCCGTTTCGGTGGTGCTGATCGTTCTGGCGGGGGTGTGGATATGGTAACTAATGTCACCAACTTTTCGCGCTCGGGTCTGTATGACTGGATGGCGCAGCGCGTTTCTGCGGTAGTTCTTGCGGCTTATTTTCTGTTCCTGCTTGGGTACCTGATTGCGAACCCGGGTCTGGAGTACGCCCAGTGGCACGAGCTGTTCTCGGCTAACTGGATGCGTATCTTCAGCCTGTTGGCTCTGGTCGCCTTGAGTGTGCACGCGTGGGTAGGCATGTGGACGATTTCCACCGACTACCTGACCAACATGGCGATCGGTAAGTGGGCTACCGGCGTTCGTTTTCTGTTCCAGACGGTGTGTGGCATTGCCATGTTCATCTTCTTCGTCTGGGGCGTGCAGATTCTTTGGGGTATCTGATTCATGGCTAATATTCGTACGCTTTCCTTCGATGCCATCATTGTTGGTGGCGGTGGTGCCGGCATGCGTGCTGCGCTGCAGCTGGCTCAGGGTGGCCACAAGACCGCAGTAGTCACCAAGGTCTTCCCGACTCGTTCGCATACCGTTTCCGCTCAGGGTGGCATCACTTGCGCAATCGCTTCGGCTGACCCGAACGATGATTGGCGCTGGCATATGTACGATACCGTCAAGGGCTCCGATTACATCGGTGACCAAGATGCTATCGAGTACATGTGTTCCGTAGGTCCGGAAGCGGTGTTCGAGCTTGAGCACATGGGCTTGCCGTTCTCCCGTACTGAGCAGGGTCGCATCTATCAGCGTCCGTTCGGCGGCCAGTCCAAGGACTTTGGCAAGGGTGGTCAGGCAGCTCGTACCTGTGCCGCGGCAGACCGCACCGGTCATGCTCTGCTGCATACCCTTTATCAAGGCAACCTGAAGAACAACACCGTATTCCTCAACGAGTGGTACGCGGTTGATCTGGTGAAGAATCAGGATGGTGCAGTTGTTGGCGTAATTGCCATTTGCATCGAAACCGGTGAAACCGTCTACATCCGCTCCAAGGCTACCGTTCTCGCTACTGGCGGTGCCGGTCGCATCTATGCGTCCACTACTAACGCGCTGATCAACACCGGCGATGGTGTTGGCATGGCGTTGCGTGCTGGTGTGCCGGTCCAAGATATCGAAATGTGGCAGTTCCACCCGACTGGTATTGCCGGCGCTGGCGTTCTGGTAACCGAAGGTTGCCGTGGTGAAGGTGGTTACCTGATCAACAAGCACGGCGAGCGTTTCATGGAGCGTTATGCTCCTAATGCGAAGGATCTGGCGGGTCGTGACGTCGTTGCACGTTCGATGGTCAAAGAGATCCTGGCCGGTAACGGTTGTGGTCCGGATGGCGATCACGTGATGCTGAAGCTGGATCACCTTGGTGAGGAAGTGCTGCACAGCCGCCTGCCGGGTATCTGTGAGCTGTCGAAGACTTTTGCGCACGTCGACCCGGTCGTCGCACCGGTCCCTGTAGTGCCGACCTGCCATTACATGATGGGCGGCATTGCCACCAACATCCATGGTCAGGCCATCACTCAGGATGCCAACGGCAACGACACAATCATCGACGGTCTGTTCGCCGTAGGCGAGGTGGCTTGCGTATCCGTGCATGGTGCCAACCGCCTGGGCGGTAATTCGTTGCTCGACCTGGTCGTGTTCGGCCGTGCTGCCGGTCTGCACCTGGAGAAGGCGCTCAAAGAAGGTGTCGAGCATCGTGGCGCTAGCGAAACCGATCTGGATGTCGCCCTGAGCCGCCTTGCCGGTCTCAATGAGCGCACCACTGGTGAAGATGTTGCGCCGCTGCGCAAAGAACTGCAGAGCTGCATGCAAAACTACTTCGGTGTATTCCGTACTGGTGAATACATGCAGAAGGGCATCGCTCAGTTGCAGGATCTGCGTCAGCGCATCGCCAACGTCAAGATCTCGGACAAGAGCCAGGCGTTCAACACCGCGCGCATCGAAGCGCTCGAGCTGCAGAACCTGCTGGAAGTTGCCGAGGCCACAGCGATTGCTGCGGAAAACCGCAAGGAATCCCGTGGTGCGCATGCTCGCGAAGATTTCGAAGAGCGTGATGACGAAAATTGGTTGTGCCACACCCTGTACTTCCCGGGTGACAAGCGCGTTACCAAGCGTGCCGTGAACTTCGCTCCGAAGACCGTTCCGGCATTCGAGCCCAAGGTTCGGACTTATTGAGGTCGCCGATATGTTGCAAGTGAGTGTTTATCGCTACAACCCCGATCAGGACGAAAAGCCGTTCATGCAGGATTTTCAGGTCAATACCGATGGTAAAGACCTGATGGTTCTCGACGTCTTGGCTCTGATCAAGGAACAGGATCAGGGTTTCTCCTATCGTCGCTCCTGCCGTGAAGGCGTGTGTGGTTCCGATGGGATGAATATCAACGGCAAGAATGGTCTGGCTTGCATCACTCCGCTGTCCGCTGTGGTCAAGGGCAACAAGCTTGTCGTCCGTCCGTTGCCAGGTCTGCCGGTAATTCGTGACCTGGCGGTCGATATGAGCATCTTCTACAAGCAGTATGAGAAGGTGCGTCCGTATCTGATGAACGATACGCCTCCTCCGGCGATCGAACGTCTGCAGAGCCCGGAAGAGCGCGAGAAGCTGGACGGTCTGTATGAGTGCATTCTGTGTGCTTGCTGCTCGACCAGTTGCCCGTCCTTCTGGTGGAATCCGGACAAGTTCCTCGGTCCGGCTGCGTCGCTGCAGGCCTATCGCTTCCTGGCCGACAGCCGCGACACCGAAACCGAGAATCGTCTTGCCGGTTTGGACGATCCGTTCAGTGTGTTCCGCTGCCGCGGTATCATGAACTGCGTTGACGTTTGTCCGAAAGGGTTGAACCCGACCAAGGCAATTGGTCACATACGCAACATGCTGCTGCAGAGCGGTACTTGATGACACCCCGGTTGCGAAAGGTTATGCGCTAGCCTGGAACGGCCGGATCGCTTTACCCGTTACACCTACGGCGCCGAAGTTGAAGCTCGGCGCCGTAGTTTTAGTAGGAATCCAGCTCACAAAGCCGGGATTTCACTCTGAAAATTTGATGACCAGCAGGAGCATCCGGGTTGTGCCCGGAAACTATCTGCGCGGTCCGTAGTGGCTTTACCTGAGTCGCTGCTTCAGAACTTGGGAAGTCATGCTGCGGTTTCCACGCTGGTGGTGTCTCCTTATCGAAGGTGACCAGACATGCAAGAAAGCGTAATGCAGCGCATGTGGGACAGTGCCCACCTATCCGGTGGTAACGCTGCCTATGTGGAAGAGCTTTTTGAGCTCTACCTGCACGATCCCAACGCTGTGCCCGAAGAGTGGCGCACTTATTTCCAGAAGTTGCCCTCCGGTGGCAGCGCTTCAGCCGATGTATCGCATTCGACGATTCGCGACCACTTCGTCCTGCTGGCCAAGAACCAGCGTCGTGCCCAGCCTGTTTCCGCAGGTAGCGTCAGCAGTGAGCACGAGAAGAAGCAGATCGAAGTTCTGCGCCTGATTCAGGCCTACCGAGTGCGCGGCCATCAGGCAGCACAGCTCGATCCGCTTGGTCTGCAGCAGCGTGCGATCCCCGCTGATCTGGCGATCAACAACTACGGTCTGACCGACGCCGATCTCGACACTGTGTTCCGTACGGCTGACCTGGCCATGGTCAACGGCCAGGCCACTTTGCGCGAAATCGTTAAGGCGCTGCAAGAAACCTATTGCCGCACCATTGGCGCTGAGTACATGCACATCGTCGACTCCGAGCAGCGCAGCTGGTTCGTCCAGCGCTTGGAAAGCGTGCGTGGTCGTCCCGATTTCTCACCTGAGATCAAGAGCCACCTGCTCGAGCGTCTTACCGCTGCCGAAGGTCTGGAAAAGTACTTGGGCACCAAGTACCCGGGTACCAAGCGTTTTGGTCTGGAAGGTGGCGAGAGCTTGATTCCGCTGCTCGACGAGATCATTCAGCGTTCCGGCTCCTACGGCACCAAGGAAATCGTCATCGGCATGGCCCACCGTGGCCGTCTGAACGTGCTGGTCAACACCTTCGGCAAGAATCCGCGCGACCTTTTCGACGAGTTCGAAGGCAAGAAGGTCGAAGGCCTGAGTTCGGGTGACGTCAAGTATCACCAGGGCTTCTCCTCTAACGTGATGACTCCGGGTGGCGAAATTCACCTGGCCATGGCGTTCAACCCGTCTCACCTCGAGATCGTTTCGCCGGTGGTCGAGGGTTCGGTACGTGCCCGTCAGGATCGTCGTTGCGATCCGATTGGCGACAAGGTGCTTCCAGTAACCATCCACGGTGATGCTGCTGTCGCCGGTCAGGGCGTGGTGATGGAAACCTTCCAGATGTCGCAGACTCGTGCGTACCGCACGGGTGGCACCATCCGTATCGTGGTCAACAACCAGGTCGGCTTCACTACCAACAAGCAGGAAGATGCTCGTTCTACCGAGTATGCGACCGATGTGGCGAAGATGATCCAGGCGCCGATCTTCCATGTGAACGCAGACGATCCCGAGGCGGTGCTGTTCGTCACCCAGCTTGCCGTCGACTATCGGATGCAGTTCAAGCGCGACATCGTAATCGATCTGATCTGCTACCGCCGTCGTGGCCACAACGAGGCGGACGAGCCGAGTGGTACCCAGCCGCTGATGTATCAGAAAATCGCTAAGCAGCGCACTACCCGTGAGCTGTATGCGGATTCTCTGATTCAAACCAGTGTGCTTGACGACGAGCGCGTTCAGGCGAAGATCGATGAGTACCGCACTGCACTCGACAACGGCCTGCACGTGGTCAAGAGTCTGGTGAAAGAGCCGAACAAGGAGCTCTTCGTCGACTGGCGTCCCTATCTGGGCCATGCCTGGACTGCCCGTCATGACACCAGCTTTGATCTGAAAACGCTGCAGGACCTGTCCAACAAGCTGCTGCAGACGCCGGATGGCTTTGTTGTGCAGCGCCAGGTCTCGAAGATTCTCGAAGATCGCCAGAAGATGGGCGCAGGCGCGCTGGCCATCAACTGGGGCTACGCAGAAGTCATGGCGTACGCCACCTTGCTCTTCGAAGGCCATCCTGTGCGTATCTCTGGTCAGGACGTAGGTCGCGGTACCTTCTCGCATCGCCATGCTGCGCTGCATAACCAGAAGGACGGCAACACCTACATCCCGCTGCAGCACCTCTATGAGGGTCAGCCGCGCTTCGATCTGTACGACTCCTTCCTCTCCGAGGAGGCGGTGCTGGCCTTCGAGTACGGCTATGCCACCACCATGCCCAACGCGCTCGTCGTGTGGGAAGCGCAGTTCGGTGACTTCGCCAACGGCGCCCAGGTGGTGATCGACCAGTTCATCACCAGCGGTGAGCATAAGTGGGGTCGCCTGTGCGGCTTGACGATGCTGTTGCCGCATGGCTACGAGGGGCAAGGCCCGGAGCACTCGTCCGCTCGCCTGGAGCGTTACCTTCAGCTGTGCGCCGAGCACAACATTCAGGTTTGCGTGCCGACGACTCCGGCGCAGGTCTACCATATGCTGCGTCGCCAGGCGATTCGCCCGCTGCGCAAGCCGCTGGTTGCGCTGACGCCCAAGTCGCTGTTGCGTCACAAGCTGGCGACCTCGACACTGGAAGAGCTCACCCAGGGTTCCTTCCAGACCGTTATCCCGGAAGTCGATTCCGTCGATCCGGCGAAGGTCGAGCGAGTGATCATGTGTAGCGGCAAGGTCTACTATGACCTGCTGGACAAGCGCCGTGCCGAGGGTCGTGAAGATATAGCCATCGTGCGTATCGAACAGCTCTATCCGTTCCCGGAAGAGGATCTGGCAGAGGCGCTCGCGCCTTACCAGAACCTCAAGCACATCGTCTGGTGTCAGGAAGAGCCGATGAACCAGGGCGCCTGGTATTGCAGCCAGCATCACATGCGTCGTGTGGCGACCGCGTTCAAGAAGGAACTGTTCCTTCAGTACGCAGGTCGTGATGCATCAGCGGCGCCGGCGGTCGGTTACGCTTCAATGCATGCCGAACAGCAGGAAAAACTGCTGCAGGACGCCTTCACTGTTTAACCCATTCGTGCAAGAGGCCGCGAAATCCGCGGCCTCGATGTAGAAACCGAATCAATAGGACCCCTGAATAATGGCTATCGAGATCAAAGCCCCTACATTCCCGGAATCGGTTGCCGACGGCACCGTTGCTACCTGGCACAAGCAGCCGGGCGATGCGGTTAAGCGCGATGAGCTGATTGTCGACATCGAAACCGACAAGGTGGTCATGGAAGTGCTCGCCGAAGCTGATGGCGTACTGACTGAGATCGTCAAGAACGAAGGCGACACCGTACTGAGCGGCGAGCTGCTCGGTAAGCTGGAAGCCGGCGCCACTGCAGCCGCCGCGCCTGCCCAGGCTGCTGCTGCACCGGCTCAAGCCGCTGCACCGGCCACTGCTGCAAGCGCAGCTGGCGAAGAGCCGATTCTGGCTCCGGCTGCTCGCAAGATGGCTGAAGAGAACGGTATCAATCCGAACAGCATCGCTGGCACCGGTAAAGATGGCCGCGTAACCAAGGAAGACGTGGTAGCTGCCATCGAGGCCAAGAAGTCCGCTCCGGCTGCTGCGGCCAAGCCTGCCGCACCGGCTGCCGCTGCACCGATTTTTGCCGAAGGTGATCGCGTCGAGAAGCGCGTCCCGATGACTCGCCTGCGCACCAAGGTTGCCGAGCGTCTGGTCGAAGCCCAATCGTCCATGGCCATGCTGACTACGTTCAACGAAGTCAACATGAAGCCGATCATGGAGCTGCGTGCCAAGTACAAGGATCTGTTCGAGAAGACCCACAATGGTGTCCGTCTGGGCTTCATGTCCTTCTTCGTCAAGGCCGCGGTCGAAGCGCTCAAGCGCCAGCCAGGTGTCAATGCTTCCATCGATGGCAATGACATCGTTTACCACGGTTATCAGGATATCGGCGTAGCCGTGTCCAGCGACCGTGGCCTGGTGGTCCCTGTGCTGCGCAATGCCGAGCACATGAGCCTCGCCGAAATCGAAGGTGGTATCAACGAGTACGGCAAGAAGGCCAAAGCCGGCAAGCTGACCATCGAGGAAATGACTGGCGGTACCTTCACTATTTCCAACGGTGGTGTATTCGGTTCGCTGCTGTCGACTCCGATCGTCAACCCGCCGCAGACCGCCATCCTCGGTATGCACAAGATTCAGGAACGTCCGATGGCCGTTAACGGTCAAGTGGTCATCCTGCCGATGATGTACCTGGCATTGTCCTATGACCATCGCTTGATCGACGGCAAGGAAGCAGTAACCTTCCTGGTTACCATGAAGGACCTGCTGGAAGACCCGGCCCGTCTGCTGCTGGATATCTGATAGAAACGCCACAAGCTGCAGCTGGCAGGTCAGGCGAAAGCCGGCCGTGCTGCCTGCAGCTTTTGGCTTTTAGCTGCTTTTAAAGAGGATTCGTAATGAGCCAGAAATTCGACGTCGTCGTCATCGGTGCCGGCCCTGGCGGCTATGTAGCCGCCATTCGTGCAGCCCAGCTGGGTCTGAAGACCGCGTGTATCGAAAAGTACCAGGGCAAGGATGGTAAGACCGCGCTTGGCGGCACCTGCCTCAACGTAGGTTGCATTCCTTCCAAGGCGCTGCTGGACAGCTCCTACAAGTTCCACGAAGCCCATGAGAGCTTCAAGGTCCATGGCATCAGCACTGGCGAAGTGGCTATGGACGTTCCGACCATGGTTGCGCGCAAGGACCAGATCGTTAAGAACCTTACCGGCGGTGTCTCGGCACTGCTGAAGGCCAACGGTGTGACCGTCTTCGAAGGTCACGGCAAGCTGCTCGCTGGCAAGCAGGTCGAAGTGACCGGTCTGGACGGCAATGTTCAGACATTGGCTGCCGAGAACGTGATCCTGGCCTCCGGTTCCACCCCGGTGAACATCCCGCCGGCGCCAGTCGATCAGAATGTGATCGTCGACTCTACTGGAGCTTTGGATTTCCAAAGCGTTCCGGGCAAGCTGGGCGTTATCGGTGCTGGCGTGATCGGTCTGGAGCTAGGCTCGGTCTGGGCACGTCTGGGCGCTGAAGTGACTGTCATCGAAGCCATGGACAAGTTCCTGCCGGCTGCCGATGAGCAGATCTCCAAGGAAGCGTTCAAGATTCTTTCCAAGCAGGGCCTGAAGATCCTGCTGGGGGCACGTCTGACCGGCTCGGAAGTGAAGGGCGATCAAGTGACCGTCAACTTCACCAGCGCTGAAGGCGATCAGCAGATGACCTTCGACAAGCTGATCGTTGCTGTCGGTCGTCGCCCGGTCACTTCCGAGCTGCTGGCTGCGGATACCGGCGTCGACATGGACGAGCGCGGTTTCATCTTCGTCGATGATTATTGCGCGACCAGCGTGCCGGGCGTTTATGCCATCGGTGATGTGGTTCGTGGCGCAATGCTGGCCCACAAGGCCTCGGAAGAGGGCGTGATGGTTGCCGAGCGTATCGCCGGCCACAAGAGCCAGATGAACTATGACCTGATTCCTTCGGTCATTTACACTCACCCGGAAATTGCATGGGTCGGCAAGTCCGAGCAGGCACTGAAGGCTGAAGGCGTTGAGATCAACGTCGGTACCTTCCCGTTCGCGGCCAGTGGTCGCGCCATGGCTGCCAACGATACTGCCGGCTTGGTCAAGGTTATCGCCGATGCCAAGACCGACCGCGTGCTGGGTGTGCATGTAATGGGCCCAAGCGCAGCCGAGTTGGTTCAGCAGGGCGCCATCGGTATGGAGTTCGGTACCAGTGCCGAAGACCTGGGCATGATGGTGTTCTCGCACCCGACGATGTCCGAAGCGCTGCATGAAGCGGCTCTGGCAGTGAATGGCCACGCCATTCACATCGCCAATCGCAAGAAGCGCTAATCGGAATCGTGCTGTACCCGGGCCCGACGTATCTGCGGATACGCCGGGCCTTTTGCAAACTGCAGATTCGAAAGGGATTGCAGGTCGCTGAGAGGTATCGTGAATTCGCGGATAGTTTTCAGCGACTTGTGAGGGGGCACGGCGATCCGTCGTGCCGTAAATGCGCCAATACCAAACCAGACGGTAGAAAGCATGAATCTTCACGAGTACCAAGGTAAACAACTGTTCGCTGAATACGGTCTGCCCGTTTCCAAGGGTTACGCCGTAGACAGCCCGAAAGAGGCAGCGGAAGCCTGCGACAAGATTGGCGGAACCCAATGGGTCGTCAAAGCCCAGGTTCACGCCGGTGGTCGCGGCAAGGCCGGTGGCGTCAAGCTGGTCCGCAGCAAGGATGAAGCCCGGGCGTTTGCCCAGCAGTGGCTCGACAAGCGTCTGGTCACATACCAGACGGATGCTAATGGTCAGCCGGTTAGCAAGATTCTCGTCGAGGCGTGCACCGATATCGAGAAGGAGCTCTATCTGGGCGCCGTCGTTGATCGCGCCAGTCAGCGAGTGGTGTTCATGGCCTCCACCGAGGGTGGCGTGGACATCGAGAAGGTCGCTCACGACACCCCCGAGAAAATCCTCAAGGCCACCATCGATCCGCTAGTGGGGGCTCAGCCCTTCCAGGCGCGCGAGCTGGCATTCCAGCTGGGTCTGAAGGGCGATCAGGTCAAGCAGTTCGTCCATATCTTCGTCGGCCTTGCCCAGCTGTTCCAGGACTACGATCTGGCGTTGCTGGAGGTGAACCCGCTGGTGATCAAGACCGACGGCAACCTGCACTGCCTGGATGCCAAGATCAATATCGACAGTAACGCGATCTACCGCCAGCCCAAGCTTCGCGACATGGCTGACCCGTCCCAGGATGACCCGCGCGAGGCCCACGCGGCTAAGTGGGAGCTGAACTACGTAGCGCTCGACGGCAATATTGGCTGCATGGTCAATGGTGCCGGCCTGGCGATGGGCACGATGGATATCGTCAACCTGCATGGCGGCGCGCCGGCAAACTTCCTCGATGTGGGCGGTGGCGCCACCGAGGAACGAGTGACCGAAGCGTTCAAGATCATTCTTTCCGATAGTAACGTTGCCGCTGTTCTGGTGAACATCTTCGGCGGCATCGTGCGTTGCGACATGATTGCCGAGGGCATCATCGGGGCAGTGCGCGAAGTGGGCGTAAAAGTACCCGTGGTTGTCCGTCTGGAAGGCAACAACGCCGATCTGGGCGCCAAGATGCTGAGCGAAAGCGGTCTGAACATCATCGGCGCGAGCAGCCTGACCGATGCGGCCATTCAGGTTGTCAAAGCCGCGGAGGGCAAGTAATGAGCGTATTGATCAACAAGGACACCAAGGTAATCTGCCAAGGATTCACAGGCTCGCAGGGCACCTTCCACTCCGAGCAGGCCATTGCCTATGGCACCAAGATGGTCGGCGGCGTTACGCCAGGCAAGGGTGGCACCATGCACCTGGGTCTGCCGGTATTCAATACCGTCCGTGAGGCGGTTGAGACTACCGGTGCCGATGCATCGGTAATCTACGTACCAGCGCCGTTCTGCAAGGACTCCATTCTCGAAGCGGCCTTTGGTGGTATCAAGCTGATCGTCTGCATCACCGAAGGTATCCCGACGCTGGATATGCTTGAGGTGAAAATCAAGTGTGATGAGCTGGGTGTGCGTCTGATCGGGCCTAACTGCCCAGGCGTGATCACACCAGGCGAGTGCAAGATTGGGATTCAGCCTGGTCACATTCATCTGCCAGGCAAAGTCGGTATCGTTTCCCGCTCCGGCACCCTGACCTATGAGGCCGTCAAGCAGACGACCGATGCGGGTTTCGGTCAGTCGACGTGCGTCGGCATCGGTGGCGATCCGATCCCGGGTTCGACCTTCATCGACATCCTCAAGCTGTTCCAGGACGACCCGCAGACCGAGGCCATCGTGATGATCGGCGAAATCGGCGGCTCGGCGGAAGAGGAGGCTGCTGCCTTCATCAAGGCCAACGTCACCAAGCCGGTGGTTTCCTATATCGCGGGCGTTACCGCCCCGGCGGGCAAGCGGATGGGGCACGCGGGCGCGATCATTTCTGGCGGAAAAGGCACTGCGGATGAGAAATTCGCAGCCCTGCAGGACGCTGGCGTGAAGACCGTTCGCTCCCTAGCCGATATCGGTAAGGCCTTGGCGGAAGTGACTGGCTGGGAGGCAAAGGCCTAATCAGCCTGCCTGAGAGAGGCCCGGTAACCTCCGGGCTTTTCGGGCGCCCACCTTGTTATGTGGGCGCCTACCTGGTCTTGTTGCAAGACGGCCTCGCAGATCCGGTCAGCCGTGTCGGCGGGGGCGCTTTGGCGTTACGCCCTTGTAGCGTTAACGAACCGACTTGCAGCATGCGCTCTACATCGTTAGTCGCGTGATAGTTGCCCTGAACATCCAGAGCGACACTTTTCGCAGATTAAGCCGACGTTCCAATCGGCATCCATGACTGCATCGTGGCATCATTGCCGCTCATTCATACGTTTGTTCGGTCCAAAAGATCGATGACGTGCAACGAAGGATTCGGCCCAACCGGCTGAATGACGTTTCCCCTTATCCCCGAAGGAAACCCGTATTCCCATCATTCAGGCCCGTGTGAACTGCTGACCCGTCGTGCTCCTGACGTGTGCGTCGCATTCATTTATGCCGTTATCCATTTGGTAGTTTTCCCCGCATGAATCGTTTGAAAGGTTTTGACCTGCTAGCCCTTGGCTTCATGACGTTTGCGCTGTTTCTCGGCGCGGGCAATATCATTTTTCCACCCAGCGCCGGAATGGCAGCCGGCGAGCTTGTATGGCATGCGGCGCTCGGCTTCTTGCTGACCGGTGTTGGTCTGCCGCTGCTGACGGTGGTTGCGTTAGCGCGGGTTGGTGGCGGGATGGATCGCCTCACCGCACCGCTTGGCAAAGTTGCAGGCACGGGGTTGGCGGTCGCAGTCTATCTGGCTATCGGCCCGCTATTCGCTACTCCGCGTACGGCCGTCGTTTCGTTCGAAATGGGCATCGCGCCGTTCAGTGGCAATTCTGGAACGCCACTGTTCATCTACACGCTGGTGTTCTTCGCGGCCATGTTGTTTCTGGTACTGAATCCGGGGCAGTTGGTCAATCGTATCGGCAAGTTCATTACCCCGGTGTTGTTGGCTGCACTGTTGGTGCTTGGTGGCGCGGCAATCTTCGCACCCGCGGGCGAGGTAGGGGTTGCCACCGAGGGCTATCGCGCTTCTCCATTGATCAAGGGCTTCCTAGAAGGCTATTTGACTATGGACACCCTCGGTGCGCTGGTCTTCGGGATCGTGATCGCCACGGCAATCCGTGACCGCGGCGTAACCGAACCAGCCCTGGTGACCCGCTACTCGATGATTGCCGGCGTAATCGCTGCTATCGGGTTGTCGCTGGTTTATCTGGCGTTGTTCTACCTCGGTGCAAGCAGCCAGGGCATTGCTGCCGGTGCCGAGAACGGCGTGCAGATTCTGACTACTTATGTGCAGCACACGTTCGGCACACCGGGCAGTCTGCTGCTGGCAGTGGTCATCACGCTGGCCTGTTTGACGACCGCGGTAGGTCTGACGACCGCCTGTGGCGAGTTCTTCAGCGGGCTGCTGCCGGTTTCGTATCGCACCGTCGTGATCGTTTTTGCGCTGTTCAGCCTGTTGGTCGCCAATCAGGGCCTTACTCAGTTGATCAGCGTGTCGGTGCCGGTATTGGTTGGTCTGTACCCGCTGGCAATCGTACTGGTTGCGCTGAGCTTGCTGGATCGCTTCTGGGTATCGCCGTCGCGGGTGTTCATGCCGGTGATGGCGGTTACGCTGATCTTCGGAGTTGTCGATGGCCTTGCTGCCGCGGGCTTCAGTGATTGGGTTCCTACATTGTTCACGCAATTGCCGTTGGCGGATCAGAGCATGGGCTGGCTGGTCCCCGTTTTGGTGATGCTGGTCTTGGCCGTCGCCACGGATCGCCTGCTAGGTCGCGCCGAGCATATGCAGCGGCAGGCTTGAGGAACCATTGCGCTGCGTCGAGGTAGATGATTGATCTTCGGCGCAGCGCTATTGTCGTGCGACAGTCATGGCAGCACGGCGCTGGCTATAATCTCGCGAGTTTTCCGAGGGCGTGCCATGACGTTATCCGACCCAACCTTGCCGCATTTGATCGCCGTATTCTGGTTCGTTGTCTGCTGGGCCGGCTACACCCGCTATGCCAGCTGGCGCGGGCGTGACACAGCCTGTCTGGCGAGTGTGCTGCACCTGTATCGCCAGGATTGGATGCAGCGCCTGCTGATGCGTGACAACCGCATTGCCGACGCTAACGTGATCGGCAATCTGGAGCGAAATGCATCGTTCTTTGCGTCCAGCACGCTGATCATTCTCGCCGGTATTCTGACTGCCTTGGGCGCGTCTGACCGGGCGGTTTCACTTCTTGCTGACCTGCCGTTCGCGCAACCGGTCAGTCGCGGTCTTTCTGAAGTCAAACTGCTGTGTCTGGCTGTCGTCTTCGTGTACGCGTTCTTCACATTCAGCTGGTGCATGCGCCAATACAACTTTGCCGCAGTACTGGTTGCGTCTGCACCGATGGTAGGAGAGCGCAACGTCAGTGATCAGGAGCGCAGAGCCTTCGCTGAGCGCGCTGCGCAAGTCATCTCCATGGCGGCAAACCAGTTCAACTTCGGCCTGCGTGCTTATTATTTCGGGATGGCGACGCTGTCCTGGTTCGTGCATCCCTGGTTCTTCATGGTTGTCACCACTGGCGTGGTGTTGATTCTCTATCGCCGCGAATTCCACTCCGACGTGCTTGAGGTGATGGTATTCACGCCAACTTCTCCGGTCGAGGCGCCCAAAGAGTAGGGGCGTACATGGCAAAGCGGTATCATGCCCGGCTTGATTCAGTCCCCCGAGAAATCGAATGAGCGATAGCCAGATACTCGAGCGCACCCAGCGTTTCCTGTCTTTCCTGCGGCATTGCCAGGTGCTTGGTTTGAGTGTGGAGCACGCGGATAGCCGGGGGCTCACATTGCGCCTTCCGTACAGCGAGAAAATAGTCGGCAACCCGGAAACGGGCGGCGTACATGGCGGCGCGATCACTACGCTCATGGACACCACGTGTGGCATCTCTACCGCATGCGCCTTGCCGGAACTTGAAGTTTGTCCGACGCTCGATCTGCGTATTGATTACATGCACCCAGCCGAGGCTGGACACGATATCTTTGGCTTCGCCGAGTGTTACCGCGTCACGCCGACTGTCATATTCACTCGCGGCGTTGCATATCAGCGCGACATCAATGAACCCATCGCTCACGTAGTGGGTACCTTCATGCGCATGGGCAAGAGCGGTCCTGGTAGGGAGGGCGGAGTATGAGCGACCTCAACCTGAATGACCTGGTCCAACAAGCCCATGCCAGCAACGATTACGACTCGCTGATCAAGCTGGTGCCATATGCCAAACTGATCGGAATTGAGTGCCTGCGCCTCGGTGACGAAATGGTGTTTCGTCTGCCACAGAACGAGGACAACATCGGCAATCCGTTACCGGCCATTCATGGTGGCGTGATTGCGGGCTTCATGGAGCACGCAGCCCTTTTACACCTGCTGATGTTCATGGGGGCCCCACATTTGCCCAAAATCATCGACTTCTCGATAGATTATCTACGCGCCGGTCACTATCGTGACACCTTTGCCGCCTGTCAGGTCTGGCGCCAGGGTCGTAGGGTCGCCAATGTGGCGATTACCGCCTGGCAGACCCATCAGGCCGAGCCCATCGCTACTGCCCGCTGCCATTTCAAGATCGACGAGCCCTGATGCATTCGTCCGGGCGGCCGCGTAGCGATGCGCGCCGGCGGCCCTGTGCGATAGCGTTAAGGAACTCGAATGGAAGCACTGTTGATCCTCGGCGGCTTGCTGCTGATCTTTGCCGGTTTGATCTGGCTGATCAGCCAGGCATTTTCCACCAGCTTGCTATGGGGGCTGGGCAGTTTGCTGCCACCGCTGACACTGGCATTCGTGTTCAGCCATTGGCGTACGGCACGCAAGGCGCTGATTCTCTCCTGTCTGGGTGTCATTCCTCTCATTGTGGGTCTGTCGTTGCTGGCCAGCCGCGACGCAGAGCGGCTGGAAGCAATTTTCAGCCTGGGTTGGCTGCCGACTCAGGTGCAACCGGACCTGGCGATGGGCGTTCGCGGAAAGCTAAATGGGCGCAGGTTTGCACCGCAACAAGGCGAGGTGATCAACGGTGTGCTCACGTTGCGCGAAGGCCAGGGTTTTTTTGCCCGTCAGGAAGTGACTATCCGTCTGCGACAGCCCTCGGAGGGCGCGCTGCGTGTGGATGTACTTCCCGAGGATGACGCTGGAGCCTTGCCTGAGGTTGAAATCGCCTGGCTGAGCCACGATCAGGAATTGCCCGAGACGCGTCGCCTCGATCGTGGGTACACCTTGCATCTGGACCTGCAACCCGTTGCGCCAAATAAGCTGCGAGGCGATTTCCATCTTGTCTTGCCGCCGCAGTATGAGACCAGCCTCACTGGCGTCATCGAGCTCTATACCGATCGGCTGCGCTATCTCGGTGGTGATGTTGATCGCCGGCACGACTCGCGGGACACCGTGGCCTACGTGATCGAGGATTACTTACAGCGCAGACATGCCAATCGTAATGTCGCCCTGCACTCGATGCCCCCAGTAACGCTGCCTGCTGACGAGCTGGAGGTAGAAGTCCAAGCGCAGGTTAAGGGCGAGCTGCAAACCTTCATCTTGCGCCTAGAAAAGAGCGAGCAGGGCTGGCACGTCATAGGTGACGAGTATCCACAACTTGCCACACAGGATGCGGAGCCGATCGCCCCGAGCGACACCGTGGAGGCTGCAGCTGCAAAAGTGCCTCAGAGCACGCTCGATCGGCGTTTGCGCTTTTCGATGGAGCAGGTGCTGCGTAACCCGGAGCGTTACCAGCAACTGCTGATGCGTGCGCATACCGAGCGCGGCGGTGTCGCACAAGGACGTTTTGCTGGCCTCGATAGTGAAGGCAACCTGATCATCAGGCGGGTCATCCGCGGCCCCGGCGAAGCTACCTACAATCTGGCTCCGGGCGAGATCGTGCTGCTCGAACTAATCGAACCCTGAGTCGCTCCGGCCGAGGCAGTGCTTGCGTTGGCCGCCCTTGAAATTCATGGTCGTGCCCCCATCTGCCAGACATCGCCGCAGTCGCGGTCCGTGCCATTACGCTGATGTGGAGTTAGTAGACGATGAGTGTGGAGACTCAAAAAGAAACCCTGGGCTTCCAGACCGAAGTGAAGCAGCTGCTTCACCTGATGATTCATTCGCTGTATTCCAACAAGGAAATCTTCCTGCGGGAGCTGATTTCCAATGCCTCCGATGCAGCCGACAAACTGCGTTTCGAAGCGCTGGCCAATCCGCAGCTGCTTGAAGGTGGTGCGGACCTGAAGATTCGCCTCAGCTTCGACAAGGACGCCAAGACCGTTACGCTCGAAGACAACGGCATCGGCATGAACCGCGACGACGTGATCGCGCATCTCGGAACCATCGCCAAGTCCGGCACCGCAGATTTCCTGAAGAATCTCTCTGGTGATCAGAAGAAGGATTCGCACCTGATCGGTCAGTTTGGTGTGGGCTTCTATTCAGCTTTCATCGTCGCGGACAAAGTCGATGTCTACAGCCGCCGCGCCGGTACGCCGGTCAATGAGGGCGTTCACTGGTCCTCCAAGGGCGAAGGCGAATTCGAAGTCGCTACCATTGAAAAAGCTGAACGTGGCACCCGTATCGTTCTGCACTTGAAGAGCGATGAGGAAGAATTCGCCGATGGTTGGCGCCTGCGCAATATCGTCAAAAAATACTCTGACCACATCGCGCTGCCGATCGAACTGCCGAAAGAGGCCCACGGTGAGGAAGCGGATCAGCCGGCCGAGCAGGAGTGGGAAACGGTCAACCGCGCCAGCGCCTTGTGGACTCGTCCGCGTACCGAGGTGAAGGACGAGGAGTATCAGGAGTTCTACAAGCACGTCGCCCACGACTTCGACAATCCGCTGTCCTGGAGCCACAACAAGGTCGAAGGCAAGCTCGAGTACACCTCGCTGCTCTATGTGCCAGGCCGTGCGCCGTTCGATCTGTATCACCGCGAGGCACCGAAGGGGCTCAAGCTCTACGTGCAGCGTGTATTCATCATGGATCAGGCCGACGAATTCCTGCCGCTTTACCTGCGCTTTATCAAGGGTGTGGTGGATTCCAACGACCTGTCGCTCAACGTATCCCGTGAAATCCTGCAGAAGGATCCGGTCATCGACTCGATGAAGTCGGCGTTGACCAAGCGCGTGCTGGATATGCTGGAGAAGCTGGCCAAGGACAAGCCCGAGGACTACAAGAAGTTCTGGTCGCAGTTTGGTCAGGTACTCAAGGAAGGTCCGGCGGAAGATTTCGCCAACAAGGAGAAGATTGCTGGCTTGCTGCGTTTCGCATCCACCAGCGATGCGTCCGGTGAGCAGTCGGTATCGCTGGCCGACTACCTGTCGCGCATGAAGGAAGGGCAGGACAAGGTTTACTACCTCACGGGCGAAAGCTACGCGCAGGTCAAGAACAGCCCGCACCTGGAGGTGTTCCGCAAGAAGGGCATCGAGGTACTGCTGCTCACCGACCGCATCGATGAGTGGCTGATGAGCTACCTCACTGATTTCGATGGCAAGCAGCTCGCCGACGTTGCTCGTGGCGATCTGGATCTGGGCAAGCTGGACTCCGAAGAGGACAAGAAGGCTCAGGAGGAGGTCGCCAAGGCCAAGGAAGGGCTGGTGGAGCGCCTGAAGGGTGCCCTGGGTGACGAGGTCGCCGAGGTTCGGGTGTCCCATCGTCTGACTGATTCGCCGGCCATCCTCGCAATCGGCGAGCAGGACCTGGGCCTACAGATGCGGCAGATACTGGAGGCAAGCGGGCAGAAGGTGCCGGAGTCCAAGCCGATTTTCGAAATCAACCCGCAGCACCCGTTGATCGAGAAGCTGGATGCTGAGCCGGATGAAGATCGCTTCACGGATCTTTCGCACATCCTGTTTGACCAGGCCGCACTGGCCGCCGGCGACAGCCTGAAGGACCCGGCAGCTTACGTGCAGCGGCTAAACAAGCTTTTGGTTGAGCTATCGGCCTGATCCATAGCTGCAATGCGCAAACGCAAACGGCCCGTCAGTGACGGGCCGTTTGCGTTTCGGTGTGTCTCAAAGCAACACGCTGACGAGCCGAGTGCCATGGGTGAGATTGTCAGCCACAGGACAGCGCTGCTCGATCAGCGCCAGCATCGCCTGCTTGCCGGCTCGATCCAAATCGGCGTCTATGTCCACCTTTATGCGCAACTCCTGAAAGCCTGGTCGTACAGCAGGATCGCGACCGAGCAAGCCCGCCGGGTCGTAATCTGCTTCGATCTCGAAACGCATGCCACGTAGTTCGATCTTCTGTTGGTGGGCGATGAAGCGGCCGATAGTTCCGAAGCAGCCGGCTACGGCGGCCAGAATGGCCTCCAGCGGGGTGGGGCCAAGGTCCTGACCTGCAGCGCTCTTTGGTTGATCCATGACCAGGCGATGATTGCCGCACTCGACTTCGATAGTCATCCCTGCGTTCATCTTTCCGCATGCGCTGATGGTTTTCATTGTCATGTGGTTCTTCCTTTGCTGGGGCAGAGCGCTTTCGAAGCGTGGCTGGTAACTCGGCGTGATCGTGTTGCGCCGATACTAGAGGCGCGCCCACCTAGAGGCTTTGACTCTAATCAAAATACAGTGGGGAGTATGTTGAGCGTTGCCGACTGTCAGCTGCGCTCCATTGACCCCATGCTTACTAAAGATGAACGGTCATCCGTAGCAGGGGTCTATTCCGCTGGCCGTCAGGAGGACCTGCTTTGTACATTCCGAAATTGCTTTCCCTATCCGTGCTCTTGGTGCTGTCGCAGTTTGCTGCAGCTGAAGGACGCGATTACCGCTATAGCGATGCGCATCTGCATTACGTGGATTTTTTCCAGGAAACCGACGGCATGCAGAAGTTGCTCGATGCGATGGACGCTGGTGGTATCGATCATGTGATGATCAGTGGCATCCCCGTCGCGAAGAAATGGCACGAGAACGAGCCCAAGCGCCCGCGTTACTACGCGGGTGACGATGCGCCGGTCTATTGGTATAGCGCTACCGACGTGCTGGTCGCTGCGGCGCTGGAAGAGCTGGATGAGGAGCAGCGCAAGCGGTTCCATCCGTTCCTTTCCGGATTCAACCCCAATGACAAGAATGCCGATGCGCATATCCGCCGCATGCTCGAGCTGCATCCTGGTCTTTGGCAAGGCTTGGGCGAGATATTCACGCGCCATGACGACGTTACAGCGCTGACCGAAGGTGACACGCCGCGAGCCAACAACGAAGCGCTGGCGAGGGTCTATCACCTGGCGGCTGAATTCGATCTGCCGGTGATGCTGCACTCGAACATCACCTCCAAACGTGAGCGCAATCCGCTTTATCTGGTCGAGCTGGAAGAGCCGCTGCGCAACCATCCGCATACGCGTTTCATCTGGGCTCACGCCGGTACCAGCATGGAATTGCATCGGCACCAGGAGAAGCTGACCTTCCTGCACGAGACGGTTAGCCGGTTGCTAGACGATTATCCCAATCTGTACATCGACTTATCGTGGACGATGCTCAAGCCCTATCTACTGGACGAGCAGGGCCGTCCTGACTCCAAGTGGGTGGCGCTTGTGGCGCGGCATCCGACGCGCTTTGTGATCGGTTCCGATGTCGTGGGGCGCTTCAATAATCTCGCGGTTGGGATGAAGGCGTTCGAGCCCTTCCTCGATGCGCTTCCCGAGGCGGTCGCGCGCGGCGTGGCACGGGACAATTTCCTCGCACTGTTGCCAGCCAAGCGCCAGGCTGTTGTGCGCTGATCGTCACGGTTTTGTCATGGTCGAGTCATAACCTGCCGGCTTCTCAAGCTTTAAGGAGCAGGTTCCATGTCGTTACCTCGTTTTGTCTTGGTCGCCTTTGTGTTCGGAATGAGTGCGCCCTTGGTGCATGCCCAGGTCGAAGTCGTCGGCGCGGTGGAATACGGTGTGTTCGAAACGCTGAAAGAGGACTTTCAACCTGGCGAGCGCGTGCTCTCGCGGCGCGATCAGCCAATGCGGCAGACCACCGAGGTGCCGGCGCGACTTGGTAGTAAGTTCGGCTTACGCTATCGCCTGGCCGGGAAACGGGAAGTGGACACACCCCTTACTCTCTTGTACCTGACGCCAGGGGTGGTGACTCCTGATGGGCAGCGCCATGACAAATTCGAAGTCGTGCAGAGTCTGATGCCGGGCGTGGAAAGCGACGTGATGGCGTTCGAGTTCACTGAGCCTCATGAGGTGGTCGCGGGCGAGTGGCGTCTGATGGTCTTTCAGGGTGACCGCAAGTTGGCTGAGCAAACTTTTGAGGTGAGATAAAAATGATGGCCACTTTCGCGCGCTGTGATGGCCATTCGGGCCGTTAGTCGGTGAAAGCTGCGAGTAGGGCAATTACTTGACGCCAGCGTTCAAGTGAGAGGACAGACCTTCCGATAACGGAACAAGTCACGGTTTGTGGCGCCGTTTCATTTTTTCATGGAGAAGGTAGTCCCATGGCTATTCGTACAATCACCATCGGTAAACGTTCCGCAGTCGGCTTCGGCCTGATTGGCCTGCTCGTACTCTTCCTTGGCCTGTTCGCCCTGAGCCAAATGGCTAACATGCGCAAAGAGAGCAGGGAAGTCGACGAGAACTGGCTGCCAAGTATCATGGCAGTCAGCGATCTAAATGTGTCCGTGATGCGTATCCGCGCGCTTACCTTGCGCATGGCTCTGGCCGAAGACCCACAGATTGTACGAAGCACCACCGAGCGCCTGACTCAGCTGCGCGCCGCTGTGGCCGAACGCGACGCCCAATATGCGAAGCTGTTGACCACCGCAGAAGAGAAAGCGACCTATCAACGTTACAAACAGGCATTCGACCAGTATCTGCCGCTGCAGCAGAGAGTCGCCGAGCATGTAGGCAGGGGGGAGCGTGATCAAGCGGTTGCGATCATCAACGGCGCGATCAATGAGCACGCCGACAACGTCACTGGTTCCTTGAACGAGCTTCAGCGCATCAATAGCGACGAGGCAGGTCGGGCTGCCGATCGTGCATCAAGCCAGTACGACACCGCCTTTGGGTGGGTGATGGCGACCTTGGTGTTTGCAGCCGCTACCACGGTAACGCTTGCTTGGGTGTTCACCCGAAGCGTCGTCGGTCCGCTGGGGATGGCGGTGTCTGTAGCCGAGCGCATCGCAGGCGGCGATCTGACCGGTGATTTCGCCATCGAAGGCAAGGACGAGCCTGCTCGCCTGTTGACCTCACTCAAAGTCATGCAGGGCAGCTTGCGAGGGACCATTCAGAGCATCGCTGAGTCGTCAAATCAGCTAGCCTCGGCAGCCGAAGAGCTTAATGCGGTCACCGAGGACTCAACGCGTGGGCTACATCAGCAAAGCAACGAGATCGAGCAAGCTGCAGCTGCCGTAAACGAGATGACCGCAGCAGTGGACGAAGTGGCGCGTAACGCGGTTGCAACCTCGGAAGCTTCGCAGGATTCCAACGACACCGCCCTGCGCGGGCGCAAGCAGGTGATGCAGACGGTTGAGTCCATCAACTTGCTGGCTAGCGACGTGACCAATACCGCCAGTGAGGTGGAGCATCTGGCAGGCCAGGTGCGGGACATCAGTAAGGTACTGGAAGTAATTCGCTCCATTGCCGAACAAACCAACTTACTGGCGCTGAATGCGGCAATCGAAGCCGCGCGGGCAGGCGATGCCGGCGAGGATTTGCGGTGGTGGCGGATGAGGTACGTGCCTTGGCGCATCGTACTCAGCACTCTACAGGCGAGATCGAGCAGATGATCGGTAGTGTTCACCAGGGCACCGACAAGGCCGTGAGTGCGATGCATATCAGCAATGAACGTGCCCGTACGACGCTGGAAATGGCCCGCGCCGCTGGGGATGCGCTTGACGGCATTACATCGGCCATCAGCCAGATCAGCGAACGCAACCTGGTAATCGCCAGCGCGTCGGAGGAGCAGGCGCAAGTCGCGCGTGAGGTGGATCGTAACCTGGTCAATATTCGTGATCTGTCGCTGCAATCGTCGGCTGGCGCTAACCAGACCAGTGCGGCGAGCCAGGAGCTGGCGCGACTGGCGATCGGGCTGAATGAGTTGGTCGGCAAGTTTCAGGTTTAGAGTGGTCGGCACTAATAGCCTGAATCGGATAGATTTTCGTTTGCGATAAATATATTTAAGGTTGTCTGTCAAGTCTTTAATGACCTCACCCGATATACGGTTATATCCCGTAGTCATGTGAGGTCATTTATCTTCAGGCAAATGAGAATCGCGTTAAGAGCCGGTTTGGGTTTTGGGTTAGTGGCTATGCTGGTCTTTTTACTAGGCGCGTACGCTCTGATCCAGGTTTCCGCGATGGAGGACGATGCCGAGAAAGTTGATCAGCAATTGTTGCCAACGATTCAGCTGCTTGGTCAGGTCAATCAAGAATTTTTAACGATCCGTGCGGCAACCTTGCGCTTGCTGATCAGTGAGCCAGCCGAGATCCGTAAGGGGGCGGATACGCTTGGCGGTCTCCGAAAAGCGCTAGCACGGGAGCGCCAGGAGCTGGATCGTCTGATCGACGGTGCCGAAGGTAAAGCGCTACTGGCAAGTTTTGATCAGTCACTGACACGCTATGAAAACTACCAGCAACAAATCATCGAGCTTGCCCTGCAGGGGCGCGTTAATGACGCGATCGAAATTACCAAAGGCGAGTTGAACGGGCATGCGAGTAGCACTTCGCAATCGATACATAGCCTTATCGACTTGAACCGCAAAGCCGCAGATGCTGCTAGCGATCACGCCCTGGAGGTGGCCGCCGGAGCATTTCAGGGTGTCGTCGTTGCGATGGTCCTGGCATTTGTCGCCACTATCGTTTTGGCGATGTTGCTTACACGCAGCATAGTGCAGCCACTGGCAGAAGCTGTAGGTGTCGCGGAAGTCATTGCTGGTGGCGACCTTACTAGGAATATTCACGTGATAGGCAGTGACGAGCCTGCTCGCCTCCTCACGGCGCTGCAAGCTATGCAGCAGAGTCTCCGTGAAACTATCCAGGGTATCTCCGACTCTTCCAATCAGCTTGCTTCTGCGGCAGAAGAGCTCAATGTCGTCACAGAAGACTCGACGCGGGGTCTGCATCAGCAGAATCATGAGATCGAGCAGGCCGCTACGGCAGTCAATGAGATGACCACGGCCGTAGACGAGGTTGCGCGCAACGCGGTCGCGACTTCCGAGGCCTCACGAGAATCTGACGAGACGGCCCAACATGGTCGTCAGCAGGTTATTAGGACAGTGGATTCGATCGGGCTGCTCGCAGGAGATGTGACCCAGACTGCCTCGGAGGTCGAGAGACTGGCTGGCCAAGTGCGCGATATCAGCAAGGTGCTGGACGTGATCCGCTCGATTGCTGAGCAAACTAACCTGCTGGCACTGAATGCCGCCATCGAGGCCGCGCGGGCAGGGGATGCAGGGCGTGGTTTTGCGGTAGTAGCCGACGAGGTGCGGGCACTGGCGCACCGAACCCAGCAGTCGACCCAGGAGATTGAGCAGATGATTGGTGATGTACACCTGGGGACCGACAAGGCCGTACATGCCATGCAGCTGAGCAACGAGCGCGCCAGGAGCACGCTGGAACTGGCGCGCGCTGCTGGAGAGGCGCTCGATGGAATTGCCACGGCGATCAGCCAGATCAGCGAACGCAACCTGGTAATCGCCAGTGCGTCGGAGGAGCAGGCGCAAGTCGCGCGTGAGGTGGATCGTAACCTGGTCAATATTCGTGATCTGTCGCTGCAATCGTCGGCTGGCGCTAACCAGACCAGCGCGGCGAGCCAGGAACTGGCTCGGCTCGCGATTGACCTGAACAGCCTCGTAGCGCGCTTCCAGGTCTGATTTTTTGATCGCAGAGGCGCCGCAAAGGCGTCTTATTGCAGGGGAACGCTGCGACTAACCGCCATCTTTTCGCCTTGCCGTGACAGTGCGGCGCTGGGCATGGGCGAGCGAGCGGCGTACCATCCGGCGTTTTTCCATGGCAGGAACGGCCTGTATAGGGCCGTTCTTTCCAAGCTGCGAGATGCGCCTATGTCCGATGTGCCTCGATTCATCCGCTTCATCAGCCGCACCAGCCTCGTTGCCCAGATCGTCGTCGGCCTGGTCGCCGGGGCATTGTTGGCTCTGCTCCTACCCGCCGCAGCCAAATCGGTCGCGCTTCTGGGCGATCTGTTCGTGCAGGCACTCAAGGCGGTGGCGCCAATTCTGGTATTCGTCCTTGTGACCTCTTCGCTGGCCAATCACAAGCGCGGACAGCCAACCCACATCCGGCCCATCATCCTGCTTTACGCGCTTGGCACACTGAGTGCTGCGGCCGTTGCGGTGCTGGCGAGCTTCATGTTTCCAACCACGCTTACGCTGGTCAGTGGCGCTGCCGATGTAACTCCGCCTTCCGGCGTGGGGGCGGTATTGCAGACGCTATTGTTCAATATCGCTGACAATCCGGTCCGGGCACTACTGAACGGTAACTTCATCGGCATCCTGGCGTGGGCCATCGGACTTGGCTTTGCCTTTCGACACGCACGGGAAAGCACTCGGCACTTGATAAGTGACCTGTCCGACGGTGTCACCTTGATCGTTAAGGTGGTAATCCGCTTCGCTCCGTTGGGCGTTTTCGGATTGGTGGCCGGCACCCTTGCCGATTCAGGTTTTGATGTGCTGCTGGGCTATGCGCGGCTGCTGCTGGTACTGGTGGGCGCCATGCTGTTCATGGCGCTGGTGATGAACCCGCTGATCGTGTTCTGGCAGATTCGCCGCAATCCCTATCCGCTGGTGTTCACCTGCTTGCGCGAGAGCGGCATAACGGCCTTCTTCACCCGCAGTTCGGCCGCCAACATTCCGGTGAACATGCAGCTGTGTCAGCGTCTCGGGCTGCACAAGGACACCTACTCGGTTTCCATCCCGCTGGGCGCGACCATCAACATGGGCGGTGCGGCGATCACCATCACGGTGCTGACCCTGGCTGCGGTCAATACCCTCGGCATTCAGGTGGATATCGCCACGGCGGTGCTGCTGAGCCTGTTGGCGGCGGTCTGCGCTTGCGGTGCCTCGGGTGTGGCCGGTGGCTCGTTACTGCTGATTCCGCTGGCCTGCAGTCTGTTTGGCATCTCCAACGACCTGGCGATGCAGGTGGTGGCGGTCGGCTTCATCATCGGCGTGGTGCAGGACTCGGCAGAAACCGCGCTGAACTCGTCGACTGACGTGCTGTTCACTGCGGCCTCCTGTATCGCCCATGGCGATATCGACGAGGGTGCTGAGCGGCGCGTCTGAATCAACTGATCGCGGAAACAAGAACGGCGCCCTAGGGCGCCGTTCTCATGTGTCGCTTGCTGCTGGCTCAGGCCTTGTAGCGGCGCAGTACCAGCGTGGCATTGGTGCCGCCGAAGCCGAAGCTGTTGCTCATGATCGTGTCGATCTGAGCGTTCTCGCGGGTTTCGCGAAGGATCGGCATGTCGGCGACTTCCGGGTCCAGCTCGTCGATGTTGGCCGAGCCGGCGATGAAGTTGCCTTCCATCATCAGCATCGAGTAGATCGCTTCGTGAACGCCGGCGGCGCCCAGCGAGTGGCCGGACAGGCTCTTGGTCGAGCTGATGGTCGGGATCTTGTCGCCGAACATGTTGCGCACGGCCTTGATCTCGGCCACATCGCCCACCGGGGTGGACGTGCCATGGGTGTTCAGGTAGTCGATCGAGCCTTCGACGGTGGACATCGCCTGCTGCATGCAGCGCAGGGCGCCTTCGCCGCTCGGGGCGACCATGTCGTAGCCATCGGATGTAGCGCCATAACCGACGATTTCCGCGTAGATCTTGGCGCCGCGCTTGAGGGCGTGCTCCAGCTCTTCGACCACGACCATGCCGCCACCGCCGGCGATGACGAAACCGTCACGCTTGGCATCGTAGGCGCGGGAGGCCTTTTCCGGAGTTTCGTTGTACTGGCTGGACAGGGCGCCCATGGCGTCGAACAGGCAGCTCTGGCTCCAGTGTTCCTCTTCACCGCCACCGGCGAAGACGACGTCCTGCTTGCCCATCTGGATCTGCTCCATGGCATGGCCGATGCAATGTGCGCTGGTGGCGCAAGCCGAGGCGATGGAGTAGTTGATGCCCTTGATGCGGAACGGGGTCGCGAGGCAGGCCGAGACGGTACTGCTCATGGTGCGCGGAACGCGGTATGGGCCGATGCGCTTGACGCCCTTGTCGCGCAGGATGTCGATGGCTTCCATCTGATTGATGGTCGATGCACCACCCGAGCCGGCCACCAGGCCGATACGCGGATTGGAAATGTCATCCAGGCTGAAACCGGCGTCCTTCACGGCCTGCTCCATCGCAAGGTAGGCGTAGGCGGCGGCGTCACCCATGAAGCGCAGGACCTTGCGGTCGATCAGCTCTTCGAGGTTCAGGTTGACGGAGCCCGAGACCTGGCTGCGCAGCCCCATGTCCGCATAGGACTGGTTGAAGCGAATGCCGGGGCGCCCGGCGCGCAGGTTGCCGGAGACGGTCTCTTTGTCATTGCCCAGGCAGGAAACGATACCCAGGCCAGTGATCACGACGCGACGCATGCGGATGTCCTTCAAAAGCTGTCGGTAGAGGTGAACAGGCCGACGCGCAAGCCTTCGGCACTGTAGATCTCGCGGCCATCAACACTGACGGTGCCATCGGCGATGCCGAGGATCAGTGAGCGACTGATGGTGCGCTTGATATGGATGTTGTAGGTGACTTTCTTGGCGGTTGGCAAAACCTGGCCGAAAAACTTCACTTCGCCGGAGCCTAGCGCGCGGCCACGGCCGGGATTGCCCTGCCAGCCAAGGTAAAAGCCGACCAGTTGCCACATGGCATCAAGGCCCAGGCAGCCGGGCATGACCGGATCGCCTTCGAAATGACAAGCGAAGAACCAGAGATCAGGGTTGATATCCAGTTCGGCAACCAGCTCGCCTTTGCCATACTTGCCGCCCACTTCGCTGATGTGAACGATACGATCGACCATGAGCATGTTCGGCGCGGGCAGTTGCGCATTACCGGGACCGAAGAGTTCGCCGCGGCTGCAACGAAGCAGGTCTTCCCGAGTAAAGGCGTGTTGTTTGGTCATGCGTATTCCTCAATGGGCCCCTGCGAAGGGCTTTGCTGCTTACATACCGGGCCAGAATTCGAGGCCTGATCATCAAGACTAGTCATAGACTGCCGTGTTGTGGCTAAAGTCACAGCCTGGCAACAGCGGCGCCGTTCAACCCATATCTGCGGCTGAAGGCGCAAAGACAGAATCGGGCGGCTACTTTAACACTCCTTAACCAATTACGAGGACCTTGCGACAGCGTGTCCTCTATAGACAATCGTTGCAGTGACGGTTGCATTGGTTAAATAAATGCCCGTTTCAGGGGGGTGACCAGTGACTGTCTCGGCATTTGATGTAACTGTAACCGAATGATTTTCATGGGGTAGGGCGGTTGCGCTGACTGCTGTAAGCATGAAACGTATAATGCCGAGCACTGCCATCTCGGATGGCTCATAACGGAACGCACATGACACGACAGCAACCCATCGCCGTACTCGGCGGCGGCAGTTTCGGTACAGCTATCGCCAATCTGCTGGCCGAGAACGGTCACCACGTCCTGCTCTGGATGCGCGATGCGGAGCAAGCCGAGAGCATCCGGACGCTGCGACAGAACCCGCGCTATCTCAAAGGCGTCGAGATTCTTGCGCAAGTGGAGCCGACGACCGATCTGTCTTATGCACTCGGGGCCTGTGAGCTGGCTTTCGTCGCGCTTCCGTCCAGTGCACTGCGCCAGGCGCTGCAGCCGTTTGCGGCCCAGCTCGGCGGCAAGATGCTGGTCAGTACTACCAAGGGCATCGAGGCTGACGGCTTCATGCTGATGAGTCAGATTCTCGAGGAGATCGCCCCACAAGCGCGCATTGGCGTGATATCTGGACCGAATCTGGCGCGTGAAGTGGCTGAGCATGCGCTGACCGCGACGGTCGTGGCGAGCCAGGACGAAGCCTTGTGCCGTAGCGTGCAGCAGGTACTGCACGGCCGCACTTTCCGCGTCTATGCGAGCGCTGATCGTTTTGGTGTGGAGTTGGGCGGGGCGCTGAAGAACGTCTACGCCATCATGGCGGGCATGGCCGCAGCCCTCGGCATGGGTGAGAACACTCGCAGCATGCTGATCACCCGTGCCCTCGCAGAAATGACCCGTTTTGCCGTGAAGCTGGGTGCCAACCCTATGACGTTCCTCGGCCTGGCAGGAGTTGGTGATCTGATCGTGACCTGCACCTCGTCCAAGAGCCGCAATTTCCAGGTGGGCTATGCGCTTGGCGAAGGGCTCAGCCTGGAAGAGGCGGTATCGCGGCTGGGCGAAGTCGCGGAGGGGGTCAATACCATCAAGGTACTCAAGTGCAAGGCCGAGGAGTTGCAGGTCTACATGCCGCTTGTCGCGGGCCTGCATGCCATCCTGTTCGAGGGGCGTACGCTCGATCAGATCATCGGTGTGCTGATGCGTGGCGAGCCCAAGACCGATGTGGATTTCATTTCAACCGACGGATTCTGAGTCGATCTCAGGGGGCACTTCGATGAACCAATCAAACCAGGCAACCGACCGAGAATCGCTGATCTTGCGAGCCGTATGGATGCTGATCTTCTTTTTCGTCTGGCAGCTGGCAGAACTCGCTTTGCTTGTAGTCGTGGTGCTGCAATTGGTGATGCGGTTGACCAAGGGGCATGCGGACTCCGGCTTGCAGGGCTTCGGCGACAGTCTGAGCCAATACATCGCCCAGATCGGTCGTTTCGCCACCTTCAATACCGAGCGCAAGCCCTGGCCGCTGTCGGACTGGCCGGCACCGCGTCCGGCCGATGTAGAGCTGGTTAATCCGGTCTGGCCAGCTGCGCCGACCGAACCGAAAGACCCACAACAGGGCCCAACGGCATGAGGCTATGGTTGCTACGGCATGGCGAGGCCGAGCCCCGCGCTCGTACCGATGCAGAGCGCAATCTGACTGAAGGTGGTCGCCGTGATGTGCGGCGCAGCGCCACCTTTCTTCGCGGCAAGCCCCTGCAGACGATTCTGGTAAGCCCGTTTCATCGCGCCCAACAAACCGCCGAAGAGGTGCGTAAAGCACTGGGTTTCGGTGGGAAATTTGAAACCGTGGACTGGCTGACACCGGAGGCAGATCTGGTCGAAGCGTTGCGTGAGCTGGATTTGCGCCACGAGGATGATCTACTTTTGGTCACCCATCAGCCATTCGTTGGCAGCCTCGCCGGCTGGCTGGTGAATGGCGATCACGCAGAGCCCGTGCCGATGGCAACTGCTTCGCTCGCAGAGCTGGAGGGCGATGCGATTGCCGGAGGGTTGATGCGGCTGGTTTCCTTGCGTCACGTTAGTTAGGGTTGGGCGAGCCTTTCCGGTTTCTGTCATGGTGGGCGTGCAACCTATAAAAACAGCATCTGTAAGGAGTATCCGCCTTGAGTATTTGGCATCGTCAGCCCGATCTGGACGACCTTCACGACACCCGCAAGAACACCATCAGCGAATTGCTGGATATCCGTTTCGAATCCTTCGATGGGGCCTCAATTACCGCCAGTATGCCGGTCGATGCCCGCACTCATCAGCCCTATGGCTTGCTGCATGGCGGGGCCTCGGTGGTACTTGCTGAAACCCTCGGTTCCATTGCCAGCTATCACTGCATCGACACCAGCAAATTCTACTGCGTAGGACTGGAGGTGAACGCGAATCACCTGCGCGGACTGCGTAGCGGACGAGTGACGGGCGTCTGCCGGCCGGTGCATCTGGGGCGCTCGACGCATGTCTGGGATATCCGCTTGAGCGGTGAGGATGGCAAGCCAAGCTGCATTTCTCGTCTGACCGTGGCAATAGTGCCGTTGGAAAAAGGCGCCTAGACAGGCAGCTGCAAAGGCAGGTCGACATTGCGGCCTGCTGATTGGCCTGAATGCCCTTCATTCGGCAGGGCTATGGCGATTGCCGCATGCCCAGGCCTGCCAGACAATGGAACTCCAGTCTGTCCGGCAAAGCCACCATGTCGCAACGCATCTTCTTCGCCCACGCCAACGGCTTCCCTTCAGCAACCTATCGCAAGTTGTTCGACGCTCTGGCGCCGGAATATCAGGTCACCCATATGGATCGTCATGGGCACGACCCGCGTTTCCCGGTGGATGACAACTGGAACAATTTGCTCGATGAGCTCATCGAGCAGTTGGAGGGGCTGCCCGAGCCGGTTTGGGGGGTAGGGCATTCACTCGGCGGCATGCTGCATTATCGCGCGGCCCTGCTGCGGCCCGAGCTGTATCTCGGGGTCGTTATGCTCGATTCGCCAATCCCCACCTGGTTCGATCAATCCGTTATCTGGGCGGCCAAGCGTCTTGGTTTCATCGACCGGCTGACGCCGGCAGGCCGCACGCTGGGGCGCCGCGAGCAATTTTCCAGCATCGAAGAAGCGCGCGCTTATTTCGCTGGCAAGGCGCTGTTCAGCAGCTTCGACCCAGAATGCCTTGAAGCGTATATTGAACATGGTCTGGAGCCCGTAGGGCAGGGGATGCGCCTACGCTTCGATCCGCAAACCGAAATCAGCATCTATCGCAGCGTGCCGCATCTCACTCCCGGTTGGCCGCCGGCGCTGAAGATCCCCCTGGCCATGGTGCGCGGGCGCGACAGCCGCGTGGTGCTGCCCCATCACGGCTATCTGCTGCGGTTGATGTCGCGCGGTGAAGCGCACACGCTGCCAGGTGGGCACATGTTTCCATTCGAGCGGCCCCTCGAGACGGCAGAGATGCTGCACGGACTGCTTGGCCGCTGGAGTGTCCAGGATGAGCGTTCCAAGGGGGCAGCATGAGTATCCTGTTTGAAGAAGTCCGTTTGAGCCTGCCGCACCTCGAGGTGGCGGCTCATCTTTACGGAGCGGAAGACGGTCAGCCGGTGATCGCTCTGCATGGCTGGCTGGACAATGCCGCGACCTTCAGTCGCTTGGCGCCGCGGCTGCACGGACTGCGCATCGTTGCGCTGGATTTGCCCGGGCATGGTCATTCCGATCATCGTCCGGCGGGTGCCGGCTACAACATCTGGGACTATGCTCACGATGTACTGCAAGTGGCCGAACAGTTCGGCTGGCAGCGCTTCTCATTGCTCGGGCACTCCATGGGCGCGATTGTTTCAGTATTGCTCGCTGGCGCGCTGCCCGAGCGCGTCAAGCGGTTGGCTTTGATCGATGGGGTGATTCCCTACACCGGTGAGGCCGATACTGCGCCGCAGAAGTTGGGTGCGGCGCTCAAGGCGATGTTGTCGGTCGACGACAAACGCAAGCCAGTCTATGCCGCCTTCGATCAGGCCGTGGAGGCGCGTATGAACGGAGTTGGCGCGGTCAGTCGTGAGGCTGCCGAGCGGCTTGCTCAGCGCGGCCTGATGCCGGTGCCGGGCGGCTACACTTGGCGCACCGACGCGCGCCTGATGTTGCCATCGTCGATGCGGCTGACAGGTGCTCACGCTCGGGCATTCGTCGAGCAGATCACCTGCCCGGCCAGTCTGGTGCTCGCCGAGCAGGGACTACTGGCCCAGCCAGAACTGCTCGAATTTGCCGATAGCCTACCGTTCGCGGTGCAGCGTCTGCCTGGCGGGCACCATCTCCATCTTGATGATGATGCGGGTGCGGACGCTGTGGCCGCAGTGTTCAACGCGTTCTTCCAAGGCTGAGCCTTGCCAGGTGTTTGCAATACTCTCTCGCAAAGCCTCGCTTGACTTGCTTTTGCCAACTGGTGAGGCTGGGAGCAATGTTCCAGCAGAGCCTGCCTGATGATTGACCGCTACAATGCCGTAACGCCCTGCGGGTCTGTTTCTATTCTGAAGAAACCGGGTTCGTGCAACCCAGTGCGTCGATTGAGCTTCGAAAGGCAGTCGAAGGTGATCCGTTGAGGAGTTTTATGCGAAGTGCATGGATTGCAGCATCGGTTTTGGTATCCGTTGCTGCGGTGGCTGCTGACGTTCCCGGAAGCGCCGATCTTGAGCGACTACCTCGTTACGCGCAGGCGCAGATCATCGACTATCGGCAGTCCGAGGTGCGGGAGCGCGTGTATCCCCAGGACTCGATTCGCCGCATCAGCGGCAACCTGCGTATGGCTTCCCAGGTGGTCGTGTCCGGTGATCTTACGGCGCTCACCTACGAATTGCCTGCCTCGCACACACGGATTGAGGCGTTTACCCAGGCTCGCATCGAACTGCTTCGCCAGGGCGCCGAGTTGCTGTTCTGGTGTGAAGGTCGTGAGTGCGGCTCCAGCAGCCTGTGGGCCAACGCCATTTTCGGGAAAGCCATGCTCTATGGCCCAGAGGCGCAGCAGGCTTATCTATTGGCACGCCTCCCCGAGGCAGAAGGTGATTTGATCGCCTTGTACGGCGTTACTCGTGGTAACGGCCGACCTTATTTGCACGTAGAACATATGCGTTCGGAACAGCCACTGGATGAGGTGCTTCCGACCGCAGCCACATTGCTGCGCCAGTTACGCGATACGGGCGAACTGCGCCTGCCACGGCTCGCGGATGAGCCGACAGCGGAGTGGGGTGCCTTGCTGGCCAATGTGCTGAGCCTGGACAGTACCACGCGTGTCAGCCTTGCTGGTCGCGGTGCCGTAGCTTGGCGCGAAGCGCTGATCGCCGAGCGCATCCGCGGTGGACGGCTGGAAGTGGATGATTCTCAGGAACCGGGTCTGCTCATCAGGCTATTGCGTTAACTAAGCGCTGCGGCTGCAATAGCCGCTTTCACTCACGCATCTTGTCGACAGGTGCGTGGGCTCTTCTCCTTAGAGTAATTGCGCATGCTCAATAACGATCGCCTGCTGGTGCAGATCCTGCTCCTTGGCTTGCTCGCTGCCTGTCTCTGGGTACTGGCCCCGTTCGCTTCTGCGTTGTTCTGGGCGGCGGTTCTGGCTTTCGCCAGCTGGCCCGTGATGCGCTGGCTAACGCGCTGGCTGAATGGCAACGCGACCCTTGCGGCCGGCCTGCTCACGTTCAGCTGGATGGTGCTGGTGGCGGTGCCGCTGGTTTGGCTGGGCTTCAATATCGCCGATCACATCCGCGACGCGAACGTGCTCCTGCACGACCTGCAGGTCGAAGGCCTGCCGGCTGCACCTGAATGGCTGGTCGAGTTGCCATTGGTCGGCGATGCCCTGGTGACGTTTTGGGATACGGTGGACGAGCAGGGCACAGCGTTGATTGCCAACATTCGTCCTTATATCGGTCAGGTCGCCAACTGGATGCTGGTGCGCAGCGCGCGAATCGGTGGCGGCATGCTCGAGTTGGCGTTGAGCCTGGTGTTGGTGTTCTTCTTCTACCGCGATGGGCCGCGTTTGTCGGCGTTCGTGCATAGCCTGTTGCACAGGTTGATTGGCGATCGTTCGGACCACTATCTCGAGCTCGTCGCTGGGACTGTACAGCGTGTGGTCAACGGCGTGATTGGCACTGCAGCAGCACAGGCCATTCTTGCTTACATCGGCTTTCTCATTGCGGGAGTACCGGGTGCCTTGGTGCTTGGGTTGCTGACCTTCGCCTTCAGTTTCATCATGGTGCCACCGCTTATCTGGGGCCCCGCGGTCGCCTGGCTGGCGTGGCAGGGCGACTACGGTATGGCGATCTTTCTCGGCATCTGGGGCATGTTCGTCATCAGCGGCGTGGATAACGTGCTTAAGCCATACCTGATCAGCCGCGGGGGCAATCTGCCGTTGGTGGTCGTGTTGCTCGGCGTGTTCGGCGGCATCCTCGCTTTCGGTTTTATGGGGCTGTTCCTTGGTCCGACCTTGTTGGCCGTGGCCTACAGCCTGCTGGGCGACTGGTTGGTCAAGGAGGTTCCGGAGATGCCGCCGCATGGGGCGCCGCAGGTTACGAACGAGCCGCGGGAGTCAGTTGGCCAGTGAGCGTTCCGGTCGCTCACTGTTCTTCTTCGTAGCGCACCAGGGCATCGTGGGCGACGATGCGGCCTAGGGCGATCAGCTCGGGTGCCTTGTAGAACTCGTAGAAGCGACAGGCCCGCTTGGGAATGTTGACCAGTACGTTGGGCGGGTAACCGGCAATCTTGTATTGCGCCAATGATGACTGCATGACATCGAAGCTCTGGTTGATCAGCTCCAGCAGCGATGCCGGGCCGGTGACGTCAATTACCGTCGCACCTTCAGCCGATTTCGGCGCACTGAGACTGGTCGGCGCGGCCGGTGGCTGGTCACCGCGTAGCATTTCGCCGGCACGGATGTCGTCGATCTGCTCGGCCAGTTCGGCTTCGTCCTTGCGCCAGAACGGGATGTGCGAGCTGATCGATGTCATGAGCGAGTCGAAGCGCCCCGGGCGTTCGATCTCCGGCAGCGGGTATTGCTTGTGATTGTTGGCGTTTAGGTTGACCGCGATGATCATGTCGCAGTGTGATGATACAACCGGGACGATTGGCAATGGGTTGAGCAGGCCACCGTCGACCAGCATGCGGTTGCCCTGCATGACCGGCGTGAACAGGCTCGGTATGGCCGCGGAGGCACGCATAGCCAGCTCCAGGCTACCCTCCTGAAACCAGATCTCCTGCTGGTTGGTCAGGTCTGTGGCTACGGCAGTGAAGGGGATTGGTAGATCCTCGATACAGATCTTGCCAACCATGTCGCGTATGCGGCCGAAAACCTTTTCCCCGCGAATGGCTCCCAGGCTGAAGCTTGGGTCGACCAAGCGCAGCAGATCCAGATAGTCCAAGCTTTCGATCCAGCTACGGTATTCGTCCAGCTTCCCCGCCGCGTAGATGCCGCCGACCACCGCACCCATGGAGCAACCTGCGATGCAGGCGATTTCGTAGCCACGTGCCTCCAGCTCTTCGATTACACCGATGTGCGCGTAACCCCGTGCGCCACCGGACCCTAAAACCAGTGCAACCTTCTTACTCATGTATTTCTCCCTGTGGCACTCCCCTAGCTTCGTGCCTGGCCGCTGAGCCTGCAAGGGTTGATCGGCATCCACTGCGATGAACCTCATCGCGTCCTGCCAAGCGATGCCCAAATGGGGAATGCACGGGCGCCTTTGCTACAATCGCCGCCCGTTTGTGCACGTGTCACGAGAGAGCCCGATGAGCGAACCGATCCGCCTCACCCAGTACAGTCACGGCGCCGGCTGCGGCTGCAAGATATCGCCCAAGGTGCTGGACGTGATTCTTGCCGGCAGTGGCGCACAGAACCTCGATCCGCGTCTGTGGGTCGGCAACGCTTCGCGTGACGATGCGGCGGTGTACGGTATCGACGAGGAACGCGGGGTGGTATCGACCACCGACTTCTTCATGCCCATCGTCGACGATCCCTACGATTTCGGTCGCATTGCCGCCACCAATGCCATCAGCGACATCTATGCCATGGGTGGCGACCCGCTCATGGCCATCGCCATCCTTGGTTGGCCTGTTAACGTGCTGCCGCCGGAAGTCGCCCGCGAAGTCATCGCCGGTGGTCGCGCGGTGTGCGACGCAGCAGGCATCCCGCTGGCTGGTGGCCATTCGATCGATGCGCCCGAACCGATCTTCGGCCTTGCCGTCACCGGTTTGGTGAACAAGCAGCAGATGAAACGCAACGACACTGCCACTGCTGGCTGCCGGCTGTACCTGACCAAACCATTGGGTATCGGCATCCTCACCACGGCCGAGAAGAAAGCCAAGCTGCGTGCCGAAGACGTTGGTCTGGCGCGCGACTGGATGTGCACCCTGAACACGCCCGGCAGCCGCTTCGGCAAGCTTGCGGGCGTGCGCGCCATGACTGACGTTACGGGCTTCGGCCTGCTCGGCCATCTGGTGGAGATGGCCGACGGCAGTGGCCTGACTGCGGAGATCGACTACGCCCGCGTGCCGCGACTGCCGGGCATTGAGTACTACCTGGATCAGGGCTGCGTGCCGGGCGGCACACAGCGCAATTTCGACAGCTACGGTGAGCGCATCGCAGCGCTCGACGAGCGCCACAAGCAGCTGCTCTGCGATCCGCAGACCAGTGGTGGATTACTGGTGGCCGTAGCGCCTGAAGGCGAAGCGGATTTTCTCGCTGTGTGCGCCGAGCTCGGCCTCGCTCTGGAGCCGATCGGCCAACTGGTCGAAGCGCGCGGCCATGCGGTCGAGGTGCGTTGATGCGCAGCGATACCGAAGATTTCCGTGCGTTGTTTCTGAACGACATTCCGATGATGGATGCCCGTGCACCGGTGGAATTCGACAAGGGCGCGTTTCCCGGCGTGGTCAACCTGCCGCTGATGAACGACATCGAACGGCAGAAGGTTGGCACCTGCTACAAGCTGCACGGCCAAAAGGCGGCAATCGAACTCGGCCAGCAACTGGTTTCCGGCAAGGTCAAGGCCGAGCGCTTGCAGGCCTGGGCCGACTTCGCCCGGGCCCATCCGGACGGTTATCTGTACTGTTTCCGCGGTGGCCTGCGTTCGAAAATCGTCCAGCAATGGTTGAAAGACGAGGTAGGCATCGACTATCCGCGGGTCGTCGGTGGCTACAAGGCAATGCGCCACTTCCTGCTGGACACCATCGATCAGGCGGTCGAGCAGTGTGGTTTCGTCATCGTGGGCGGCATGACCGGTACCGGCAAGACTGAGGTACTTGCTCAGCTGGATAACAGCCTGGATCTTGAAGGGTTGGCCAACCACCGCGGTTCCAGTTTCGGCAAGCGCGCTACACCGCAGCCGGCGCAGATCGACTTCGAGAATGCGCTGGCTATCCGCTTGCTGAAAATGCGCGCCGCTGGCATGGAAACGTTCGTGATCGAGGATGAGGCGCGTCTTGTAGGTCGCTGCTCGATTCCATTACCGCTGTTCAATGGCATGCAGGAGTTTCCGCTGATCTGGTTGGAAGACAGCCTGTCGGGTCGCGTCGAGCGGATCCTCAAGGATTATGTGATTGATCTGTGCGCTGAATTTATCGCTGAGCAAGGTGAGAGCGGTTTCGCTGCATTCGCTGGGCGTCTGCAGCAAAGTCTGGTCAATATCAGCAAGCGACTCGGCGGCGAGCGCTACCAGCGCCTCGCTTTGTTGATGGATCAAGCCCTGGCCGAGCAGGTCCGTAGTGGTTTGGTTGACCTGCATCGTGCCTGGATTGAAGCGTTGCTAGGCGAATATTACGATCCGATGTACGCCTATCAGCGCGAAAGCAAAGCGGCGCGTATCGAATTCGCTGGCGACCAGCCGTCCGTGGTCGAGTATCTGCAGCACCGTCGGGCGCAAACAGCGCTTTAATCTATAAATGGCACATGAGGGATGATGCGATGAAAACCTGGCTATCTTTGCCTCTGCTTGTTCTGCTGCTGGCCGGTTGTGCCGGCAAGACTGCATACCGTGACAGCTGCGCCGCGGAACTGGATGCTGCGTGGAAGGAGCAAAGCCTGGCGGAAGCCGAGGGCTTTGCCGGAACAGTGAGCTATTCCAAGGCCATGGCCTTGCTGACCGGCGCCAAGACTCAGCAGCAGTTCGAGGCGTTCCGCGGTTGCACGCAGAAGGCGCAGAAAGCGCGTTTCTATCTGCGCGAGTCGCGTGCCGGGCGTTGAGCTGAGGCGACTTGATTATCCGGCCCGTGCACATGCTCACGGGCCGGTGTTTTCATCATGGCGCAGCATTCTGTTTAGCTCGCCTCGTGCTTCTCGTAGTCCTCGCGCTCCGCTCTTGCCTCTCTGACTTTAATTGCGCATGTCACGGCAGTCCTCTCCGTCTCCGATCGCCCCGCCTAACCCTCGCTGAATCTGGTTTGCTCGTTGCTGGCACGCGACTGTCCGCGGCAGATCAAGGCGCCGATCACAAACTCGTCACCGCGCATTTCCTTTGCTATGCCTGGCTGCGGCTGACCAGTAGCATCGGGTGGAAGAACAGAGGAGAGTTTAATGCGCACCCGATTGGACGCCTGCCTGCGAGCAGTCAATGAAGTACTGCTTGGCAAGGAAGCCCAGGTCCGGCTGGCCTTGGCCTGTCTGTTGGCCCGCGGCCACTTGCTGGTCGAGGACATGCCCGGAATGGGCAAAACAACACTGAGCCATGCGTTGGCCAAAGTGCTGGGTCTGGAGTTTCAGCGTATCCAGTTCACTTCCGATCTGCTTCCCGGCGACATTCTTGGCACGTCGGTCTTTGACAAGGACAGCAGCCAGTTCGTCTTTCATCCGGGACCGATCTTCGCCGAGCTGGTGCTGGCCGACGAAATCAATCGCGCCACACCAAAAAGCCAAAGCGCCCTGCTTGAGGCTATGGAGGAGGGCCAGGTCACCATTGAAGGGGCGACGCGCCCGCTGCCCGAGCCATTTTTCGTTATCGCCACGCAGAATCCGGTGAGCTCGGGCGGCACCTTTGCGCTGCCGGAATCGCAGCTGGATCGCTTCCTTATGCGTGTTTCGCTGGGCTACCCAGCCAAGGCGGCAGAGAAAGCGCTGCTTTTGGGTGAGTCCCGCCGGGATCTGCTAACTCGCCTTGAGCCGCTGCTCGAGCACGACGAATTACGTGCCATCCAGAGCGCCGTAAGCCAAGTGCGGGTTAGCGATGCGCTGGTGGACTACGTCTTGCGGCTGGTGGAAGCTACGCGCACGCAACCGCAGTTCGCCTGGGGCCTATCGCCGCGTGGCAGTTTGGCCCTGCTCGCGGCCGCGCGCGCCTGGGGGTTTCTCGACGGGCGTGATTACGTGATCCCCGAAGACGTTCAGGCCGTGCTGCCAACTGTGGTTGGCCACCGGCTGCGCGAGCGTGCCGATGCTACCGGCCATGGCGGTGGTGCGCTGGTGCAGTGGTTGCTGCGCGAGGTGCCAGCGCTGTGATACGCCCGCCCATTGGTTGTTGCGAGCGCCTGCGGTGAGGGTGCTGCCGCGCTTTCGTGATCGCTGGCTGTTGCGGCGCATACCGCCGGCATCCAGCGTTCGTCTGAATCAACGACGTATCTTCATCATGCCTACGGCAGTTGGGCTGGCGTTTCTCGTGGCGCTGCTGTTGATGCTGCTCACGGCGATCAACTACCAGAACAGCCTGGCCTACGGGCTGACCTTTCTGCTCGGGTCGTTGTATCTCGTCACCATCCTGCATACCTGGCGCAATCTGGCCGGGCTGGTTTTGCAGGCTGGTGGTTCCACCGCCGCGTTCGTCGGTGAGCACGCGCTGTTGCGGATACGCTTGGAAAGCCCCGGACGCGGCTATCAGGCCGTGGCGCTGGGCTGGCCTGCCAGTGGCTTGCGGCTGGTCGATGTGCCGGCAGGGGGCACCGTCGAACTCGAATTGAGCCTGCCAACCCAACGCCGTGGCTGGTTGCGACCCGGGCGCGTAAGGGTCGAGAGCCGCTTTCCGCTGGGGCTACTGGTGGCCTGGAGCTGGGTTGATCTGGAGTTGGCAGCCCTGGTCTATCCACAGCCATTGATCGCTGAACGCCCGCCCGGCGGTAGCGCGCCGGAAAGCGAGGATGAGGGCACGCTGACGCGGGGCGCCGGTGTTGATGATTATCAAGGGCTCCGGGCCTGGCAGCCGGGCGATCCGCGACGCCGTCTGCATTGGAAAGCATATTCCCGTGGCCAGGGCCTGCTGGTGAAGGATTTCGCCAGCCTGCTCGGCAATGATCCACTGCTCGATTTCGATGCGCTCGAAGGCGATACCGAACAGCGACTTTCGATGCTCTGCCACTGTGTCGTCGACCTCAGTGACAAGCAGCAACCGTTTGCGCTGCAACTGCCTGGTGAGCTGGTCGGCCCGGATAGTGGCCAGGCTCATAGGGATGCCTGCCTGCGTGCGCTGGCGCTGCATGGCTTGAACGAGGAGGGCGCGAAGTGAGCGCGAAGCCCGGGATTCCGCGCAACAGTCTGATCTGGCTGCTGGTGGCGCAGGTGCTGGTGATCCTGCCGCACCTCACTCACCTACCGCTATGGATCATCGGTCTGTGGTTGGGTTGCGCCAGCTGGCGGATCCAGATCTTCCGTATGCGGGCCCGTTATCCGCGCAGCTGGCTCAAAGCGCTGCTGATGATCGGGGCCGGCTTCGGTGTGTATTTCTCGCGCGGCAGTCTGGTTGGCCTCCAAGCTGGCGTGGTGCTGTTGATTGCGGCGTTCATTCTAAAGCTGGTGGAGATGAGCACCCGCCGCGATGCACTGGTGCTGATCTTTCTTGGCTTCTTTGCGGTGGTGACCAGCTATTTGTTCGAGGACAGCCTGGTCGCCGGTCTCTATAGCCTGCTGCCTGTCACGGCGCTGTTGGCCGCGATGATCGGACTGCAGCAGAGCAGCCTGGTGACGCGGCCATGGCCGACTGTGCGCCTAGCCGTTTCGCTGCTGTTGCAGGCGGTTCCTCTCATGCTGGTGCTGTTTCTGTTCTTCCCCCGCTTGCCACCGCTCTGGTCGTTGCCGCAAGCCGGTGGTCAAGGCGTTACCGGATTGGCGGACCATATGGCGCCTGGTGATATTGCGCGTCTGAGCCGCTCGCCAGAGCTGGCCTTTCGCGCCAGCTTCGATGGCGACATTCCTCCACGGAGCCAGCTGTATTGGCGTGCGGTGACGTTCGAACGATTCGATGGTCGGCGCTGGTCGCAATCCTATGCGTCCCACCTGCCGCAGGTGCCGGAGTGGCAGAAGGTCGGTGAGCCACTCAGTTATAGCGTCGTGATGCAGCCCAGCGGGCAGCCCTGGCTGTTTGCACTGGACGTCCCGCAGGTTGCTACGGGACAGGCGCAGATGATGTCGGATTTCCACCTGCAGCGCCGCCAGCCGGTGAACCAGCCACTGATGTATCAGGTGACGTCCTGGTTGGACGCTCGCCGTGAGGCAACCAGCGCGCCTGAGAGTCTAGGTCGTGCGCTGCAGCTGCCAGAGCAGGGCAACCCGCGCAGCCGCGCATGGGCTACTGAGTTAAGGCGCACCGCGCAGGAACCGCAGGCCATGGTGGATGCACTGTTGAAACACTTCAACCGCCAGCCCTATTACTACACCCTGGAGCCCCCACCGGTGGGGAGCGATATAGTCGACGATTTCCTGTTCGAGACGCTTAGCGGCTTCTGTGCGCACTACGCTGGCGCCATGACGTTCGTGCTGCGCGCAGCTGGCATTCCGGCCCGCGTGGTGGCGGGTTATCAAGGCGGCGAAGTCAATCCGGCAGGCAACTACCTTTCGGTTCATCAGTTCGATGCTCATGCCTGGGTCGAATACTGGGTTGCCGATCGCGGTTGGGTCAGTGTCGATCCAACGTTCCAGGTGGCACCAGAGCGGGTCGAGCAGGGGCTGGAGCAGGCGCTGGCTCGGGAGCAGAGTTTTCTTGCCGATAAGCCGATGTCGCTGCTGCGCTATCGGGATATTGGCTGGCTGAATGCGTTGCGGCTGCGCTGGGACAGCGTTAACTATGGCTGGCAACGCTGGGTGCTCAATTACCAGGGTGATCAGCAGTCGGAGATGCTGCGTCGCTGGTTTGGCAAGCTTGATGGGCAGACGCTCGGCTTGGGGCTGGTGGCGACGTTGGGTGTTCTGATAGCGGTGCTGGCGCTTGTGCTGTTCAAGCCCTGGCGTCGTGATACCGACGTGCAACAGCGACTGTTCCGCCGCTTCGAGCGCCTGCTGGCGCGCCATGGTGCCAGGCGCCACAAAGGTGAGGGTGCGCGAAACTTCGCTGAACGCGCAGCCATGATGCTGCCCGAGCAGGCGCCAGCCATCCTGGCGTTCGTCAGGATCTACGAGGCACAACGCTATGCCCAACAAGCGGGCACGGCAGATGATCTCTCAGGTGCCTTGCGCCAGGTTCGTCGAGCGTTGCCCTGGCGTCTGTCACGCTCCGTTGATCGCTCCTGAGCGCTTCATTGCCGGCGTGGATGATCCGGCATTTGATTCTTCGCCTCACGCCTGACGGGCTCGCACCCGTGCCACCGCGTCTATAACATCGCTCGTTATAACGACGATAAAGAGGTGGATATGGAGCTTTGCGAGCTGCTGCAAGCGGTACGTGACAATCCCGAAAACGTGGTAGTGCCTGCCAGTTGGGGGCAGGGCCGTGCCGGCTTCGGTGGCCTGGTTGCTGCGCTGGTCTTCGAAAGCATGCGCGCCAAGGTGCCGGAGGGCAGGCCGCTGCGCTCGCTGGCAATCACTTTCGTCGGACCGCTGGCACTGGATAAGCCAGCGAGTTTCGAGGCCGAAGTGCTGCGCGAAGGCAAGGCCGTTAGTCAGATGCTCGGCCGCGCAGTGCAGGATGGCCAGGTTGTCACCATCGTCCAGGGTAGTTTCGGTGCGCCACGGAGCTCGGTAGTAGATGTTGTGGCCGAACCGGCGCCGGCGATGCCGCCAGTGGAAGCCTGCCAGGAGCTACCCTATGTACCGGGAGTGACGCCGGAATTCACTCGGTACCTGTCTATGCGTTGGGGGATGGGCGGGTTGCCGTTCTCTGGTAACACATCTCGCGAGATGGGCGGCTGGGTCCGCCAGCGTGGGGATTTACCTCGTGAGCCAATGACCGAGGCACACCTGCTGGCGTTGGTCGATGCCTGGCCTCCTGCCGTGCTGCCGCATCTGCAAAACTTCGCCCCCGGTAGTTCGCTGACGTGGACCATTGAGTTCATCCAGCCGCTTCCCAGCCTCGACACGCACGACTGGTGCATGTACCGCGCGCTGATCGAGCATGCGCGCGACGGTTATGGACATTGCTCTGCCGCATTGTGGACGCCATCAGGCGAGCTGATCGCCCTGAGTCGGCAGACAGTAACGGTGTTCGGCTAACCACTGGATCTGGTTCGGCAGTACGCGCATATCAATGCGCCGTAATGCGCGCGCGGCAGGGCGTCCGCTCTGCCACGCGGCTGAATCGTCATTATCGGTCAGTGCGGTAGATCTTCTCCGGATTCATCTTCGGGCTCCACGGCAGGTTGGCGTTCTGCCAGCCGTTCTGCAGACGCAAACCCGCTTGCGGCCCTTCCTTTATCGCTGAGCCCTGGAATCCGTCGACAACGTAGCGGGCGTTGGGGAAGCCGTTATCGCGCAGAAAATCAGCACTTGGCTTGCCACGCTCGCTACCGGAGCGACACATGGTGATGATCTCGGCATCATTGCTCAGCCCACGCGTGTCCAGCTCGGCCCGAATCTGTGCAATGAACTGAGGATTGCGATTGGTCTGGAACACTCCTCGCTCATCGTTCCAGGTATTGCGGTCAACCAGCAGGAACGGAACGTTGACGTCCACTGCATCGGTGAAACCGACGAACATGATTTCCACCGGGTCGCGTACATCGACGAATAGAACTTGCGCGTTCTCCGCTTGAGAACGGGCGTAGGCGTCTTGGGGCGATATTTCGAGTTCCACAGCCTGAGCGGTGGCGGCTAGCAGGCCGAAGGAGGCAGCGATCAACAGTGATTTCATCGGAATGCTCCAGCATCTATGCGTAAAAGTAGGCGGGTTCATCATATACCCATGGGGGTATTTATTCAGTCGTCAATTTTAGTGTGTTTCTTATGCCTGCAGCACTGGAGGGCTGCGTTCTGGTAGGCATGTTCGCGGTCATCAGGCGCATACGCCTGATCAGTAGCATCAGCAACGCGAAATGGCACTGACGGTGTGGCGTCGGGGCATGCCAGTTAAGTGTCGTGCCTGGCGGCCTGATTGGATGGTAATGATCTGTAGCAAGGTCGAGCGGTGGTCTCGCGGTACAGCCAGGCAGCGTGAACTAGTCTCTTAACCGGAGTCATGGAAAAAAACGTCAGCGGCGACAGAATCGAGCGTTGTGAAAACAAACTGGCTGGCTTCCTGCACGCTGGCGTACAGCGGAGATTTGGCGATGAAGATCGAACGATTCGAAGACCTGATCGACTGGACACGCGACACCCACGCCATGCTGGCGCGTTGCATGGCGCGGTGCTCCGACAAGCACGATGAAACGCGAGCCAAATGGCTGCTGGTCTATGTAGCCGATCACGAGCGTGCCCTGGCTGAGACGATCGACAAGATCGAAAAACACGCCGATCCGAAGGCGTTGCACACCTGGATCTATGACTATCTGACACGCAATCCGGTGTTGCGCAATCAGGCATGCAAGGCGTACGACACCATGACCGTGGAGGAGATCTCGCTGGATATCTTCACCATCCACAATCAGGTCATCGATCTGTATCGATCGCTGGCCCGTCGCGCCGAAATTGACGGCGCGCGCAACCTGGCAGAAGACCTTTTGCACCTTGAAGAGCACGAAACGATGCGGCTGGCGCGGCAGGTGACCCGTATCCACGAGATGTAAGCACAGGCGTGGGCAGGTCATTTCGAGCATACTGCCGCACCAATCAGGATGCTGCTCGCGGGGCGGTGGATGTTCGCGCTTTCCGGCTATCTCGGCCTTTTCATTGCGGCATTTGGCGCCGCTACGCTATTGCCTATGCAGTCCGAAGCGGTGCTTGCCGGTCTTCTGCTTTCGGAGCGTTACGCGGTCTGGGCGCTGGTCACCGTGGCCAGCCTGGGCAATGTGCTGGGGTCACTGGTGAACTGGCTGCTCGGGCGTTACGTCGAGCATTTTCGCCACAAGCGCTGGTTTCCAGTCAACGAACGCCAGCTGGCGAAGGCGCAGCACAGCTACCATCGCTACGGTCGCTGGACCTTGCTGCTCAGCTGGGTGCCGATCATCGGTGACCCGCTTACGCTGGTCGCGGGTGTCATGCGTGAGCCGCTATGGAGCTTTCTGCTGATCGTTACCTTGGCCAAGACCGCACGCTATCTGATCGTGATGGGCCTGACGCTCGGCTGGATGTGACGCAAGGGCTGACAGCGCGACTATGCCTGGTTGATCATGCATCATCGACAACCGGCAGGAATCCGAGCGGCATGATCATCGAGGCACAAACGACAGCAGACGCAGCGGTTGGCACGGCCAGTGCCAGCCGTGACAGCATCAGCGTCCGTTTGGTGGCCGAGGCACTGCTCAGTTTCGTCGGGCCGCGGCTGAGCGCCGAGCAACTGCTGGAGGAAATCGGTCTCGACCCCGCCTGCCTGCAAGATCCCGACGGCCGCATGGACGTGCGCGACTACTCGCAACTCTGGCTGCGTCTGGCGCGGCGCTTCGACGACGAATTCTTCGGCATGGACCCGCGCCGGCTGCGCTCGGGCAGCTTCGTTTTTCTCAGCCGCAGCTGCCTGCAACAGCCCACGCTGGAGAAAGCGCTGGCTCACGCGCTGGAGTTTCTCGGCCTGGGGCTGGAGAACCTGCGCGGCAAGCTGATCCGCAGCCAGAGCCTGGCAGAGGTGGTGCTGCGCGAGCGCAACGCCGAGCCGGCGCGAGCCTTCTGCTACTTCACCTTCTGGATGCTGCTGCACGGTCTGGCCTGCTGGCTGGTAGGGCGGCGCATCCCGCTGCTGGCGGTCGAGTTGCGTTGTGCCGAGCCGGACTACACGGACGATTACCGGGTGATGTTTTCCGACAACCTGCGTTTCCGCAGACCCTCGACGCGGATCATTTTCGCTGCCGAAGTGCTCGACCTGCCGATCCGTCGCAGCGAAGCGGAGTTGCGTGCGTTTCTCGCCGAGGCCCCGGCGAACATTCTGGTGCGCTACCGTGATCATTCCAGTCTCGCGAGTCGCATCAAGCAGCATCTGCGCAGCCTGCCTGCCGAACGCTGGCCGGACAGCGAGACGCTGGCACAGACGCTGTGCATCTCGGCCTCGACGTTCCGTCGCCGGCTGGCGGAGGCGGGGCAGCCTTATCAGGCGATCAAGGACGGCTTGCGCCAGGAAATGGCGACCGAGTGGCTGGCCGATGCCGCCATCAGCTACGGGGAAATCGCCGAGCGCCTTGGGTTTGCCGATGTCAGCTCGTTCTACAAGGCGTTCCGCAAGTGGACAGGGATCAATCCGGGCCACTACCGCAATCTGATTCTGGCGCCGGCACGGCGCTGATTCCCTCGCCTCGCAGCTTCAGCCCGCTGACGCACACCGCGGCGTTGGCGTAGTCGCGTTTTGCCATTGGCCAAAACGGTCAGGCAGGTTGAGAACATCGACCATTGCCGCGCCCGTGTGGCTGTCCAAAGATAACCCCGGCTTCGCACCGAATAACAACAAGCACGGGAGAGAGCCATGCAGATTCGCGACAAGGTATTCCTCATTACGGGCGGCGCTTCCGGCCTTGGCGCTGCAGCGGCCCAGGCGCTGGTCGAGGCGGGTGGCAAGGTTGTGCTGGCCGACCTGGACGAAGCGGCGGCCATTGCCACTGCCGAGGGGCTGGGCCCCAATGCGCTGGGCGTCGTTGCCGACATTCGTGACGAACAGGCCGCACGGCATGCCGTCGTCACCGCCCGCGAACATTTCGGCGCGCTGCACGGACTGGTCAACTGTGCCGGCGTCGCCGGCGGCGAGAAGGTCCTCGGTCGCAACGGCCCGCACAGTTTGGACGGCTTCAGCCGCGTCGTTGGTATCAACCTGATCGGCAGTTTCAACATGCTGCGCCTGGCCGCCGAAGCCATGGCCGAGAACACACCTGACGAAGGCGGCGAGCGCGGCGCGATCATCAATACGGCATCAATTGCCGCCTTCGACGGGCAGATCGGCCAGGCGGCCTATGCCGCGTCCAAGGGCGGTGTGGTCAGCATGACCCTGCCGGCCGCCCGTGAGCTGGCGCGCTTCGGCATCCGCGTGATGACCATCGCCCCCGGCGTGTTCGAAACGCCGATGATGGCCGGCATGACCCAGGAAATCCGCGACTCGCTGGCCGCCGGCGTGCCGTTTCCGCCACGCCTGGGCCACCCGGCCGAATACGCCGCGCTGGTGCGGCACATCTTCGAGAACAGCATGCTCAACGGTGAGGTGATCCGCCTCGACGGCGCCTTGCGCATGGCCGCCAAGTGAAGGAAGCAGAGATGAAAGATGATCCGATCGTAATCGTCAGCAGCGCGCGCACGCCCATGGGCGGTTTTCAGGGCGACCTGCAGGGCATGACCGCATGGCAGCTCGGCGCTGCCGCCATCCGCGCCACCGTGGAACGCAGCGGCCTGCCGGCCGAGAACGTGCAGGACGTGCTGATGGGCTGCGTGTTGCCCGCCGGCCAGGGCCAGGCACCGGCACGGCAGGCGGCGTTGAGCGCCGGGCTGACCCGCGCCACCACTTGTACCACCGTGAACAAGATGTGCGGCTCGGGCATGCAGACGGTGATCATGGCGCACGACCAGCTGCTGGCGGGCAGCGCGGAGATCGTCGTCGCCGGCGGCATGGAAAGCATGTCCAACGCGCCTTATCTGCTCGACCGCGCCCGTGGCGGCTACCGCATGGGCCATGGGCGGGTGCTCGACCACATGTTCCTCGATGGCCTGGAAGACTCGTTCGACAAAGGCCGGCTGATGGGCACCTTCGCCGAAGAATGCGCCGACGCGTTCAGCTTCAGCCGTGAAGCCCAAGACGCATACGCTCTCGAGTCCCTGCGCCGCGCTCAGGTGGCGATCAGCGAAGGGCGCTTCACCGATGAGATCGTTGCCCTGGAGGTTACCCAGGGCAAACAGCAGCGGCAGATTCGCGATGACGAGCAGCCGCCCAAGGCGATGCCGGAGAAGATTCCCAGTCTGAAACCGGCGTTCCGCGAAGGCGGCACGGTGACTGCGGCCAACTCCAGTTCGATCTCCGACGGCGCCGCCGCGCTGCTGCTAATGCGCCGCTCCGAAGCCGAGCGCTGGGGCCTGCAGCCGCAGGCGGTGATCCACGGCCACGCGGCCTACGCCGATGCGCCGAATCTGTTCACCACGGCGCCAATCGGCGCGATCCGCAAGCTGATGGAACGCACCGGCTGGTCCACCGGAGACGTGGATCTGTTCGAGATCAACGAAGCCTTCGCGGTCGTCGCCATGGCCAGCATCCGCGAGCTGGGCCTGGACCACGCCAAGGTCAACGTCAACGGTGGCGCCTGTGCGCTCGGTCATCCGATCGGTGCGTCCGGTGCGCGGATTCTGGTGACGCTGCTTTCGGCCCTTCGTGCCCGCGGTCTGCGCCGTGGCGTGGCGGCGATCTGCATCGGCGGCGGCGAAGCCACCGCCATGGCCGTCGAACTGATCTGAGGAGGCGTCCATGCTGCCCAATGAAGATCAAAACGCGATCGCCGAGATGGCTCGCCAGTTCGCTCAGGAACGCCTGAAGCCGTTCGCCGAACAGTGGAGCCGCGAGCATCGCTATCCCGCCGAGGCAATCGGCGAAATGGCCGCGCTTGGCTTCTTCGGCATGCTGGTGCCGGAGCAGTGGGGCGGCAGCGACACCGGCTACCTGGCCTATGCCATGGCACTGGAAGAGATTGCCGCCGGTGACGGCGCTTGCTCGACCATCATGAGCGTGCACAACTCGGTGGGCTGCGTGCCGATCCTGCGTTTCGGCAACGATCAGCAGAAGCGCGACTTCCTTGCTCCACTGGCACGCGGCGAGCAGATCGGCGCCTTCGCCCTCACCGAGCCGCAGGCCGGTTCCGATGCCAGCAGCCTGCGTACCCGCGCCCGGCGCGAGGGTGATCATTACGTGCTCAATGGCGCCAAGCAGTTCATCACGTCGGGCAAGCATGCCGGCACGGTGATCGTCTTTGCGGTGACCGACCCGGATGCCGGCAAGCGCGGCATCAGTGCCTTCATCGTACCTACCGACAGCCCCGGCTATCAGGTGGTGCGGGTCGAGGACAAGCTCGGCCAGCACGCCTCGGATACCTGCCAGATCGCCTTCGAGGACCTGCGCGTGCCGGTGGCCAACCGTCTGGGCGAGGAGGGCGAAGGCTACCGCATTGCCCTGGCAAACCTGGAAGGGGGACGCATCGGCATCGCCGCCCAGGCGGTGGGCATGGCCCGCGCGGCGTTCGAAGCGGCGCGTGATTATGCCCGCGACCGCGAGACCTTCGGCAAGCCGATCATCGAGCATCAGGCCGTGGCGTTCCGTCTGGCCGACATGGCCACGCAGATCGCTGTGGCACGGCAGATGGTCCATCACGCTGCGGCGCTGCGAGAGGCCGGACGGCCGGCTTTGGTGGAGGCCTCGATGGCCAAGCTGTTCGCCTCGGAGATGGCGGAAAAGGTCTGCTCGGCAGCGATACAGACCCTGGGCGGCTATGGCTACCTGTCCGACTTCCCGGTGGAGCGTATCTACCGTGACGTGCGGGTCTGCCAGATCTACGAAGGCACCAGCGATATTCAGCGCCTGGTCATCGCGCGCAACCTCGGAGGGCCGGCCTGACCGAAGCAGCTGCGCCTGCGTGCCCTGCGGCGCATCGATACGTGATTTCAAGTGGTGCCGGTAGAACGCCGTTTCCTCGACCGGTACTTGCACAATAAAAACAAGATAGAGGTAGGAAACATGCAACCAGGATTGATGCAGAACGCCCCCCTGTTGATCAGCAGCATCGTCACCCACGCCGCCCGTGCTCACGGTGATCGCGAAATCGTCTCGCGGCTGGTCGACGAACCCCTCTGGCGCTATGACTATGCCGGGCTCGCCGCCCGTTCGGCGCAGGCCGCCAGCATGCTGGGCAAGCTCGGCGTCGGCCCCGGCGACTGCGTGTCGTCACTGGCCTGGAATACCCACCGCCATTACGAGCTGTTCTTCGCCGTGCCCGGCATCGGCGCGGTGCTGCACACGGCCAACCCGCGGCTGTCGGACGAACAGATCGTCTACACCATCAACCACGCCGGCAGCCAGGTGCTGCTGTTCGATAGCAGCTTTGCCGCCTGCGTCGCGCGGCTGCGGCCGCGGCTGGGCAATATCCGCCATTTCATCGAACTGGCCGCGCAGCCAAGTTCCGGCCTTGAAGGTGTGCTGAGTTACGAACAGCTGATCGCTGCCGAGCAGCCGCTGGAGTGGCCGCAGTTCGACGAGAACGCCGGCGCGGTGCTCTGCTACACCTCCGGCACCACCGGCGATCCCAAGGGCGTGCTCTACAGCCACCGTTCGGTCGTGCTGCATGCGATGGCCGCCGGGTTGTCCGGCGCGTTCGGGCTGTCCGCCTTCGACTGCATCATGCCGTGCTCGTCGCTCTATCACGGCACCGCCTGGGGCATTCCATTTGCCGCGGCGATCAATGGCTGCAAGTTCGTGCTGCCGTGCGACAAGATGGATGGCGCAAGCCTGCAGGAACTGATCAAGACCGAGGGCGTGACCCTGTCCGGCGGCGTGCCGACCATCTGGACCATGTACCTCGCCCATCTGGAACGCAGTGGTGAGGATTCCGGCAGCCTGGCACGGCTGGTGATTGGTGGGTCCGCCGTGCCGCGGGCCATGGCCGAGACCTTCCAGACCAAGTACGGCGTCGCGGTCTGCCAGCTGTGGGGCATGACCGAAACCAGTCCCCTGGGCGTGGTGGCGACGCCGACGCCGAAACTGGCCGAACGTGGCCAGCAGGCCACCAACGACACCATCTGGACGCGCCAGGGGCGCCTGCAATTCGGCATCGAACTCAAGATCGTCGACGAGGAGGGGCGTGAGCTGCCATGCGACGGCGTCAGTTCCGGCAGCCTCAAGGTGCGCGGACCCTGGACGGTGGAGCGCTACTACCGCAGCGAAGTGAGCGCACTGGATGAGGATGGCTGGTTCGACACCGGAGACATCGCCACGCTGGACGCTGACGGCTTCATGCGTATCACCGACCGCAGTAAGGACGTGATCAAGTCCGGCGGCGAATGGGTCAGCTCCATCGATATCGAGAACGTCGCGGCGGCCTGTCCCGGTGTGAAGGTGGCAGCCGTGGTCGGCGTGTTCCACCCCAAATGGGAAGAACGTCCGGTACTGGTGATCGAGCCGCATGCCGATGCCGAAGTCACCGTGGAGAAGATCCTCGCTCATCTGGAGCCGAACATCGTCAAGTGGTGGATGCCGGATGCGGTGATCTTCGACGCGGTGCCGCTGACCGCTACGGGCAAGATCGACAAGAAGGTGCTTCGCGAGCGCTATCGCAACCATCTGGTCGAGAACCAGCTGACCGCCGCGAATCAGTAACCGTTTGCTGGAAAGTACGCCCCGTGCCCAGCGGCGCGGTGCGTGCCCGTGCGTGCGAATCAGGAGAAGCAAGATGAGTGAGGGCGTCGAAGTAAGGCAGGGCCCGTTGAAAGGGCTACGCGTGCTGGAATTCGCAGGGATCGGTCCAGGCCCGCACTGCGCAATGTTGCTGGCGGACATGGGCGCCGAAGTGCTGCGCATCGAGCGCGAGGGTGGCAATGGCTGGCCCAATCCGGTGGTCGATCGTGGGCGCAAGACGCTGATACTGGATATCCGCAGCGAAGCAGGGCGTGCGCGCTGCCTTGAGCTGGCGCAGACCGCCGACGTGCTGATCGAGGGTTTTCGGCCTGGGGTGATGGAACGGCTGGAGCTGGGCCCGGATGAACTGCTGCAACGTAATCCGAAACTGATCTACGGACGCGTGACCGGTTGGGGCCAGACCGGCCCGCTGGCCAGGGCCGCCGGGCACGATATCAACTACATCGCCTTGACCGGCGCGCTGGCGGCAATCCGCGGCGAGAGCGGAACGGCGATACCGCCGTTGAACCTGATCGGCGATTTCGGTGGTGGTTCGCTCTATCTTGCGGTCGGCATTCTCGCCGCGTTGTGGGAGCGTGAACGTTCGGGGCAGGGCCAGGTGATCGATGCGGCGATCGTCGATGGCGTGTCATCGCTGATGACCTTCTTTGCCGGCTTGCTGCCAAGTGGACAGATCGATATGCAGCGCGAGCGCAATCCGCTGGCCGGTGCAGCACCGAACTACCGGTGCTATCGCTGTGCCGATGGCCGCGAGATTTCAATCGGGCCGCTGGAGCCCCAGTTCTGGCGGGAATTGCTGGAGCGCCTCGATGCCCCTGAAGCCCTGTGGGCGGGTTGTGAGGATCCAGCGGGATGGCCTGAACAGGCCGAACTGTTGGAGCGCCTGTTCCTGACCCGTACGCAAGCCGAGTGGTGTGCCTTGTTGGAGGGCAGTGATGCCTGTTTCGCGCCGGTGCTTGAGCTGGCCGAGGCATCGCAACATGCACATATGCGCCAACGAGGTGTTTATCAGGAGTTGGATGGGATGCTGCAGGCGGCGCCTGCACCGCGCTTTTCACGCACACCTGGCAAAGCGAGGCGTACGTTACGCTGCAGCCGGGGTGAGGGATGGGATTGAGCCGGCCCAGCCATTGGGCTGCCTGCGATTCCAGGAAACCGCCATACGGCGACGGTTAGAACTGTTCGCTTACCGCTGCCTAAAAGCGCGTTTTTTATTGGACATGTAGTCAGGAAATCGATTCCACAATATATAACGCTTATGTCGCAACACCGTCCAAAGTAATCATCTGGTATCGACCAAAGTAGTGTGTATAGCCTGTAATCCGCGGGCTAGACGTGCCGCACGTCGGTTAAGGTTGCGACTTGGCGCCAGCTGGCTACTATGAAAGAGAGGCTGCTTATTACAACAAAAACGGGGAGTCAGACGTCATGAACATTAATGCCGAACAACAAGTAGTTGCACTTGAACTGTGCCGTTTCCTGGCCCACTGCGTTGCCGCGATCGTTGTCGTGGGGATGCTCTTCGTGGCCCTTGTCGGATCCTGGCATGCTGCCCTGAGTGTTGGGGTCGTTCCATTGCTCGCCATCATGGCGTGCGATTATCTAGCAAGACGCAAGGAAACTGCTGTACAGACAGCAGACGCCTGAACGATTCAGGCGCTAACCAGCCGAAGAACCTTCTTATGCCCATCGAGCGATAGACACCCTGACAGTGACCACTGCCGGGGTGTCCTGCATTGTGTAGCCGCGAGTTGGCAGTCTGCCGGTCACCGCACCCATCGCGCTTCGCGTGTGGCCCACCACAGAGGGGTTACCCAAAGGTGTTACTCCTTTCGTACAGCGTAACGGCCGCTGAGGTGCGCGGTAACGAATCTGGCGCGAGTTCTACGCTCCGCCTGACAGGAAAAAATCACAAGCCATTGAAAAATAACGATTTATAAAAACTGGCACGACGAATGCTTTGTTATTGGCATAACAAGAACAAGAAAGCACACCCAATAACAAAAACAACACGTAGCGACTCCAACACAATAAAAATAAGCATGTGGAGGCGTAGCAAACTGATTCTTTTGGAGAGGAATTGCCCGACAGATTTCCTGTCGACCGGACCGAGAACAATAAAACTGCCTCAAGGCAGCTCCAGAACCGGTTGAGCCCGCGAGGGCAGTGGCAACATCAGCGACCAAAATAATCCGTTTGTTCTTTATGTCCCTTATGGGACTGCTATGCGGACGTTGTCCGACCGGGCTGCCAACAAGAACAACAAGCCCGTCAGCAGAAGAAGAACAAAGCAACACGCACTGAAGGGGAGCCTTATGGCTCCCCTTTTTATTTGCCGCAGTTTACGGTTGTTGCGAATTACCGGCGGGGCGGAGGCGGGATTGGTGGGCTGACGCCCGCCCTACAAGTCCGTAGGCGCTTAGGTGGGAACCCGGCGTTGCATTGGTGTATGCACCGTAGGGTGGGCTTCAGCCCACCAACAAACGCTGCGAAGACCAAGCGCAGCTGATCCCAGCAGCTTCACGCCCCCAGCCTCGCGGCGTGCCTACTAAAGGGCGTAGTTCGCCAGCTCCCGCGCGATCAACAGCCGCTGGATTTCGCTCGAGCCCTCGTAGATCTGCGTGATACGGGCATCGCGGTAGTAGCGCTCCACCGGATAGTCCTCGAGATAGCCGTAGCCGCCTTGGATCTGCACCGCCTGCGAACAGACCTTCTCCGCCATTTCCGATGCGAACAGCTTGGCCTGCGAGGCTTCGGACAGGCACGGCAGGCCGGCGCTCTTCAGCCGCGCGGCATGCAGAATCAGCAGACGCGCCGCATTCAGCTGGGTCTGCATGTCGGCGAGCATGTTGGCGATGCTCTGGTGCTCGGCGATCGGCTTGCCGAACTGTACGCGCTCGCGGGCGTAGAGCAGGGCCGCTTCGAAGGCCGCACGGGCGATACCCAGGGCCTGCGCACCGATGCCGATACGGCCGCCTTCGAGGTTCGACAGCGCAATCGCCAGGCCCTTGCCGCGCTCGCCAAGCAGGTTGGCCTCTGGGATTCGGCTGTCGCTGAGCGAGACCGCGCAGGTATCCGAGGCGCGGATGCCCATCTTGTGTTCGCTGCGTTCCACCGCGAAGCCGGGCGTGTCGGTGGGCACCAGAAACGCGGAAAGACCCTTCTTGCCGAGGTCTGGATCGGTCACCGCGAAGACGATGGCCAACTTCGCCCGCTTGGCATTGCTGCAGAACTGCTTGCTGCCGTTGAGCACCCACTGGCCGTCCACCAGCTCGGCGCGGGTGCGCAGGTTGTGCGCCTCGGAGCCGGCCTGCGGTTCGGTGAGGGCGAAGCAGCCGATGGCGCGACCGCTGGCCAGTTCGGCCAGCCACTCGTCCTTCTGCGCCTGCGAGCCGTAGTTCAGCACCGGGCCGCAGCCTACCGAGTTATGGATGCTCATCAGCGCGCCGGTGGCGCCGTCGCCGGCGGAGATTTCCTCCACGGCCAGGGCGTAGGCGACGTAGTCGATATAGCTGCCGCCCCATTCTTCCGGGACGACCATGCCGAGCAGGCCAAGCTCGCCCATCTGGGCGACCAGGGCGTCGTCGATCCAGCCGGCTTTTTCCCAGGCCTGTGCATGGGGGGCGATCTCGCGGCGGGCAAAGTCGCGCGCCATGTCGCGGATCATGCGTTGGTCTTCGTTGAGTTCGAGGTCATGCATTGCGCGGTCTCTTCTTGTTGTTGTGCTGCAAAAGAGGTTCAGGCCGTGGCGCTGCGGCGTGTCTTGCCGGTGGTGGCCTTGAAGCCGTCGAAGAACGCCTGGACGCGCTCCGGCGTGACCTCTGCCAGCGTCGGCGGATTCCAGCGTGGGGACTTGTCCTTGTCGATGATCAGCGCGCGCACGCCTTCCATGATGTCGCCCTTGGCGAACCATTGACGGTCCAGATGTAACTCCAGGGCGAAGCAGTCGGCCAGGGGCAGATTGCGGCCGCGCCGCAGCATCTCCAGGGTGACGCACATCGCCAGGGGTGAGCGGCTGTCGAGCACCTTGAGGGTTTCGGCGGCCCAGTCGCTGAATTCGGGACGGTTCTCGGCTGCCAGCGAGGCACGAACCGATGCCACGTCCTGCTTGGCGAAATGCTCGTCGATGGCCTGGTGCAGCGCTTTGAGTTCGGAACCGGGCAGCCTGTTGGTGCCTAGTGTGGCCACCAGGGTGCGTAGCGCCTCCTGGGGATGGACCGACCAGCTCATGCGGTCCAGGCAGCGATCCAGCTCGGCAATCTGGTCGTGGCTGACGCACCAGTCCGCCAGGCCCACGTGCAGCGCATCGGCGGCGCGGATCTGCAGGCCGGTGATGCCCATGTAGGTGCCAAGCTCTCCCGGCAGGCGCGAGAGGAAATAGCTGCCGCCGACATCCGGGAAATAGCCGATGCCGACTTCCGGCATGCCCATGCGCACGCGCTCGGTGACTACCCGCAGCGACGCGCCCTGAACCAGGCCCATGCCGCCGCCGAGGACGAAACCGTCCATCAGCGCCAGCAGTGGTTTCGGGTAGGCATGGATGTACTGATCGAGGGCGTATTCCTCCTCGAAGAAGGTTTCGTGCTCGGTGTCGCCGCGCTGGAAGCTGTCGTACAGCGAACGGATGTCACCGCCGGCGCAGAAGGCTTTTTCGCCATTGGCACGCAGTACCACGGCATGAATCTGCGGATCGGCAGCCCAGGCGCTGAGCTGCTGGTGCAGCAGGCGGACCATTTCCAGGGTCACCGCATTCAGCCCGGCCGGGCGGTTGAGGGTGAGGTGGCCGACGTGGTTGCGTACGGCGGCCAGCACGGGGCGTTCGGTTGCACTCATGGTCAGGTGTCCTTGCGGTACTGATTGATGATCGCCGAGAAGTCCAGGCCGCCATGACCCTGGGCGCTGAAGCTCTGGTAGAGCTGCTGGGCGAGCGCGCCGAGGATCACCGGCTGACGCACCTGCTTGGCGGCCTCGGTGGCCAGGCCCAGATCCTTGAGCATCAGGTCGCTGCCGAAGCCGCCGCTGTAGCCGCGGGAGGCCGGTACGTTGTCCAGCACGCCGGGGAAGGGGTTGTAGGTATCCGAGCTCCAGCAGCGGCCGCTGGAGGTGTTGATCACCCCGGCCAGGGTCTTGGCATCCATGCCCAGCGCGACGCCCAGCGCCATCGCCTCGGCGACGCCGATCATGGAAATGCCCAAGAGCATGTTGTTGGCGACCTTGGCCACCTGGCCGTTGCCGGCTGCACCGCAGTGCACGATGTTCTTGCCCATGGCCGCGAGGATCGGTTGTGCACGATCGAAGTCCGCATCGCTGCCACCGACCATGAAGGTCAGGGTGCCGGCTGCTGCACCGCCGGTGCCGCCGGAAACCGGTGCGTCGAGCATTGGGTTGCCATGCTCGGCGGCGGCCTTGGCCACTTCGCGGGCACTGTGCGGATCGATGGTCGAACAGTCGATCAGCATCACACCGGCCCGGCTGCTGGCGATCAGGCCGTTCTCGCCCAGGTACACGCTCTTCACATGGGCGGCGGCCGGTAGCATGGTGATGATCAGCTCGGCGTTGCCCTGGGCGATGGCGGTCGGGGAGTCGACCGGCAGCGCGCCGGCGCCGACCAGGTTTTCGACGGCCGCGGCGTTGAGGTCGAAGACGCTGAGCTGGTGGCCTGCCTTGAGCAGGTTGTGGGCCATGGGTGCGCCCATGTTGCCCAGGCCGATGAATCCGATATGCATGGCGTGATTCCTCTTGTTGTTATGGCCAGATGCGGCTTAGCGATGGGTGAACTCAGGCTTGCGCTTCTCGCTGAATGCGGCCATGCCTTCCTTCTGGTCGGCAGTGGCGAACACCGCGTGGAACACACGACGCTCGAAGCGGATGCCTTCGGCCAGCGTGGTCTCGAAGGCGCGGTTGACGCTTTCCTTGATCATCATGGTGGCCGGCAGGGATTTCTCGGCGATCACCCGGGCGGCCTTGAGGGTTTCCTCCAGCAGGCTTTCGGCCGGGAATACGCGCGCGACCAGGCCGGCGCGCTCGGCTTCGGCGGCGTCCATCTGGCGACCGGTCAGGCACATGTCCATCGCCTTGGCCTTGCCCACTGCGCGGGTCAGGCGTTGGGTGCCGCCAATACCTGGCAGCACGCCGAGGTTGACTTCCGGCTGGCCGAAACGCGCATTGTCGGCGGCGAAGATCATGTCGCAGAGCAACGCCAGCTCGCAGCCGCCGCCCAGGGCGTAACCGGCGACGGCGGCAATCAGCGGCTTGCGGCGCGTGGCAATGCGGTCGGCTTCGGCAAAGAGGTCATCGAGATAGACCTGCGGGTAGGACAGCTCGGCCATTTCCTTGATGTCGGCGCCGGCGGCGAACGCCTTGGCCGAGCCGGTGAGCACGATGCAGCCGATCTGCGGATCGGCCTCGAGCTGGCCCAGGGCCTGGTTCAGTTCGCTGATCAGCTGCGCATTGAGCGCATTGAGCGCCTGCGGCCGGTTGAGGGTGATCAGCGCAACGCGCTCCTGGATGTCGACGAGCAGGGTTTCGAATGTCATTTCAGCGTCCTTGAGGGCCGGCGCGTCCGCCGGCCCGGTGGGTGATGTCACTTCAGGTTGATGGTGGTGTTGACCGGGCCGCCGACCTCGTTTTCATCGAACCAGCGCTCGGTGATGGTCTTGGTCTGGGTGTAGAACTGCACCACCTGTTTGCCGTAGGGGCCGAGGTCGCCGAGCTTGGAAGCGCGCGAACCGGTGAAGGAGAACATCGGCACCGGCACCGGGATCGGTACGTTGATGCCCACCTGACCCACGTCGATCTCTTCCTGGAAGTGCCGCGCCGCGGCGCCGGAGCGGGTGAAGATGGCGGTGCCGTTGCCATTCGGGTTGGCGTTGATCAGCGCGATGGCTTCGTCCATGGTCGCCGCCGCCATGACGCAGAGGACCGGGCCGAAGATTTCTTCCTGATAGATGCTCATCTCGCGGGTAACGCCGGAGAAGATCGTCGGGCCGACGAAGTTGCCCTTTTCGTAGCCGCTGACGCTCGGGTTGCGGCCGTCCAGCTCAAGCTTGGCGCCTTCGCGTACGCCGCGTTCGATCAGCCCGCTGACGCGATCCAGCGCCGCGCAGGAAACCAGCGGACCGACATCGGTGCCGGCCTCGACACCGGCGTTGACCTTGAGGGTCTGCGCCTTGGCCACCAGATCGGGAATCCAGGCCTGCGCCTCGCCCACCAGCACCACCACCGACAGCGCCATGCAGCGCTGGCCGGCCGCACCGAAGGCGGCACCGGCGAGGTTGTTGAGGGTCTGTTCCTTGTGCGCATCGGGCAGCACGATGGCGTGGTTCTTCGCGCCCATCATGCACTGCACGCGCTTGCCGGCCTGGCTGGCGCGGTTGTAGACATGGGTGCCGACCCTGGTCGAGCCAACGAAGGAAACCGCCTTGATATCCGGGTGGTCGCAGATCGCATTTACCGCGTCCGCACCGCCATGCACCACGTTGAGCACGCCCGGAGGCACCCCGGCTTCCAGTGCCAGTTCGCACAGGCGCATGGTGACCATCGGGTCCTGTTCGGACGGTTTGAGGACGAAGGTATTGCCGGTGGCGATGGCCATCGGGAACATCCACAGCGGGATCATCGCCGGGAAGTTGAACGGGGTGATGCCGGCGCAGACGCCCAGCGGCTGCAGCAGGGTATAGGTATCGACGCCGGCGGCGACGTTGTTAGCCAGCTCGCCGAGCTGCAGGTTGCCGATACCGGCGGCGTGCTCGACCACTTCCAGGCCGCGGAACACGTCGCCCTCGGCATCGGCCAGGGTCTTGCCCTGTTCGGCGGTGAGGATCGCCGCCAGCTCCTTCATGTTTTCGCGAATCAGCTGCTGGTACTTGAGAAAGATGCGCGCCCGCGCGCCGATCGGTGTCTTGCGCCAGGTCTTAAAGGCCTGCTGGGCGCTGGCGACGGCGCGGTCGATTTCCTCTCCGGTCGCAAACGGCACGCGCGCCAGGACTTCCTGGGTCGCCGGGTTGACGACATCGCGCCAGTCCTGGGTGGTCGATTCGATAAATTCACCGTCGATCAGCAATTTGACGGTAGGAATGGAGCTGGACGTTGTCATAAGGATCTCCGCCTGAGAAGGCACTGTTGTTGTTATGGCTCGCGGACGGCTGCGACCAGTTGCACCGAATGTAGCAATGCAAAAAACCACATTACAATGCGATCGACTGCAGAGTCGTTCTGCATAAATGCACAGCGGGCTGATGGAGGCTTCAACCATGGACTGGGACAATCTGCGCTATTTCCTCGAGGTCGCCCGAGCGGGGCGGCTGACGACCGCGGCGCGCCGGCTCGCCGTGGACCACACCACCGTGTCCCGTCGTTTGCAGGCGCTGGAAAAAAGCATCGGCCTGCAGCTGTTCCTGCGCGAGCCGGGTGGCTACAAGCTCACCGAAGCCGGGCGCAACCTGCTGCCGCGAGTGGAAGCGATGGAAAGCGCCAGCGTGGCCATCGAACATTCGTTGCCGAGCATGGCCGATGGCCTTTCCGGGCAGGTGCGCATCGGCGCGACGGAAGGTTACGGCACGGTGATGCTCGCCGGCCAGCTCACCGGGCTCAGCCGGCGCTATCCGCATCTGAACATCGACCTGCTGGCACTGCCGCGCGCGGTGCGCCTGTCGCGTCACGAGGCGGATATCGTCATTACCCTGGAACGCCCGGAGCGCGGTCCGTTCATCATCACCCGGCTCACCGATTACGTGCTGCGGTTGTATGCGTCGCCGGCGTATCTCGATGAACATCCGCCGATCCGCAGCCGCGAGGATCTGGCCGCGCATCGCTTCGTCAGCTACGTGGATGATCTGCTGTTCAGCAAGGAACTGCTGTTTCTCGATGGGATCGCCGATCCCCGCTCGGTCGGCCTGCGCAGCACCAGCCTGCTGGCGCAGCAGGAAGCCGTGGCGATGGGGGCGGGGATCGCGATCCTGCCGGCGTTTTCCGCCGACGCCGATCCGCGGTTGCGACTGCTGCTGCCCGAGGAGGTCAGCTTCACCCGAACCTTCTGGATGCTGATGCCGATCGAGTTCAAGGACCTGGCGCGCATGCGCACGACCTGGGATTACCTGAAGGAAATGGCGCAGCAGAATCAGGACCGATTGTTGGGTCAGTAGTTATCGATGATTGACCGCATTGCAGCCACGGCGCCGCTAGAGCGCCGTGAGGTTTGCACTTTTGCCGCTTGTAGGGGCTGTTAGCGAGCAGCGCATCATCGAGGCGCTGCCCGGTCGATCAGACGCGCGGCGTGGTGCGGCTTTCGTTGCCCATGGGGGTGGAGTCCGGCATTTGTACGCTGGTATCGGTGAAGTCCGAACTGTGCACTTCGGAATCCATCGGCATATGGCTGTAGCGCTGGCTAGGCAGCGCCGGCTTGCTTTCCATCTCCGCGAGCATGCGCTTGGCCTCGCAGCGACCGCTGATACCACGAGCCAGCGCCATACCGCCCATGGCCAGCTCAGCGATCCCGATCAATCCGCCACGGCGTAGCCCCTTGCCCATCATCACCAGGCCGCCCGCCAGCGACGCGGCGCGCTCCCAGCCGTGGACGTTCTGTGGGGCGGTTTTGTCGAACATTTGCTTGATCATGACGCGGCATCCTCTATGGGGGTGGTTTATAGATGACTGCGGCGTGCGGGCAGCGTTCCGGCTGTTCATCGCTGCCAGAGAATGAGCGGCAGCTCCAGCGGCACCGCCAGGCCCAGCGCGGGGCTGGGGACGACCCGTGCGGTGTAGTCGGCCTCAGGGCGCTGGGTGCTCAGCTCGGTCCGGTAGGTGGCGTATGAGCCTTCGTGGTGCTGGAGTTGCAACGTGTGGACGTTGGCCGGCTCCGCTCCCTGCGATTCGGCGAACAGCTGTACGGCTATCTGCTCCGGTTCGATTCGGCCGAGGTGCAGGCGAGCCTCGATGTGCTGGGCATCGCCCTCGCGCCGCCACTCAAGCTGTTCGAAGGCCAGCTCGTGCCAGTAACTGCGCAGGCTGGTGATTCGGCGCGACATCTCGGTGGCCAACGCAGAACCATCCGCGCAGCGCTGTCGGTAGCGGTCTGACAGCGGCAGGTAATAGCGCTCGGTGTATTCACGCACCGTCCGGTCGGCGGAAAAGCGTTCCACCAGAGCACTCATGCTGCGGCGCATGCGTTTCACCCAGGCGGTGGGGATGTCCTGCTGGTCGCGCTGGTAGAAGCAGGGCACGACGTGCTCTTCGAGTAGCCGATACAGCTGTTCGGCGTCCACGGCATCGTGTTCGGGTTCATGTTCCAGGCCGTCGCCGACCGCCCAGCCGAGGTCGGCGGCATAGGCTTCGGCCCACCAGCCGTCGAGCTGCGAAAGATTCAGCCCACCGTTGGCCAGGACCTTCATGCCGCTGGTGCCACTGGCTTCCCACGGGCGACGCGGGGTATTCAGCCAGACATCCACGCCCTGCACCATGTGCCGGGCGATACGCATGTCATAGTCCTCGAGAAATACCACGTGGCCGGCAATATCGGGGCGCGCGGCGAACTGCTGCCATTCGCTGAGCAGCGCCTGGCCGGCGCGATCGGCGGGGTGCGCCTTGCCGGCAACCAGCAGCTGCACCGGGTAATCGCGATGGGTGAGGAGGCGCGCCAGCCGCTCCGGGTCCTGCAGCAGCAGATTGGGGCGTTTGTAGGCGGCGAATCGCCGGGCAAAGCCTAGCGTCAGCCGTTGCGGATGCAGGCGCGAGCCGGCGAATTCGATCTCCGCAGGCGAGGCACCGTGCACCGCGAGGCTGCGAGCCAGGTGGCTGCGTACGAAGCTGAGCAGTTCGCCACGGGCATGCTGGCGGATCTGCCACAGCCAGCGGTCATCGACCTGCGCCAGCAGGTCGTCCACGGAAGCCTGGTCGGTGCCGCGCCAGGGGATTTCATCGCCATGCAGCTCATACCAGTGGGCTTCGGCGTCTGGCGATACCCAGGTCGGCAGGTGGATGCCATTGGTGACATGACCGACCGGCACCGACTCGAGCGGCCAGCGTGGATAAAGCTCGCGGAAGATGTAGCGACTGGTGCGGCCATGCAGCTGGCTGACGGCATTGACCGCGCCGGCCCCGCGCGTTGCCAGGTAGGCCATGTTGAATGGCTCGTGTGGGTCGTGCACATGCTTGCGTCCCATGGCCAGCAGCGCCTGCAGCGGGATGCCCAGTTCGTACTCGGCATAGCGCTCCAGGTATTTGCTCAGCAGATCCGGCGGGAAGCGGTCGAAGCCGGCTTCGACGGGCGTATGGGTCGTGAACAGATTGCCCGCGCGGGTTGCGTGGAGTGCCACGTCGAAGGACACGCGCTCCCTGGCCATGTAGCTGCGGGCGCGCTCCAGCACGGCGAATGCGGCGTGGCCGTCGTTCAGGTGAAGCACGTCGGCCTGCAGTCCGGCGGCTTCGAGCAGCCGCCAGCCGCCGATGCCCAGCACCAACTCCTGGCGCAGACGCATTTCGTTGTCGCCACCGTAGAGTTCGCTGGTGATCAGTCGTGCGATGGGCGGGTTGGCAGGGTCGTTGGTGTCCAGCAATAGCAGGCGGTGGCGGCCGACCCTGGCCTGCCAGCCGCGCAGCCAGATCTGCACGCCAGGCAGCTGGATCGCGAAACGCAATGCTGTTCCGCTGGTGTCGAGCAGCGGCTCGATGGGCATCTGCCGGGTGTCATTGACCGGGTAGAGTGCCTGCTGGCGACTATCCGGGCCGATGCTCTGGCGAAAATAGCCGTGCTGCCAGAGCATGCCTACTGCGGTTATCGGCACGCCGAGGTCGTTGGCGGCCTTGAGCTGGTCGCCGGCGACATTGCCGAGCCCGCCGGAGTAGATCGGCAGCGCCTCGCTGAGCATGTACTCCATGGAGAAATAGGCGACTCGCGCGAGTTGTTCGCTGTAACTGCGGTCACCGTGGCCTTGGCTGGCGAACCAGGTCGGCCTCTCCAGGCGTGCCTGCTGAGCTTCGACGATGCCCTCCACCAGACGATGGCATTCAGCGCGTTGCAGCAGTGCTTGCAGCTTCTGTTCGGGCACGGTGCTGAGCACCAGGCTGGGATTGCGCGTGAGCTGCCACAGGTCGTTATCGATCAGCTGCCACAGGTCATCGTTCTGGCTGGTCCAGCGGATGGACTGGTCGAAGGCGAGCTGGCGCAGGGTTTCCGGGGTGATGGCGGGGCGTTCGGATGCAGGCGTCATGCAGGCTCTCTCGTCTGAACTGGGCGCGCGGTGTGTTCCAGCATAGGCCGATCGCCGCGGCTGAGGGCCAGCGGCTCAGCGTCGCGGACCGGCCGCAGGCTGCGGCACCTCGCTCGGGGTGACGGGCTCCTCGTCGATGGTTTCCTCGACCTGCTGCTCGTCGTCGCGATCGGCTTCAAGGCCATGCTGCTCTTCAGTGTGCTTGGGGTCGTACTGCAACTCGATGAACACCGGGAAATGGTCGGAGCCGATATCAGGCAGCCGCAGCAGGCGGATGAAGCGGAAATGCGCGCTGTGAAAAAAGTGATCAAGCGGCCAGCGTAGAAACCAGTGATGGACATGGAAGGTGTTGTACATGCCGCGGCCGACCCGTGGGTCGAGCAGTCCGCTGATCTTGCGGAACAGGCGCGTGGTGGGCGACCAGGCGACATCGTTGAGGTCGCCGCTGACGATGATCGGGTCATCGCTGTCCTGGATGCTCCTGGCGACCACCAGCAGCTCCGCGTCGCGCTCGGTGGATTCCTCGTTCTCGGTCGGGCTGGGCGGTGCCGGATGCAGAAAGTGCATGCGCACCGCGAGCTCGTCGCTGACACGCACCCGGGCATGCATGGAGGGCACGTCGTCCTCCACCAGAAAGCACAGCTCCGGCTCTTCCAGCGGCAGACGTGAAAACACATGCATGCCGTAGAGGTTGTCCAGTGGGCAGCGGATGCTGTGCGGTATTGCTCGGCGAGTTGCTCGAGCTGCGTTTCCCACCATTGGTCCGATTCGAGGGTCACCAGCACGTCGGGGCGGTACTCGCGAACCAGCGCCAGCAGCCGATCGGACTGTCGGTTCGGCCCCAGCACATTGGATGACATCACCCGGATGCGCGGCCCTGCAGCATCTGTCTCCGCCCTGCGCACCTCGTTGCACCAGGGGCGTGTGTAGGGCACGACCCATGCGAGCTGGTATACCAGGCAGGCGCCGGCCAAGGCAGAGATCAGGTAATGCCACGGCTGGCTGTAGTCGAGCAGCATGCCTTGAGCGACGAGCAGGGCGACCAGCAGTGCGCCGAGCTGCAGGCGTGGAAACTCCCATACGCGCACCCACCAGGCGCGATGCCGCCAGAGCGGCAGGAGTGTGACCAGCACAAAGAGTCCCGTGGTGAGCAGCAGTACCCCTTCGATCATGACATTTCCCGTTGTGGCCGATCAGTTCGGCAATCAGGTGTGCACTCCAGATTGGTTCCAGGACCGGGATATTCGACAGGCAATCAGGCGAAGCGTCGCAAACGAATTTGGATTACGTCCAGATTTTGCCGGCGCACGCGCCGAAACCGGCGCCGCGAAAGGGCGCCGGCACGCGCGTTTTGGGGATCAGTTCTCGGCCGAAAGCATGCCGCTGGTCAGTGCCGGGAGGTCATCCGGTCGGCACAGCGTGTTATGACCTTGCAGGTAGGGTTGCAGGATGGGCGCCATGCCCTTGAGCGTTTGCACGGGCAGCGCCGAGGTAAAGCGGAAGCTGTCGGCGGCGCGCCCAGGCACATAGGCTGTCAGCGTGCCGAAGTGGTTGGGCCCGAGATAGAAGACGAAGGTGGCGGTGCGGTTCAGCGCCAGCGAGCTGATCAGCCGGCCGCCAGCGCCGACGCTCTGGATGCGGTTGTCACCGGTGCCGGTCTTGCCGCCCATTCGCAAAGCGCTTCCGTCCTGCTGCACGAAACTGCCTTGCAGGCGCCGTGCGGTACCGCCTTCGACCACATTGGCCAGTGCATCCTGTAGCGCGCGGGCCACTTCGACCGGCATCACCCGCTTGCCGGTCCCGGTGGCAAGGCCCATGCGGGTTTCATAGGGCGTGCCCTGGGCGAAGTGCAGGTTGTCGATGCGCACGCTGGGCAGGCGGACACCATCGTTGAGGATGATGCCCATCAGATCGGCCAGCGCAGCCGGCCGATCACCCGAGCTGCCCAGCGCGGTCGCCAGTGACGGCACCAGGTTGTCGAACGGATAGCCCAGCCGCTGCCAGCGGCGATGAATGTCGGTGAAGGCCTCGACCTCCAGCATGATGCGAATCCGGCTGTCGCGCGCGCTCTTGTGCCGGCTGCGGAACAGCCAGCCGTAGACTTCCTGGCGCTGCGCGCGGCTGTCGGCAACCACTTCGGAGAGCGTCGCCTGCGGGTGGGCGATCAGGTAGCCCAGCAGCCAGAGGTCCAGCGGGTGCGTGCGGGCGATGTAGGCCTGATCGGGCAGGCTGTAGGCGCCCGGGCCATAGCGGGTGTAGAGCGCATCCAGCTTCTTGTCGTTGAGATCGGAGTCCGGCAGATGCTGCTTGAGAAAACTGTCGAATACCGGCCGCTCGGCATCCGGCATCAGGTAGCGATGCACGGCCGCCAGGCGCACGGGTGTCGGCCGCATGCCCTGCAGGAAGGTCTCGATGCGCTGCTCGGCGCTCTTGTTGCGGTACTTCTTCCAGAAACGTTGCAGGAACACCGAGCCCTCGCGATCGGCGAAGCGGGTCAGGTATTGCTGGCGGCGCGGGTCCTTGTCGTCACCCAGCAGTTCGGCACTATTGATGGTTTCGTAGGTGCTGTAACTCACCAGATCACGCATCAGCCGTACGAAGGGCAGATTGATCGATTCGCGCAGCGATTCGCGTACGGTGGGGATGCGTCCGTCGTCTTCACGGCGGAAGTTGCCGAAGCGGTGCATGCCGGCGCCGGTGAAGAAGCGTTCGGCGGGGCTGGCCGAGTAGCGCCGATCCAGCGCGGCGTCGAGCATGCGCTCCAGGCTGCGGTCGCTGTGCGTGGCCAGGTAATCGATGGCCCAGCGGCTTAGATTGGCCTTGGTGTCGATCTTGCGTAGCTCGCTTGGGGTGAGATCCGAGTAGCGCTGGTGCAGCTCGGCGATAACCTCAAGATAGGTGGTCAGCACGCGCAGCTTGGCGGTTGAACCCAGCTCCAGCTTGCTGCCCTCGTTGATGTCGAACGGCTGGTTGGTGTTGTCGGTTTGCACCCGCACTTGGAAGCCTTCCTCGCCGCGCTCGAACAGCGTGAAGCTGTAACGCACCGCGGCGGTTTTCTCCGGGGACAGCATGCGATCGCCGAACAGCCCGACCGATTCGGCGAAAGCGGGATCGGCCAGGCGCACCAGGTACTCACTGATCTGTGCCTGCAGATCACCCTGCAGCGGCGTGCTGGCGGTGAGGTCCAGGCGATCCAGGTCGTACAGCGGCAAGCCGAGCAGCCCGGCCAGACGCATGCGCGCGACGGTGATGCCCTTGGTGGCTTCCACCTGCCGGATCGCCGAGTCGCGACTCGGGCTTTGTCCGAGGACGCGTTGGCCCAGCGCGGCGTCGCGCAGGCCGGCATCGATGATGCCGCCGTTGGCCAGCAGGCGGATGTGACTGTCGGTCAGCGTTGCCATTTCCTCGCGACCGGCACCCAGGTAGTACGACGGGCGCCGCTGTGCGATCAGCAGCGACAGCACCTGACGCAGCGCCAGACCGCGCGCCTGCGCATCGACCTCGTCGGCGCTGCGTGGATCGAGCAGGCGATTGACTTCACGGAAGTCGGCGCCGAACCACAGTCGCAAGCCATCGGCGATGCCATGCACTTCACCGTGCCCGGGCGCCGCCGAGAGCGGCACGCTGTTGAGGTAGTCGCGCACGATGCGCTGACGGGTGGCCAGGGTCTGCGGGCCCTCGCGATAGGTACGCACGCTGGCGGAGATCATCTGCCGGATCTTTTCCTGCGGATCGCCGGTGCGGCCTTCGGGCGAATGCCGATACTTCTCGACCTGGGTGGCCAGGGTGCTGCCGCCGGCGGCCTGGCCGCTGAGGCCGAGGCGCTTCTCCAGCTGGCTGATCGCCGCCTTGGTGAAGCGCGGCCAGTCCACCGCCGGGTTGGCGTGGGGGCGGCTGGCGTCCAGCAGGCCACGGTCCTCGATGAACAACAGGCTCATCACTACCAGCGGTGGGATGTCCTCGAAGCGCTCGTAATACTGGCGTGGATAGCTGTTGGTGTAGATCGGCACGCCGCGGCAGTCGATGATGGTCAACCCGGCCTGGGAGTCCTCGGGGTAGGGCGAAAAGAAGCCGTGGTTGGTGTAATCCAGCAGTGCCCGCGAGAAGCGTGCCTGCTCCTCGATTCTGAAATTGCGCTGTGACAGCTGTTGAATGAAGCGCGGCAGATCGATGTAGCCCAGGCGGCGGTCGAACGGACCGTCCTCGGGGAACTGAATGCGTGGGCTCGGCCCGGGTTTGACCGCGTAATCCAGATCGGCCGCATAGCGGCTTAACCAGTGCGATTGCCACCGGGCGCTGTCCAGCTCCTGCCAGCCGAGGTAACCCCCACCGGCAAGCAGCGAAACACCGACGAGCAGTGCCAAGCGGCGGGCTGCCTTGCGGCGGCCTTTAGCTGATTTGCGGGGTGATTTCGGAGTTGGGGCGCGCTGATTACGCCCATCCTGGGATGTCTTGTCGGACCGCCATACTGCGCCCATGTGTGCCTGGCTTCCTAGCAGTGCTCTACGGCAAGCATAGTTCGCCCGCACGGCTTAAGCGATGGCGGTTTGACGAACGGAGCGGCTCAAACACGAGCCTTGAAGCGGAGGCGGTGGGGCGCCTCGGCATGCTTATAAAGTCCGGCGCATGGAGCGCCGGAATGGGGCGTGATTCATATCTGCGCTCTGCTTGACGGACCCGCCTTGCGAGAACGGAGACACAGCTACTGGCCACCGGGTACCAATCAGCCGCGAATGTCCATCAGCACCTGAGCGCGCCGGCGATCGTGCGCCTTTCGGCCGGCCCGCTTATGGTCAGAACCAGCGATCGTTACGCTTACGGCCGCGGGTGAGCATTGGCAGGATCAGGCCCACCAGCAGCCCAGCACCGGCGATGCTGCCGCCATAGACCATGTACTGCATGAGCACCTGTTTGTTCTCGTCGCCGAGCCGCGCCTGGGTCGTACGCAGTTCCGACTGTGCTTCGGTCAGCTCCGCCTCGAGGGCGATGCGGCGGGCGTCGAGTTCGTCGATCAGAGCTTTGCGCGAGTCCAGGGTTTCCTGCATGCCTTGCACGCGCACCTTCCAACTATCGTCGATGGTCTTGAGCTCCTCGCTCAGTTCGGCGACTTGCTGTTCAAGCTGCGGCAGGCGCTCGGCCTGGCCGGGAACGTCCTGCAGTTCCTTGCTGGGTATCCAGACGTTGCTGCCGGACTCCGAGCGGACCTGACTGTAGTCGCCCTGGGTGCTGATCAGCTCGACCTTCTGCCCCGAGGTGAGCGTGCCGACGATGCGATAGCCGTCGGTGGGGCCGCTACGTACGTAGGTGTTCAGGCTGTCGCTGACCCAGCGCGCGTTATCGGACGATTCCTGGGCATCCACAGGCCCTGCAATGAGCAGGGCGCCGAACAGACTGGCGCCGATGACCTGGCGCGGCTGGGAAAAGCTGAACCGGGAGAGCAAGGCAAAAAGATGAAGAGATATGGACATGAAAAATTCGCGTTATTGGAAGAATAGGACCCAAGCGTGAGGGTGGTGAGGTCGGCTGCATCTGGCACGCGAGACTCTGGGCCAGCCGCAGAGAAAAGCACCGCTTTTAGTGGCCGGACGCGGTGGCAGCCACAGGTCGGAGCCCGACGTGCAAACGGCACGAAAATGAAGATGCTCCGCGGGCGCATCAGCTGACTGACCGTCTTCCCTGGCGAAAGTTCAGGCGGTTTTTGTCGGGCTGACAATGCTGGCGATGAGGGGCGGCGAGCTCGGCAACTGTAGTCGATGCCATCCGCAAGCGGCTAAACCGCGGTGTGGGGCGGTGCGAGACCGAGCCGATCTCTATGCCAGCATGGCTATGAGAGCTTCGGCGCGGCGGGCCTGCTCCAGCGTGACTCCTGTTCGCTGATGCAGGCCCACCGTCAGTTTATTTCGATTGCTGTTGAGCGAGACCGAGCTGCTTCTGCCGTGCGCGCCGGGCCATCATGTTCAGCATCTCGACTCCGGCGGAGAATGCCATGGCGGCATACACGTAGCCCTTTGGTACGTGGGCACCGAAGCCCTCGGCGATGAGGGTCATGCCGATCATCAACAGGAAGCCGAGCGCGAGCATCACGACGGTCGGGTTCTCGTTGATGAATTTGGCCAACGGGTTCGCCGCCAGGAGCATCACGGTTACCGCGACGACCACGGCAATGACCATGATCGCAACATGATCGGTCATACCCACCGCAGTGATGATGCTGTCCACCGAGAACACCAGGTCGAGCAGCAATATCTGCGCAATCGCGGCGCTGAAGCCCATCGTGACGGCATTGTCGAGCTGCTTGCCTTCGAACATGTCGCCGCCGGGTGTCGGGTCGACACTGTGGTGAATCTCCTTGGTGGCCTTCCAGAGCAGGAACAGGCCGCCGGCGATCAGAATCATGTCCTTCCAGGAAAACGCATTGCCGAACAGTTCGATGACCGGCTCGGTGAGCTGAACGATCCAGGCCACCGTGCCGAGCAGGCCTAGTCTCAGGACCAGCGCCAGGCTGATGCCGATGCGCCTCGCGCGCTCACGCTGATGTTCCGGAAGCTTGTTCGTCAGAATCGAAATGAAGATCAGGTTGTCGATGCCGAGAACCACCTCCATGGCGATCAAGGTTGCCAGGGCAACCCAGGTGGTGGGTTCGGAGAAGAGCTGGATAAGCGATTCCATATGGATCTCTAGCGTGAGTGACGACGATCCCGCGTCTGGCGGGTGCGCGAGCATAGCTGCAAGGCAATCCGTAATAGAGCCCGCATTTTGGACCGCTTTGTATCAAATCGATTCAGTGCTCGACGGCGACCGCCGCGCGTGCGGTGCCCATCTGGGCAGAGCAGGGTCCTGGCGGAAATGATGCACCTGGGGCGCCACAGTTCGGCGAGCCAGGCCGCTTGATTTCGTGCAACCGCCTGGGCAGCTGCAAGTGCAAAGCCTGGCGGTTTCTGCTTTTATGACCTGCAGCACGCTGCGGGATTACCGCCCGCCCATTCATCACGATGCATAGTGGGAATAGCTCTGGAAAATCTGACCCGAGAGGAGCTGGTGGCTGAGGTGGCGCGCCTGCGCACGGTTCTGGACCGGGCTGGAATCGATCCGGATCCGGCCCTATCTCAAGTTCACCGTGATAGTCAGCCCGCCCGCGAGCAGCATCGTCAGCGCCCGACACCTGCACAGTTGGGTGCCTCCAAACATCTCCCCGAAACGCTGCATGCCAGCCTTCTGGCACTGGCTGGCAGCGAGGCACGACAGCGCGCGATATTCGAGAGCGCGATCGACTTCGCCATCATCCTGACCGACACCGCAGGCATCATCACAGACTGGAATGCCGGCGCCGAGCAGGTGATGGGCTGGACCGCAGACGAGATGCGTGGGCAGAGCGCGGAGCGCTTCTTCACGCCGGCCGATCGTGCCTGTGACTGGCTCGGCGAAGAGATGCAGAGCGCGCTACGCGAGGGCCGCGCTCTGGACGAGCGATGGCACTTGCGCAAGGACGGTCAGCAGTTCTGGGCAGCGGGCGAACTCTCGCCGATCCATGACGAAAACGGTGCACACCTCGGCTTCATGAAAATCCTGCGTGACCGCACCAGCGAGCACCTTGCGGGCCTCGCCATGGAAGACACCCAGGTGCGTTATCGGCTGGCCGCGAAGGCGACCAACGATGCGGTCTGGGACTGGGATCTGATCAGCAATCACGTGCTGTGGAACGATGCGCTGGAACATGCGTACGGCCATCCGCTGGCAAACGTCGACAGCTCCGGTGACTGGTGGCTGGCGCATATCCATCCGGATGACCGTGCACGTATTCACCGGTCGATCCACGCGGTCATCGATGGCAGCGAGGTGACCTGGACCGGCGAGTATCGCTTTCGCCGTCTGGATGGCTCCTATGCAGATATCCTCGACCGCGGTCATGTGATTCGTGACGTTCACGGCCAGGCCGTGCGGATGATTGGCGCGATGCTCGACCTGACGCGCATGCGCGCTGCCGAGGCGGCCTTGCGCCAGAGTGAGGAACGCTTCAGCACCATTCTGGAGACCATCGAGGCGGCATTCGCCATCGTTCAGGTCAAGTTCGACGCCGACGACAATCCCGTGGATTACTGCTTCCTCGAGGCCAATCCTGCGTTTGAGCGCCAGGCCGGCGTAGACCTGCGCGGCAAATGGGTCACCGAGTTCGCGCCGGATCTCGAGCAATTCTGGTTCGAAATTTACGGCCACGTCGCCAAGACCGGTGAGCCTACCAACTTCGAGAATTATGCCGAGGCGTTCGAACGCTGGTTCGATGTTCGGGCCGTTCGTGTCGGCGAACCTGCCGAGCGGCGAATCGCTATTCTCTTCAACGACGTCACCGCAAGACGGAATGCCGAGGAGCGCCTGCGCATCAGCGAAGGCCTTGCGCGCGAAAATGTGCAGCGTGTTCAGTTGGCTCTTGAGGCAGGCGCAATCATCGGCACATGGAATTGGCACCTGCCTACCGACCGCTTCACCGTGGATGAAGGGTTTGCGAACGCCTTCGGCCTTGACCCAGCGCTCGGACGGGAAGGGCTCAGTCTCGAGCAGATCATCGCAACCGTGCACCCTGAGGACAAAGAAGGGCTGATCGCGGCGATCAGCGAAGTCATCGGGCGCGGTGGCGCCTATGCCCACCAGTACCGGGTACGACGTACCGATGGCAGGTTCTATTGGATCGAGGCCAATGGGCGCGTCGACCACGCCGACGATGGCACCCCCTTGAGCTTTCCGGGTGTGCTGATCGATGTGGAGGATAGGCGCTCCATAGAGGCCGAGCGGGATCGTGCTACTGCTGCGCTTCGCGCGCTCAATGACACCCTGGAGCAGCGTGTTGCCGAGCGGACCGCCGAACTGATTCAGGCCGAGGAGAAGCTACGCCAGTCGCAGAAGATGGAAGCAGTCGGCCAGCTGACCGGCGGTCTCGCCCATGACTTCAATAACCTGCTGGCCGGTATAAGCGGCGCCTTGGAATTGATGAGCATGAGGATTTCCCAGGGCCGTCTGGACGACATCGACAAATACATGCTGGCCGCTCAGGGCGCTGCCAAGCGTGCCGCGGCGCTAACTCATCGATTGCTCGCGTTCTCTCGCCGGCAGACCCTCGACCCACGGCCGGTCGATGTCAACATGCTGACCGAAGGCATGAGCGAGCTGATCCAGCGCACAGTGGGGCCGAGCATCCTGCTCGAAACCGTCAGTGCGCCGGATCTCTGGCCGGCCTCGGTCGATGCCAGCCAGTTGGAAAACGCGATTCTCAATCTCTGCATCAATTCTCGTGATGCGATGCCCGACGGCGGGCGGATCACCATTGAAACGGCCAACCGTACGCTTGACCCAGACGAGGCTCATGCCTATGATCTGCCCGCCGGTGAATATCTGTCGCTGTCGGTAACCGATACCGGCACCGGCATGACGCCGAGCGTGATCGCCAAGGCGTTCGATCCGTTCTTCACCACGAAGCCGATTGGCGAAGGCACTGGTCTTGGTCTTTCGATGATCTACGGATTCGCCAAGCAATCCGGCGGGCAGGTACGGATCAATTCCGAAGTTGGCCGCGGAACATCGATGTGCATCTATCTGCCGCGCTACCACGGCAATGCCGGGAGTGGTGCGATCGCCCAGGCAAAATCGTCAACCACGCTTGCCGGCGCTTGCGGCACGATTCTGATCGTCGACGACGAGCCGACCGTGCGCCTGTTGCTGATGGATGTGCTTGGCGACCTCGGTTACACCCTGATCGAAGCCTCGGACAGTGTCGCTGGACTGAAGCTGCTGCAGTCTGATGTAAGCATCGACCTGCTGATCACCGATGTCGGACTGCCCGGTGGGATGAATGGAAGGCAGATGGCCGATGCCGGTCGCCAGGTGCGCCCCGGTCTAAAGACACTCTTCATCACCGGCTATGCCGAGAGTGCCGCGCTGGGCAACAGCTCGCTCGGGGCTGGTATGCAAGTGCTGACCAAGCCATTTGCAATAGATGTACTCGCCGCCCGGGTGCTCGAGATGATGAAAGCCTAGGGTCAGCCTTCGGGCGCTCTATTTCGGTCATCCTGTTGAAGAATCGATGCAATGCGCCTAGCCTCTCGCTCTGCTTTCAGGGCCGCCGATTCCGGCGGTTCTCACTCTTCGGATCCGTCAGTGTGGGTCGAATGAAATCACTGCTGCACCCCGGCAGGGTCGTTGCGCTCGTTTTTCTCATCGCCATTCTTTGCGGCACAGCGTTGCTGTCATTACCCGCTGCCCAAGCTCAGGGCGAATCGGCGCCGTGGATCACCGCTTTCTTCACCGCCGTTTCAGCGGTCAGCGTCACTGGGCTGGTGGTAGTCGACACCGGCACCTATTGGTCGACCTTCGGCCAGGTGGTGATCATGCTGCTGTTCCAGCTCGGTGGTTTCGGCATGATGACCCTGGCCACGCTGCTCGGGTTGCTGGTCAACCGCTCATTTCACCTGCGAACCAAGTTGATCGCCCAGGCCGAATCCCACGTGCTGGGTCTGGGTGACATCACCAGCGTGGCGAAACTGGTGCTGGTGGTGACGCTGGTGATGGAGCTGGCGGTGATGCTGCTGCTCACCCTGCGCTTGCATCTGACACACGGCCTCGCCTGGCGCGATGCAGCCTGGAGCGGGCTGTTCCACGCGGTCTCGGCATTCAACAATGCCGGGTTCTCCATTCACGGCGACGGTCTGGTCCGCTATGCCACCGATGCGCTGATTCTGACACCGGTCATGAGCGCCATCGTGATCGGCGGGATCGGCTTCCCGGTGCTCTACGATCTGCGCAGCAAGTGGGCCGATCCGCGGCATTGGTCGCTGCACACCAAGCTCACTCTGTCGGGGACCGCGGTACTGCTCGGGGGCGGCTTCCTGGCCGTGTTGCTGTTCGAGTGGTCCAACCCGGGCACGCTCGGCCCGATGGCCTGGGCGGACAAGATGCTTTCGGCGGCATTCGTTTCCGTCTCGGCGCGTACAGCCGGCTTCAATGCCATCGACATCGGCGCGCTGACCCACGAGAGCTGGGCGCTGCACTATTTCCTGATGTTCATCGGCGGTGGCAGTGCCGGGACCGCGGGCGGGGTCAAGGTCGGGACCGTGGCCATCCTGGCGCTGATGGTGATCGCCGAGATTCGCGGCCGGCCCGACGTCGAGGCTTTCGGTCGGCGGGTCGGCAGTTCCGTGCAGCGCCAGGCCATCACTGTGCTGGTATTGGGCAGCGCTCTGGTGGTGCTGGGTACGCTGGTCATTCTGCGCGATACCGATATCCCCACCGATCAGGTCATCTTCGAAGTCATCTCCGCTTTCGGCACCGTCGGCCTGTCCACCGGCATTACCGCTGACCTGCCGGAAACCAGTCAGCTCATGCTGACGCTGCTCATGTATGTCGGCCGGGTCGGCACCATCACGCTGGCCGCTTCACTCGCACTGGGCGAGCACCGCATGCCATACCGCTATCCGGAGGAACACCCAATTGTTGGCTAAATTGTTGTTTTCAGAGCAATTTTCGTTCTCAAAAGGCGACAGTGTAGTGGTCATCGGGCTGGGGCGGTTTGGCAGCTCGGTGGCGCGCTCATTGACGCGTCTGGGCCATGACGTGATGGGCATCGATCAGGCGGCGGAGCCGGTGCATGCCTGGGCCGATCTGCTGACCCATGCGGTGCAGGCCGATTCCACCAATGTCATGGCGCTGCGCCAGCTCGGGGTAGCTGATTTTCCTCACGCCATCGTCGGCATCGGCACCGACATGGCGGCGAGCCTGATGACCATCATGGCGTTGACCGAATTGGGCATTAAAGACATCTGGGTCAAGGCGCTGACTGCTGAACACGGACAGATCGCCACGCGGATCGGCGCGCATCATGTGGTCTATCCCGAAGCGGACATGGGCGAGCGGGTCGCCCATCTGATCTCCGGGCGGATGGTGGATTTCATCGAGTTCGACGACGGCTTCGCCATCGCCAAGATCCATGCGCCGGAACGCGTTCATAACGCGACGCTCGCCGCGGCCGGGGTGCGCGAGAAGTTCGGCGTGACCGTTGTCGGCCTCAAGCGCGCCAATGAGGATTTTCAGCATGCGACGCCCAGCACCCAGGTGCTGCCGGGTGATCTGCTGATCGTTTCGGGCCCGACCCATGACATCCAGCGCTTCGCCGGCCAGGGGCGCAAGCGAAGCTGAGGCCTGGGGCTACGCGCTCCTTTAGTGCGGTAGCCGAGAGGCGACTACGCTTCTCGGGCGGTCGAGCCTGCGGTTCAGTGATCGATAGCCTGGGCTCGCTGCTTCCTTCGTTGAATTAGAGGACGCCGAATGTGAATTCATTAACTGGAGGCTGCCTGTGCGGCAACCTGCGAATCGTGACGGCGGGGCAGCCCTATCGGGTCGGGATCTGCCACTGCCTGGACTGCCGCAAGCATCATGGTGCTTTGTTCTACGCAGCTGCGGTGTTTCCGCAGGATGCGGTGACCGTCGAAGGAGAGACGGCCGAATATGCCGGACGGCATTTCTGCCCGCGCTGTGGCTCTTCGGTTTTTTCCCGCCTCGCTGATGAAATCGAGGTGCATCTCGGCGCCCTGGATGCACCCGACCAACTGACGCCGACCTACGAATGCTGGACCGTGCGCCGCGAAGCCTGGCTGCCGCCGTTTCCGCTTCACCGGCGCTATCAGCACGATCGCGACGACTCAAGCCGCTTCGAATAAGCGTTATTGCCCGCTGGCGATCAGCTGCTGCTCTGTTTTCTGGGTGTTCGGCAGCACGCGAATCGCGATGAATTTCGAAGTTGGCGTGTGGCTGCGGTCGCCGAAGCTTTCCAGCGGTACAAGCGGATTGGTTTCCGGGTAGTAGGCGGCGGCCTGGCCGAGCGGGGTGTCGTAGGCGAGCAGGGTAAAACCGCGCACGCGGCGTTCGATGCCGTCGTCCCACAGCGATATCAGATCGACCTGCTGGCCGGCTTGCAGGCCCAGGCGCTGGATGTCGGCGGGATTGACGAACACCACATCGCGCATGCCCTTCACCCCACGATAGCGATCATCCAGGCCATAGAGCGTGGTGTTGTACTGATCGTGGGAGCGCAGCGTTTGCAGGATCAGGTCGGCCTCCACGCCGTCATGGCGGGCTTGCTCGGGCAGCAGATCGGCGGGCAACGGTAGCGCCTTGAACTCGGCGCGACCGCTGGCGGTGTTCCATTCGCGCCGGGCAGCGGCATTGCCCAGGTAGAAGCCTCCAGGGCGATGCAGGCGGTGGTCGAAGCCGGTGAAACCGGGAATGGTGGCCGCGATCAGCTCACGGATACGGGCGTAGTCCTCCACCAGCCAGAGCCAGTCCACCGGGTGTTTGCCAAGCGTGGCGGCGGCGATGCCAGCGACGATGGCCGGCTCCGAGCGCATCTCGGCGGACGCGGGCTCGAGCTGGCCCCGGGAGGCGTGGATCATGCTGAACGAGTCTTCCACGGTGACCGCCTGCGGGCCGCAGGCCTGGCGGTCGATGTCGGTGCGGCCGAGGCACGGCAGGATCAGCGCGTCGCGGCCCATGGTCAGGTGGCTGCGGTTGAGCTTGGTGCTGATCTGTACGGTCAGCGCACAGTTGCGCAGCGCCTGCTGGGTGCGCGGGGTGTCCGGCGTGGCCTGGGCGAAGTTGCCGCCCAGACCGATGAACACCTTGACCTGCCCGGCGAGCATGGCCTGGATGCATTCCACGGTGTTGTAGCCGGGCTGGCGCGGCATCGGCAGGTCGAACTGGCGCTGCAGTGCATTGAGCAGCGCGAGCGGCGGCCGCTCGTTGATGCCCATGGTGCGGTCGCCCTGTACGTTGCTGTGGCCGCGCACCGGGCAGGCGCCAGCGCCGGGCTTGCCGAGGTTGCCGCGCAACAGCAGCAGGTTGGCGATTTCCTGGATGGTCGCCACCGAGTGACGGTGCTGGGTGATGCCCATCGCCCAGCAGACGATGGCCTTTTCGGCGTTGCGGTAGATTGCGGCTGCGTGGCGAATGGTTTCGCGGTCGAGCCCCGACTGCTGCTCGATCAGCGCCCAGGGCGTGGCTTCGACCTCGGCCAGATAGGCGTCCAGCCCGTGGCTGTGCTCAGCCAGAAACGCGTGATCGAACACCGCCGGCGCACCGCTGGCCTGGGCTTCCTGCTCCCATTGCAGCAGGTACTTGGCGATGCCGCGCAGCACCGCGAGATCGCCACCGAGATTGGGCCGCAAGTAGGCACTGTGAGTCGGCGCGTCCTGGTTGGCGAGCATCTCGATGGGCTTCTGCGGGTGCTGGAAGCGTTCCAGCCCGCGCTCGCGCAATGGATTGAAGCAGACCACCTGAGCGCCGCGTTCCACAGCCTGACGCAATGGTTCGAGCATGCGCGGATGGTTGGTGCCGGGGTTCTGGCCGAGGACGAAGATCGCATCGGCGTGATCGAAATCCTCCAGCGTCACCGTGCCCTTGCCGACGCCGATGGATTCGGTCAGGGCGACACCGCTGGCCTCGTGGCACATGTTCGAGCAGTCGGGAAAATTGTTGGTGCCGAAGCTGCGACCGAACAGCTGGTAGAGATAGGCCGCTTCGTTGCTGGCCCGACCGGACGTGTAGAAGGCTGCCTGGTGCGGACTGTCCAGGCCGTTCAGGTGATGGGCGATCAGCGCAAAGGCATCGTCCCAGCTGATCGGCAGGTAGCGGTCGCTGGCGACCTCGTAACGGACCGGTTCGCTCAGGCGGCCCTGGTATTCGAGCCAGTAATCGCTCTGCTCGCGTAACTGGCTGACGCTGTGGCGGGCGAAGAACGCGGCGTCCACGCGGCGGCGCGTGGCTTCCCAGTTCACCGCCTTGGCGCCGTTCTCGCAGAACTTCACCGCACCGGCTTCCGGCGAGTCACCCCAGGCACAGCCGGGGCAATCGAAGCCGCCGTTCTGGTTGGTGCGCAGCATGGCGCGGATGTTCTTCAGCGCGTTGCCACTGCCGAGCCAGGCGCTGGCCACGCTGCGCAGCGCGCCCCAGCCGCCTGCCGGGCCGGCGTAGGGCTGGAAACGGGTGGCGGGATGGAAGCGGGACGTGCGGCTCATGGGTGGCATCCGTTCTGTTCGGGCAGCGCGGGCGCCGGGCTGTAGACCCGCGGCGCGCTGTGGTGGGGCAGGTGAATGAGATTGAGGTGATGCCGACGCGCCCACTCGACGGTCAGGTGGGTCGGCGCGGACAGACTGACCAGGGTGCCGATACCGGCGCGCACGGCCTTGTGGATCAGCTCCAGGCTGCAGCGGCTGGTGACCACGACGAAGCCTTCGCTTGGCGTACGGCGCTGCAGCATCAGCGCACCGATCAGCTTGTCCAGGGCGTTGTGCCGGCCGATGTCCTCGCGGCACAGGGCGATCTCTCCGTTGCCGTCGATATACAGTGCCGCGTGCAGTGCGCCGCTATCGCGGGCCAGCAGCTGGGCGCTGGCGATGCGCTGGCGCAGATCGTGGAAATGCCCTTCGGGCGGCAGATCGATTGGCGAAAGTGGTGCGAGCTGCGGCAATGCCTGCTCCAGCGCCTGCACACCGCACAGGCCACAACCGCTGTGGCCGGCCAACTGCCGCCGTTGCTGCTTGATGTGCCAGAACGCCCGCGGGCTCACCTGCACTTCGGCATGCTGCGCGCTGCCATCGCCCCGCAAACGCAGGTCGCGTAGATCATCGATGCGCTCGATCAAGCCGGCGCTCAGACTGAAGCCGATAACGAAGTCTTCCAGATCCAGCGGCGTCACCATCATCACGGCCTGATTGAGGCCGTTGTAGCTGATGGCCAGGGCGCATTCGTCAGCCAAGGGGGCCGCGCCGAGATCCGGAGCATTGGCGCTTGGGGCGTTGAGGGTGGCGTATTGCATGGCGATGGCCTGCGACAGGTCGACGCAGGGAGCCTAGGAGCGCAGGGAGGGATCGTCCAATCGCTATGTTCGATAGGGTGATCGAGCGTGTCGATCGCCCGTCAGGAGATGGCAGGTCTTTGCCGCTGCAACAGCTCGCGCGCTTCGTTGAAACAGGCTTCGCCCAGCGCGGATCGCAGTGAGCCGCGACGCAGGATCAGCCCCAGCGGCGCGAGGGTACTGGCGTTGTCGATGGGCGTCAGGGTCAGTCGGCTGTCCAGTGCTTCGAGGCCGCTATCCAGCGGCATGATTGCGCAACACAATCCGGCCCCTACGGCCTGCAGCAGATGGTGCACGGCATCGGTCTGCAGCCGCGGTGCCAGACTCAGGCCACGGCTACGCATCGCATGGTCGATGGACTGGCGAAAGTGCATGCCGCCGGTCAAAAGACCGAGCGGAAGATCGGCGAGGGCTTCCCAGCGCAGCGATGGCGCGTCGAAGCGAAAATGGCGCTCGTCATGCAACAGCCCCATGCGGGTTTCGCCGAGCGGGAGGCTGGTGAAGTGCGCGTCATCCAGCCGTTCCAGGTAGGACAGGCCCAGGTCCAGCAGATTGCGATTGAGCCGTTCGAGAATCTGATCGCTGCTCAACGCGAACAACTCGAAGCGCAGGTTCGGATGGCGCTCGCCGAAGGCCTGCACCAATTGCATCGGGTCGAAACCGGCCAGCGGCACCACGCCCAGGCGCAAGGTGCCGACCAGCTGGCCACGGCAGGAGGCGGCTTCGGCCAGCAGGCCGTCCTGTGCGGCGAGCAGGCTGCGCGCCCAGGCCAGGATGCGTTCGCCTTCGGCGGTGAAGCCTTCGAAGCGCTGGCTGCGGATCACCAGTTGCAGGCCGAGTTCGTCTTCCAGGCTGCGCAGGCGCATCGACAGCGTCGGCTGGGTGACATGGCAGCGCGCCGCCGCCTGACCAAAATGACGTGTTTCATCCAGCGCCACGAGAAACTTCAGCTGCTTGATATCCATGCCCGCTCGCCTCGAAGGTAATGCGGACGGCACCTTAGCACGCCGTCAGGGGGCGTCGAACAGCGGCTGCAGCCCACTGGGCACCACGCCGGTCCAGCGTTTGAAGGCGCGGCGGAAGTTGGTGGTGTCGTTGAAGCCGAGGTGCCGCGCCACGGCCTCATTGCCGAGGCCTCGAGCCTGATAGAGGTAGAGCGCGACGTGCGTGCGCACCAGATCGAGCTGTTCCTGGAAGTGCGTGCCGTGCTTGGCCAGCTTGCGCTTGAGCGTCGCCGGACTCATGGCGAACGCCAGGGCGACGCGCTCCAGGTTCAGCGGCTCGCGGATGTTGTCATGCAGGTACTGATAAAACGCATCGAGAAAGGCGCAGGGGCCTTCCAGCGCTTCGATCTGCTGCTGGCTGGCCTGCTGCGCGACCTGGCCTACCGTGGCCGAGGCATCCGGCCAGGGCTGATGCAGGTACTCGCGGGGCAGGCTGAGTAGGGTCAGGTGACGGTCGAACTGCAATGCATCGCCCAGATGCACCCAGTACTGCTCGACGTGGCGCGGCTGCGGGTAGGCGAACTGGAAGCGCCACGGCAGGCGCAGGCCGCTGCCGCGCTTGCACAGTGCGACGATAGCGGTCACATGCGCCTCGATTAGAAACCGTTGGTGCCGACCGGCGCTGCCGTCCAGCCAATAGATGTGCAGCTGGTGCTCGTCCAGCAGCATGCGGGGTGCCAGCAGGGGGCAGAGCAGGGCGCGGAACTGGCTAAGACGCTCCAGCGCCTGTTCGAGGTTGCCGGCATTGGCCAGTGCCAGGCTGACATCGCCGTAGTGCCCGGGCAGCAGGCGCTGGCCAAACAGAAAGCTGCTGTCTGCAGCGCCCAACAAGCGTTCGGTGTTGCCGATGAGCGTCAGCAACTGCTCCGGGCTGACGCGGGCGCGGCCGCTGGCGATGTCCTCGTAGAACAGCCCACTGCCGCGCAGCAGTGCATGGCTGTCAATGCCGCGCGAGAGCGCCAGGTCCAGCAATACTGCCGGCTGGTGGTGTGCGGCGATGAAGCGAGTGTCCCATTCGTACCAATGTGACGGGCTTTCCATGATCGCCTCAGGCGCAGCGGGGCAGGGATTGCTTGGCCTTGGCCAAGCCGAGGTTGAGGCGTTTCAGTAGTTGCTCGGCATCGTCGTCGAAGGCCATCACCACCGCGGTGCTGGCGCGCAGATGCAGGCGCTCGCCGTGCTGGCGCGTCTTGTGCGCGAGGCTGGCGACGGCTGTCTGCAACTCCTCGGCGAGCTGCCGCGCCTGCTGCTCGGCGGTATCGGGCAGCAGCACGACGAAGCGATCACCGGCTAGGCGGCAGAGCAGGTCCTGATGGCGCAGGTTGAGCACCAGCAACTGTGCCACTGCCTGTAGCACCAAATCGCCTTCGTCCTGGCCATAGCGCTGGTTGACCCGGCTGAACTCATCGAGGTCGACCGCCATAAGCGACAGCGGGCGTTGTTCGTCGCTGGCCTGGCGCAGGGCCATATCGAGCTGGCGGCGCAGGTATTCCGCGGTGCCGAGCGGAGTCAGGTTGTCGAACAGGCGATGTTCGCGAAACAGGCGCTCGCGCTTGTTCATCTGCACGTTGATGGCGCGCTGCTCCTGATTGAGGTGGTAGATACCGAAGGTCAGCAGTATCAGCCCGACAGGCATCGGGGCTGTCTCCAGCCAGTTGTCCCAGGTGGCGGTGGCGGGCAGCTGAATGAACTCGTCGAGGACGTCCATCCACCACGAAAAGCAGATGCATGCCAAGCCAAGTGCCAACAGCCTCGTAACCCGACCGGCCGGGCGACTGTGCAACAGCATCATCAGCCAGGCGAGTGTGAGTACGGCGCAGCCGCCTTCGCCGACCACGTCCATCCAGTCGATCTCGGCCCAGGTCTTTAACTCGCCTGCGGCGAGCAGAATCTGCAGGCCAGCGTTGGCGGCCAGGGCGAGGCCGAGGAGGGTGAGGGTATGGAGTTTGAGGAGGGATTTCATGAGGTCTCCGTGGCGGGTTCGCGCCAGTGCGTGAGGGCACGGAAACAGATGGATGTGACAGTTGGATGAATGGGGTGGGGGTTGAATTGGCTCAGGGGGTTTTTGGTCTTTTGGGGCGTCGGACGAATTAGGGCGACCTACTTTTTCCAGTCGCGGAAAAAGTAGGCACAAACGCTCGCCCCTGCATCCGGCCACGGCTGCGCCGGAGTTCGTTCTCTCCGCCGCCGCTCCGAGGGTCGCCGTACAAGGGCCATCCATGGCCCTTTACGGGGGAACGCCTAGTTCTCTCGCGGCATCCATGCCGCTCGCCCCTCTACACGACGCCTCCGTTCACCCTCCTGAAGGGGCAATGGGGAGTCGCTGGGTAGGCCGTGCGAGCAGAACAATGAACTGGCTTGAGCTTCCCCAGGTTAGAGGATCACTCATAGGACAAACCACATCCCGAGCCCACCAGCAAACTGTCCAATCTTTGGTTACTTTTTTCCTGGCCGGGCAGGCGCGTCTGGAAAAAGTGACTCGCCCAGCAGGGCGAAACAGAAACTGTCGACCTCTTCGAAAAACGGCTCTGGCGTGCAGTCCACCCTGAAAACAGGTCATATCAGCTCAACCCCACCCCCAGAATCCCCCAAAACCCATTCTTCCAACCCCTCCCCAAACTTCCTGTCACAGAACCGCCATATCCCCTACTTACCGTCCGCTGCAGTTCCGGGATGGACCCGGTAAATACCGTTCGGGGGATTGTTCATGAGCACATACCGCAGTGGCATCCGCGGTGCTGGATTCCGCATCAGCCTGCTGGCCCTGGCCGTCAGTGCCGGTTCGGCCTGGGCCGAAGAGCCACTTGTCATGGAGCACGTTGAGGTTGTCGGTCAGGCCGTCAGTATCGATAAAGCACTGAAGGATCAGCGCCGTTCCGACAGCGTGAAGAGCGTCGTACATGCCGATGGCATCGGCCAACTGCCGGACGACAACGCCGCCGAGGCGCTGCAGCGCATTCCTGGCCTGTCCGTCGAGCGCGACCAGGGTGAAGGGCGCTTCGTAAGCGTGCGCGGCATCGCGCCGGATCTGAACAGCGTCACCATCAACGGCACCCTGGTGCCCTCACCGGAAAGCGGTCGTCGCGCGGTAGCGCTAGACGTGCTGCCCTCGGAACTGGTGCAGTCGCTGTCGGTGGTCAAGACGCTGACTCCGGACATGGATGCCAACTCCCTCGGCGGCACAATCGAAGTGGAGAGCTTGTCCGCCTTCGATCACGATGGGCTGTTCTACAGCATCAGCGGCGAGGGCAGTTACGACGATAACGTCGACAAGACCAGCCCGAAATTCTCTGGTGCGATCAGCAATCGCTTCAGCCTGGGCGATGGCATCGACAACTTCGGCGTTGCCGCGGCGGTTAGTTGGCAAGAGCGCGATTTCGGTTCGGAGAACGTTGAAACCGGCGGCAAGTGGGATTTCGACGACGCGGCCCGGTTGGAGGAAGTCGAGCAGCGTGATTACGAAATCACTCGTGAACGCACCGGCTTTGGCTTGAACTTCGACTACAAGCCGGATGACGTCAGTAGCTACTACCTGCGCACGCTGTATAGCCGTTTCAAAGACACCGAAACCCGGAATGCCGCGGGCGTCGAGTTTGCAGATCCCCAGGCGCCCGGTGAGACCGGCGATGCCGAGGGCTGGCGCGAGCTGAAATCCCGCGAGGACACCCAGACCATCCAGTCCTACGTGTTCGGCGGCGAACGCATGATGGGTTTGTGGACGCTCAGCGGTCAGGCCGGTTACAGCCAGGCGCGCGAACGCAACCCAGGCGGTATTGCTGGTGCGACATTCGAAGGAGACTTTGCGGACGTCGGCTATTCCAGCAGCCGCAAGCCGCGCCTGACAGCGGGCTCGGCATTCTACGATCCGAACGCGTTCGAACTGGACGAGGTGGAGTGGGAGAAGAGCGACACCCGCGACCGCGAAAAGAACATCCGCCTGGATCTGGCGCGCGAGTACGACATCCAGGGGTACGCCGCACAAGCCAAGTTCGGCGGCAAGGTCAGCCGACGCCACAAAGACAACGACAGCGAAGTCTGGATTTACGACGATTTCGACGGCCTGACCTTGGCTGATTTCCAGAGTGGCAAGGTCGATTACGCCCTAGGCCGCTTTGGCCCGGGGATCAGTGCTTCGGCTATCAAGGGTGCCATCGCCGGTCTGGATTCCAGTCAGTTCTACGACGAGGAGGAGTCACGCATCAACGACTTCGACATGCATGAAGACATCAACGCTGGCTACCTGATGAACACCGTGGACATCGACCGCTGGCGCTTCATTGCCGGCCTGCGCTACGAAGGCACCCGCTTTCGTGCCAAAGGCACCGGCATGCGCGATGACCAGTTCGAGTCGATTTCCAGTAGCAACAGCTATCACCACTGGCTGCCAGGCCTGCACGCACGTTATCAGCTGGCGCCCGACACCATGATTCGTGCTGCCTGGACCAACAGCGTAGTCCGGCCGACCTTTGGCCAGCTTGCGCCTGGCTTCGTTATCGACGGCGACGATGCCTCGTTTGGCAACCCTGATCTCAAGCCGCTGGAGTCGGTGAACTACGACCTGGGCATCGAGCATTACATGGGGCGCGCCGGCGTGGTGTCGGCCTACCTGTTCTACAAGGACATCGACAACTTCATCTACAACACCGACCTCGCCGGCACCGGCGAGTGGGGCGCATTCGATGAAGCCCTGAGCTTCCAGAATGGCAGCAGCGCCAAGCTCTACGGCCTGGAGCTGGCCTACTCGCAGAAGCTCGACTGGCTGCCCGCACCGTGGAACGGTGTATTGCTGGGCGCCAATGCCACCTTCAGCCAGTCCGATGCGGACATCGAAGGGCAGGGCATGAAGCGCAGCATCGACCTGCCGAATCACTCCGACACGGTCGCCAACCTGATGCTCGGCTGGGAGAACGATCGCCTCAACGTGCGCCTGGCTGCCAACTACAAGTCCGATTACCTGTACGAAGTGGCCGGCATCGACGACAAGGCCCACGACCTGTACGTCGACGACCAGCTGTTCGTCGACTTCAAGGCCGGTTACTTCCTCACGCCGAGCCTGCAGCTGACCTTCGAGGCGCTGAACCTGACGGACGAGTCCTACTACGTCTACACCGGGCGCCACGCCTTCAACGCTCAGTACGAAGAATACGGCCCGACCTACAAGCTCGGCCTGACCCTGACCCACTTCTGACCTTATGCCGCCCCGGTGCCCGCCGTCCCCCTTTCGGCCGGGCATCGGCACGCGGCAGCCTGAATGGAAACACCATGTACGCATTATCCAAAACCGCGCTGCTCGGCCTGTGTATCGCCCTGGCGGCTTGCCAGTCCGTAAAGCAAGATGAACCCTCCAACGCGGTGCAGTTGAGCTCTATCGAGCCCGTGCAGGATGGCCTCGAGTACGCCCAGCTGATGAGTAACACCCCCTGGTCCAGCGCCGAGCGCATCCAGCTTGATGCCAAGGGGCTACACCTGGTGGACGCCAGCGGCCGCACCCTTGCTGAATATGCCGGGCGCTTCGAAGGGCTCGACCATCGCGCGGACCAGCAAGGGCTGCTGCTGGCCACCGTCGAGCGCAAGCGTCAGCAGGCGATGTTGATCGGCCTGGATGCCAAGCGCGCCTGGAGTCAGCCGCTCTATCTGCCGCGTACGGCCTTCGCCATCGAAGGGCTGTGCCTGTATCGCGACAGTGCCCGCAATGATTTCGTTTTCCTGGTTGGTGAGGAGGGTGTCGGCGAGCAATGGCTGGTGGCTAGCCAAGGCCGCCTGCTTGGCGAGGCGCGCCGGGTGCGCGGTCTAAGCTTGCCGCCGGAAAGCGCTTTCTGCCAGACCGACGACGCGACGGCACAGCTCTACGTCAACGAGGAAAACGTCGGCTTGTGGCGGTATCCGGCTGATGCCGAGGCGCCGTTGCAGCGTGAGCCTGTGGATCTGCGCCAGCCCTTTGGCCATCTGGCTGAAGCGGCGGCCGGAATGGCGTTGGTGCCAGGCGGGCTGCTGGCACTCGACCCTGAAGCGCCGGCGTTGCACCTGTACCGCCAGACTCAGGACGGCTGGAAAGCCGACGGTGTCGTTGCTCTTGAGGATTTCGATGAGCCAGAGCAGATCAGCGCTCGGCGCACTCAGGACGGCATCGAGCTGTTGTTGGCGGACGAGCGCGGCCTGCATCGCGCTCGCCTGGCCTGGCAGCCGCAAGCGCTAGCGCAAACTGCGCCGATCATCAGCTTGCCGGCAGCAGCCGAGACCGACGCCGTGCCTAGCCTGGGCGATGCGGCGGACGATCCGGCCATCTGGGTCCACCCGCGCAATCCGGCACAGAGCCGCGTGCTTGGCACCGACAAAAAGGGCGGTCTGCTGGTGTACGACCTGAATGGGCGTGAGGTCCAAGACCTGCGGGTCGGTCGGTTGAACAACGTCGATGTGCGCAGTGATTTCCGCTTGGGCGCAAAACAGGTCGATCTGGCAGTGGCGAGCAATCGGGATCGCAACAGCCTGCATCTGTTCGCCATTGATCGCGTTAGCGGCATGTTGGCCGACATCGGCCAGATCGCTACGCCGCTGACCGATATCTACGGCCTGTGCATGTTCAAGGATCGCCAGGGCGGCATCCATGCCATCGCCAACGACAAGGATGGCACCTTCGTGCAGTACCGCCTCGACGGTACGACCGGGCAGCCGCGTGGCGAGCTGGTACGGCGCTTCAAGGTGGAGACCCAGCCGGAAGGATGTGTCGCGGACGACCGTAATGAGCGGCTCTTCGTCGGCGAAGAGGATGTCGCGGTATGGGTGTTGGACGCCCGAGCCGAGGCACCGACCGCGTTGGAAAAAGTGATCGACGTAGGCGGGCCAGTGCATGACGACATCGAAGGCCTGGCCCTTTACCAGGGCACGAGAGGCGATTACCTGGTCATTTCCAGCCAGGGCAACGACAGCTATGTGGTGCTCGATGCCCAGGCGCCCTATGCCGTACGCGGTGCTTTCCGCATCGGCCTGAATGCCGAGCGCGGTATCGACGGTGCGTCCGAGACCGACGGTTTGGAAGTCACTTCAGCCAACCTCGGCGGGATTTGGGGCCGCGGCATGCTGGTGGTGCAGGACGGCCGCAAGCGCATGCCCGAGGGGGCGCAAAACTACAAGTACCTGCCCTGGTCGGCGGTTGCCGATGCGCTCGGCCTGGACTGAATGTCATCGCCCTGTAACTGACCTGTCATCCAATAGCAGCTGCCCACTCGGGGCAGGAGGAAACGATTTATGCAAACGACTCTTGAGCACATGTCCGTCTGGGGCCTGATCAGTGAAGCCAGCCTGGTGGTTCAGGCGGTGATGGTCATTCTGGTGCTGGCTTCGGTGTCCAGCTGGTATCTGATCATTCGCCGCAGTGTTGCGTTGCGCAGCGCCGAGCGCTTGCAGCGTGGTTTCCAGCAGCGCTTCCGTCAGGGTGGCGATCTTGCCCAGCTTTACCGCGAAGGCCAGGAAAAACCGTTGCCGGAAGAGGCCGCGTTGCAACGCATTTTCCTTGCCGGCTATGCGGAATTCGCCCAGTTGCAGCGCCAGCCAGGCATCGCGGCGGATGCGGTGGCGCAAGGTGTCGAGCGCAGCCTGTACGTGGCCATCGCCGAGCAGGAAGAGCGTCTGGAGAAGGGCCTGCAGTTTCTCGCTACGGTAGGCTCGGTCAGCCCTTACATCGGCCTGTTCGGCACCGTTTGGGGGATCATGAATTCCTTCCTCGGGCTGTCGCAGGTGCAGCAGGCGACGCTTTCCACGGTTGCCCCAGGTATCGCTGAAGCGCTGATCGCTACAGCCATCGGTCTGTTCGCGGCAATACCGGCGGTGATGGCCTACAACCGCTTCGCCGCGCGCGGGCAGACGCTGACCGGACGTTACTACGCTTTCGGCAACGAGCTGCAGGCGCGACTGCACCGTCGGCTGCACGCCGGCTCGCCCAGCGTTGCCGCAGCCGCCTGAGGAGGTTTGTCATGCTAGTCAGGCCACAGCACAAACACGGGCCCAAAGCGGAAATGAACGTGGTGCCCTATATCGACGTCATGCTGGTGCTGCTGGTGATCTTCATGGTCACCGCACCGATGCTGGTGCAGGGCGTCAAGATCGAGCTGCCCAAGGTGGCTGCCGAGGCGCTGCCGGTTGAAAACGAGCGGCAGATCCTCACCCTTTCGGTGAAGGCTGACGGTGGCTTCTATTGGAATCTGGGTAGCGAGCTGGATGTCGAGAACCAGACCGATACTGCCGTGGACTTGGCAGAGCTACAGGCCAAGATCGGTGCAATCATCGCTGAGCGGGGGGACACCCAGGTCTACATCCGCGCTGATGAGGCAGCCGATTACGGACGCGTGGTTGCCGGCATCGCCGAACTGCAGCGCGGTGGCGTGCTCAACCTGGGGCTGATCACCGAGGCGCCTGCCGATGTGGGGCAGGGGCAATGATGAGCACGTTCAGCCCGTCTGCAGCGCAGGGCTACGAACCTCATCATCAGCGGCAATGGGTTGGGTCAGCCGGGGCGGCGCTGCTGACGGTCGGGCTGCACGCCGGATTGTTCACGTTGTTGCTCACAGGCTGGACACCGGCGCTGGAGATGCCTCGCGCTACGCAGGTAATGCACACCGAGCTAATCAGCCTGCCACCGCCTGCAGTGCCTGAGATGCTGGCAGAACCGCCTGTCGAGCCGGTGGTGGAACCGCCGCCAGTCGAACCGCAGGTCGATACCGCGGCTGAGCAGTTGCGGCTGGAACAGGCTGAACTGGCGTTCAAGCGTGCCGAGCAGGAGCGTGAGGCCGAACAGAAAAAGTTGCAGCGCGAACGCCTCGAACGGCGTCGTGAAGAGCAGCGCCAGGAGCAAGCACGCGAGCAGGAGCGGTTGGCCCAGCAGGCACGGGTGGAAGAAGCCCGGCGCCAGGCGCAAGCGACGCAACGTGCCGAGGCTGCTGAACGCGCGCGTCAGGCTGCGGCGGCCGAAGCGGCTAGTCGTCAGTATCTGCCGATTGCCAAGAAGCCCCCGGTGTACCCGCAACGGGCGCTGGACTCCGGCCTGCAGGGCTCGTGCACGGTGAGCTACACGGTGGATGCCCAGGGTCGCGCGCGCTCGCCCAAGGTGGTCGGCGACTGCCACCCGCTGTTCATTCGTCCATCGCTTACGGCCGCCGAGAGCTTCCGTTACCAGCCGCGCATCGTCGATGGTCGGGCCGTGCCCGTACCGGATGTACGGAACACCTTTCACTACCGCATCGAATGATGCGAGTTGCAGACCAAGGATTCATTTTCGATGAAACAGGGTTTCACTGAATTCCACGCCAGCGTTGCTGCTCATGACGATCAGCCGGTCAATCCGAGCGGCAACGCATCGCTGGCGCAGACCATCGATCAACGCCGCCGTGGCTTGCTAAAGGGCGGCCTTGGCCTAGCTGGCATCGCTTTTCTCGGTGGAGGCATGGCAGGGGCACGAGCCGCAGCCCGACAAGATTCGCTGCTCGGCTTCGAAGGTATTCCCGCCCAGCTCGACCTGCATTTCGACCGTGTGGAGGTAGCGCCCGGCTATAGCGCCCGGGTGTTCTTTTCCTGGGGCGATCCGGTGTTGGCTGATGCGCCGCAGTGGCAGCCGGACGCCAGTGACGACTGGCAGGCCCAACTCAAGCAGGCCGGTGACAACCATGACGGCATGCATTTCTTTGCCTTTCCCGACGCGCCAGACAGCCGCGGACTGCTGGCCATCAACCACGAGTACGTCAATCCGACGCTGCATCCCGAGGGCATCAGCGTGGTCGACGGCCGGCGCCCGCTGGAGCAGGTGCGCAAGGAGCAGGCGGCCCACGGCCTGAGCGTCATCGAAGTGCGCAAGGATGCGCAGGGTAAATGGCAGCGGGTGATGGATTCGCCGTACAACCGCCGCATCTCCGGCCTTACACCAATGGCGGTTGCCGGGCCGCTGGCCGGCCACGCAGCGATGAAAACCAAGGACGACCCGGAAGGAATGACGGTGCTGGGCACGCTGAACAACTGCTCCAGCGGGTTCACGCCCTGGGGCACCTATCTGGTCTGCGAGGAGAACTGGCACAACTACTTCGTCAACCACGACCCCCAGGACCTCGCCGCACGCGTCTCGCATAACCGCTACGGTATCGCCGGCAGCGGCATGAGCAAGCTCTATGGCTGGGGCACGGTTGATCCGCGCTTCGATGCCACGCCGCAGGCGGATCAGCCCCATGGCGGCTTCGTCAACGAGCCGCACCGTTTCGGTTGGGTGGTGGAGGTCGATCCGTTCGATCCGCAGAGCACTCCGATCAAACGCACCGCCTTCGGCCGTTATTGCCGCGAGTGCTCGGTGCTGTCGCTGGGTGAGGACGGGCGCATGGCGTTCTACTCAGGCGACGACACCAAGGGCGAGTACGTCTACAAGTTCGTCCCCAACGGCCGCTTCGTGGCCGGTGCGGATGCTGATAATCGCCGCCTGCTGGACGACGGCACGCTGTATGTCGCGCGTTTCGACGCCGACGGCAGTGGCCAGTGGCTGGCGCTGGTGCACGGCAAGCACGGTCTGACCACGGAGAACGGCTTCCCCAGCCAGGCAGAGGTGCTGCTCAACGCCCGCGCCGCCGCCGACCGCGCCGGGGCGACGCCGATGGATCGGCCGGAGTGGGTGGCGGTGCATCCCGACAGCCGCGAGGTCTACGTCACGCTGACCAACAACGACGGACGCGGCGCCAAGCAGCCGCTGGACAAGGCCAATCCGCGCCCGAACAACCTGCACGGGCAGATCCTGCGCTGGAATGAAGAGGGCGCAGACCCGACGGCGACGCGCTTCCAGTGGGAAGTCTTTCTGCTTGCCGGTGAGCAACGCGGCGCACGGGATGCCCAGGGTAATGCGGTTGCCGCCAATCTGATTGGCACCATCGATGGCGACCGCTTTTCCTCGCCGGATGGCCTGGCGTTCGACCGTGATGGACGGCTGTGGATCGAAACCGACTTCGACGATGACCAGCCCGCGATGCAGGCGATGGGCACCAATCAGCTGCTCTGCGCCGATCCGAAAACGCGCGAGGTGCGGCGTTTCCTGGTTGGACCACGAGGGTGCGAGATTACCGGCATCACCTGGAGCCCGGATTACCGCGCCATGTGGATCAACGTGCAGCACCCCGGGCTGAGCTTCCCGGCCAGCGACGGCCAGTCACGCCCGCGTTCATCCACGATGCTGATCACCAAGAACGATGGTGGGGTGATCGGCAGCTGACGGTAGCGTCAGCGAATTGGGCCGAGGCAAAGCGACCTCTGCCATCGTGGGCTGGCTCGTGCACGACTTGCTGCAGAGCTTGCACATGCGCAGCATGATTTGCTGCGCTGGTTGGCACCTTGCGCTGGTACGGGCGCCTATGCCAGCCCACGGGTGCATGGTGAATCAAGGGCAGCGTCCGTTAGCTGGACATTGACCGGAACTACGCTCGCTGCCGTAGCGCTAGAGTCCAGCGCAGGACGAGCCAGGCTAACAGCGCGGCGAGCACGTCATCCAAGACGATACCCAAGCCACCACCAATGGTTTCGACGAATCCAATGGGCGGAGGCTTGGTGATATCGAACAGCCGGTAAAGTAGGAGTCCAGCGCCTATCGTCCACCCCCTATGAGCTGTTGCCAGACCAACCAAGACGAGTGGGAAGGCGAGATACTCGTCGGCAACGATCTGCGCAGCATCGCCACCGCCAAGCCAGTGTGAGGCCCAGTGGCACAGCGGAACACCGACCAATAGCAACGCGGTTATGATCAGCAGTTGTCTTGCTAAAGGCTGACCCCAAAGCCACCACGCTAACGGTATACCCAGCAGTGATCCCAAGGTTCCGGGCATCCAGGGCGATAGTCCCAGCCCGAAACCCGTGGCAATCAATAAAACGACATGCTCCGTGATCAATTGTCGAACCTCTGTGATGACCATCTGGCGTAGCTCAAAAAATGCCTTGCAACGTGTGGCATGAAATCAATTCGACCGTTGGGTATCGAACATCGCACAAATTGAACGCCGCTTTCTCCTGCTGCTAGCAAATGCGGCCACGAGGCACGTCGGTGCCGGCGTGGCTCGCTGCGCTTACTACGATGCTGCGCCGGCTCACGAAACATCATGGCGGCGCATTGATTAATAAGGACCCACGATGTTTGCAATCGACAAGCTACTGCTGCTGGCTGCAGTACTGATTCTCTTCGGCGTGCTATCCAGCAAGTTGTCAGCTCGTCTCGGGCTCCCCGTGCTGGTGTTGTTTCTGATCACCGGCATGCTTGCGGGTGAGAACGGCATTGGCGGGGTCGTTTTCGATAATGCGGTCGCTGCTCATGCGCTCGGCACCCTGGCCTTGGCGCTTATTCTTTTCGACGGTGGCTTGCAAACGCCCGTCTCATCAATACGGAAGGTCTGGAAGCCAGCTTCGCTGCTAGCAACCGTCGGGGTACTTGCAACGGCCGCTATCGCAGGGCTGGCAGCGGCATGGATGCTTGAGCTTCCGGTTCTTGAAGGCATGTTGCTGGGGGCAATCATCGGGTCGACCGATGCTGCAGCGGTGTTTTCGCTATTGCGAAATGCCGGAATTCATATCAACCAGCGACTCAAGTCGGTCTTGGAGATCGAAAGCGCTTCCAACGACCCCATGGCAATCTTCCTGACGGTGGGCCTATTGGAGGTCCTGGTTAACGGCATGCCCCTTGGCTGGGGGCTGCTTCAACTGTTCCTGATGCAAATGGGGGTAGGTGCGCTGGTCGGGCTTGGCGTCGGCTGGTCGGTGCTCAGGCTACTGAGCAGGATAAAGCTGGTCGCGACCGGCTTGTATCCGGTGCTCGTCGCGGCCGGCGGACTGCTCGCCTATGGGGTATCCGCAAATCTGGGCGGCAGCGGCTTTCTGGCGATCTTCGTCGCCGGTGTGATGATCGGAAACCAGAAATTCATTTTTCAACGCAGCACGTTCCTGTTCATGGACGGCCTGGCCTGGCTCAGCCAGATCACCATGTTCGTGGTCCTAGGTCTGCTCGTCGATCCGGTTTCGCTGCTCGACGTCTGGTTCGAGGGACTGGTGATTGCGCTGGTTCTGGTGTTGCTGGCCAGACCCCTGGCGGTTGCTCCGCTGCTTGCGCTGTTTGGTTTCAACCTCAGGGAGACGGCGCTCGTTTCCTGGGTGGGTCTGCGCGGTTCGGTGCCAATCATCCTGGCAATCTTCCCTCTGCTTTTCGGACTGCCAAATGCGCCACTGATCTTCAACGTGGTTTTCTTCGTGGTTTTGCTGTCCGCAACGGTGCAGGGCTCAACGCTCCCGCTCGTGGCGCGCAAGCTCGGGCTGACTGAGAAACCGCCGGCGGCTCCCGCCGCGACCCTCGAGATCTCATCTCTGCACGATGTCGACGCGGAAATCGTCGAGTACAAACTTGGCAACGATGCGAGAGCCTCCGGCCGACTGCTCTCGCAGATGGCGCTGCCCGAAGGCGTAGTCGTGGCGATGATTACGCGAGGATCGGCCGTCATACCGCCCCGGGGGTCGACGCGGCTTGAAGCCGGTGATCATCTGTTTGTCGTCCTCAAACCCACCAATCAACCTTTCGTCGACTGCGTTTTCTCTCAGGCGGTAGAAGCGTCGAGAACCGATCTGCCCAACCTTGAGCTTCGGCTCAAGGGCAGCACCAAGGTCGTAGACGTATGGAATTCCTACGGCATCGACCTGGCAGCAGAGAAGGAGCAGACCCTGGATGGGTTGATCAAACAGGCCCTCGACGGCACCGCCCGACAAGGGGCCGAACTCGTGGCAGGGGCAGCTCTGTTAATCGTCCGCGAGCAACTGCAGGGGCGCATTACCACGGTTGGCATTCAGGCGGCCTCGGCTGACCCAGTCAGTTAACGCAGCACCTATTGAATGGGTGAGAAGGAAAGGGTTTCGTTTGCCGCAAGACCTACGCCTTGCGCTTGCCTTCCTTTGTCTCGACACGAGAATGCCTGATGGTGAGGAGCGTGTTGGGGCTGTTGTAATCGGTGGTCCTGGCCGCACGATCTCGCTCTGCCGTGCGAAGGTCCAGCACGGCGCCCGCGCCAACCACGCCAATGCTGAGCACGGCGCAAAGGATCATCATGGGAGTATTCATGTGGTTCTCGTAGGGTAGAAAGTTGGGAACGGCGTGTAGGTTGGGGCGCCGCGCCTGTTTTCAATCCCGCTGCTGCAAGTTGGGCTCTCGAGGTGCCCACCTGCAATGGGCTTATGTTGAACGGTGCCGCGGATTGCGGGGGATGGTTACGGTGGATAGAGGCCCCGTGGGGCCACTTCCAACAGCGACGGTGCCCGCTGTGCGAGCTTGCTCAGGCGCCGCCGGCGCGCAGCTGCTCGATGGCGTCGAAAAGCTCGCTCTGGCTGAATGGTCTGGCCAGCCGTCGCAATGGCAGCGCAGGCACAGCGGCTGGCAGCTCGGCATAGCCGGAGAGCAGCAGAATAGGCAGGTGCGGCCGACTTTGCCGTGCCACGGCTGCCAGTTGCGCGCCATTCATAAGTGGCATCGCGTGGTCGGTGATGAGCATGTCTACCTGAGCAACGCGCAGCAGATCCAGCGCTTCGCTGGCCGAGCGAGCGGTGATGACGTGGTGGCCTGCGGCTTCAAGCATGCCGGCGGTGCCGAATAGCACCAGCTCGTCATCATCGACGGCCAGCACCGTTAGCGGTTTTGCGGTGCGCTGAGGGTCGCTTGAGGCGACAGGCTGATCGGCTACGTGCCGGATGGCCTCATCCAGCGCGGGCAACCAGATCTCCGCGGTAGTGCCAGCACCAGGGTTGCTGCGTAATACCAGGCGCCCGCCGGATTGCTCGGCCAGCCCGTGCACCATGGACAGCCCAAGGCCCGTGCCTTTGCCAACACCCTTGGTCGTGAAGAACGGTTCGACCGCGCGCTTGAGCGTCGTCGCGTCCATGCCCGTGCCGCTGTCGCTGACGGCGAGGCGAACGTATCGGCCGGCCGTAGCCCATTTTGTTCGGTGGTCAGCGTCTGCTCTTCAGCGCTGATGAGAATGCGGCCTTCTCCTGCCATGGCATCACGTGCGTTGGCAGAGAGGTTGAGCAGCGCGGTTTCCAACTGATTCGGATCGGTCTTTACCCGCGCCAGGTGCTGCGGCAGGTTGACGTCCAGTTGGATGGTCGGACCGAGCGAACTAAGCAGCAGTGCGCGCATGCCCTCGATCAACTGCTGAAGGTCGATCGGCGTCTTGTTCAGCTCCTGCTTGCGGGCGAACGAGAGCATGCGCGCCGTGAGCGAGGCGCCGCGCTCGGCACCGGCGCGGGCGTTGTCCACCAGGCGCAGCAGGGCCGGATCGGCCGGCATGCGCCGACGCAACAGCTCCAGGCTGCCGAGCACGGCCATCAGCAGATTATTGAAGTCATGAGCAATGCCGCCGGTGAGGTTGCCCAGCGCTTCCATCTTGTGCAGCTGCTGCAGTGTCTGTTCGGCAGCCACTCGTTCGCTGATGTCCAGTGCCTCGGGGACCAGAGCAACCACGTCGCCGCCGTCGCCCAGCACCGGACGCATGGAGAAGTCGAAGGTGCGCGTGCCGCCCGGCATGTTCAGCGCCATGGTCACATGCTCGGTGGCGCCAGCAGCGACGCGCTGGGTCATCGCCTTGATTGCCTCCGGCATCCCAGGGGTTGCGGCGAACCATGGCGATTCCCAGAAGGGTATGCCGGCGAGTTGGTGGAAGCGCGCCTCGATACCCGACAGCGCGGTGGCGTTCACGTAGAGAATCGAACCATCCGGCGCGAGCATCGCCTTGTACAGGTGCGAGGTTTCCAGCACTGCACGGATATTCGCCTCGCTGCGTGCCAGCGCCGCAGTGCGCTCTGCCACTTTGGCTTCGAGCTGTTCCAGAAAACACTGCTCGCGCTGCCTGACCGCGGCAGCCGAGCGCACGCGCTCGATATGGGCCCAGGAGCGGTCGGCGACTTCGGTGAGCAAGGCCAGTTCGCAGGTGCTCCAAACACGAGGCGCGCGATCGTGAATGGCCATCAGCGCGGTCAGTCGGCCATCTTTGACCAGCGGCATGCAGATGGTTGCAGCGATATCGAGCTGCTGGAAGGCCGCGGCCTCGGCCGGCGGCAGCTGCGCGCAGTGATCGTCGACGATGAAGGCTTCACCACTACGCAGTTTCTTCACCGCCAGTGAGCCAAAGGCCTCCAGCTGGTAGCGGCCGACGATGCTGATGCAGCCGGGTGCGGCCCAGTCGCCGCGGATGGTGAAACCGTTCTGGTCGGGGTCCATGTCTGCGTAGGCGCAGCTGGATAGGCCTAAGTGCTCGCCGAGCATGCGTGTGGTGATCGTCAAGATTGCATCGGCATCAACGCTGCGTGCGGTTTCCTTGGCCAGGGCATCCAGAAAGCGCAGGCGCTGTTCGTTCTCGCGCAGTGCCTGCTCTGCCTCGGCACGCTCGGTGACATCGTAACCCTCGACGAAGATGCCCCCGACGTTGCCATCGGCATCGGTCACCGGCTGGAAGACGAAATCCAGCAGACGCTCTTCCTCCGCTTCACCCTGGATGCGTTGCAGGCCGATACGGATGCTGGAGCCGACGAACGCGGTGCCGCTGCGGTAGACCCGGTCGAGAATGTCGATGAAGCCCTGACGTTCGACTTCCGGTAGCGCTTCACGTACCGGCTTGCCGATGACGTCCCGCTCGCCAACCACCCGAAGATAGGCCGGGTTGGCCATTTCGAAGATGTGTTCCGGGCCGCGCAGCATCGCCATGAGGCCCGGTGCCTGTTCGAACATCTGGCGCAGGCGTGTCTGCTGACCTTGCAGCTCACGCTCGGCCATTACCCGTTCGGTGGTTTCCACGACGAGGGCAATCACACCGGCCGGCTGCGCCTGGTCATCGAATACCGGTGAATAGTCCAGATTCATCCAGGCGCGCTCAGGGCGGCCGTTGCGGTAAAGCACCAGCTCCTGATCCTTGTACGACAGAGTGCCGCCGGCCAGGCCGACCTTCATCACGTTATCGTTGAAATCGGCGACCTCCGGCCAACCCTCGCGTACCTCCGAACCCAGCAGTTGTGGGTGCCGGCTGCCGGCAAACGCGGAGTAGGCGTCGTTGTAGATCATGATGCCGCGCTCGCCCCAGAGCAGCACGATGGGCGTTGGCGAAAGTAGCAGCATGGCGGTGACGGTCTTCAGGCTCGACGGCCATAGAGCCAGAGGCCCCAGCGCCGTTTGCGACCAGTCGAAGCTGCGAATCAGCGCGCTGAGCTCACCTGCGTCGGGTAGAAAGATGAGGCTCGAGTCGTCAGGCGAGGGATTGGCTGCCAGTTCCATCAAAGCGATCCGTAACGGGTTGGACGAAGTGACACGTTGGAGTAAGTCGAAACAGGGGCTGCTTCAGCTCGGACAGCCTTTTGCGCTGGAAGTCTTGCCGCTTCAACACCTGGCATTGATTTGCTGTTGTTGGTCGCTGCGGCGGCGAGAATACAGGGGAAAACCCGTACCATATCAATGATATGTAAGGGTTACGGTGAGTTTTCGGATGCTTTCTGCAGTCAAGCGCTACAAGTCCCTGGTTGCCCGGGTGTTGCAGCGCTGCTTTCCACGTACTTCGGCCCATCTGCGTGACGAGGATGAGCTGTTGTTTCGCCGCTGGCGCACCGCCCAGGGCAAAGCGCCAAAGGCAGTTAAAGGCCAGGGCAAAAGCAAGGGCAAAACCAAGCCTGCCGGGACGAAACGCGCCACGGAGAAACCGCGCAAGCCGGCCGTTCAGGGCATCTATGCGGCAGCGCAACTGAAGGTTGAGGATGCGCAGGTCCAGGCGATGCGCGACCGCGTTCGCCAGGCGGTGGCTGCCGGAATCATCAGCGCGCCGTCGGAGGAGCAGTGGGCGATGATTCTCAGCCGCAGCCCGGTGACGCGGATCTTCGCCGGCGCCGGTTCCGGCAAATCCACCACCTTGCTGCTGCGGGTGGTGTTCATGCTCTGCCACATGGGCGTCGAGCCCGGACGCCTGACGGTCATTTCCTTTACCAATGCCTCGTGCGTGCAGCTGCGCGAACAGTTGGTGCGCGTGCTCGGCTTCTGGCAGGTGCCGTTCGATGCGCAGCAGGCGCGCCAGTGCGTGCGCACCTTCCATTCGGCCATGGCGCAGCTGGCGCGTGAGGTGCTGGCCCGGCCGGTGTGGTTCGAGCAGCTGGATGACAAGGCCGCCGCGGCGGACGAGCCGGACAACCCGCTGGCCACCGCACGCCTGCGTCCGGCGCAAGTTCGCCTGCTCAAGCAGGCCTATCAGCAGTGTTACGCCGAGCAAGCGACATTCCGCGAACAGGTGCACCGCCTGCTCGATCTGCCTGAGCCTGCAGCCGAAGCCGAGCAGGGCAAGCGCGCCGCACCAAAAGCGCCAGGGGATGCCTTCACCCTGGCCGGCGAGTTCACGCCACTGCCGCTGTACGAGGCTTTCTACGCCCAGGCTGGGTTTATCGACAGCATCGGCATTCGCATCGATCAGCTGCAAGCGGCCAGATTGCAGTGCGCGGCGCGCGAAAAGGATTTCATCGAGGCGCTGGTGAGCTTCCATGGCTACTTCAGGGCCGCACTGCGAGAGCAGGGGCTGCTGACCTTCAACGAGGCCTTTCAGCAGCTCACCGAGCGCCTGGGCTCAGGCTCGGACATGCCACAGGCCAGCCTTGGGCCGTTCCAACACCTGCTGATTGACGAATTTCAGGACATCTCCCCGCAGATCGTCCAGTGGCTACAAGCGCTGCATCGCCGGCTGGCACGACAGAAGGTCGGCCCGAGTCTGATGGCCATCGGTGACGACTGGCAGTCGATCTATGGCTGGCGCGGCAGTTCGCCGGAGTTGTTCATGGACTTCGACAAGTACTTCCCGCGGCGCGGCGCCAAGGGCAGCGAGACGTTGCTGCTGGAAACCAACTACCGCTCCATCGAGCCGGTGATTCGCGATGGCGAGGCGGTGCTGGCCGGGGTTAGGTTCAAGCAGGCCAAGACCAGCCGGCCATGCAAACCGACGCAGCCCGGCGACCACGGGGTAAAGCTGGTCACCGGTTTCGACCTGAACAAGGGCCTGCCGAAGCTGATCGAGGCGATCACTGCGCAATGTGCCCATGTGGCCGAACGGCAAAGCCGCGAACGCACCGCGGTGCTGCTGCTCAGCCGGCGCAACGAGCCGCTGCGGACCATTCAGGCGCAGCTGGACCGCAAGCTGCCGGTCAAGGCTTACACCATCCACCGCGCCAAGGGACTGCAGGCCGAGGTGGCGATCATCATCGACGACTGCGCCCCGGTGCAGCCGCACCCGCTGCGCAATGCGCTGTATGCCTACTCGGGTTTCTTCCGCAACAGCTATGACCAGGCCATGGCCGATGAAAGCCTCCGCCTGGGCTATGTGGCGATCACCCGCGGCGTCAGCCGGGTGTTCTGGTACACGCGCAAGCCTCAGGGTGCCACGGCACTGTTGCGCCAGCGCGGCTAGCGCAACAGCAGCGCAACTACTGTACCGGCCAGCAGCAGCGTCAGGCCCTTCCAGAACAGCAGCGGATTGCGCTCGAGCAGCGGTGGGCGGGCGCGGTTGAGAAACGCCGGGTTGGGCTGGCGCAGCTCGAAGACGAACTCCGACAGCTCGGCATAGCGCCGCGCCGGATCGGGATGCAGCGCCTTGCCCAGCACTTCGTCGATCCACGCGGGGATATCGCGCTGCGCATGGCGCAGCGGCTGATAGCACAAACGTTTCTGCGCTGCAGTGGTACGTGCCCTGGCGACGTCGGCGCCGTAGGGCAGGCGACCGCTGAGCAGCTGATAGGCAATCACCGCCAGCGAATACTGATCCGAGCGCGGCGTGCCGGCCTCGCCGAGGAAGTACTCCGGGGCGGTATAGGCGGCGGTGCCGAGCAGGTTGTCCTGCGTACCCGGCGCGTTGCGCTCGGTCAGCCCGGCGACGCGGGTCGAGCCGAAATCGATGATCTTCAGGGTGCCGGTGGCGTCGATCATCAGGTTCTGCGGGCGCAGGTCCTGGTGCAGCATTTCCAGGCGGTGGAAGGCGCGCAGGCCGCGGGCGATCTGCTCGACGATGCCGCGCACGGTTTCCAGGTCCGGCTGTGGATGGTCGAGCATCCACTGCGCCAGCGTCTGGCCATCGATAAATTCGCTCACCGTGTACAGGTAACGGCGCTGCCGTGGCGGCGGGCAGGCCTTGACCACGTGGGGATTGTCCAGGCGGCGGGCGATCCACTCCTCCAGCAGGAAGCGCTCCAGATAGGCCGCGTCGCCCCGCAGATCCATCGACGGCGTCTTCAGCACCACTTTGGCGCCGCTGGCTTCGTCGACGGCCAGATGCACATGGCTGCGGCTGCTGATGTGCAGCTCGCGAACGATGCGATAGCCGTCGAACTGCATGCGCGGCTCCAGCAGTGGCGGCAGCGCCAGCTCGCCGAGTTGCCGCTGCACGTCGTCGACGGCCTGCTCCGGCAGGCTGTCGATGCGTACCAGCTGTGCGGTGAGGTTGTCGTCGCTGCCGTTGGCCAATGCCCGCTCGACGATCCGGCGCGCCGCCAGGTCGAGGTCGTCGCCATGCTCGGCGACGAGCTGCGCCGCATCCCGCGCGCCGATGTGCTCGTAGACGCCATCGGTGGCGAGCAGGAACAGATCGCCGACCGCCAGCGGCAGGGTGCGGTAGTCGATCTCCAGGTGCCGGTCGATGCCCAGCGCGCGGCCGAGGTAGCTGGTATCCGCCGACACGCGCACGCGGTGATCTTCGGTCAGCTGTTCGAGGCTGCCGTCGCGCAGTCGATAGATGCGCGCATCGCCGACGTGGAACAGGTGCGCGCTGGCCGACTTGAGCACCAGCGCGCTGAAGGTGCAGACATAGCCGCGGTCGCGGTCATAGCGGTGCGGGCTGTGGCGGGTCTGCGCATGCAGCCAGGAATTGATCGCCACCAGCACCCGCTGCGCCGACTGCTTCACCGACCAGGCGTCGGAGGTGCAGAAGTAGTCGGAAAGAAAGCTCGCCACCGCGGTTTCGCTGGCGATATGGCTGACCTCGCTGCTGCTGATGCCATCGGCCAGTGCAATGGCGATGCCCTTGCTGGCGAGCTGGGCGTCAGCCGGCACGCAGGCGCCGTGAAAGTCCTGGTTGGCCGGTTTGCGTCCGCGGTCCGAATGCTGGCCGAGGGAAATGGCGAGTTGGCTGGGCATGTTTATCTGCGCAAAAGCCCCGGCGCGCATGCGAGCCGGGGCCTTCGTTCACTCCAGGGTCAGTAGACGGTGCGCTTGGGTGCGGTGCGCACATGGGTGGTGTAGAGCGTCAGGCCGGTGAAGGCCAGGCCGCCGACCAGGTTGCCCAAAGCGGTGGGGATCTCGTTCCAGAGCATGTAATCCATCACCGAGAAGTCGCCGCCCATGATCATCGCCGAGGGGAACAGAAACATGTTCACCACCGAATGCTCGAAGCCCATGAAGAAGAACAGCATGATCGGCATCCACATGGCGATCACCTTGCCGCTGACCGAGGTGGAGATCATCGCGCCGACGACACCCATCGAGACCATCCAGTTGCACAGCATGCCGCGCAGGAAGATGGTCGCCCAGCCCGCCGCGCCGAACTCCGCGTAGCCCAGTGTGCGGTCCTCGCCGATGTGCGAGATCTTCTCACCGATCGGCCCCGGCTCGGTGGAAAAACCCATGGTGAAGACGAAGGCCATCATGAAGGCGACCACCAGCGCACCGGCGAAGTTGCCGAGAAACACCCAGCCCCAGTTGCGCAGGATGCCATTCACGGTCACACCAGGACGACGGTCGAGCAGGGCCAGCGGGGTGAGCATGAATACCCCGGTGAGCAGGTCGAAGCCCATCAGGTAAAGCATGATGAAGCCCACCGGGAACAGCATCGCGCCAACCAGTGGCGAGCCGGTCTGCACGGTAACGGCTACGGCGAACACCGCGGCGAGGGAGAGGATGGCGCCAGCCATGAAGGCGCGGATCAGCGTGTCGCGGGTGGACATGAAGATCTTCGATTCGCCGGCGTCCACCATCTTGGTGACGAACTCGGCAGGGACTATGTAGGACATGGCGGAATCTCTTTATTGGCAATGGAAGGCCGGCCCCGGCGGTCGTACCGGGGCTGGCTGGGCGTTGTCGGGTTGCAGGGCGAAGCGTTGGGTGTTGCTGAAGGCTCGGTCGCGGTCAAGGCCGCTCCCATGGGATCGGTGCGATTTGGGAGCGGGGAGCCGCGCGAGTAAACGTTGGCAATCAGCCGACGGCGATTTGCACCACGTCTCCCTCCAGGCGCACCGGCCAGACGCGCAGGCTTTGTTCGGGGTATTCCATGCAACTGCCGTCCTGCAGGCGGAAATGCTGCTTGTACAGTGGCGAAGCGATCACCAGCTCACCCTTGAAGTTGCCGACGATGCCGCGGCCGATCACGTTGGCGCCAGACTTGGGGTCGCGGTTGTCGATGGCGAACAGCTGCTCGCCTTCGGCGTTATCGGGCAGGTGAAACAGCGCCACCTGGGCGCCTTCATGCCAGGCCACCACACCGGAATTGGCGACCAGGTCGGCGCGGCTGCACAGCACCTGCCAGGTCGCCGGGGCTGCGGAACGGGAGTCGAGACGAACGACGTTGGACTGGCTCATCAGAGCACCTCCTGGGTAAGTGGGATCAGGTGAAGTTCGCTGGCGCGCACCGGCCGACGCTGGCCACGCTCCTTGACGAAGTGGATGTCGGGGTCGCCGCGTCCGTCGTTAACGAAGGTGCGGAAGCGCTTGAGCTTCTCCGGATCGGAGATGGCATTGGCCCATTCGCACTGGTAGCTGTCGACCACGTGCTGCATCTGGCTTTCCAGCTCGGCGGCAAGGCCCAGGCTGTCGTCGAGGATGACGTCCTTCAGGTAGTCCAGGCCGCCTTCCAGGCTCTCGCGCCAGACCGAAGTGCGCTGCAGCTTGTCGGCGGTGCGCACGTAGAACATCAGCACGCGGTCGATGGTGCGTATCAGCGCTTCGTCGTCGAGGTCGGTGGCGAACAGCTCGGCATGCCGCGGGCGCATGCCGCCGTTACCGCAGACATAGAGGTTCCAGCCTTTGTCGGTGGCGATCACGCCGATGTCCTTGCTCTGCGCTTCGGCGCATTCACGGGTGCAACCGGATACGGCGAACTTGATCTTGTGCGGTGCACGCAGGCCCTTGTAGCGGTCCTCCAGGCGCAGCGCCATGCCGACGCTGTCCTGCACACCGTAGCGGCACCAGGTACTGCCGACGCAGGATTTCACCGTGCGCAGGCTCTTGCCGTAGGCGTGACCGGTTTCGAAGCCAGCGGCGATCAGCTCGCCCCAGATGTCCGGCAGTTCGTGCAGCTGGGCGCCGAACAGGTCGATGCGCTGGCCGCCGGTGATCTTGGTGTAGAGGTCGTATTTCTTCGCCACGGCACCGATGGCGATGAGGCCATCCGGGGTGATCTCGCCACCGGGAATACGCGGCACCACCGAGTAGGTGCCGTTCTTCTGCATGTTGGCCATGAAGGTGTCGTTGGTGTCCTGCAGCGGAATCAGCGCCGGATCGGTGATCGGCTGGTTCCAGCAAGAGGCGAGGATCGAACCCACCGTCGGCTTGCAGATGTCGCAGCCGACATGCCCGCGACCATGCTTGGCCAGCAGTTCGGCGAAGCTCTGGATACCCTCGACGCGGACGATGCCGTAGAGCTCCTGGCGGGTGTAGGCGAAGTGCTCGCACAGGCTTTTGTCCACCGCCACGCCGCGCGCCGACAGTTCGGCGTCGAACACCAGCTTGAGCAGCGCGTTGCAGCCGCCGCAGCCGGTGGCCGCCTTGGTTGCGGCCTTGAGTTCGCCGAGGTCGGTGACGCCAGCGTCGACCTGGCAGCACACCGCGCCCTTGCTGACGTTGTGGCAGGAGCAGATGGTCGCGCTGGCCGGCAGGGCGTCTGGACCAAGGGTCGGAGCGCCCTCGGTCTGCGGCAGGATCAGCGCGGACGGATCGGCCGGCAGCTTGATGCCGTTCTGCGCGTACTGCAGCAGGGTGTCGTAGTAGCTGTTGTCACCGACCAGCACCGCGCCGAGCACGGTCTTGCCATCGGCGGATACCACCAAACGGCGGTAGCTGGCGCTGGCCTCGTCGATAAAGCGGTAGCTGCGCGAGCCCGGCGTGGCACCATGGGCATCGCCGATGGAGCCTACATCCACGCCAAGCAGTTTCAGCTTGGTCGACATGTCGGCGCCGTAGAAGGGCTCGTGGGGTTCCTCGGCCAGCTGCGCGGCGACACTGCGCGCCATGCTGTAGCCGGGAGCAACCAGGCCGAACACGCTGCCGTTCCAGCTGGCGCACTCGCCGATGGCGAAGATCGCCGGGTCAGAGGTGCGGCATTCGCTGTCGATCACGATGCCGCCGCGCGGGGCAATCTCCAGATCCGCGACATGGCCGAGGGCGTCCTGCGGGCGGATGCCGGCAGAAAACACGATCAGGTCGGTTTCGAGGAGTTCGCCATCGGTGAAGTTCATCCGCCAGGCGTAGTCCTCGCCGGCGACAATTTCCTGAGTGGCGCGCGACAGGTGCACGCCGACGCCGAGCGACTCGATGCGCGCCTTCAATGCCGCGCCGCCTTCGCCGTCCAGCTGTACTGGCATCAGGCGCGGGGCGAATTCGACGACATGGGCTTCCAGGCCTAGCGACTTCAGCGCGTTGGCCGCTTCCAGGCCGAGCAGACCGCCACCAACCACCACACCGCGTGTGGCGCCGCTGGCGGCCGCACGAATCGCATCAAGGTCGTCGAGGGTGCGGTAGACCAGTCGCGCGCTGCCTTCGGCACCGGTGATCGGTGGCACGAAGGGGTAGGAGCCAGTGGCAAGAATCAGTTGGTCGTAGGGCTGGCGGCCGGCACTGGTGACGACTTCCTTGCGCTCGCGGTCGATGCCCAGCACCTGTACGCCCAGATGGGTGTAGACGCCGTGGCTGCTGTAGTAGTCGGCATCGCACATGGCCAGCGACTCGGCATCGCGACCGCCGAAGTATTCGGACAGGTGCACGCGATCGTAGGCACGCTGGCGCTCCTCGCCGAACACATGCAGCTCGTAGCGGGTGAGGGCGCCGCGCTCGATCAGCTGTTCGATGCAGTGGTGACCGACCATGCCGTTGCCGACGATGACCAGTTTTTCGAGCGTGAGCGGAGTGACGGTAGAACTCATGGCCTTTCCTCAGTCGAGCTGCTGCGGCACTGGGCCGGCAAAACGCAAAAAGGCGCCTGGAGCTGGTATCAGCTCCAGGCGCCTTTGCCTGGTAATTAGTGGTGTGTGGGGTGGTCGGTCAGGCCTCGTTGCCTGCTACACCCGATCCCGTGCCTGTTGGCTTGACGGTCGCCGCTGACCGTCTGGGATGTCCTGCCGCGAGGCGGCAGGTGTTGCGAGGGCGATTGCAGGTTGTATGCCAGCTTTTCCAGTAGCGCGCATGTGCGGCTGCCAGGCCGGTGATTGCGCGGTGCTGGTCGCTAGGATGCTCAGCGATCAGCCTTCGTAACTCTGACCTGAGCGCGGCAGGCTTGAACCAGAACAGTGCGACGGTGCGGGCACGCTCCCCCCTTTGGGGCAATCAGGACCAGAGGCAGGGCGCAGATTGTTTCTGCATCAACCGCCAAACGCCTCGCGGAGCAGCTTCGGTAGCGCTTGGCCGGCAGACATGGCGATCAGATGCTCGCGGTTGCCGGCAGTAGCCTCGCCCTGTGGGTTGATGTGCACCACGGTGGCTCCGGCGTCGCGCGCCCGGTGCGGCACCTCGGCAGCGGGATAGACCACGCCGGATGTGCCCACCGACAGCAGCAGGTCGCATTCGCCAGCCGCCTTGAACGCGGCACTGAGTGCAGCGACGGGCAGGCTCTCGCCGAACCAGACGACGCTGGGGCGCAGCCGTCCGCCGCAGTGGCTGCAACGGGGCGGTTCGAGGCGACGACCGCCTTCGGGCTCGTCGGCAGCCGGCAGTGGCTCGGCTGGCTCGCGGGCGCAGGCGAAACAGCGCGGTCGGTGCAGGCTGCCGTGCAGGTGAATGACATCCTCGCTGCCGGCACGCTCGTGCAGGTCGTCGACGTTCTGCGTGATGAGCGTCAGTTGCGGTACATGGCGCGCGAGGTCGGCGATGGCCAGATGAGCAGGATTCGGCTGGGATTGGAGGACGCGCATGCGCCGCCATTCATACCAGCCCCAGACCAGCGCCGGATCGCGGCGAAACGCTTCGGGCGTGGCCAGCTCGCCCGGATCGAAACGCTCCCATAAACCGGTCAGCGCGTCGCGGAAGGTCGGGATGCCGCTCTCGGCGGAAACGCCGGCACCGGTGAACACGACGACATGGCGCGCCGAGCGCAGCGCGGAAATCAGAGAAGCTGGAATCACGGTCGGCTCCGGATCAGGAATGGCTGACCATCAATACCATCACGTCGCTGGCTTTCCAACGCGCCTGCTGGGCGAACGGCATTGGCTGGTGTCGGCTGTTCAAGCAGCACATCTTCCTTCGCGTCGAAGTTCTGACCGTCCAGCCGTTCGCTTTGGCCATCTGTCACCTACTTGACGGACGTCAACGCCACGGGCAGCGGCTCGCGGATGATGCCCCATACAGCAATAGACGCAATATTCGATGCCGGGAGGCTCTTATGCTTGGCTCAGTGGACTGGGATGACAGCCTGGTACAACGTTACGGGCAGATCGGGCGGCTGCATTGCAGCTATCCGGCGGCGGTCGATTTCAGCGACCGTATCGCACCACTGGACTTGCTACGTGCGCTGCGGGAAAGCCGCCGAGCAGGGCGTCCGCTTTCCATCGCGATTCAGCAGCCCGACGGCGCAGAGTTGAAGCCCGGCGAGGCAGCGGCCTACCAGCTGCGTCTTGAGCGCGAGATCGATCAACTCGGTTGCCACGTCGGGCCGATGCAGCAGGTCGAGCAGTTGCGGCTGAGCGCCGGCACACTGGGTATCGAGGCGCTGCAGCGGTTGGTAAGACTGCTCAAGGCGCGATTCAGCTTTGTCGATCCTCGTGCGGGCAGCTTTACCGCCGAGGTGGAACTGGCCCATGTCGACTGGCCGCTGATCGGGGCTCTGCATGAGCTCGGTTTCAACCAGCTCAGCGTCGCCGTACCGGACCTGCGAGCCGATGATGGCGGGACGGTGGAGTACTTCCGCAGCTCAGCACGCATCCGCGCAGTGATCGAGGCAGCGCACGCCTTGCACTACCGCTCGGTGAATCTCGATCTCGGCTACGGCAGGTCGTGGCAGACGCCCGCGAGCTTTGCGCGCAAGCTGGCGTCGATCATCGAACTGGCACCCGATCAGGTCACCATGTTCGACTACCGCGATGTCACTCCAGGCGGCGCGCGACTTGGCCTGGCTTCGGTCGCCGACACGCTGGCGATGTATCGCCATGGGGTCGAGCAGTTGAGTGCCGCCGGTTATCGCTACATCGGTCTTGGCAAGTTTGTGCTGCCGCATGATGACCTGGCCATGGCACAGGAGATTGGCGCACTGCATCACGATGTCCTCGGCTATACGCCGCATGGTGAGTGCGATCATCTTGGGTTGGGTGTCGGTGCTATCAGCCGGGTCGGTGGGTTGTTCTGCCAGAACGTCAGCACGGTCCAGGCCTATCAGCAGGCACTTGATCAGGGTCAGTTACCCAGCAGCTGCGGCCTGCATGCCAGCCATGTCGATCCGCTGCATAACAGGCTGATCGAGCGCTTGCTGTGCACCTTCGCGCTGGATTTCGATGCCCTCAGCCTGCAAAGCGGTGTGGAGGTGCGCCAGCGTTACGCCGAGCACTGGGCAACGCTACGGCAGTTGCATGCCGATGGTGTAATCGTGCTGCAAGAAAACGGGCTGGAGATACCGCCGCACGCTCGACTGCTGGTTGCAGCCGTATGTGCGGCGTTCGAACACCCTAGCGTTGCGGCGCAAGGCCATTCCGTTGGCCAAGGCTGGCAGCGCTAAGCTGACCTCGATTTCAGCGTACGGTGAAGCGACCGCTCAGGTTGCCCAGGCGACCCGCCAGCTCGTGGAGCTGGCGACCATCGCTGTCCAGCTGGCTGGCATCGCCGGCGTTGCGTTCGGCGATCTGCTGAACGCTCTGCAGATGACGCCCCATATCGGCTGAAACGGCCGTCTGCTCATGGGTCGCTGCGGCAATCATCTCGTTCATCTGACTGATGCCCTCGATCTCGCTGGCGATGGCGTCCAGCAGGGCGGTGGTGTCCTGGCTGCTGCTCACGCAACGGGCCACGCTGTCGCGGCTGTTCTGCATCGCTTCGGTGGCCTTGCGACTGCCTTGCTGCAGGCGGCTAATGATGCCCTGGATCTCGGTGGTGGAAGCTGCGGTCTTCTGCGCCAGATTGCGCACCTCGTCGGCGACCACGGCGAACCCGCGACCCTGTTCCCCGGCTCGTGCGGCCTCGATGGCGGCATTGAGGGCGAGCAGGTTGGTCTGTTCGGCGATGGTACGGATCACCTCCAGCACGCGGTCGATTTGCTCCGATTGCGCGGCCAGGTCCTGAACCACGCGGTCGGTGCCTTCGATGTGTTCGGCAAGGGTGCTGATCTCGCTGCGCACGCCACTCACCGCATTACGGCCCTGGCTGGCTTTCTGACTGGCGCCTTGTGCTGCCTGAGCGGCGCGATCGGCATGGCCGGCAACATCATCGATGGCTACGGTCATTTGTTGCATGGCCTCGACCATGTACGCGGTTTCATCCAGCTGGCGGCTGGCTCCGTCACGCAACTGGCGAGTCGCGTCGCTCAGGTTTGCCGCCGTACCCCCCAGGCCTGCGGTGTCGCGTACCACTGATCCGACCAGTTCGCCCAGTTGATCGAGCAGTTGATTGAAGCGCTGGGTGACCGGCCCGCTGACCTGGCTGCGGTAGCTCAGATCGATGCGTTCGGAACGCGCGGTGATGGCGGCGGCAGCGCCGAGCAGCGCTTCGCCTTCGCGGGCCTCGGCGGCGGCACGGATTGCCAGATAGACCAGGATTGCGCTTTCCAGCACCACGTAGAACGCATGCAGGAATACCTCGCCCCAGTTGCCATCGGGCATCAGGAATACGTCGGTGCCCTGTTGTTGCAGGGCGAAAAAGCTCAGGTGGTGCACGGCGATGGTCAGCGCGGCGACCACGATGGGCAGCCAGTCGCGGTAGTAAACCAAAAATGCCAGCAGCGCGAAGATGCCGAAGTGCATCTCCAGCATGCCGTGAGCCTGGTTGATATGCAGCGCGGAGAACACCATGAATGCGGCGCCGATCAGGCAGCGCAGCAACCGTTGACCGGGTATCAGCAGGTACAGCGCCGTTACCGCGATACCGGTCAGCCCGCCGATAACCAAGGCTTGTGCCCAGGTGTCATAGAACGCCGCTACTCCGAAGGAATAGATCACCAGAAACCAGATCACACCCAGCATGATGCGATCGGCCTTCAGATAATGCGCTTGCAGCGTGACGCTTTCGGTGTTCATGAGGGGCTCCGGATGAAGTTACGCAAGGCTGTTAGCGGCTTGTATTTGAGCCACTTGACCCGTCGTAGAGCGGTTTCCGACGAGCGCCCGGTTTGGCCAATAGCAGCTGTGCGGTGCCGATGGCGCGTTCGATGAAACCGCCCTCGCAGTAGCACAGATAGAACTCCCAGAGCCGGTAGAAATAGTCGTCATAACCGTTGCGCTCCAGCTCGCCCCGGGCGAGGCGGAAGTTCTCGTGCCACAGGCGCAGAGTGCGCGCGTAGTGTTCGCCGAAGTCCTCCATGTGCAGCAGGTTCATGTCCGAGTCGCTGGACACGACATTGAGCATCCGTTGCATGGAGGGCAGCGCGCCGCCAGGGAAGATGTAGCGCTGGATGAAGTCGACGCTGCGCCGCGCCTGTTCGTAGCGCTGGTCGCGAATGGTGATGGCCTGCAGCAGCATCAGCCCGTCGTCCTTGAGCAGCCGCGAGCACTGGCGGAAGTACGTGGGCAGGAAGTCGTGGCCGACCGCTTCGATCATCTCGATGGAAACCAGCTTGTCGAACTGACCGTCGAGATCGCGGTAGTCCTTGAGCAGCAGGGTGATGCGGTCCTGCAGGCCCTGTTCTTCGATGCGTCGTTGGGTGTAGGCGAACTGTTCGCGCGACAGCGTGGTGGTGGTCACCCGGCAGCCGCGATGGGTAGCGGCATAGAGCGCCATGCTGCCCCAGCCGGTGCCGATCTCCAGCAAGTGATCCTCGGGCTGCAGGTCGAGCTTTTCGCAGATGCGCTCGAGCTTGTGTAGCTGGGCCTGTTCCAGATCCTGTTCGGGGCTGGTGAACATTGCCGCCGAGTACATCATGGTCGGGTCGAGAAATTGCTCGAAGAGCTCGTTGCCGAGGTCGTAATGGGCGGCGATATTGCGCTGCGAACCGCTGCGGGTGTTGCGGTTGAGCCAGTGCAGGGCCTTGATCACCGGCTGGCCGAACAGCGCCAGGCTGCCGCGCTCAATGTTGTCGAGCACGTCCATGTTGGCGACGAATAGGCGGATCACCGCGGTGAGGTCCGGGCTGTGCCAATAGCCATGAATGTAGGCCTCGCCGGCGCCGATCGAACCGCGCGCAGCGATCAGGCCCCAGGCGGCACTGTCGGTCACGTGTATCTCTGCCTTGAGCGGACTCGCCAAGTCGCCGAACAGCTGGCAGACATCGCCATGCTGCAGCCTCAGCAACCCGTGGCGCAGGTGTTCGAGCTGATTCAGCACGGTACGGCGCAGCAGGCTGCTGGCCAGTCCCATGCCCGCCAGCGGACGGGCTTTGACGGTCAGGCTAGGGCTCTTCATGGCGGGCTCCGGTGGGTTGCGTGACGGCCAGCCCGTACGCCGTGGTAGCGGGCTGATGGGTAAAGATCGGTGCGCGCTTGAGTAGCAGGCGCAGCGCCTGCCAGTAGATGGCGAGCAGGGTCTTGGCGGTCATCCAGGGGAAACCGAGCAGGTAGCGGTGCACTGCGCCGGAAGTCAGTGCCTGGCGTTGCAGGCCGAGAGTGGCGTCGAACAGCTTCTGCTCGCCCTGCCAGTCCTCCATGTGTACGCCGATGCGCCGTCCCGGCGGGTTGAAACGCATGCGGTATTCCAGCTCGCCAGGCAGGAACGGCGAGACGTGGAAGGTTTTGGCCACGGTGCAGCGCAGATTGCGATTGCCGGATGCGGGCAGCACGTAGTGATAACGCTCGTGCCAGGGCGTGTTGCTGACTTCGCAGAGCACCGCGGTCAGCTGTTCCTGTTCGTCGAAGCAATAGAAGAAGCTGACCGGGTTGAAGCACAGGCCCCAGCTGCGCGGCTGGGTCAGCAGGCGCACGGCGCCGGTGACCGGCCGCCCGAGGGCTTCGCTGACCCGCTGGCGGACGGCGTCGGCCAGCGTGATGCCCTGGCTGGTGTATTGCGGCAGGTAGTCGCGCTCGCGGAAGGAAAATGCGGCGAAGCGGGCGCGCCCGCTCAAGGGTGAAAGCCCGAGCACCGCGTCCTGCTCGGCCAGATCGAGGTACAGCAAGCCCATGCGATAGCTGAACGCATGGGCCCGCGGCGCGAAGCGCCGATGCTGCACCCAGCCGCTGTACAGCGCGCTGTGCACGATGGCGCTACTCACAGCGACTCTCCGAAGGCGGCGGCGACGCGCAGCGCGCTGACCACACCGTCCTCGTGGAAGCCGTTACCCCAATAGGCGCCACAGAAGTAGCTGTGGTGATCGCCGAGGAGTTCGTCGGCACGGGTCTGCGCGGTGATGCCGGCCAGGCTGTACTGCGGGTGGGCGTAGGAGAAGCGCGCGAGGATCAGTTCCGGATCGATCGCTTCGCTCTGGTTGAGGCTGACGCAGAAGGTTTCCGGCGACTCGATGCCCTGCAGAATGTTCATGTTGTAGGTCACCGCGGCCTGCTGCGCGGTCGGCCCACCGAGGCGGTAGTTCCAGCTGGCCCAGGCGCGGCGCCGCTTGGGCAGCAGGCGCGTATCGGTGTGCAGCACCACGTCGTTTGCGGCGTAGCCGATGGCTCCGAGGATCTCTCGTTCGACCCGGCTCGGTTCGGCCAGCAGGCTCAGCGCCTGGTCGCTGTGACAGGCGAAGATCACCTTGTCGAAACGCTCGGCACCGGCCGGGCTCTGGATCGTTACGCCGTGCTCATCGCGCAGCACCTCGAACACCGGGCAGTTGAGACGGATGTGCTGGCTGAAACCCCGCGTCAGTGGCGATACATAGGCGCTGGAGCCGCCTTCGACGACGTACCACTGTGGGCGATCGCTCACCGACAGCAGCCCGTGGTTCTTGAAGAAGCGGATGAAGAATTCCACCGGGAATTCCAGCATGTCGGCCAGCGACATCGACCAGATCGCCGCGCCCATCGGCACGATGTAGTGATCGATGAAGCGCTGGCTGTAGCGGCCCAGCTTGAGGTAGTCGCCGAGGGTGACCTGGGCCCCGATGCGGCCGTGCTTGTAGTCATCCAGCGCTTCGCGGTTGAAGCGCAGGATGTCGCGGATCATGCCCCAGAAGGGCGGCGAGAGTAGGTTGCTGCGCTGGGCGAACAGGGTGTTGAGGTCGTGGCCGTTGTATTCCAGGTCGCTGCGCGGGTCGCTCACCGAAAAGCTCATTTCGGTCGGCTTGTAGCGCACCCCGATTTTGTCCAGCAACTTGATGAAGTTGGGGTAGGTCCAGTCGTTGAAGACGATGAAGCCGGTGTCCACCGCGTAGTCCCGGCCGTGCATGCGAAAGTCGACGGTATGGGTGTGACCACCGATCCAGCTGGCGGATTCGAACACCGCGATCTGGTGCTGACGGGACAGCAGATGCGCACAGGTAAGTCCGGCAATACCGCTGCCGATGATGGCGATCTTCATGGTTATCCTTCCTTGAGTGGCGTGCGCGCCAGTCGCCGGCCGAGGGCGAATTGCAGGCGTGCGGGCAGCAGTGAGAGCAGGCGCAGTACGGCGATGAACGGCGCGGGAAAAGCGATGTGCAGCGGGCGGCGTTCCAGGCGCCTGGCGATCTGCCGTGCGGCCTTGTCCGCCGGCCAGCTCATGGGCATGGGAAAGTCGTTGCGACGGGTCAGCGGTGTGTCGACGAAACCGGGGCTGACGAGGGTAACGTCGATGCCCTCGCTGGCCAGATCCAGACGCAGTGATTCGAGCAGGTAGCGCAGCGCAGCCTTGGATGCGCCGTAAGCCCCGGCACGCGGTAGCGGCAGCCAGGTCACCGAGCTGCCGACACCGACCAGATGCGGGCGCACCCCTTGGCGCAGCAGTGGCAATGCGGCCTCGATGCAGTAGCCGACGGCAAGCACGTTGGCGCCCATCACACGCTCCAGCAGCGCCGCGTCGAATCGGTCGGCATCGATGTATTCGCAGGTGCCGGCATTGAGGATTACGCTGTCCAGCGCGCCCCATTGCGTCTGGATGGCGGTGCCGATGTCGTGCACCTGTTCGCTGTCGGTGAGATCCCCGGGCAACACCAGTACTCGCCCCGGGTAACGCCGGGCAAAGGCCTGCAGCGGCTCGGCGCGGCGTGCCGACAGCGCCAGGCAGTGCCCGTCGGCGAGCAGCTGGCGCGCCAGCTCCAGGCCGATGCCACTGCTGGCGCCGGTCAGCCAGATACGTCGCGAGAGGTTCACGCGAGCCTCCGCTGCAGCCAGCGAATGGCCGCGCCGAGCAGCGGCACATGCTGATAGAGCAGGGCGCCGGCATCGAAGTAGTCGCGGTGGCGGACGACTTTGCCTGCGCCATTCCAGCGCAGCAGCGAGCAGCCTTCGAGGCTGATCAGCTCGCCGCCGTTCAGCCGCGGATGACGGTAGCTCATGATCCAGCGCAGATAGCCCTGGCCGTCGCATACCTCGTCGTGGCTGATGAACTCGAAATGCAGGTGTTCGACGTTGGCGTACAGCTCGCTGAAATAGCGTTCCAGCTCGACTAGCCCGCAGACCTCATGCAGCGGGTCGGTGAAGTGCACGTCGGCGCTGTAGAGGTCGCGCAGGCGGTCGAGATTGGTCGCGTCGAGACGGGCGAACTCGCTGGCGAAACGCTGCAGGAAGCCGCTCATGCTTGCGCGTCCGGCAAGTTGCGAAAGGCATCCAGCGCCCTTGCGCGCGTGGCACTGAGGTCGACGATGGGTGCCGGATATTCCGTTACGCCAAACAGGCTGCGGTGCGCCGACGGGTTATGCACGTCGCGCTTGCTCAGGTGCTGCAGCTCGGGAAGCCAGCGGCGCAGGAACTGCCCGTCCGGGTCGAAGCGCTGCGACTGGCTGATCGGATTGAACAGGCGGAAGTAGGGCACCGAATCCGTGCCGGTGGAGGCGCTCCACTGCCAGCCGCCGTTGTTGGCGGCAAGGTCGCCGTCGATCAGGTGGCGCATGAACCAGCGCTCGCCCTCACGCCAATCGATCAGCAGGTTCTTGCTGAGGAACATGGCGACGATCATGCGTAAACGGTTGTGCATCCAGCCGGTTTCCTGCATCTGTCGCATGGCTGCATCGATGACCGGAAAGCCGGTGCGGCCCTGCTGCCATGCTTCCAGCTCGTATGGCGCGCGCCGCCATGGCAGCGCCTCGGTTTCCGGGCGGAAGGCGCGGTACATCGACACCCGTGGGTAGCCCACCAGAATGTGCTTGTAGAACTCGCGCCAGAGCAGTTCGTTGATCCAGGTGGTAGCGCCGGTGCTGCCGCTGTCCAGCTCGCCCTGGTTGTAGCCAAGCGCCGCGTGCAGGCACTGGCGGATGGAAAGGACGCCAGCGGCGAGATAGGCCGACAGCTGGCTGGTACCGGGCTCGGCGGGCAGGTCGCGGCGCTGGTGGTAATCGCTCAGGTCGTCCTCTACGAACATTGCCAGGCGCCGTTGCGCGAATTCTTCACCAGCGGGCCACAACGCGCGCAAGTAGTCGGTCGGTCGTGGGAAACCAGCCACCGCTGCGGGAACCGGATCGCTGGTGATGGAAACAGGCGCCTGCGCTGCCGGCAGCGGCACGCAGGGCGGCAGCGACACACTGAGGCGCGAGAGGCACTGTTTGCGAAACTGACTGAACACCTTGAAGTAGCTACCCGACTGCGTCTGCACGCTACCCGGGGTGAACAGCAGCTGGTCGAGATAACCGCGCACGCGGATGTCGAGGTCATCCAGCTTTGCAGCGACGGCTCGATCTCTGCGCTGCTCGTTGACGCCATACTCTTCGTTGTAATGCACACCCTGCACGTTCAGTTCGCGGCAGAGTTTCAGCAATGCGTCTGGTACCGTCTGCCAATCATCGACCTCGCGAATCAGCAGTGGCACGTTTAGCGCGCCCAGCCGGGTGGACAGCTCGGCAAGGTTGCGCAACCAGAAATCGACCTTGCAGGGGGCATCGTCGTGGGCAAGCCACTGGCCAGGCGTGACCAGATAAAGCGCCACGGTCGGGCCGGCCGCCAAGGCAGCTGCCAGGGCAGTGTTGTCACTCGTGCGTAGATCCGTACGAATCCAGAGCAATTGAGTCATGACGAGCTCCCTTCGCTGCCGGGCAGCAGGCCTGCGCCATGCAGCTGTTGCAGAGCGCCGAGGGGACCCTCGGCGAGCATCAGCCCGCGGTGTCGATGCAGTTCCGGAGCGTGGATATGAACGGCCGGGCCGGCCACGCAGAGCGGCGCGATGCTTTGCTCGATCAGGCGTGGCAGGTCGCGTTGCAGGCAGTTGCCCGGCAGGCTGTTGCTCGCGTAGAGCAACAGGGCGCGAGGCAGGATGCGTTCCATTGCCAGGCTCAGCTCGTTCAGCGGTACCGGCCACTCGATGATCTCGACCGGGCAGTCTGTGCTGGAGACGAGCCAGGCGGTCAGCCACAGGTCCGGCGCGAAGGACTCATCGTCCAGATTGGCAAGCAGCAGCGGGCGCCCTGCCTGTTGGCGATTGTTGAAGTAGATGCGTGTCGCCAGCTTGCTGCGTAGCCAGGAATGAAACAGCACCCGCTCCACGGCGGCGCCGTATTGGCCCTGCCAGCGTTGTTCGAGCGCGTCGAGTAGCGGATGCAGCAGGTGCTGGCAAAGCGTGCGCGGCGGATACAGCGCCATGGCCCGGTTGAAGGCATCGTCCAGACGTCGTTCGCTGAGGCGGTCAATGGCCTGCAGCAGCTCTTCGCGGAGCTCGGACCACTGGTTCTGCCTGGGCAGCTCCGGAGGCGTGGTAGTGTCCAGCAGCGGCTTGATCTGGCTGACGGAGACACCGCGGTTGAGCCAGGTGAGGATGTCGCGGATGCGCTGGATGTGCGCCTCTTCATACAGCCGATGACCCTTGGGCGTGCGCAGCGGGACGATCAGCCCGTAACGGCGCTCCCAGGCACGCAGGGTCACAGCGTTGACGCCGGTAATACGCGCCACTTCGCGGATCGGCAGCAGGCCATCGGCGGTCTGCTGCTCCAGGTCCTTTGGTTCACTCATGGTCAGATTCCGTTGCGCAGGCTTAGGGTTTCAGGGTGCGGCTGCATATAGGCCTGGCGCGCAATGTAGTGATCGGGGTGACGGCGGAAGTGATGCTTGAGCAGCGTAAGCGGCACCACCAGAGGGATGACTCCGTCGCGGTACTGGTCGATGAGGTGGCGTATCTCGCGGCGATCTTCCGAGCCCAGTGCGTTCTTGAGATAGCCACTCAAATGCAGCAGAACGTTGCAGTGCGTGCCGCGAGTTGCCGGCTTTTTAAGTGCTTGCATCATTTGGCTGAAGTAGTGGGGCGCAAACTCCTCGAGCGAGTGTTCGGCCAATCGGGCGACCAGGCGACCTAGCACCTTGTATTGCAGCGGGTTGCTGGCCATCAGCTGATACTTGTAACGCGAGTGGAAATCGACGACGGCGCGCCGCGTCAGTCCGGCTTCAAAGAGGCGCTGCCAGTCGGCGTAGGCGTAGACGCGGGTCAGGAAGTTCTCGCGCAGCACGGCATCATTCAGCCGGCCATCCTCTTCTACCGGAAGGTCAGGGCAGGCCTGCATCAGCGCCTGGGCGAACACGCCGGTGCCTCCACCGGGCAAGGTATGGCCGTTGGCGGCATAGACCTTGACGCGTTCCATTCCGCAGGACGGCGACTTCTGCATGAGGATGTAGCCGCTGATACCGTGCAGCTGCTCAGCGATCTGCCGACCGTAGGTGGCCAGCGCTTCGGTGACGTCCAGTTCAGGGCGTACGGTCCCGACTGCCCTCGGCGCGTCGGTATCGCCTACCAGGCGAATCGGTTCGCGAGGCGTGCCAAGCCCGATGGCCACCTCCGGGCATACCGGAATGAACTCGAAGTGTTGCGCCAGGGTTTCGCTGCACAGGCGTGATTCCTTGTGTCCGCCATTGAAGCGCACCGGGTTGCCTAGCAGACAGGCGCTGATTCCGATCTTGGGCGTGGGAAGCGTGGTGTGCATGGTGGTGACCTCATCCTGTACAAGCTGGAGTTTTGTACAACGTGAGGTCATCATAATACTGAGATTGTACAAGTCAATAAGAGCTGTACAACTTAATCGAAATTCTTATACGTTTTACGTCAGCCAGCGCCCTGGGATAGGGCTGCGACAGCCAATCACGCGCGATGCACAGCTATTCGTTACGAGGGTCGCGGCGATTTGTCCTGGAGGCACTTGCTGCATTTGTCATGGGCATGGCATCGAGTTGCTGTACATTCGTATGGCGCTGTATAGGTGTATGCTGTACAGGATGTCCTCGAACTAGCGCAGCGCGCTCGCGCACCAGGAGCTCACATGAATATCTTGCTGACTGGCGGTACCGGTTTGATTGGCCGCGCGTTGTGCCGACGCTGGGTGGCTGATGGGCATCGGCTGTGGGTCTGGAGCCGCACGCCGCAGCGGGTCGCGCAGCTGTGCGGTCCCGAAGTTCAAGGCGTGGGCAGCTTGCAGCAGCTGGATGCGGTGGCGCTGGACGCAGTGGTCAACCTGGCCGGCGCGCCTATCGCGGATCGCCCATGGACCAAGTCGCGCAAGGCGCTGTTGTGGGATAGCCGGGTGAAGCTCACCGATCAGTTGGTCGAATGGCTCGGCAAGCGCGAGCAGAAACCGCCGCTGCTGATTTCTGGCTCTGCAGTGGGGTGGTACGGCGATGGCGGTGAACACCGCCTCACCGAAGCCGATCAGCCAGTGTCAGCCGACTTTGCCAGCCAGTTGTGCAACGCCTGGGAAGAACGGGCGATGGAAGCGACGGTACTGGGCATGAGGGTGGTGCTGGTTCGTACCGGGCTGGTGCTGGCAAAAGACGGCGGGTTTCTAACGCGTCTGCTGCCGCTGTTCAAGCTGGGTCTGGGAGGGCGTCTGGGCAATGGCCGCCAGTGGATGCCCTGGATTCATATAGAGGATCAAATCGCCCTGATTGATTTTCTTCTACGGCAACCCGCAGCCAGTGGCCCCTACAATGCGTGTGCGCCGGAGCCGGTGCGCAACGCAGATTTCACTCGTAGCCTAGGGCGTGCCTTGAGTCGCCCGACGGTGCTGCCGGTGCCGGCAGCGATACTCAAGCCCATGCTGGGCGAGCTTGCGGGGCTGCTGCTTGGTGGCCAGCATGTGTCACCGCAAAGGTTGCAGGAAGAAGGCTTTAGCTTTCGTTTCAGTGATCTGGATTCGGCCCTGGCCGACCTATTGACGCACCCCTGAGGGGGCGCCCTGTGTGAAAATAGCGCGCCTGCCGCTTGCAGCGAGGCGTCAACCTTAAACAGTAGTCAGGAAAGTTTTGCATGACAGAGCAGGCGTTGTTGTTGGTCAATCTGGGTTCGCCGGCCTCCACGGAAGTCGCTGATGTACGCCGCTACCTCAACCAGTTCCTGATGGATCCCTATGTGATCGATCTACCATGGCCGTTGCGGCGCCTGCTCGTCTCGCTGATTCTGATCAAGCGTCCCGAACAATCTGCGCATGCCTATGCCTCGATCTGGTGGCCGGAAGGCTCGCCGCTGGTCGTGCTCAGTCGCCGTTTGCAGGAGGCTGTAAAGCCGCACTGGACGCAAGGGCCGGTCGAACTGGCGATGCGTTATGGTGAGCCGTCCATCGAAACCACACTGACCCGCCTGGCCGGACAGGGCATCAACCAGGTGACGCTGGCTCCGTTGTATCCGCAGTTTGCTGACAGCACCACCACGACCGTCATCGAAGAGGCGCGCCGGGTCATCCGTGAGCGCGGACTGAGCCTGCAGCTGTCGATTCTTCAGCCGTTCTACGATCAGCCGGAATATCTCGAAGCGCTGGCAGCCAGTGCCAGGCCGCATCTTGAGCAGGATTTCGATCACCTGCTGCTGAGTTTTCACGGATTACCCGAGCGCCACCTGCACAAGGTCGATCCGACAGGTTCGCATTGCCTGAAGAGTGACGACTGCTGTCAGCGGGCTGAGGGCGCCGTGCTCGCCAGCTGTTATCGCGCGCAGTGCATGCGTACCGCTGCCGGATTCGCCGCGAAGGCGGGGTTGCGCGACGATCAGTGGTCGGTTTCTTTCCAGTCGCGTCTGGGGCGAGCCAAGTGGATCGAGCCCTATACCGAGGCGCGCTTGGACGAGCTCGCCGAGCGTGGGGTGAAGAAGTTGCTGGTAATGTGCCCGGCCTTTGTCGCCGACTGCATTGAAACCCTCGAGGAGATTGGCGACCGCGGGCGCGAGCAGTTCGTCGAGGCCGGTGGCGAAGAGCTGGTGCTGGTGCCGTGTCTAAACACTCACGAGGACTGGGTGCAGGCGTTGGTGAAGCTGTGCAGTCGCGCGCCACTGGCGCTGTAGCAATAACGGCTGGGAGGTGCCGCGGCGGCTCTTCCCAGTCCTATCCCTGCGTGCCTTCGTCGGTCCCTGCGGCATGAATCAGCTGCTCGAAGGCCTCCACGGATAGCGGCTTGCCGAACAGGTAGCCCTGAAAGTGGTAGCAGCCATTGGCGAGCAGCATCACCCTCTGCGGTTCGCATTCGACGCCTTCGGCGATAACTTCCAGACCCAATCCGCTGGCCAGCGCGCAGATCGAACGCACGATGGTCAGGCTGCTGGTGTCCTCCGGCAGCCGGCGAACGAAGGTCTGATCGATCTTCAGCTGATCCAGCGGCAATTGCTGCAGGTAGCTCATCGACGAATAGCCGGTGCCGAAATCGTCGATGGAAAAGCGGATGCCGCGGTCCTTCAGTCGGGTCATGCGGCTGATGGCTTCAGACATGTTGTCCAGCAGAAGCGTTTCGGTGAGCTCCAGCTTGAGTCGGGCCGGGTTGGCGCCGCTTTGCTCCAGCAGTTCAAGCAGCTTCTCCACGAAATTGTCCTGATACAGCAGGTGTGCGCTGAGGTTGACCGAAAGGGTCAGTTCAGCGAATGCCGCCACTTTTGCCCATTGCGCGAGCTGTGCGCACGCCTGGGTCAGAACCTGCTGATCGAGGGCGTGGATAAGGCCGGCGTGTTCAGCCTGTCTGATGAAGGCAGCCGGGATTAGCAGGCCGCGCTGTGGATGCTGCCAGCGCACCAGTGCTTCGGCGCCGACAATGCCTTCGGTATGTTCGAGCTGCGGCTGGAAATGCAGTACGAACTCGCCGTTTATCAGCCCCTGGCGTATCTCGTCTTCCAGGCGTAGGCGTTCTTGCACAGCTTGTTGCATGCGTGGATCGAAGAAGCGCAGAGCGTTCTTGCCGGAGATCTTCGCCTCGTACATCGACATATCGGCGCGCTTCATCAACTCGTCGCTGCTGCTGGCGTCCGCGCCGAACAGCACCACGCCGATGCTTGCACTGCTGTACAGGCTGACGTCGTTCAGCTGGTACGGTCGATCCAGTGAGCCGAGCAGTTTCATGCCGATATGCTCGGCCTGGGCTGCGGCCTGTAATGGATCGTCCCCGAGACTCTCCAGCATCACCACGAACTCATCACCACCAAAACGCGCGACCGTGTCGCTGGCCCGCACATCGCCGTGCAGCCGCTCGGCGGCGACGCGCAACACCTGGTCGCCGGTCTGGTGGCCGTGCAGGTCGTTGATGTTCTTGAAGTTGTCCAGATCGATGAACATCAAGGCGCCCAGCTGGCTGCTGCGTCGGCTCGCAGCCATCGCCTGGTGCAGGCGATCGAGCAATAGACGCCGGTTCGGCAGGCCGGTCAGGGGGTCATAGAACGCCAGGTTGTGGATGTGTTCTTCGGCTGCCTTGCGATCAGTAATGTCGGTAAAAGCCGCGACATAGTGGGTAATTTCATCTCGCACGTTGCGTACTGCACTGATGGACAGCCATTCAGGGAATATCTGCCCGCTCTTGCGGCGGTTCCAGATTTCACCCTCCCAGACACCTCTGGATTCGATACTGGACCACATCGAGCGGTAGAACTCTGCGCTGTGTTTTCCTGAAGCGAGCAGGGCGGTGGTTTGGCCGATAGCTTCCTCGGCGCTGTACCCACTGATGCGCGTGAAGGCACGGTTCACCCGCAGGATGCGGTTCTGCGCATCAGTGATCAGCATGCCTTGCTGCGATTCGAACGCGATGGCGGCAATCCTGCGCTCCAGTTCGGTATTCACTCTGTCGGTGATATCGCGACTCAGCCAGACCACCGCACGCTTTTGTCCTTCCGGTAGCTCCAAGGGTAAAGCTCGACCTTCGAACACCTTTGGCCCGCCCAGGGTAGCCATGCTGTATTCGATCAGCTGTGGCATGTCGCTGTTCAGGGTTCGTTGGATGAAGTCGAGAAAGCGACGCTCTTCCGCTTCGGCCATCACGTCATGCAGACGACGGCCAAGCAGCTTGCTCGCATCATCGTAGAGCAGGCTGCGTTCAGCGCAGAGGATCTCCAGATAGCGGCCATCTTCGTCGATAACCATGAGCAGGTCGGGAATCGCCTTGGTAATGGCCCGCAGCCGTGCTTCGCTGAAGCGCAGCGCCTGTTCGAAACGATCGCGTTCCAGTAGGTCATTGAGCATCACGCCTAGGGTGGCAGTTGCCAGCGGCAGTGCGAGCAATACCGGTAAGGCGATCTCCGCCATTGCGGAGGCGCCAAGTGGACTGGGTAGCAGCAACGCGACGAGGCCCAACACGCCGAGGTGTAGCAGCAGACCGAAGGCGAGCAGCTGCCAGAAGCCGATACGTAGCCACCGCTGGCGGTAGGCGCATCGGTAGCCGATGCCTAGCAGGATCGGCAGGAGGATGTTGGCAAGTCCGGGGACGAGACCTGGTCCGCCGATCCAGATACGGTAGCCGCCAGCCAGCACGCCGGCGGTTCCAGCCACTATAGGGCCGCCAAACAACCCAGCCATGCTGAGGACAACGGTGCGGGCGTCGAGAATGATTCCGGTCTGGCCGATGCTGGTGTTCAGCATGCCGAAAATGCAGGCGCTGCCGAACCAGAGTCCAGCGAGCAATTTTGCAGAGAGCTGACCGCTCCGGTTCCAACTACGTGTGGTGAAAGCCAGCAGCCAACATAACGCGAGCAGCATGACCGCGTTTTCTACGACAGCATTGATCGTCAAGACAGATCCTATGGCGTGAAGCGCCCACGACAGGATTTAAGTGGCAAGGTGCCAGTATCCCACATCTGCCGCGCTCAAGTTACGACACTTAGGTCTTGTTTTTTGGGGCTGGAAGTAGAGGCGCACTTGCAGCGGTGCGCCTTGAGCTGCGGCCAACCAGGTGTTGGCCGTGCTGCATTCAATTCTGCTGCTGGCTCAACTTTGCCTTGAGTTCGCGGATTTCCGCTTCCAGCGCTTCGACACGTTGCAGCGCATCGACCTCGGCAGTGACGTTCTTCTGGATGCCGATGAAGTAGGTCAGCTGGTCACCTTCGTTGAATACCGGCGTAATGGAAAGCTCGTTCCAGAACGGTGTGCCGTCCTTGCGGTAGTTGCGGATGATCTGGCGGCACGGCTGGTTGTTCTTCACCGCCTCGCGAATGGCCTGCAGGGCCGGCTGGTCGCGGTCCTCGCCCTGCAGGAAGCGGCAGTCGCGGTAGAGGATGTCGTCGACCGCATAGCCGGTCAGCCGCTCGAACGCTGGGTTGGCGTAGATCAGGATGTTGTCGTCGCCTTCCTGCTCGGCGACCACGATCCCGTCGTTGGAGGCTTCGATAACCAGTTGCAACAGCTTGGCATTGATCATGTCACGACATCCTGAAGGGGCATGCCGCGCATTCTAGAACAACTTGGCCCGCTCGGTGCCTTGCAAGTGCCATCAGCTCATTCGTTGCGTTTGCGGAAGAACAGGGTGACCTGTCCCACCTCCACGCCGAACTTGCTCATGAACGAACGGTTGGCCAGGGTGTTCTCGTCGATCAGGTACATCCAGTCGTCCAGGTGTACGTCGTAGACCTTGTCATCCACCGGCAGGCTGAGCACGTAGCGCCAGCGCAGGGCATTGCCGGCCACTTCGCCAACGGCCTCGCCGACCACGTCTGCAGCCGTGCCGCGCCAGTGCCCCGGGCTTTTCTCGGTCAGCGTCCAGACGCGCTGCTGGGTAGTGCCGTCGCTGTAGCGGAAGTGTTCGTCGAGGATCAACTTATCGCCATCGAGGCTGCCTTCGATCTCGACATGGAAGCGCTTGACGACCTCGCCGGAGCGCTTCTGGAACATGCCCCAGGCATCAACCGTGCCGACGAAATACTTGCGCAGATCCAGCTGCGGCTCCTCGTCTCGGTAATGTTCGACGTCGACGGCGGTGCAGCTGAGCAACAGCAGGCAGCAAGCCAGGATCAGTACCTTTTTCATGGTTTCGGTTCTCCGCAGGGCAGGGATGTGAGCAGCCGCGCCGCCAGCAGCTTCAGCAAGCAGGGCAGGCCGGCGTAGACCAGCGCAAGGTTCCAGCCGGCCGCGGTGCCTGGTTGGTAGTCGCTCAACGCCAGCAATGGCAAAGCCAGACCGGCGAGTGCCAGCGCCAGCTTGGCGAGAAAGCTCCACAGGCCGAAGTAGGCGGCGGTCGAGTCGCGCTCCTCGACTGGGATGATGTCGGCCAGCAGCGCCGGAGGCAGGGCCAGATCGGCCCCGAGGGCGAGACCGGACATCACGCAAACGCCGGCATAGGCCCAGGCCGAGCCCGGCTCCAGCAGCACCGCCCAGATAAAGGCCGCGCAGGCGGTGAGCATGCCGATCCGCCAGCTGCGCCGTTTGCCGAGACGATCAGCCAGACGGGTCCAGAGTGGCAGACCCAATGCGCCGCTGATGAAGTACAACGCTAGGTTCTGTACGAAAAGTACTGACGCAAACACCGCAGCGTGCAAGCCAGCGTGACCATCGCGGCAAAACTTCTTGCCAGCTTGTCGTAACGAGTGCCGATCCTGCGGCTCTCCTTTAGCCAGCCGAACATGCGCTCGATGATGTTGCGCTGCCGGTATTTCGGGCGATCGAACAGCCTTGGTAATCCTGGCTTGGGCTTACGTTTCATGGTTCGCAGTGGAATCACAGGCTGCATTCGGTAACGGTCGCAGTACTGACGCAGCTGCTCGGCATCGTAACCCTTGTCTGCCAGCAACCAGCGGCAGCGCTTGCGGGGCCGACCTTGCTTGCCGGGGATGCGTACCTGATCGAGAAGTACCTGGGCATTCGATATGCCGTTGGCGTCGCAGACCATGTGGATCTTGGTGGTCAGGCCGCCTCGGCTACGTCCCAACGCATGGTCTACCGGCTCTTCTGGCCCCCCTTTTTCCCGGCTCCAGAAGAAGCTCGGGTTGCTCGCACCGCTGTTGAGTCGATCATCCAGGTATCCAGATCAATCAGGCCTTCCTGGTTCAGCCGGATGTGCAAACGCTCAAGCACTTGATCGAATGTGCCATCGTCGCGCCAGTCGCGAAAACGCTGGTAGACCGTCGACCACGGGCCGAAGCGCTCCGGCATGTCACGCCAGGCTGCACCTGAGCACAAGACCCAGAGGATGCCATTGAGCATCAATCGGTCATCACTGCGAGGTCGTCCCATCTTCTGTTCGGGGGAAACCAGATCCTTGATCAGCTCCCAAGCCGCATCAGGGAGCTCGTAACGCTTTGCCATGCGGATCTCCAGCCTGTCATGGCACCGATTCTATCTCCTCAGACTTTTCGTACAGAACCTAGGAAAAGGCCGGTCAGTTGCGCCAGTTGCAGACGGTCGGCGATGAAGAACAGCGCCAGGGTGGCCGGAATCGCCACGGCCACGGCATTGATGAAGTAGACGCCCGCCAGCCGCTGGAACGCACGATTGCGCAGCGGCAGTCGCCAGCTGCTGGCTTGCGTGCGCACGGCGCGATGGGGGCGTGGGGCGCCGAACAACAAGGTCGCCGTGCCGAGAAACAGCAGCACGGCGAAGGTGGCGGCGAAGGTTGCCAGTGCCGCGGCCATGCCATATTGCGTCGCCAGCACGGTAGGCAGCACGCTGGCGAGCACCACGCCGAACAGCCCGGCACCTTCGCGCCAGGCAGCGACTCGGGTGCGGGTATCCGGCTGGTCGGAGAGGCGCGCGCCCCAGGCCAGATAGGTAATGTTGATCAGGCTGTGCAAGGTATAGGTGAGCGCCAGCAACGCGCCGAGCCAAGCGGCTAGGCCGAAGCTGCCGAAGTTGCCGGGTGGGATCAGCAGTGCCGCCATCGCCAGGCTCAGCAACACAGCCGCGCCGCCGAGCAGAATGGTCCAGCCGCGTGGTGAGCGACGATCGATAAGGCGGCCAAGCCAGGGGTCTTGCACGGTGTCCAGCAGACGGGCGAGAAACAGCACCGCGCCGGTCAGCGTCAGACCGAGGCCGAGATCGGCCGCATAGAAATTCGGCACCAGCACATAGATCGGTAGCATGGCCATCGCCAGCGGCAGGCCGAGCATTCCATAGGCCGCCAGTGCCCGGCTTTTCATCGCTGGCCCAGCAGGTTGCAGCGCAGCTTCTGGTCGCGGCTGCGCGGGTCGAGCCAGATGGCGAAGAACGCGTCGGCGAACGCAGCGTCGGCGACCTCATGCTGCAGGCGATCATTCACGTAGAAGCGGCAACCGCGCCCGGGCAAGAAGACGCCGGTGATTCGGTCACCCGCCTTTACATCGACGAAGGCCTGCTGCATGTCTGCGCGCCAGCGACGCAGCTGTTCGACATCAAGCGATTCACCGGACAGTCGCTGAATCTCTTCCAGGCTGGTGCGCACCAGGTCGTTGCGGCTGATGGAGCGGTGATAGGTCAGTTCCAGCGCAAACGGTGTCCGGGCTTGCAGAGGCGCGGCTTCGCTCCAAAGGCGCGCGTCATAGATGCGCAAACCGAAGAAGCGCAACTGGCCTTCACCGATCAGTCGCGCCTGTGGCACGGCTTCGCACCAGCTCGCCGCTGCGATCAGCGGGATCAGCGACAGCAGGCTGGCGAGCACAATGCGGCGGATATTCACGACCCCGTGCTCAGCGACTGCCAGCGAGGGTGATCGAGACCGAATCGGCAAAGCGCAGCGCATGCGGCTTGTCGACTTCCACCTCGGCGTAGCTCACCGCGGGATGTGCCATCACCAGGTCGAGGATTTCCTGGGTCATGCGCTCGAGCAGGGCGAAGCGGTTGTGCTCGACATGACGAATGATCGCCTTGGTGATGGTGCGGTAGTTGAGCGCCTGCTCGATGTCGTTGTCGCGCACCGCCTCGACCGCCGGGTAGAGGATATTCAGGTTGATCAGCACATCCTGACGGTTGAGTATCTCGTCCTCATTGATGCCGATGTAGGTGCGCAGGCGCAGATCCTTCACCCGGATGCGTGCCATTCCAGGCTCCAGACGCGACATCACTGGCTCCTCCCGATCAGCTGGAGGAATTCCATCCGTGTGTTGCAGGAGCTGCGGAAGGCGCCGAGCATCACCGAGGTGTTCATCACCGAGTTCTGCTTCTCTACGCCGCGCATCATCATGCACATGTGCTTGGCTTCGATCACCACCGCAACACCAGCGGCGCCGGTGACTTCCTGAATGGCCTCGGCGATCTGGCGGGTCAGGTTTTCCTGGATCTGCAGCCGGCGGGCGAACATGTCGACGATCCGCGCGATCTTCGACAAGCCCAGTACGCGCCCGGTGGGGATGTATGCCACATGGGCCTTGCCGATGAAGGGCAGCATGTGGTGCTCGCACAGAGAGTACAGCTCGATGTCCTTGACGATGACCATCTCGTCGTTGTCCGAGGCGAACAGCGCGCCGTTGACGATCTCTTCCAGGCTGCGGTTGTAACCGCCGCACAGGTATTGCATCGCCTTTGCCGCGCGTTGCGGCGTATCGCGCAGACCTTCGCGCTCGGGGTTTTCACCCACCCCGGACAATATTTCGCGGTAATGACCAGGCAGATCGTTCATGACGGTTCCTTTCGTAAGGCGGGCGCTGTTGTGGATGCACAGCGGGTACTGGATGCAATAAAGCTATACGAATATTCGTTGTTGTACAGATAAATGTACAGGAATATTCTACTGAAACGAAAGCTGCTTCGCTGGAACCCGCAGTTTGGCAGGCAGAGAGCAATTGCCTGGCTATGCGGACAAGCGAATCTGTACAGGTATCCGAATATGAAACTGAGCGTATCGAGGTTGAGGCTACGTATTGCGCTATGTCTCGGCCGAATAGAGCGGGTCGAGCTGCATGGTTTGCGCTGCTGTGGATACAGCGCCTGGGTGGTCGAGCGCAGCGGTCGCCGGCGGCAGTTCGCCGTAGGCCAGCGTAACGTCTGGTGCGACCAGGGCAGCTTGAAGCGGGAGCTTCGGGCGTGCGGTGTGCGCGAGGTCTACTGGCGGCAGCCGGTCAGCCATGACGAGATGATCGGGCGCCCGGCAGCTGTGGAGTTCGGGCTCGGCCTGCGCATGCCGCTGCTCGCACAGAACTAACGGTGATCTTCGGTTGTGCCGTCAGCGTTCGACGGCTTCTGCGGGACGTTGCACTGGGTGGCACAACGATTCGCACCGTCGGGATGCGGCAGCCAATCCAGATGGGGGCGTAGCACGGCGAACAGCTGGTAGCCGAGCAGTAGCAGCGGGCGCAGTGGCCGCCAGACGAGCGGGGTGGCCCAAACGCCGTGGCCCGCGAGACGCCAGCTCCAGTAGGTAGCGTCCACGCCAGTCAACCAGACTCCGCTGGCGCTACGCGCATGTAAGCGCCTGCGCAGTTGCGTTACGTCTCGGTCGAGGCCGTCGGAGTTGAAGTCTGCAGCGCTGATATCGACTAGTAGCAGCCGTGCAGGATCGGCCTTTTTTTCTAGCCAGCGGACTTCACGGGCGCAGAGCGGGCAGGCGCGATCGACATAGAGCGTCAACGGCAGATCGGGCGTCATTTCATCGCACCTCGGGTTTGTACAACGTTTGTAGAGGGTATGCTGCGAAACGCTGGGTTACAATCTCGGCATTCTCTTCCAGCGAGCCGCCCCATGACCGATTCTTCCGGCGCTTCGAACCTGGCCTCGAATGCGTTCGAGCAGCAGGAGCTATTTCCTATCCGCGAGGTTTCCCGCCTTACTGGTGTCAACCCGGTGACTTTGCGCGCGTGGGAACGCCGCTACGGACTGATCCGGCCGACACGCACGGACAGTGGCCATCGGCTGTACTCGATGGCAGATGTGGAAGCGGTGCGCAGCATCCTTTCCTGGACCGAGCGTGGCGTGGCGGTAAGCAAGGTCGGCAGCATTCTGGCGCGCAGCGCGGCAACCCGCGAAGCTGAGGAGCCCGCAATAGTTGTCAGTGGGGAGTGGGGTGAGTGGCAAGCGCAGCTGCGCGAAGCCGTGAATAGTTTCGACGAGGTGCGCCTGGAGCAGCTTTATGGCCAGGTCTTCTCCACCTATCCGCTGGCCGTGGTTTTTCAGGATGTTCTGTTGCCGGTTTGGCAGGAGCTTCTGCTGCGTCAGGATGAGTTCGGCGGCACCAGCGAGTGGCTCTTTCTCGATGCCTTTCTCCGTGCCCGGGTGCTCCAGCGGTTGCAGCTGGCTCGCATGCCGGCTGGCGAGCGCGTACTGCTCGCCGCGATGCCAGGGCAGTGCCGCGAACTGGAGCTGCTGGTAGCAGGGCTGATGTTGAGCGGCGACAGCCTGGCCGTCAGCGTGCTGCCGATCGGGCAGCCGCTGGAGGAGCTCGCGCTGGTCTGCGACAAGATGAAACCGCAGGGCCTGGTCCTGTTCTCCAACGTTCCCCACGGCGAGGCGCAACTACGCCAGCTCAACAAGCTATCGCTAGGGCTCGATTGCCCGCTGGCGGTGGCCGGTGAGGCCGCCGAACTGGGTCGTGAAGCGCTGGCGGGTACGCCGATCGCCTGCCTGGGTAGTTCCGGCAAGCTGATGCAGCGCCGTTTGCGGCAATTTCTCGCCGGCCAGCTGGATACTTGAGCGATGCGCGTGACTGTCGGGCTAGAGGAGAGTAATCCATGACGCCAGACAGCGTTCCTTCTACCTTGCTACCGTTGCGCCACGTGCTTTCCAATGGTCTGCAGGTGGGCTTTATCCAGTTGCCGACTGGCAGCCAGGCGGCAGCGCTGGTGCGCGTGCATGCCGGTGCGCACGACGCGCCGAGTCAATATCCGGGGCTCGCGCATTTTCTCGAGCATCTGCTGTTTCTAGGCAGCCATGCCTACGGGCCGTCGCAAAGTCTGATGCCGTTCGTGCAGGGCTGTGCCGGGCTACTGAATGCATCGACCCGCGAGCGCCACACCGATTTTTTCTTTCAGGTTTCGCCTGCGGCCTTTGACGAAGCGTTGAAGCGCCTGCTCGATATGCTTGCTCGGCCTTTGCTCGATCCGGCTGCGCAGCTTCGCGAGCGCGAGGTATTGCAGGCCGAATTCCTGGCGCGTGGGCGGGATCGGGAAACCCTGTGCGACGCCGCTATTGGTACGGCGCTGACCACCCCGCATCCGTTTTCTGCCTTTCACGCGGGCAATCGCGACACGCTGCCGGTAGAGCTGCGGGCGTTCCAGCAGGCGCTGCAGGGCTATCACAGTCGCTTCTACCACGCCGAGCAGATGGAGCTGCTGGTTGCCGCTCCCTGCAGTCTTGAGCAACTGATTGAGGTGTTGAGTTGCGTCGAGTGCCAGTTGCCGGCTGCATCTTTGGTAGCAAGGCCGGTGCCGCCGTTGCGCGCTGATGACGGCGCCGCGTTGCATCTGAAGGTTGACGCTGCAAAGCCCTGCCTGGCCATGGCATTCGCTCTGGACGACCTGCCCGAAGGCGTCGCCGTGGCGCTGGATGTCCTGCGGTCATGCTTGGCCTCCCAGGCCAATGGCAGTTTCTTCGCGGCAATGCGCGAGGCGCGCTGGTGCGATGCGCTGGTGCTGCGGACGCCCTACTGGCACGCGGGGCAGGGCGTGGTCGTACTCGAATTTCAGCTGACAGAGCAGGGCATGGCGGATCGCGGTCAGCTCGTTGCGGCAGCGCGTGGCTGGCTGCACTTCATGACATCGCAGGCGCCCTGGTCCGAGCTGTGGAGCGAATACGTGCATATTCGCCAGCGCGAGCTGCTGGGCAAGGAGCCATTGGCGCTGTTGCGCTATTGGATCGATCCGGGAGCCTGGTCGCCGTCTACCAACGCCACAGATGTACAGCATGCGTTCAGGACGCTGGGCGCAGCGTTGCACGGCTGTGAGCCGATCATCCTTACCGTCGATGGCAGCGACGGTGACGGTCACGCGCGCGTCGCTACGAAAGGCGCGGGATTTGCGCTGCAGGTGGCTTCGCAACAGCTGCCGATTCCAGATCCCAGAGCGTGGCAATGGCAGCTCCCCGAACGCAATCCCTGGTTGAGTGAGCGAGTGCAGCCGCGGACGGCGCCGGTGCTGTCGCCATCGCTGTGCTGGCTCGAGCACGGCGACGGTGCGAGTGGGCAGGGTGCACTGTATGTCAGGTGGCGCCTGTCCAGTGGGCAGCCGGCGGCCGGCCTGGGGCACGTGCTGAACGCTGCATTGCGACCACATACCCATGCCGCCGCACAGGCGGGGGTCGAGGTGCGTTTCGAAGACCACGGGCGCAGTTGGTGTCTGTCCCTGGTCGGCCATGCCGAGGCGGCACCGATCATTCTTCGGGACTTGCTCAGGGTACTGAAGGCGCCACCAGCCAGTGCGTTCGATGAAGGTTCGCGCTTGCTCAGCAAAGCTGAAACCCCGTGTGCCGACGAGATACTGATACGGCAGCTGCTACGCCGAATTCCTGCTCTGCTGGAGCCGATGACGTCCGTTGATGGCCTTCCTCTGCATCAGGCCGGACTCGATCTGCTCTGGCTCCGGTCACACTGGGATGCATTGGTGGTTGGATTCCCAGTTCATCTGAGTGGACCGTTGCAGGATGTTCTCGATGCTGTGCCCGGCATGCCGGACCTCATCAGCAGTGAGCAGGCCGCAGGCGTGCCGCGCTACCAGTGGTCTCGCTTTGGCGAGCCGGGTGAAGAAACTGCGCTGGTCCTGTTTTGCCCTCTGCCGGATCGTATGGCGGCCACGGAGGCGGCTTGGCGACAGCTTTCACGGCTCATGGAGGGCGCGTTCTTCCGCCGCCTGCGCAGCGAGCTGCAACTGGGCTACGCGGTGTTTTGCGGCTTTCGCCAGTTCGGCGAGCGGCCCGGTATCGTGTTCGCCGTGCAATCCCCCAGCGCTTCGGCCCCCGAAATTCTTGGCCATATCGAAGCCTTCCTTGAAGCCTTCGCTGGCAACCTGGCTGCGCAGGCCACCGCGGCGTCCCTCGACAGCGCGTCGCTGTCAGAACAGAGCGCGGACTTGCGGCGGCATGCCGAGCGTATCTGGCAAGCTCGCTTGGCTGGCGGCGACAACAGCCATCCCGCCGCTGTGAACGCCGCCATGGCTGTCCTCCAGGTTCAGGATATGCGTGATCAGCTACATGCACTGCGCAGCGCCATCGGCGGTTGGTGTGTCGTGGCCAATGCAGACGCACCGGACGCGCGCTGGCGGCAGCGCTGACCGAACCCGCCCCGTTGTCCGAGGGTAGCCCTGTCCGGCCGGTCGTCCCGCCTTCCACTACGAGCAATAGAAAGATTGGGCTTTTGTCTGCGCCGGATTAGGCGCGCGCTGCTTTGGATGTAGTACCTAAGCCCACATCTATGACGTCAGCGGATGACATGCTTTGCGCGCAGATCGACCCCCGCGGCGAAAGTACTAGCCTTTCGCCGCCATCGAAGCGTATGTGTGCCCTGATGGCCTTTCGATAATCGCTCCCGTCACGACTGCTTGTCGTCATTACCGCGGAGAGCGCCATGCACAAGAACAAGAAAGCCGTATCAACCCTGCTACCACTGGCCCTTGCCAGTGCCGTCGCCATGACCGTAAGCCAATCGGCACTTGCCGAAATCATGCTTTACGATGAAGGGGACACCACCTTCGCCGTAGATGGTTACTTCAACACCTTCTACGTCCACAGCGACATCGATCGGGATGGTGAGCAGTTCGACCGCAAGCAGTCGCGGGTGAAGATGGGCTTTCTGCCCAACTGGATCGGCTTCAACTTCGGCAAGCAGGTCGGCGACCTCAAACTCGGTGGCCGCTCATCCTTCTGGGTAACGATCAACGACAGCGATACCAACGGCACCGAAACCGGCATCGACGTGCGTCAGTTCTACGCGACCGCAGCGAGTGAGCAGTGGGGCGAAGTGCTTTTCGGTAAGGATTTCGGCCTGTTCGGTCGCTCCAACATCCTGCTCGACGAAATGCTCAGCGGTTACGGTCAGGTCAGCGATACCCTGGGCCTGGTCGATGGCGGCGGCGTCTCCTTCGGCAATATTGGTACCGGCTATCCATACCCGTTCCCGACTTCGCAGATCACCTATCGCTCGCCGAAGATGAATGGTCTGCGCATCGCCGCAGGCATCATGGACCCGGTGGATACCACCGAGGACACCTCGTCCACTCTGGACAAGGCGTACCAGGAAGCGCCGCGTTTCGAAACCGAGATCACCTACGAGTTCGAGATGGGCGGCACGCAGTTCTACACTTGGATCAACGGCATGCAGCAGAGCTCGGACAACACCGACAGCAGCATCGACAAAGTCGATTCCAAGGGCCTGGGTTACGGCGTGCAGGCCAAAATGGGCAGCCTGTCGCTGACCGCCTCGGGCTTCCAGGCCGAGGGCATCAACCCGTTCTTCACCAACAACGCCGGCGAAGCACTGCTGCGTGAGGTGGACAGCGACGGCTACCTGCTGCAGGGTTCCTACCGCTTCGGCAAGAACCGCGTAGCCCTGTCCTACGGCAAAACGAAGGATGACGGCAACGGTCTGGGCAGTGCGGCTGACTACGAGACCCGCGGCATCGCTCTGTTTCACAGCATCAACGACAACCTGACGCTGGTTGCCGAGCTGAACCAGTTCGAGATCGAAGGCAAGGATAGCCCGGCGCTGGATGAAGAAACCCGCACCTTCGCAGTGGGTGCGGCGCTCAGCTTCTAAGCAACAGCGACGGAAGGGCGCGGATGGCAGTCGAACCGTAGGTCGTGCCATCCGTTGCGATGCAGTGGTGCGTACGTTGATCGTCCCCACGCCCTGAGTGCAACGACAACCGCTGCACCTGAAAGGCTGGTACCCGTGAGGGCCAGCCTTTTCGACATCTGCTCAATTCGACATCACCGCTCTCGGCAGCGGAACTGTTGGCAACCTGCGTTGTTTCGTCGCGATGCTACCTAGGCAGGCCTTTACCGGTACTCAAGTAGCATTTTCGTCCCATATGCCCTGCCCAAGAATGGGGACATCCGATTCAGGTGGTGCGGGGTATCGTGCGTGACCGATGAACAAGGCGAAGTGATCCGCACGGCGATGTCCGAGGCGCGGCTACCCGAAACGGTGGCGCAGGACCTGGCGCGCCAACTGATGCACCCGCATCTGGGCTTCGTGCTGTTCTTCTGTTCAGCGGAATATGACTTGCCGGCACTGGGCGATGCGCTGCGCCAATACTTCGGTGGCGTGCGTCTGGTCGGTTGCACTTCGGCGGGCGAGATCACCTCCCAAGGCTATGGGCGTAGCTGCGTGACGGCAGTCGGCTTCGACCATCGAAGCTTCTCCATCGCCTGCGAGCTGATCGACGAGATGGATCGCTTCAGCCTGATCGAGGCACAGCAGTTGGTCGAACGCCTGGGTAGCGACTGCCGCAGCAACTCGCTGGCACCGATCAAGGACCACAGCTTTGCGCTGACGCTGCTCGACGGGCTGTCCAGCCGTGAGGAGATCGTGTTGTCTGCGCTTAGCGCGGCGTTCGGCAGCATTCCGCACTTCGGTGGTTCGGCCGGCGACGACAATCACCTCAGCGATACCTACGTCTACTACGACGGCCGGTTCTACAGTGGTGCGGCGATCGTGGTGCTGATCAATACCTGGCTGGATTTCGAGGTGTTCACCACCCATCACATCCTGCCACTCGAAGACAAACTGGTGGTGACCCGCGCCGACAGCAACAGCCGGCGGGTTTACGAACTGAACGCCGAGCCGGCCGCCGAGGAATACGCACGGCTGATCGGTGTGCCAGTAAGCGATCTCGATCACCGTCTGTTCGCGGCCCACCCGCTGGCGGTGCGGATCAACGAGCACTACTACGTGCGCTCGATCCAGAAGGTCAATGAGGACATGAGCCTGACCTTCTATTGCGCGGTGGAGAACGGCATCGTGCTCACCGCCATGGAACCCGGCCCGCTGATGCCGAATCTGGAAGCCCTGTTCGAGCGGCTGGAACAGCGCCTCGGGCCGCCGCTGTTGACCATTGGTTGCGACTGCTTTCTGCGCCGGCTGGAAATCGAGGGCAACGACACCGGCGAACAGACTTCGGCTTTTCTCCGACGCCAGCAGGTGATCGGCTTCAACACCTACGGAGAGCAGTTCAATGGCATGCACATCAACCAGACCTTCACCGGTGTCGCCATTGGCCGACCCGGAGGCCGGGCAGGTCGCTGAGCTGCTGGCGCGACAGGCCGAACTCGAGCGGGAAAACCTCAAGCTCAAGCGCATCAACGCTGCGCTGATCGAGCGCGTCGAATCCAGTGGCGCCGGGCGGGATGCCTCCTATGCGGCTTTCCAACATTCGGTGGAACTGGCCGAGCAGGTCCGCGAGCGTACCGACGCCCTGAATCAGGCGATGGCCGAACTCAAGGGCAGCAACCAGCTGCTCAGCGATGCGCGGCTGCGCGCGGAAACCGCGCACCAGCACCTGGTCGACGCCATCGAAAGCATTTCCGATGCCTTCGTGCTGTTCGACCGCGATCAGCGCATCGTCCTGTTCAACCGTCGTTTCAAGTCGCTATGGACACGCACGCGCGCGCGCATCAACGCCGGCACCCGGCTGGCGGAGGTGCGCCGGCTGGCGGAAAGCACCGGGCTGATCGTCGAGGAACACCGCGGCAAGGGCGACGAGCCAACAGTGTATCGCCTGAACAACGGGCGCTGGGTGCAGGTCAGTGAGCGCCCGACCCGCGAAGGCGGGCTGGTGATTCTCTACACCGACATCACCGAGGTGAAAGTCAGCGAAACCATGCGCCGCGAGCAGGCCCTGGCGCAGAAGTCGCGGCTGTTGCAGCGCGCCGTGGACAACCTGTCCCAGGGGGTGGCCATGGTCAGCGCCGAAGGCGCTCTGGAGTTGTGGAACCGGCGATTCCTCGAACTCTGCGGGTTGGCGCCGATCGAAGCGCACCGGCCGTTCGAGGAAGTCATGGCCGACAGCGAGCTGACCCTGCTCACGCCCAACAGCCGTGACGCCCGCGGCCGGCCGATTCGCGAACTGGAGCAGCGGCTGTTCGATGGGCGCGTGCTGGAAATCCGCACCCATGCGCTGCCAACCGGTGGCTTCGTCAATACCTTCACCGACATCACCGAGCGCTACCGCCATGCCGAGGCGCTGCGCGAGAGCGAGCGCTGGATCCGCCTGATCACCGACCATGTGCCGGCGTTGATCGCCTATGTCTCGGCCGATCTCACCTACGAGTTCACCAACAAGGTCTACGAGGAATGGTATCGCTGGCCCAGCGACGGCATGCTCGGCCAGTCGCTGCGCGAGGTCCACAGCGGCGAGCACTGGCGGCAGCTGGAGCCGTACATCGACCGGGCACTCTCCGGCGAAAGCGTCAGCTTCGAGATGGCCGAGCGCAACCATGCCGGCCAGCAGCGCTACATGCTGCGCTCCTATGTGCCGAACCGGCAGGCCAATGGCGAAGTGGCTGGCATCTTCGTGCTGATTCAGGACATCACCGATCGCCGGCGCACCGCCGAGGCGCTGCATCAGGCCTATCAGAATCTCGAACAGCGGGTGCGTGAGCGCACCGCCGAGCTGACCAGCCTCAACGACCAGCTGCTGCGCGAGATTGACGAGCGCAGCCATGTCGAGGCGCGCCTGCGTGAAGCCAAGCGCGAGGCGGAAGTAGCCAACCTGTCGAAGACCAAATTCCTTGCCGCGGTCAGTCATGACCTGCTGCAGCCGCTCAACGCCGCGCGGCTGTTCACCAGCGCCTTGCTTGAGCAACCGGGAGCGCCCAACGGCGGGCTGATCCGCAACATCAGCAATTCGCTGGAAGATGTGGAAAACCTGCTCGGCACGCTGGTCGACATTTCCAAGCTGGATGCCGGTGTGATCAAGCCGGATATTGCTCCGTTCGCTGTCAGTGAGCTGCTGGAAAACCTCGCCATGGAGTTTCGCCAGATCGCCGGGGCCGAGCAGCTGCAGCTGGACTTCATTCCTTGCTCGGCGCTGGTGCGCAGCGATATCCAGCTGCTGGCGCGCATCCTGCGCAACCTGCTGACCAACGCCATCCGCTATACGCCGCAGGGGCGCGTGCTGCTGGGCTGTCGCCGCCATCGGCAGAGCCTGTCCATCGAGGTGTGGGACACCGGCGTCGGCATCGCCTCGGACAAGCTCGAGGAGATCTTCCACGAATTCAAACGTGGGGAGGGCGTGCGCCCCAACCAGGACCGCGGCCTCGGCCTAGGCCTGGCCATCGTCGAGAAAATCGCCCGTATGTTGGGCCACCGCATCCGGGTCAGCTCGCATCCGGGCCGCGGTTCCTGCTTCGCTATCGACGTACCGCTGGCCAAGCGCGCACCCAAGGCGCGGCCTGAGCCAAGCACCACGGAGCTGGTGCTACAGCGACTGCAGGGCGCTCGGGTGTGGGTTCTGGATAACGACACGGCGATCTGTGCCGGCATGCGCACGCTGCTGGAAGGCTGGGGCTGCAAGGTGATCACCGCACTGTCCGAGGAGGACCTGGCGCGGCAGGTGGACAACTTCCATGCCGAGGCCGACCTGATGATCGCCGACTACCACCTGGACAATGGCCACACCGGCATCGATGTCGTGGCCACCGTCAATGCGCGCCGCGCCAGCCCGCTACCGGCGCTGATGATCACCGCCAACTACAGCAACGAACTCAAGCAGCAGGTCCGCGAGCTGGGCCATATGCTGATGCACAAGCCGGTGCGGCCGATGAAGCTGAAGACTGCCATGTGCCATATGCTCGAGCATGGTACAGCTGGATGACTGATCCGCTGGCCCCGGCAGCCGTCGGATGTGACCGCATCGCCGCGGGCGCGCTTCCCACAGGACCTGGGGTTTTGTAGAAGCACGACATCCGGGCGATGGTATGGGTTTCAGGCTAGCTGTGCTCCGATCTCACCCAGATGCCGCTGCCTCGCAGGCGATCGCGATCATGTGGTCGATCCAGTCCAAGAAGCGGACCTTTCGGCACGATGCCATTTCCGTTGATCTGTCGATGGCTGGCGTAGTAGTGGTTCTTGATGTGTGTGAAATCCACCGTTTCGGCAATTCCCGGCCACTGGTAGAGCTCGCGTAGCCAGTTCGACAGGTTCGGATAGTCCTCGATGCGGCGCAGGTTGCACTTGAAGTGGCCGTGGTAAACCGCGTCGAAGCGAATGGCTGTGGTGAACAGGCGCCAGTCGGCCTCTGTCAGGTACTCCCCTGTCAGGTAGCGCTGCTTGCCCAGGCGTCGCTCCAGCCAGTCGAGCTCACGGAACAACTCGTCGAAGGCCTCTTCGTAGGCCTCCTGGGTCGTGGCGAAACCTGCTCGGTAGACCCCGTTGTTGATCGCCGGATAGATCCGCGCGTTTAGCGCATCGATTTCGCCACGTAATGGTTCAGGATAGAAATCCAGCTGCGATCCGGTGAGATCGTCGAACGCACCGTTGAAAATGCGGATGATCTCGGCGGACTCATTGTTAACGATGCAGTGGCGTTCCCGATCCCACAGGATAGGAACCGTCACGCGCCCAGAGTAGCCCGAGTCATCGCGGGTGTAGCGTTGATGCAGATATTCAAGGCCGTCCAGCGCGTCCCCGCTGGAGCCGGTTGCCTTGTCGAAGGTCCAGCCGTTCTCCGCCATTAGCCAGCTGACCACAGACACGTCGATCAGGGTCTCCAAACCTTTGAGCTTGCGGTAGATCAGTGTGCGGTGAGCCCAAGGGCACGCTAGCGCAACGTACAGGTGGTAACGGCCGGCCTCGGCTGGAAAGCCGGTTTTGCCGCCGGGCCCCGGCGAGCCATCCCGGGTGATCCAGTTGTGACGCTTGGAGTGTTCGCGTTCGAACCTGCCATCTCGGCTTGAATACCAGCGGTCATGCCACTGGCCATCGATAAGTAATCCCATTTTGTCCTCCTGTTACGGCATAGGAGGGCAGTCTAGGAAGCATCGTTCGATCAATGTGACCGAATGGCGGGTTAATCCTATCGCTTAAATCGATGAGTGGCGGGCCTGCCAGTAGCTTTGCGCTTGCTCGAAAGCCGCGTCTCGAGTCGCGCCAAGCCCTCGCAGGGCAAGGGCCATGGTGGCGATCACTGCGAGTTCGCCGTACGCGTCTTGTTGCTCTCCAGCCCAGACGGCAAGCAGCTGCTGTGGGTCGAGCTGCGCGGGCTTCACGTGACGTCGCTCGGACAGCGCCGGCCATTCCTCATCCCACGGTGTGCCGCCAGTGGTGCCGTAGAGGTGCGAGATGTTGTCCGGGTTCATCTCGATTTCGCCGCCTTCGCCCTTGATGACGATGGCGTGGTCACCGAGCAATGTGCTGGCCTGGCGATGAGTGTCCTGATAACCGGGGTGGAAGATGCTCTGCAACCCGCAGCGCGCGCCCAATGGGTTGAGCAGGCGTGCCAGCGAATGCACTGGGGAGCGCAGGCCAAGCAGGTTGCGCATGTCGATCATGCGCTGCAGCACGGGCATCCAGGCGCCCAGCGGGATGAACGCGAGATTGCTCTGGTCCAGCGCAGCGCCTACTTGCTCCCAACTGTTGCAGTGACGGATGCCCAGTAGCTCCAGTTGCTGTTCGCTATAGATGCGTCCGGCGGTGTGCGCACCGCCGCCATGAAGGAGGATGCGCACGCCGTTGTTCGCCAGGCATTTGGCGGCCAGCAGATACCAGGGCAGGTGGCGTTTCTTGCCGGCATAGCTTGGCCAGTCGAGGTCGACCGCGATAGCCGGTGCCTGCACGCGCTCGCGTACGGCCTCGGTGAAGCCTGCCAGCTCTTCGGCACTTTCTTCCTTATGGCGCAGCAACATGAGGAAAGCACCCAGCTGAGCGTCCTCGACCTTGCCGTCGAGCAGCATGCCCATGGCCTCGCGGGCTTCTTCGCGTGTCAGGTCGCGGGCGCCACGCTTACCTTTGCCGAGAATGCGCACGAAGGCGGCGAAAGGATGTTCTGCTGGGGTTTCGATGTTCATAGACAATTGCTCGGTTTCGGCAGCCCGGCCAGCTTGGCGGCCAGTTTGGCGGGGGGGCCTTTGAACAGGCGGTTGAGGTGCATGCTGTTGCCTTTCTCCGCGCCGAGCTTGAGCGCGGTGTACTTGATCAGCGGGCGCGTGGCCGGCGACAGCTGAAATTCTGCATAGAACTCGCGCAGCAGCCACAGGATTTCCCAGTGATCGGCTTCCAGTGCCAAGTCTTCACGGTCTGCCAGCGCTTCTGCAACGGGTTCGTTCCAGTCAGCCAGATCGACCAGAAAGCCGTCCTTGTCCAGCGCGATCTCGCGCCCTTCGACTAACAGGTTCATAGCCAGCTGTTGACCCGCAGGTAGCGGCAGGTCAGTTCGACAAAGCCCGCATAGTCCAGCAGTTGCACGCGCGACGGCAGCATGCCGAGTGCCCGGGCCTGCACGTCTTCTTCAAGTGCGAACAGCGCGACCTGCTCAGACAGTTGCTCCAGCTCGGTCGCGGGTTTGGTTCCGGCCGTCAGGGCGTAGGTTGCGTCGCCGGTCAGCAGCAGGGCGTCGGTGTCACCTAGCAGCGGCAGACAGCTGCTGAAGCGGCCGTCGCTGAAGGGCGAATGGGAAAGCACATGCAAAGTGGCCATCAGATCGTGATCACATGGTCATAGCGGTTGATCAGGGTGCTCAGGTCGGTGTCGTCGAGGATTTCGACTGGCAGCGCCAGAGAGGATTCATCCAGGTTGCGCTCGGCCAGGCTGCGGCGAGCGACGAACAGACTGTCGATGCCGAACAGCGGCAGCGCCTGCAGATTCGCGCTTAGATCTTTCTGCTCGAGCGATGCGGCCTGCTGCGCCTTCGTAAGCTGGAATACGCCGTCGTCGAGAAACAGCAGCCCGAGCGGCAGCTCGAAAGCGCCGCCGGCCAACACGATATCCAGTGCCTCGCGGGCCGACGGGCCGGCCCAGGGCGCCTGACGGCTAATGATTAGCATGGAACGCGCCATCATTGGCCTCCGAAGCAGACGAGCCGATCCGCTTGTTGCGCGGCTTCATGCAGCTGGCCCAGCCCCGACAGCTCCCAGCCAGCGGCAAGGTTCGCTGCCGGACGCTGGTAGCGCTGCGCTTCGCCGGCATCCAGTACGCCGCGACGCAGGCCGGCGGCGATGCAGACCACGCCGTCCAGCTGGTTGGCGCTGACGAAACGGCTCCATTCAGCCGCCACGTCCAGTTCGTCCTGTGCCGCCACGACATTCGCTGAAGCACTGTGCACGCCATCCTGATAGAGGAACAGCCGGACGATTTCATGCCCGCCAGCGAGCACGGCTTCGGCAAAGCGCAACGCGCGGCGGGCAGCGGGTGAATGGGGCGGAGCAAACAGGGCGATTACGAATTTCATCGGGGCACCATGGCAGAACAGCCGACATGATACGCCAGCTGCAGGCATGAAAAAGCCCGCCGAAGCGGGCTTGTTCAAGCTGGGGAGCGATCAGTCGTCGCCACCGAAGATGCCCAGCAGCTGTAGCAGGCTGATGAACAGGTTGTATAGCGAAACGAACAGGCCAATGGTGGCCATGATGTAGTTGCGCTCGCCGCCGTGGATGATGGCGCTGGTCTGGAACAGGATGCAGGCCGAGGAGAACAGCACGAAACCTGCGCTAATCGCCAGTTGCAGCCCGGTGATCTGGAAGAAGAAGCCCGCCAGCATGGCGCCGATCAACACGAAGAAGCCCGCGGTGATGAAGCCACTGAGGAAGCTCATGTCCTTGCGAGTGATCAGCACGTAGGCCGACAGTCCGAAGAACACCAGGGCAGTCATCGACAACGCCGAGCTGATCAGCTCACCGCCGTTGGCTAGACCCAGATACATGTTGAGGATCGGGCCCAGGGTGTAGCCCATGAACCCGGTCAGGGCGAAGGTGGAAACCAGACCCCATGCCGAGTTGCGCAGCTTGGCAGTGAGGAAGAACAGCCCGTAAAAGCCGATCAGCACCACGAAGATATTCGGGTAGGCCGCGTTTGCCTGCATGGCCATATAGGCAACCAGGCCGCTGAACGCGAGGGTCATGGCCAGTAGTCCGTAGGTGTTACGCAGGACCTTGCTGACCTCGCGCTGTTCGACCTGCGTGTGGCTAAGCGCGTATTCGTGTTCGTGCATGGCGACACTCCTTGGATGAATTCAAGCCTGAGACGATTTGTCCCGGATCATAGCAGAGGCACGTTGAATGCCTAGCATCAGTGTTTGACAGTGTATTTCTATCCGGTACTATTGCGCCCGCTTTATCCGGAAGTGTGGCCGAGTGGTTGAAGGCAGCGGTCTTGAAAACCGCCGAAGGGGAGACCCTTCCCAGAGTTCGAATCTCTGCGCTTCCGCCATCTGAAAACCTGAAGGCCCCGTATTCCGGGGCCTTCAGTGTTTCTGGGGTTCCGAAAAGGGGCGTTGTTGGTCCCAGTTTGGTCCCATCACGCTCATGCGAGCGCAGGCGACCTCCCCGAAAGCGACGCCTTCGTAGTCACTTCAGCGCAACTGCCACGCACGCCGCAAGCAAACCCAAACGGGCGCAATTTTGGTGCGTTGTCCCGCCTGGCCGTTCGTTGATGGTTGCTCGATGAGATCGCTCCAGCCTGTGGCAGAGTTGGCAGTTGCCGAGGTGGCGATGCGCCAGCCGGCTGCTAGAATGCGCCGCCTGACAAATGGAGTTGTCGCCATGAAACGTTTCAGGCAACCGGAAGCCTTCGCACTGATTCAGCAGGACTTCGAGCCGCTGGTATTCAGCGCCCGCATGGACTCGCCGTCCACCGTACGCGTAATGCTCATCGATGAGGCGACCGGCGAATCGCTGCTGCTCACCGGCCTGCCGTGCCGTGTATCCCTTTCCCGCGCCGAGATCGCCGGCCTGATCAGCACCATCGATCTGGATGCCGCCGCCCTCAGATCCTCCCTGCTAAGCAACCTCAAACGCCCTCGGTTGCTCGGCTAGTCTGCTGGGCAGTGTCGATATGCACTGCCGTCACCAGTGCCAACAGATTGCTCGCCATAAAGGGCGCCTGCTCCCTGAGTGAGAACAGCTTCGGTGACAGCAGCCAGGTGTGGGTGATGCCCATCAAACTTGAGTAGAGCAGCAACGCTAGCGCGCGGGGCGGCTGGCAGTGCTGAATAACCTGCATGTGCTGCCCTTGCTCGATCAGCTCCTCGAGCAATTGGACCATGTCGCGGGTCAGCTTGCGCTCACGCTTGAGCGTGCTGGCCATCTGCGCTGTGAGTTCGGTCTTGTTCAGCAGGATCTCGAAAGACTGGCGATACCAGCGGTCGTCCAGTAGCAGGCGGAACCACTCGTTGACGAAATGCTCGAGGGCGGCAGCTGGTTCCTTGGCGAGTTTCCGGCTGCGCGCTATCAATCGCTCCAACGGCTCTTGGGAAATGGTCAGTACGGCCTGGTAAAGCTCGTCCTTGCTCTTGAAATGCCAGTAGATAGGGCCGCGACTGAAGCCCGCGGCCTCGGCGATCATCGCCAGCGTGGTGTTCGAGTAGCCGTTGCGGCTGAACAGCTCGAGTGCTGCGGCGATGACCTTGAGGCGAGTCTGCTCGGCGTCTTCTTTGGTACGGCGCATAAGGCTCCTCGAAATGCGCGGCGGCCACGCAGCGTGCCGGCAAGGCCCACTGCGTGGCAAGCCCTCACAGGACGCCGTCGGCGGCCATCTGCATGTAGGTGGTGTCGAAGCGCAGTTTCAGGTTGCCCTGGTCACCGAGCGCGCCGGTCGGCATGGTGATACCGACAAAGTCCACTGAATCCGCACCATCACCCAGCAGGCCGTGGTCGAAGGAGAATGTGCGCACGCTGTCCACGGCTTCATGGGCCTGAGCGCCTGAGATGAAGGCGACCGCTTCGGCTGGCTGGTAGAACATATGCGTGCCTCTGAGTTGCGCCTCGTAGCCGGCCTGGTCGGTGCCGGACGCCGTGCCCAGCTGGGCACGTAGCTCGGCGCCTTCCGGTGTGTCGCTGGCCATGATCGCCATCACCTCGTACCAGGCGCCGGTGACCGCCTTGCCGAAGGCGGGGTTGTCGGCCAGCGTCTCGCTATTGACGATCAGTAAGTCCTTGACGTGGCCCGGCACGCTGGCGGAGTCGAACACCTGATGCGCGTCCGGTGCAGCGGCGACTTCCTGCAGCAGCGGGCTCCAGGTCGCCACGTTACGAACATCGGCGGTGCTGAATGCGGCAACGATGTCCGCATCCGAGGTGTTGACCACCTGCACGTCCTTCTCCGACAGGCCCACGCTGTCCAGCGCCTTGGCCAGGATGTAGTGCGACACCGACAGTTCCACCAGGTGCACCTGCTGGCCCTTGATCTGCTTGAGATCGCTGGTGCCCTTCATCACCAGGCCGTCGTTGCCGTTGGAGTAGCTGCCGACGATCAGCGCGGTGGTGTCGACGCCACCAGCCGCCGGGATCGACAGCGCATCCATGCTGGTGGCGACCACGCCGTCGAACTGGCCGGCGCTGTACTGGTTGATGGACTCGACATAGTCGTTGATCTGGCTGATGTTTACCTCGATCCCGTACTTGTCGGCCCACTTCTTCATGATTCCGGACTCGTCGGCGTACTTCCACGGCATCCAGCCGACGTAGATGGTCCAGGCCAGGTTAAAGGTTTTTTTCTCCTCCGCCTGGGCCAGCGGAGAAAGGGCGGCCAGGGCGATGGCCCCTGCGCAGAACAGCTTTTTCATGGTGCCTTGCATGGTGAGACTCCCTGTTCAGAAGAATTTCAGATAGCGCTGGATTTCCCAGTCGGAAACATGGGTGTGGTAGGCGTTCCACTCGTCGCGCTTGAAGTCGACGAAGGCTTCGTACATCGCATCGCCGAAGACCTGACGGGACAGCGGATCGGCCTCGAACGCGTCGATGGCTTCGCTGAGGGTGCGCGGCAGGGTTTCGATACCCATGTCCGCGACGTCCTTTTCGCTGTAGTCGTACATGTTCTCGCGGTGTGGCTGGCCCGGTTCGAGCTTGTCGCGGATGCCCTCGAGGCCTGCGGCGAGGATCATTGCGGCGCCGAGGTAGGGGTTGCAGCCGATATCCGCGGCGCGGCATTCGACCCGCGCGCCCTGGGACGGAATGCGCAGCATGTTGGTGCGGTTGTTGTTGCCGTAGCAGACGAACACCGGCGCCCAGGTCGAGCCGGACATGGCGCCTTTGCGGATCAGCCGCTTGTAACTGTTTACCGTAGGCGCGATGACCGCGCAGATGGCCTTGGCGTGTTTAAGCACGCCGGCGATGAAGTGATAGGCGAGCGGGGTGACGCCGCAGCCGTGCGGATCTTCGCCATCCACTTCGAACAGGTTCTTGCCCGAGGCCAGGTCCGCCAGGGACATGTTGTAGTGCGCACCGCTGCCGGTGCGCTGCGCGGACGGCTTGGGCATGAAGGTGGCGAAGGCGCCGTGCTTACGAGCGATCTCGTTGGCCATCATGCGGAAGAACACGAAGCGGTCGGCCATGGTCAGCGCGTCGGCGTACTTGAAGTCGGTTTCGAACTGGCCGTTGGCGTCTTCATGGTCGAACGAGTACACGCCCCAGCCCATCTCGTTCATGGCTTCCACCAGCTCATCGATCACCGGCAGATTGTCCATCAACAGACGCGGGTCGTAGCAGGGCTTGGCCGCGGTATCGCGATCGCTGAGCGGGGCGAAGCCGCCGTCCGGGGTGTCCTTGTAGAGGAAGAACTCGGTCTCGATGCCCAGATTGAAGCTGTAGCCCATCTCGGCCGCAGCATCGGTCTGGCGCTTGAGGATGCCGCGCGAGCAGGCGTCGAAGGGCTTGCCGTCTAGATAAAGGTCGCTGGCGAACCAGGCCAGGCTGCGATTCCAGCTGCACTGGGTGGCGCTGGCCGGATCGGGCATCGCCGCCACTTCGTTATCGCTGATCTGCTGCGGCACGCCGTCAAGTGCCGCGCCGGTGTATAGCTCGGAACCGCGAAGCATCTGCCCCAGATGGTCGAGCGGGACGAACTTGCCTTTGATCACGCCGTGCATGTCGACGTAGCTGGCCATGGCGTACTTCACGCCCTTGTCCTGCAGCCGCTGTTTCAGCTCCTCGACGGAGGAGAGGGGAAAGCTGGTCATCTGCTTGCGCTCCTTGGAGTCATGAGTGGCGGCGCTTGGCACCGCTGGCACGATTCCTTCATCCAATATACATGCCAGCGTGTATAGAAACGGGCCGACGCTGGTGCCGCCTGGCGCCCTATGCGCCACTGCAGGAGTCACGCAGATGATTGAAATAAAAAGGGAAAAGAAATTTTTCGCGCTGGGCGAAATGCGCCTGGAAAGTGGCGAGCGATTGCGTAATGCACGCATCTGCTATCAGGTAATCGGTACGCCGAACCGCGCGCGGGACAACCTGGTGCTGATTCCGAGCTACTACGGCGGCACACATTGGGGCAGCCTGCCCCTGCTTGGTGCGGAGGGGCCACTGGCAGGCGGCGATTACTGCGTGGTGCTGACAAACCTGTTCGGTGCAGGCTGGTCGACTTCGCCGAGCAACGCTGCGCCCGGTCAGGGCGCAGCGGACTTCCCGCGGGTCGGTCTGCTGGACAACGTGAGGGCGCAGAAGGCGTTGCTCGATCGGTTGTATGGCGACGACTGGCAGCTCGCCCTGGTCAGCGGCTGGTCCATGGGCGGCATGCAGACACTGTTCTGGGCAATGGCCTATCCGGAGCGGATGCGTGCCATCCTGCCGTTCTGCTGTACGGCACGCTGCTGGCCACATAACCGGGTGTTTCTCGAAGGGGTGAAGGCGGCGCTGTGTGCCGACGCCGCCTGGCTGGGAGGGCGCTACAGCATGCCGCCGGAACGCGGGCTGCGGGCGTTCGGCCGTGCCTATGCCGGCTGGGCCTATTCGCAGGCGTTCTATCGTCATGAGCTGTGGCGCGAGCTGGGTTTCGAGAGCCTTGAGGCGCTGCTCGACTACTGGGAGCAGGATCATCTGGAGCAGGACGCCAACGACCTGCTCTGCGTGCTGCATACCTGGCAATCGGCCGACCCCGCCCGCAGTTTCGCTGCCGGCTCGCTGGCCGAAGCGCTGGGGCGCATCCGTGCGCGGACCATCCTGATGCCCGGCAGCAGCGATCTGTATTTCACCGTCGAGGATGCCCGCCACGAGGCCGCGCTGATTCCGGGTGCCGAGCTGCGGGTGCTCGAATCGGACTGGGGCCATTGTGCCGGTGGGCCGGGCCGCAGCGCGGCGGCCATGCGCCAGGTGTTCGCGGCAATGGCCGAACTGCTTGGCCGCTAGCCTTCAGCCGGCCACGGCGCTGAGTTTGGCCAGTTGCTCGAGGTCGGTCTGCATGCCGGAGGTTTCGCGGATGCGGGCGAGGATCTCGCGCTTGAGCTCAGTGAATTCCGGCGCGAGCTTCATGTCCTGGTGGCGCTGGGCCGGCAGCGGCACCTCGTAGATGGAATCGATGCGCCCGGGGCGGGGCGCCATCAGCACGATGCGGCTGCCCAGATAGATGGCTTCTTCGACATCGTGGGTGACGAACAGGATGGTGCTTTTCTCCAGCCGGTGCACGTGACGGATCAGGTCGTGCATGACTTCGCGGGTTTGCGCATCCAGCGCGCCGAACGGCTCGTCCATCAGCAGTGTCGCGGGTTTGGGCAGCAGGGCGCGGGCAATGGCAACGCGTTGCTGCATGCCGCCGGAGAGCTGGCTGGGGTAGGCATCGGCGAAGCGCGTCAGACCCATCAGGTTGAGCAGGGCATCGGCGCGGCCGGCGGCGGACTCCACGTCTCCATCGTGGCGCACGGTATCGCCGATCACCTTGAGCTGGCGGCAGAACTTGATGTTCTGCATCACCGTCAGCCAGGGGTAGAGGCTGTAGTGCTGGAAGACCATGGCGCGGTCGACGCCGGGGCCGTCGATGGGCCTGCCGTCGAGCAGGATCTCGCCGCGACTCAGCGTCTCCAGGCCGGCGATGATGCGCAGCAGGGTGGACTTGCCGCAGCCCGAGGCGCCGACGAAGGTGACGAACTCGTTGGGCTGGATGTCCAGGTCGATCGACTGCAGCGCCTGCACCTCACGGCGCTCGCTGACGAAGGTCTTGCCGACCTGGCGTACACGAATCTTGGCATCGGACATGGTCATTTCCTCATCCAGGGAAAGGCGCGGCGGTGCAACCAGCGGAAGGCCTGATCGGTGATCAGGCCGATGAGACCGATGAGCAGGATGCCCGCGAAGATCTTGTCGGTGTGCATGTAACGCTGCGCCTTGAGGATGGCGTAGCCGAGGCCGGAGTTGGCCGCGACCAGTTCGGCTACCACCAGGTAGGTCCAGGCCCAGCCACAGGTGATGCGCAGGGTGTCGAGCAGCGCCGGCTTGGCCGAAGGCAGGATCACCAGCTTGACGATCTCGCTGCGGTTGGCGCCCATGGTCTGCGCCGCCTCGATCTGCGCCATGGGTACGCGGCGCACATCCTCGGCGACCATCAGCACCATCTGGAAAAAGGTGCCGATGAAGATGATCAGCACCTTGGAACCTTCGTCGATGCCGACCCAGAGCATCACCAGCGGAATGAAGGCCACGGCCGGCATATAACGGATGAAGTCGGTGAGCGGTTCGAGAAAGGCCTGCACCGGCCGGTACGTGCCGATGTACAGCCCCAGCGGCAGGGCGATCAGTGCCGAGGCGCCGAAGCCGGCCATGACACGCCAGACGCTGATGCCGATGTCTCCCAGCAGACCCTCGCTGGTCCACCAGCGGCCGATGCGCTCGAGCACTGCGCCGGGGCTGGGCATGAACATCGGGTCGGCCAGACCAAGGGCGGTCCACAGCCACCAGACGACGAAGGGCAGGCTCAGCCCGGCGCCGGTGAGCAGCCAGGCGCTGCGCCGCGAGAGCTCGCCGCGAATGCGCCAGAAACTGCCTTTGCGCACCACCTGCTCTGCGGCCTGTGCAGCGGGCACTGGCGGTTGCGTCTGCTGCGCGACGGTGGCCGTGCTGGGAATGCTGAGCTGTGCGGTCATGCGGGAACCTCCTGCATAGCGGTGGGCACATCCAGTTCGACGCGTTGCCAGCCACCGGCCGCCGGATAACGGCCGAGCGCGGCCAGGTCCGCGGCGGGCAGACTGGCGGGGTCGGCGAAGTTCCAGTAGCTCGACAGCAGGGCGTCGCCGACGCGGCCGGGCAGCGTTGAATGGGTGATCTGCCAGGGCGTGGCGCCGTTGCGATGGCGGCCGAAGGACAGCTCGCAGGCCAGCAACTGTGGCCGCAGCGCGGGGCCGACGGCGGCAAGCTGGTCACGCAGATGGCCTGCGCTGGTCGGCAACAGAATCGGTCGCTCGGCGGCGAACAGGAAGTAATCGCCCGCCACCAGCAGGCAGGCCTGGCGGGCCGGCTGTTTTGCCGCCCTCAACCAAAGGCCCCAGTTGACGCCATCGGATTCGGGCAGGCGCTGCCAGATTTCGTGGTAGCTGCCGTCCAGCCCGTCTTCCAGCAGCCGCTCCGGGGTCTCGAAGCGCATCAGGCCGATATCCGCAGGCCCGCCCGGTGGCTGGAAGTCGATCAGCCGATGCCACTGGCAGATATCGCCATTGACCTCGGTGATGCCGGCGAAGCCGGCCTGTTCGCTCAGCGCCAGCTGCTGGGCATGGCTGCAGGTTTCCAGTGATGCGGCCAGCGGCAGTGTTTGTGGCCGTTGCAGGCGGATATCGGCGTGCAGGCTGGCTGTCTGCAGCCAGTAGACCTCACTGGTTTGGTCGCGCAGGCCGGCCGTCGTGGTCAGCAGGCGGCGGCGCCAGACGCCGAGATAGGCATCGGGAACGGTTTTCATGGGTAATGCTCCGCAAATGGCGTGCTTCGGACGCGATCAGGCTGATGGGTCACGGTGATCCCTCCAGCAGGCTCAGCAGCCGATGGCTGTCGATCACGCTGCCGAACAGGCCGCCTTCCACCTCGATCATCGCCAGCGCAGCCGCATGCAGTTGCGGGTCGGACGAGGCGCAGGCATCGCTGACGGTCAGGCAGTCGAAGCCAAGGTCGATGGCCTGGCGCAGCGTCGAAGACACGCAGACCTCGGTAGTCACGCCGGTCAGGATCAGCCGCTCGATGCCGCGGCGGCGCAGGATCAGTTCGAGATCGGTATGGGCGAAAGCGCTGTAGCCAGGTTTGTCGATCACCGGCTCGCCAGCGCGTGGTTGCAGTTCGTCGATCAGGTCATGGCCGAATTCGCCGCGCACCAGCAGGCGGCCAAGGGGGCCGGGGCTGCCGATGGGGGCGCCGGTCGCTTCGGCACGGCGGCGTTTGGGGGCGGGCAGGTCGGAGAGATCCGGACGATGGCCTTCACGGGTGTGCACGACCAGCATGCCCAGGCTGCGTGTGCGATCCAGTAGTGCCTGGATCGCCGGGATCGGTGCACGCAAGCGGCTGACGTCCATGCCGGCCTGGTCGGCGTAGCCGCCCAGGGCGCAGAAGTCGCGCTGCATGTCGATCACCAGCAGCGCCGTATGCTCGGGGAGCAGCGGGTTCGTCGTCAGGCTCACAGGGCGAACTCCTTGCACACCGCGGCGGCTATGCCTTCGACGATGTCGTGGGCCAGCCGCTGGCCTTTCGCCGCGCTGGAGCCCTTGGCCGAGGACAGCACCCCGGAGGGCGGCACCCATTCGGTACGGGTGGGGTACATGTTGTAGGGCGGAAAGTCGGCCGGGGCGTCGTCGGGAATCTTCTCCAGCGCGACTAGTTGCGGATGGAAATGTAGCATCAGCGAGGTCTCGATCACCGCGGCATGCTCCAGCGCGAAACCGGGGAAGCCTTCCGGGAAGACATCGGTCAGGGTCTGCTCACGGCAGAAGTCCCAGTGCTCCAGGCGCATCACCTCCAGCGCGGCGCCCGGCCCGAGGTCGCGCAGCGCCAGCTGGATGCCCTCGGCGACGAACCACTGGTTCTCGTAATGGCCGAGCACCAGCACCAGGCGGCGCACGCCGTGGCGATGGAACTCACGCACGGCGTCGCGCACCAGGGCGCTCAAGGTCGCGCCATCCAGGCTGGTGGTGCCGCAGAAGTGCTGGCCGCCGCCGCATTTCGGTTGCGACTTGTAGCCGTATGACAACGCCGGTGCGACCAGCCCGCCGACTCGTGCCGCGACGTCGGCACTGATCGCGCTGGCCAGCAGCGCGTCGGTGCCCAGCGGCAGGTGCGGGCCATGCTGCTCGGTGGCACCGCAGGGCAGAAAGACCACGGCGCCTTCGCGCACGCGACGTTCGTAATCGACCCAGCTCAGTTGATCCATGTGCACGGTCATGCGCAGGCGCTCCTTGTCGCGATTGAAATGGGACGTTCCGGCCAGCCGGCGATCAGCGCGGCGGTGGTGATCAGGGCGGCACCGAGCCATTCGTTCGGGCCGATGGCGTGGGCGCCGAACCAGGCGGACGACAGCACCGCGGCGATCAGCTCGAACACCACCAGCACTGCGGCGCGGCCGGCTTCCAGATGAGTCAGGCCGTACTGCACAGCGGCCATGCTGACCAGCCAGCCGAGGGCGAGCAGGGTGATCTGCCAGCTCAGGGTCAGATCCAGGGGCGGAAGTGGCTGGCGCAGCAGCAGGCAGAACAGCCCACCGAGCAGCGCGCTGCCGACGAAACTGACCAGCGCCTTGCTCGCCAGCGGCACCCGGTCGGCGGCGCGAGTGGCGAGGTTGTTGAGGCTGAAGGCGAGGCCGGCGGAAAGTGCCAGCCAGTCGTTCGCGCCGGGTGCGTCCAGCGCTTCGCTCGTGACGCCGAGGGTCAGGCCGATGCCGAGCATCGCCAGCCCCAGGGCGAACAGCCGTGTGCCGCTGAGGCGTTCGCCGAGCAGCAGCCAGCCGCCGACCATCGCCCACACCGGCGCCAGGTAGAACAGCAGCATCACCCGCACCACGTTGCCGTCGGCCAGGGCGGTAACCAGGGCGGCGGTGGCCCAGCCACCGCACAGGCCCATGGTGAGCACCTGGCGATACTGGCTCGCCCACTGCCGGCGCTGCTGCCAGAGCACTGGCAGCGCCAGCAGGCTGAGTAGCGAATAGGTCAGCAGCACCAGCGGCATGCCGGCCAGGCCGCGGGCCGCGAAGAACTGCAGCGGCAGCCAGCCCAGCCCCCACATGATGGCGCCGCCGATCAGCATGCCCTGTGGCATCAGGCTGTTCATGCGCCCATCCAGGAGCCGCCGTTGGGCCCGAGCAGCTGTCCGGTGAAATAGCTCGCCTGCGGCGAAAGCAGAAAGACGATGGCCGCCGCGACTTCCTCCGGCGTACCCAGGCGCGCCATGGGGATCGCCAGTTCCTTGGCCATCCACTCGTCGCTCATGTGCTCCGGGCTGACCATCGCCGTGGCGATGGGGCCGGGTGCGACGCCATTGACGCGAATGCCATCGGCGGCGAATTCGCGCGCCAACGAGCGGGTCAGGCCGATCACCCCGGCCTTGGCCGTGCAGTAGGCGGTGTACTGCTCGCGGCCGAGAAAGCCGAGGTCCGAGGCGACATTGACGATGGCGCCGCTGCGCCGCGGCTGCATCCGCGCCAGTGCATGACGGCAGCAGCGATAGACGCCGGCGAGGTCGACGCCCAGCACCCGTGCCCAGTCCGCCTCGCTGGTCTCGAGAAAGGGCTTTTCCAGGATCACCCCGGCGTTGTTGACCAGCAGATCCAGTGGCCCGTGCGCCTCGATGGCCTCGAACATTGCCGCGACCGCGGCAGGGTCGCTGACATCCGCCTGGATCGCGCAGGCGTCGCCGCCGTTGGCGGTGATCTGCTCGACCACTCGTTCCGCCAGCTGGTGTTGGTCGCGATGGTTGATCCAGACCCGCGCGCCCTCGGCTGCCAGTGCAAGCGCGGTGGCGCGGCCGATACCGGTCGCCGCGCCGGTGACCAGGGCGGTCTGGCCAGTAAAGATGGCAGCCATCAGTGCATCACCTCGCCGTGGCTGACCGACAGCGCCTGGCCGGTCAGGGCGGCGGCCAGTGGCGAGCCGAGAAACAGGAAGGTACCGCCCAGATCCGCAGGCGTCAGCAGCTCCGGGATGGCCTGGTTGGCGAGGATCGTCGCCAGTTCGGCGCTGCCGCTGCCGCTGCGGCCGTTGGCGTCGGCCATCACCTGCAGCGAGCGCATGGCCGCATCGGTGGCGATCCAGCCTGGGCACACCGCGTTCACCCGGATGCGCCGCGGGCCCAGCTCCCAGGCCAGCGAGCGGGTCAGGCCGACCACCGCGTGCTTGCTGGCGACATAGGCGGAAAAGCCCGGCACTCCTTTCAGACCCCAGATCGAGGCCTGGTTGATCACGCTGGCGCCGGCACGCAGGCGTGGCAGCAACGCACGGGTCAGGCGTTGCATGGAGCCGACGTTGTTCTCCAGCAGGGTCGACCAGCGCTGATCGGCCTCGAAGCTGCACTCATCCAGCGGCGTGGCGTATTCGACGCCGGCGTTGTTGACCAGCACATCGGCATTGAGGCCGCGGCAGGCGAGGTCATCGGCGTACTGCTGCACCGCCTGGCGATCACCGAGGTCCAGTGCGGTGCGGTGCAGCGGCGTCTCGTCAGCGAGTTCGTCGGCAAGCCGGGCGAGGGCGTCGGCGTCACGGTCGAGCAGTTCCAGGGTGGCGCCGGCAGCGGCGAAGCTCTGCGCCAGTCCCCGGCCGATGCCCCCGGCGGCGCCGGTGATGACCACGCAGCGGCCGCGGTAATCCAGTGCCTTGTGCATGTCACACCGCCGTCAGGAAGGAGACGCCCACGGCGCCGTAGAAGTTGTCGGCCTTGTGCGGCCCCTCGCTGACCACACCGTAGTCATCGTCCAGCACGCGGCGTACGCGGTAGCGGTGGAAGCTGCCGAGCAGGTTGCGCATCGGGATGACCTGGTTGTAGGTGCTGCCGTACAGCTCGGCGTGCAGCTTGGGCAGGCGATACCAGGGCGCCACCGGCTTCTCGTGGTGGGCGTTGTGGAAGGAAAAGTTGAGCAGCAGCAGGTTCAGCGCCGGCCAGCGTTCCGAGACTACGTTGCTGTAGGTGTTCTGCTGCTCGTAGCTGCGGTCGCGGCGCTTGTCCTCCGGCAGCTTGCCGCCATCTTCAAGCACGGCGAAGGCCTCGTAGGTGTGCTGATAGGCATCGGCGAAACGCAGCACGCTGAGCATGATCATCCAGGCTACGGCGTAGAGCAGCACGGCCTTCAGCGACAGCACCGCGAGCCCGGCGAAGAGCAGTGTGCGAACGGCCAGCACAGCGGCGACCTTGCCGCGCCGGGCGCGGTGCTTGTCGTTGTTGGTGATGAAGGGCAGGGCGATCACGTAGAAATGCATGATCAGCTCCACCGCCGGCACGTAGGCCCATTCCAGCGCCAGCACCAGCTTCTGGAACCACAGCGGGCGTGCCTTGAGGAAGGCCTTGCTGTCGAAGGTGATCACGTCGGCGCGGTCGACGTGGTGGCGCATGTGCTTCTTGCGCAGGTCCTGGAACTCGGCGTAGCAGCTGCCGCACAGCCAGCTGCAGACATTGCCGGCCCATTCGTTGTGCTTGGGCACGCTGAAGATGGCGCCGTGGGCGAATTCGTGGATCAGGTAGGCGGCGATGATCATGCCGTGGGCCAGCAGCAGCGTGCCCAGCGCGTTCAGCCAGCCGTTACCGGCGAACAGCAGAGCCAGGCCGCCGCCGTAGGCGAGCGCGGTATAGAGGATCGCCAGCGTGTTGGGCAGGCGGCCATCGGCGTAACGGTACAGAGGTTTGGCAGTCATGGTTTTCTCCAGCACAGGCGGGCAACGGCCCGCCCGGCATCGGCTTACTGGGCGAGCGCTTCGGTGAACCGGGCGTCGTAGGTCTTGCTGAAGTCCGGGATGGTCGGAATCTGCCCGTTGTCCTTGAGCAGCTTGGCGATGATCGCGCCGCTGCCATGGAAGGAGTGGGTGTCGTCGCCTGGGGTGAAGCTCTTGCCCATCTCCGCAAGGGGGATGTTGTAGGCGCCGGCCATTTGCTCGACGGCTTCTTCGGCGCTGACGCCGAGCACGTCGCCGATGATCTTCGCCGACTCCTCGGGGTGCGCCTGCATGTAGGCCAGGCCGTCGAGATAGCCCTGGATCATCGCCTTGATGGCGGCGGGCTTCTTGGCGATCACCGTTTCGTCGAAGACCAGCACGTCGGTGATCAGGCCGGGGGCGTCCTTGGACGAATAGACCACCTTGAACTTGTCACCACCGCCCATGGAGAGAATCTGCGAGACGTTGGGCTCATAGGTCACACCAATCGGCAGGTTGCCCGAGGCCATGGCGCCGGGAATGCCTTCAGGGGTCATGTTGACGGCGTCGATGTCCTTGTCGCTCATGCCGTTCTGCTGCAGCGCATAGGCCAGCAGGAAGTCCGACGGCGACAGCGGATTGAAGCCGACCTTCTTGCCTTTGAAGTCGGCGATGGACTGGATCGAGGCATCGGCGACGATGGCGTCACCGCCGTTGGAGAAGTCGATGGGCATCACCACGCGATGCTCGAGGCCCTTGGCGACCGAGGCCACTACCTGGTCGTAGGTGAGCATGCCGCCGTCCAGCGCGCGGCTGAGCATGGCGGTGGGAATCAGCGCCGGGTCGTTGAAGAACTGCAGCTCCACGTCGAGGCCGTGGGGCTTGAACAGGTCGAGCTTGTCGGCGACGTAGAAGGGGCCATAGCCGGCCCAGACCACAGTGCCGATCTTCAGCTTCTCGGCGGCCTGGCTGGCCAGCGGTGAAAACAACGTCGCGACGGCCAGGCCGGCGGCGAGGAGGGTCTTGTTCAGCGAGCGCAGTGTGGACATGGCGTGATTTCCCTACACATTGGAATGACAGGCACGGGATGACATCGCGTCTCCCGGGCTTTTATCCCTCCGTGTAGTCCCGTCCCTGGGACCGGAGAACTCTCGGACCAGCGCCCACTCCCTGTGAGCCGGAACCCTAGTTCTCCTTGAAGTTGCTCCTGTGATTGTGCCAAGCGTCATGAGTGCCGGTGGCGACTCATCCCGTTCACTGTGGATAGAGCAGGTTGCGTGCCAGATGCCGTGCAAGCTTGGAAAACCCGCATGAAACGGGGCGTGCGGTGCAGCACGGGGCTCTTTGTTGAGTGGGCGGACGTGCTCGGATGCAGGTCAATTTCCGAAACGACGCTCCCGAATGGTGCTGCACCGTGCATGATCGAGTATCGACAGTGGATCTGCCCCAGCGCCGCGGATGCTGGCCGGCGAAAACCTTGAACGATGCCGGGCCAGGTCAGTCGGAATAAATGAATCCATGAGAAACAGGGAGCCACCGCAATGCTGAAATTTCTTGGCAGCACCATCGGTATCATTTTTCTGATCGGCCTGATCGTCGTCTTCGGTCTCTTTGCGCTGATCTTCTAAGCATCCACGCTCGCTCTGAGCCGCAGTCCGTAAGCCGGCCGGCTCGGGGCTGCGGTTCTGCTGTGCTTAATCAGCCACGTCTGCCTCGGCCCGCCCGCTGCCCATGAAAGCCCTGTCGCTCGCCGTTCTAACGCTGCTATTGACCGTCGCAACCCTGCTCACCCCGTCGGCAGTTACGGCGCAGGTGGATGATGGCTTGGCTACCGTGCACCTTGATGGTCGTGCGCTGTTCCGCCTGGGCGGCACTGAGGAACTGGATGCGCGCCTGCGAGCGCGGCAAATCGAACGTCAATTGCTGGCAGTGCTGGAAACGCCACTAGGGATTACCAAGGCGCGCGTAGTGCCCGTTGGCGAGAATGCCGACGCGCGCCAAATCACAATGGCGGGGCGCACGCTTATGCAGGTCACCGAGGAGGATGCCGAAGCCAACGGCCGCACCCTGGAAGCGCAGACCGTGGAGTGGGCCACTGTGCTCGAAGCGGCGCTGGAGCAGGCCAGCACCCGGCGTACGTCCGAGCGCGACCGCTTCGTCACCGATGTGCGCGCCAGCATCGATACGGCTTTCGCCCGGCTTCTTGAAGCAGCTATCAGCATCGTGCCTCGTGCGCTGGCGGCGCTTCTTGTCATCGGTGTGTTTTGGGCTCTGGCTGCTGGCGTGCGAGCGTTGATCCGGATTATCTCCCATCGGCTGATCCACGACCGCACAGTGGAAAATCTGATCAAGCAGGTCAGCTACTACACGGTGTGGTTACTCGGCCTGATCGTGGCGGCCAACGCCTTCGGGCTGGAACCGGGCACGTTGGTTACGGGCCTTGGGCTGACCAGTCTGGCGCTCGGCTTCGCACTCAAGGACATCCTTTCCAACTTTGTCAGCGGCCTGCTGATCCTCACCTTGCGGCCGTTCCAGCTCGGCGACCAGATCATCATCGGCGACACCGAGGGCAGTGTGGAGCGCATCGAACTGCGTGCTACTCAAATCCGCACCTATGACGGCCGCAGGGTATTGGTGCCCAACGCCGAGACGTTTACCTCCCGCGTCACCAATAACACCGCGGCGCCAGTACGCCGCGGTCAGGTGATTTGCTACTTGGGCTATAACGTCGACTTGCAGCGCGTGCTGGACGTGCTCAAAGAGGCCACTCAACGCGCGGAGGGCGTTATCGCCGAGCCGCCGCCTTCAGTGGCGATACGCGAGATGGGCCAGAGCGAGCTCGCCTTCCAGGTGCAGTTCTGGTGCGACTCGCGCCGATCCGATTTCATGCTTACCGCATCACGGGTGCGCGCCAATCTAATAGAGGCCTTGCGCGCCGCGGGCATTGCACTGCCTGGGTCGGGAGTTCAGCAGGTGGTGTTGCGAGAAGGCCGATTGACGCTAGACGGCGTACCGCCAATGCCACGAGGCGAGGGAGAGTCGAGCAGTGGCGGTTTATAGAACTCCGAGGCAGTTTTTGCGTGTGCCCAAGATGCTGCGGTGGGAGGCTGCGACGACGGGGGACGGCTGCTGAGTGCAGGCCCGTCACCCGGTTCCCGGCCAAGGTGGTGGGCTGAAGCCCACCCTACGAGCTGATCAGGTGGCGGGCAGATGCTTTCAAGGCTGCTCCGCTTGGCTGCGTTGCGCCAACCAAGCCTTCCAGCCGCCGAAACGAGTGATGTCCTCGGCATCGGCCAACCCATAGCCGTCGCAGATAAAGCCGGTTTCCCAGCGCCCGTCTTCTAGCTCCACTTTGCCCAGGCCCAGTGGCGCGGGGATGCCGGTCAGGAAAGAGCCCAGCTCGCTGCTGGGGATGTCCCAGACTTCCACGGCAATCGCCGCGCCACCCTCGGCGACGCGCACCATCCCCGGGCGTAATATCGGGCCGCCGGCCAGCGCATAGAGCTTGTACGCCGCGCTGCTGGTGGTTGCCTCCAGCAGCCGACCGCCGCGCTGGCGAAGTTGCCAGTTCAGCGGCAGGCCATCGAGGTGCGCACCGCAGACGACTACTCTTGATCGGTCGCTGCGCGCCGGATTCTGCGGGGCAGGTGTTGTGATCGCATTGCTGCCCACCAGGGCCAGGCCGGTCTTGCGTTGCAGTGCGTCTGCCAGGCTCAGCAGGTATTGGTCGGTGAACACGCGGCCGAACAGCGTCACGCCCCAGGGCAGCTCGTTCTCCATAACGCCGGCAGGTGCAGCCACGGCGGCGTAATCCAGCATGTTCATGAAGTTGGTGTAGTAGCCCAGGTCCGAGTTGCGCTTGACCGGTTCGGCGTGAAGCTCGGCGAGCGTCACCGGGCGCGGGTACGCGGGCGTCAGTACGCAATCGACCTCGGCCATGATCCGGTCGCAGATGGCCTTCAGCTGCTGCAGGCGGTATTGCGCTTCGAACAGTTGCACGGCGGTGGTGACCGGTGCCTTTTCCAGTACCGCCTTTATCACCGGCAGGACGGCGTCGGGTTGCTGCTCGATCAGCGCGCCGGCCACGCTATAGCGTTCGGCGACCCAGGGGCCTTCGTAGAGCAGGCGCGCGGCTTCTAGGAAGGGCGAAAAGTCCATTTCCACCGGCTCGCCACCGATGGCTTTTAGCTGCTCAATGGTGGCGGCGAACAGCGCCGGACTTTCCGGGCAGCCGAGGAATTCGAGTTGCTTCGGCACACCGAAGCGAAAGGGTTTCACCTGGCCAAATGCCGTGCCGTCGTTCCACAGCGGGTTGGCGCGGCTGTATTCGTCATGCGGATCGAGCTTGGCGGTGAGCGCCAGCAGCTGGCTGGCTTCGGCCGCTGTGGCGGTGAAGAAGGTCACGCAGTCCAGCGTGCGACAGGCCGGGACAACGCCGGCGGTGGAGATTAGCCCTTTGCTGGCCTTGAGGCCCACCAGATTGTTCAGCGCCGCCGGCACGCGGCCGGAGCCTGCGGTGTCGGTGCCCAGGGCAAAAGTGCACAGGCCCAGCGCCACGGCCAGAGATGAGCCGGCGCTGGAGCCACCGGAGGGGTAGTCGGGGCGCACGCTGTTGCGGCACTCGCCATAGGGCGAGCGGGTGCCGTTGAGCCCGGTGGCGAATTGGTCGAGGTTGGTCTTGCCGAGTGGTATTGCTCCCAGCGCAATCAACTGTTCGACGATGGTGGCGCTGGTTTCAGGGGTGTAGGCGAACGCCGGGCACGCAGCAGTCGTGGGTATGCCGGCCAGGTCGATGTTGTCCTTGATGGCGAACGGGATGCCGTAGAGCGGCAGCTTGTCTGGCGTCTTGTTCTCCAGTGCGGTCAGGTAGGGTTCGAGCTCTTCGACGCTTAGCAGGTGGATAAAGGCGTTGAATTCCCCGTTCAGTTCAGCGGCCGTGGCGTGTAGTTGCAGGATCAGCTGGCGCGGGGTCGTGGTGCCGGCTTCATAGGCATTGCGCAGCGTGTCGAGGCGCAGATCGAAATGGGTCGTCATGGTTGGCTTCCTCTATGGCGGGCCTGGTCTGTTCGGGCGGTCGGGATTCAGGTCAGGCTGGCGGCCCTTTCCCCTCACCCCAGCCCTCTCCCCAAAGGGGCGAGGGGGTTGATCCGGTGTTGCTGGCGGTCTTTGTGGTCTGGCGTTGCTTTGGTGCTGTTAGTCCGGCGCCTTTGGTACGTCGTGGCGAGGCATCTGGTTGGGTTTCTTTCCCTCACCCCAGCCCTCTCCCCCAAGGGGGCGAGGGGGTTGATCCGGTGTTGCTGGCGGTCTTTGTGGTCTGGCGTTGCTTTAGTGCTGTTAGTCCGGAGCCTTTGATGTGTGTCGTGGCGAGGCATCTGGTTGGGTTTCTTCCCCTCTCCCCGGCCCTCTCCCCCAAGGGGCGAGGGGGTTGATCCGGTGTTGCTTTAGTGCTGTCAGTGCGGAGCCTGTGGTATGTCGTGGCGGAGGAACTTGGTTGGGCCTCTTTCCCCTCACCCCAGCCCTCTCCCCAAAGGGGCGAGGGGGTTGATTCGGTGTTGCTGTTGGTCTGTGGTCTGACATTGATTTCGTATCGCAGGCGCCGGGAGTTCGGTGTGTGGTTCATGGCAATGCGCGAGCTGCGTCGATGTCAGCCCCCCCGAGCCCGCGCCGAACCGGTCCCCTCTCCCTGAGGGAGAGGGCTAGGGTGAGGGGGAAATGGTCGGCAAAGACCACAGTTCTCAAACCTCCTCGATCACCACCACCCGTTGGCCGGCGCGCACCGGAGAGCCGGGTTGCACACGGATGTCCTTCACCACCCCGGCGACCGGAGCGATCAGCGGAATTTCCATCTTCATGCTCTCAAGGATCACCAGCACGTCGCCGGCAGCCACGCGCGTGCCCTCGGCCACCGACACCTGCCAGAGGTTGCCGGCGATATGGCTCTCGATGCCGTGCTGGCCGCAACCGAGCGGGGCGTCCTCGCCGAGATCGGCCGCTACTTCCTCGCTCTCGAAATGCGCCAGCCCCGATTCGATCCAGCGCTGGCGTTCGGCGTCGAAGGCGCCGCGCTGCTGGCGGCGGAAGGTGTCGATGCTGTCGGCCTCGGCGGCGAGAAAGCCCTGGTAGTCCGACAGGCGCAGCTCGGTCTCCTCGATCCTCAGTGGGTAGCGGCCCAGCGGGAAATCGCGGCGGATCTTCTGCAGATCCTCGGCCGAGACCGGGAAGAAGCGGATCTGGTCAAAGAAGCGCAGCAGCCACGGCTGGCCGCCGAAGGCCTCGACCGCGCGGTAGCGGTTCCACATCTGCAGGGTGCGGCCGACGAACTGGTAGCCGCCCGGGCCTTCCATGCCGTAGATGCACATGTACGCGCCGCCGATACCCACCGAATTCTCCGCTGTCCAGGTACGCGCCGGGTTGTATTTGGTAGTAACCAGACGGTGGCGCGGGTCCAGCGGGGTGGCCACCGGCGCGCCGAGGTAGACGTCGCCCAGGCCCATCACCAGATAGCTGGCCTCGAACACCGTGCGGTACACCTCGTCGAGGTTGGGCAGGTCGTTGATGCGGCGGATGAACTCCAGGTTGCTCGGGCACCAGGGCGCATCCTTGCGCACCGTGGTCATGTACTTCTCGATCGCCAACTGGCAAGCCGGGTCGTCCCAGGAAAGCGGTAAGTGGACGATGCGAGACGGCACCTTCAGATCCTGCGCGGCGCACACTGCGTCCCACAGGCCGGCAACCGTCTCCAGCAGCGCGGTCAGCGGCAGGGTTTCCGGCTGGTAGTGGACCTGCAGGGAGCGGATACCGGGCGTGAGGTCGATGACGCCGTCGAGGTTCTCGGCTTCGAGGGCCTGCATCAAGGCGTGGCCGCGGAAGCGCAGCACCAGGTCCAGTTCCGGTGCGCCGATTTCTAGCAGCAGATGGGTGTCGCCGGAGAGTCGGGCGACCAGACGGGTGTCGTCCTGGCCGAGGTCGAGGACGATGGGGGAGGTGAGCGCATATTCCGCAGACTGCGCGTAAATGCTCCCTCTCCCCCCGGGAGAGGGCTGGGGTGAGGGGCTTTTGCTGTCGGTTGAAACAGCCATCACCCCGATCGCGGGCCGCCCCGGCCCCTCTCTCGGAGGGAGAGGGGAGACAAGCGCGCACTCTTCGCGCCGGGCTCTTGCCAGCTCCCGCGCTGTGGCGATATCCACCGGGACAAAGCGCACTTTATCCCCTGCCTTAAGCTGCCCGAGCTGCCACTGGTCCGCCTCGATAATGGTCACCGGACAGACAAACCCCCCCAGGCTCGGGCCGTCCGGGCCGAGGATCACCGGCATGTCGCCGGTGAAGTCCACCGCACCGATGGCGTAGGGGTTGTCGTGGATGTTCGACGGGTGCAGGCCGGCCTCGCCGCCGCTCTCGCGCACCCACTCGGGCTTCGGGCCGATCAGACGCACGCCGGTGCGGCTGGAGTTGAAGTGCACTTCCCAGTCGGTGGCGAAGAAACGCGCGATATAGCTTTCGGTGAAATACTCCGGCGCGCCGTGCGGGCCGTAGATCACCCGCAGCTCGCGCACCGCCGGCAAGGCGCTGCACAGCTCGTCTGCCAGCGTGGCGCCGGCAGACGAGTCGCTCAGCGGCGCCAGGTGCAGCACGTCGCCGGCACGCAGGGCGCGGCCGCCGTGACCGCCGAACTGGCCGAGGGTAAAGGTGCTCTTGCTGCCCAGATACTCCGGCACCTGCACCCCGCCGCGCACGGCCAGGTAGGAGCGGGCACCGGCGCCGGCGATGGTGCCGATGGTCAGGGTGCTGCCGGCCTTGACCAGAATGGCAGTGCACATCGGCTGCGCGACGTCATCGAGCCTGAGCGGAATCTCGGCACCGGTGACCGTCACCACCGCATCGGTGTTAAAGCGCAGAATCGGTCCGCTCATGGTGATTTCCAGCCCGGCGGCGTCCTCGGGGTTGCCCAGAAGGGCATTGCCCAGGCGCAGCGCGCGGCTGTCCATTGGGCCGGACGGCGGCACGCCCACCGCCCAGTAGCCGAGGCGACCGGGGAAGTCCTGCACGGTGGTCTGGGTGCCGGCGCTGATGACCTCGAAGGTATCGGCCTTGTAGCTGAGGCCCTCCAGACAGCGGGTCCAGGGGTTGCCGCTGGCGAACGGGGTGAAGGCAAGGATCTGGCGCAAGTAACCGCGGTTGGTTTCCACACCGTAGAGCAGGGTGTCGCCGAGGGCGGCGTTCAGCGCAACGCGGGCGTCCTCGCGGCTCGGCGCCCAGGTGATGATCTTGGCGATCATCGGGTCGAAATACGGCGGGATCTCGCAGCCAGCCTCGACCCAGGTGTCGATGCGCAGTTGCCGGCTTTCCGCTTCCGGGAAATTAACGGCGGTGAGCAGGCCCGGGCTCGGCTGGAAATCCCGGCCCGGGTCTTCGGCGTAGACGCGCGCCTGGATCGAGTGGCCGCTGGGCTTCAGCGTCTTGGCCAGCTCCGCCAGCGGCGGCAGGTCGCCGGCGGCCAGCTCGATCATCCAGCGCACCAGATCGACGCCCCAGACCTGCTCGGTGACGCCGTGCTCGACCTGCAGGCGGGTGTTCACCTCCAGGAAGTAGAAGCGCTGGGCTTCGGCGTCGTAGACGAACTCGACGGTGCCGGCGCTGCGATAGCTGACCGCCTTGGCCAGCGTGATAGCCGCTTCGCACAGTGCCTCGGCCATGCCGGCCGGCAGGTTCGGTGCCGGAGTTTCCTCCAGCACCTTCTGGTTGCGTCGCTGCACCGAGCAGTCGCGCACGCCGAGGGCGATGACGTCGCCGGCACCATCGCCGAACACCTGCACTTCCAGATGGCGGGCGCGCTCGATGTACTTCTCGATGAATACGCCCGAATCGCTGAAGTTGTTCTGCCCCAGGCGCTTGACCGCGTCGAAGGCCTCGGCGAGCTCCGCCGCCGAGCGGCACACGCGCATGCCGATACCGCCACCGCCTGCGGTGCTTTTCAGCATCACCGGGTAGCCGACCTGCTCGGCTGCGCCGAGGGCATCGGAAAGGCTGTCGAGCAGCTCGGTGCCCTCCAGCATCGGTACGCCGCGTTGTTTGGCCAGGGCGCGGGCGGTGTGCTTGAGGCCAAACACCCGCAGCTGTTCTGGCGTCGGGCCGACAAAGGCGATTCCGGCGGCCACACAGGATTCGGCAAAGGCGGCGTTCTCGGAGAGAAAGCCGTAGCCGGGGTGAATGGCTTTCGCGCCGGTTTCGCGGGCGATGCGGAGAATCTTCTCCACCACCAGATAGGTCTGCGCTGCCGGGCCTTCGCCCAGGCTGTGGGCTTCGTCGGCCTGCTGGATATGCAGGCTGGCGGCGTCGGCCTCGGAGTAGACGGCCACGCCTTTCACATCCAAGGCGCGCAGCGTACGCAGGATGCGGCAGGCAATGGCGCCGCGGTTGGCGATCAGCAGTTTGTCGAACATGGTCAGTAACCCTCGAAGGGCTGGCGGGCCGTCCCGCCTTTATTCATCAGTGCCACGGCCGTCCGTGGTTGGGGAGGGTTTCTTCGTTCCCTGCAGCTCGGGGCGCTGCCCGGCGCGCGCCTGCAGCAGCGGCAGCAGGTGGCGTCGTAACAGCGCCATCAGTCCCACACCAGCACCTCGGCGGGCGTCGGGTTCCAGCCGTTGCAGGGGTTGTTCAGCTGCGGGCAGTTGGAGATCAGCACGATCACGTCCTGCTCGGCCTTGATCTCCACGTACTTGCCCGGTGCGGAAAGGCCGTCCTCGAAGGTCAGCCCGCCCTCGGGCGTCACCGGAACGTTCATGAAAAAGTTGATGTTGGCGCCAATGTCGCGCTTGGTCAGGCGGCCGTCGTTGAGGCTCGCGCGCAGGAAGTTGTCGCGACAGCTGTGCATGTAGCGCTTGTCCAGCGCGTAGCGCACCACGTTGCTCTCCTGGGCGCAGGCGCCGCCGAGGGTGTCGTGGCGACCGCAGGTGTCGGCGACGATGGTCAGCAAGGGGTTGCCGAGGTTGGAATACAACACCGTGCCGGCGGTGAGATAGACCTTGTTCTGCCGGCGCAGGGTGCGCTGCGGGTCGAAGCGTTCGCGCGGGTTCTTCGCGCTGAAGAACAACGTGTCGATGGCTTGATTGCCCTCGACATCCAGCAAGCGCAGGGTCTGTCCGGCCTTCACTTCGAACAGGTACGGCTCGCCGGCCGGAATCAGGTGCCGGAAGCTGGCGGTTTCGGGATGCAGGCTGCTTTCTACGATGGTCATGTCGGCAACCTCTTCAGATGTAGAGTCGTTCGGTGTTGTGGAAGCCCCGGCCGTTCTCCGGGCGCGAAGTCCGGCAGAGCACGCTGATGCCGTCGCTCTCGACCTTGTGCCAGCTCAGCTGCACCGGTTTGGGTGCGTACAGCGGATTGGGATCCAGCGGATGTTGCAGGGCGGTGAGGATCACCAGGGTGTCCATCGGCGCGTACAGCTCCAGGTAATCGCCGGCGTTGGAGTTGCCTTGGTGGAAGGCGAAGGTGCCGTCGGCGGTGACGTCCACCCGACTGAACAGATTGAGCACCATGAGCAGGTCTTGCAGGTTGAGGTTCCACTTGCCCATTTCCACCAGCAGGTTGTCGGTGCCGTTGCGGAAGAAGCCGTTGCGCAGTTCCTGATAGCGACCCTGGCCGTACTTCTCGGCGACTTCATCGGCGTTCAGCACGCCGCCAAAGCTGTCGTGCCAGCCGCAGGTGTCGGCGGTGATGGCAGCGAGTACGCGGCCCATGTCCGAGTAGAGGCAATGACCGGCGGTGAGCTTGGCGGTGTGCTGGCACTTGAGGGTGTCGGGCAGGTTCAGCCGTTCGCTCTTCTCCTGGGCGTTGAGCAGCATCAAGCTGACGTTGGCGCCGCCTTCCAGATCGGTCAGGCGCAGCAGCTGGCCACGCTTGAGGACGAAGGAGGTGTGGCCGCCGCCGGGAACGGTTTCCTCGTACAGCGTGGGGCGGATCGCGAGTGAAGCGCTCATGTCAGGCTCCTTGATAGGCAGTGCGGAATTTCTCGCTGAGGGTGGCCGGCAGGCCAGCGGACGCGCCGGGAGCATGGCGGCCCTCGTGCAAGGGAATGTCGTAGGTCACCCGCGCGCCATAGGCACCCGGGGCGTGGGGATCGATGCGCGGCTTGTCGAAGACCAGGATGCGGCTGCCGAGGGTGAAGCCTTCCGAGAGGTCATGGGTGACCATGAACACCGTCAGCCGGGTTTCCCGCCACAGCTCCAGCAGCAGCGCATGCATGTCCTTGCGGATGCCGGGGTCGAGTGCGCCGAACGGCTCGTCCAGTAACAGCACGCGGGGCTTCATGATCAGCGCCTGAGCGATGGCCAGGCGCTGTTGCATGCCGCCGGACAGCTGCGCCGGGTACTTGTCCAGCGCGTGACCAAGGCCGACCTTGTGCAGCATCTGCGCGGCCTGCTCGCGGGCATCGCGCTTGCGGTGACCAAGCAGACGGCCCAGCAACGGGGCGCGCGGCAGTTCCAGGCCGAGGGCGACGTTGTCCAGTACGGTCAGGTGCGGAAATACCGAATAGTGCTGAAAGACCACACCGCGGCTGGCATCCGGCTCGTTTGCCAGCGGCTGGCCATCGAGCAGGATCTCGCCGCGACTAGGCGCTTCCTGGCCAAGCAGCAGCCGCAAAAAGGTGGATTTTCCGCAACCGGACGCACCGACCAGGGTGCAGAACTCACCTTCGGCGATATTCAAGTTCAGGCGCTCCAGCACGACCTGATCGCCGTACTGCTGCCAGACGTTCTTCACCTGAATGAAGGAACCGGGGTTGCCGCCTGCACGAGCCACGGGCGCCATGGCGTTGTTCTCGCTCATGCCTTGGCTCCTTCATACCAGGGGAACAGTAGCTGGGTCAGGCGCCGCAGCAGGTAATCCATGGCCCAGGCCAGCAGGGTGATCCAGGCGACATAGGGCAGGATCACGTCCATAGCCATGTAGCGACGCACGAGAAAGATGCGGTAACCCAGACCATCGGTGGAGGCGATTGCTTCGGCGGCGATGAGGAACAGCCAGGCCGAGCCGAGTACCAGGCGCAGGCTGATCAGCAGGCGCGGCAGCAGCTGCGGCAGGACCAGACGCAGGATCAGGGTCCAGGTGTTGGCGCCCAAGGTTTGCGCCTTGATCAGCAGCTCACGGGGGATTTCCCGTGCGCGCTGTTCCAGGTCGCGCGCCAGGATCGGCGTGATGCCGATGACGATCAGCATCACCTTGGACAGCTCGCCCAGGCCGAAGACGATGAACAGGATCGGGAGGATCGCCAGTGGCGGCACCATCGACAGCACCGTGAGCAAGGGCGAGAGCGGGGCGCTGAACAGCGGCAGGGTGCCGGCGGCGATACCCAGGCATAGGCCAGCGACGGACGCGATGGCCAGGCCGATGCCGAGTCGCTTGAGGCTGGAGGAGGTGTCCTGCCAGAACAGGAAGTCGCCCGAGCGTTTATCGGGGGTGAAGGCCAGGCGCTCTACGGCTGCGCTCATCTGGCTGAAGCTGGGCAGCAGCTTGTCGTTGGGGTTGAGATCCAGGCGTTGGGCCGAGTTGGTCAGGTACAGCGCCAGCAACAGAGCGAACGGCAGGATCGCCAGTGCCCACCAGCCGCTGCGTCCGGGTATGCGATTGATCAGACGCATGGGCAGATACCCCGCGTGACGGCGTCAACGGCTGGAATACTGTGAGGTTCGGGTGCGGCGGAGGCCCTGGCGCAAGGCAGGGCGGAGAACGGCGAAGCCGTTTCGAGCGGGCACATGGCAAACCCTCCAGTATTGGGAATAGCGCAGGAGCTGCGTGCGATCACGCTGTCTCCCGGGCTTTTATCCCGCCGTGTAACCTCACTGGAGGTCGCCAACTCTCGGACCAGCCACTCGTTTTTGACGAGTCGGAACCCTAGTCGGCTATTTCAAATTGTCTTGCAGATGCAGCAGCTTTCTTCGCACAGGATGTAAAGCAAGAGCGATGCCAATGCACAGGAATCGCGCGCTTTAGGCGTCCTGGGGAAGGTTGGGGTTGGGGGGTTGCCCTGTTTTGGGGCTGCGGTCGAGGCAGTGCATGCTTTTCGAGCGCGAAGGGCGTTGCACGAGCGCAACGCCGCATTGGCAGGAGTCTAGAGCTTGAGTTGACCGATGGCTCGGCTCAGATCGGTGGACAGCGTGGCCAGCTCGGCACTGGTGCTGGCTGAGCTTACGGTCTGCTCCACGGTGCGTTCCGTGACGTCGCGGATGCCGGTAACCGAGCGGTTGAGCTCTTCGGCGACCTGGCTCTGTTGCTCGGCGGCAACGGCGATCTGCGTGTTGCTTTCGCGCATCTGTGCGACTGCGCCAGCGATGGCTTCCAGTGCCTGGGCCGCCTCGTGCGCCTCACGCACGCAATCGTCGGCCTTGAGCGAACTCTCTTGCATGAACTCAACGGCATCGCGAGTCATGGCCTGCAGGCCGGAGATCATCTGGGTGATTTCGTCGGTGGAGTCCTGCACGCGTTTGGCAAGGTTGCGCACTTCATCGGCGACCACGGCAAAACCGCGACCTTGCTCACCGGCACGGGCAGCTTCGATAGCAGCGTTGAGTGCAAGCAGATTGGTCTGCTCTGCAATGCTGTGGATCACATTGACCACGCTGTTGATCTTCTGGCTGTCGGCGGCGAGCTGACCGATCATCTCGCCGGTCTGCTGGACGCCGAGAGAAAGGCTGGAGATGGATTTCTCGACACGCCCGACCACGCGATGGCCGTCGCCAGCGAGGCGATCGGCGTTCTGCGACTGATCCCGTGTTTCGCGCGCATGCTCGGCAATCTGATGCACCGTGGCGCTCATCTCATTGATCGCCGTGGCCGCCTGGTCGGTTTCGCCCTGTTGGCCGCGCATGCCTTGGTGCACGTCGTTCATGCTCTGGGCAAGCCTGCTCGTGCCTTCGTCGAGACGCGCGGCCGCTTGGGCGACGGTGCTGACAACACGCTGATAGCCGGCCTGCATCGCGTTGAACGCACTGGCCATCTGGCCAACTTCGTCACGGCTATCCAGTGGAACGCGGGCCTGCAGGTCGCCACTGCGCTCTACATGCAGCATGACGTCCTTGAGCGTGTTCAGGTGGCTGAGCAAGAAGCGGATAAGCAGTTGCGATGCGCCGAGCAGACCGAGCATCAGCACGGCGACCGCCATCGCATAGCTGAAGAAATGCTCGCTCAGCACCTGAATGACGCTGGGGGCTCGAGCCAGTACCGCCAGTTTCTGGCCATCGGTTCGGGTAATGGTCTGCGCACCGACCACTGGGTTATTGCCGAAGATCCGGTCATGGGCGAGGGCAGTCCAGCCACTATCTGCAACCGACTGGCCCTCGACCTGAATTCGCTGGCCCGTCTGAAACACAGCTACGTCCTGGCTCTGCGGCAGGGCAGCGGAGCCGGGCCAGGCTGCCAACAGTGAAGCGCGAGCCTGCGCAGCTGACTGGGCATCGGCGCTGCGCGCGCCTTGCTCCAGCTGCACGGCATATAGCACCAACAACAACGCGATGACGAAAGTCACCATGTTGAGCGCCCAGAATTTGTACTTGAGCGACAGATCGCGAATCCAAACGGCCATGACTGCTCTTCTTCATATAGGAGGTTGCCGGTGCGTGGCTTAACACGTGCGGCGCGACTGAACAATTAACGGCCGCGGCAGGCAGACCTTGAGCAAAAAATGTGAATCAGTCGAGGTCGGGCAAGCCGAAGAATGCGCGGGCGCAGCGAGTCGTGTGCTCAGCGAGTTGTACTTCGCTTTCGCCACGATGCAGCGCCACCTCGCGCAGCACCTCTGGCAGATAAGCCGGTTGGTTCTGTCCGCTTTTGGGCTTTGGTCGCAGGCTGCGTGGTAACAGGTAGGGGGCGTCGCTTTCCAGCATCAGCCGACCCTCGGGAATGTCCTTCATAAGCGGATGCAGGTGCGTGCCGCGACGCTCGTCGCAGATCCAGCCGGTAATGCCAATGTGTAGATCTAGGTCGAGATAGGCGTATAGCGCTGGTTTCTCGCCGGTGAAGCAGTGCACCACTGCGGCGCTCAACTGGTCACGGAACGGACGCAGAATCGCGACTAGCCGTTCGCTGGCGTCGCGCTCGTGAAGGAAGACTGGCAGCTGCAATTCGACGGCGAGCTGTAACTGTTCCTCCAGTGCGCGCTCTTGCTGCGGCCGCGGCGAGAAATCGCGGTTGAAATCCAATCCGCACTCGCCGACTGCACGCGTCTCGGGCTCGCCCAGCAGGCCGCGCAGCTGACTGAGGCTATCGGTCGTCCACTGGCTCGCATCATGCGGATGCACACCTGCGGTACTGAATAGATGCAGGCGGGACTCGTCCAGTTGGCGACAGAGCATGAGTGCAGCTTCACTTTCCGCCAAGCTAGTTCCAGTTAGCACCATCTGCATGACGCCAGCCGCTTTGGCGCGCTCGACAACCGCGGATGGGTCGGAAGCGAATGTCGGATGAGTCAGATTGACCCCGATGTCGATAAGTTGCATTGCAACCTCATGATGTAAATTCAATGTAAATCATATGGATAGAGGATATATCTAAAGCACTTGTAGAGCACGAGCTGGCGGAATTTTCCGACCTGTGAGAACCTTTGCCACCCTCGCGGGCAGGGACACCGCGTTAGCGTTCCTGCGTCTTCAGACCGGTGCATCCTTGATGTCACGATTGCTGTCACTTCTGTTCTGCCTGCTGCTGGTGTTATCACCGGTCATGGCGAGCGCTCGCGTAGCGGGCCCCGAGGCCTGGCAGTCGACTGACACGGTACGTGATCTGGCCGAGATTCGCCGCAGTGGCGTATTGCGGGTGCTGGTCAACCAGAGCCGCAATAGCTCCGGCGAAGTGAAGGGCGAGGCAATCGGCGTGGAGTACGCGCGTCTGCGCGCCTTCGAGCAGCACCTGAACCGCGACGCCGCATCCGGACGGTCCATTACCCTCAAAATCATTCCCAAAGCCAAGGATCAGTTGCTCGCGGCGCTGCAGCGCGGCGAGGGTGATCTGGTTGCGCCAGGGGAATTGCTACCGCTGGCGGGAATGAAGGATGTCAGCCGTAGTCGGCCGGTGGTTAGCGACGTATCACTGGTGTTGGTCGGGCGGCAGGGCGGCCCGCGCTACCAGCGGCTGGAGCAGCTTTCCGGGCGCAGTCTTGCGTTGCCGCCTGGTAGCGCCGCAGGGCCGGCGCTGGCGCGCCTGAACAAACAGTTGATGGAGCGCAAGCTGGCGCCCATCGTCGTCGAGTGGGTCGACCCCACGCTGGCTGTCGAGGATGTGCTGGAAATGGTGCAGGCGGGGGTCTATCCGGCCACTGTTGTCGAACAGCCCATTGCCAAACGTTGGGCCAAGGTCATGCCGAAGCTGCGTATCGATCAGCACCTTAGTTTGGGCGACAAGGCCAGCATGCACTGGTTCGTGCGCAAGGATGCCAGCATGCTGCGCGCCAGCGCCGACCGCTTTCTCAAGGGCTTCGATCTGCCGGATAACCAGGACGCCGCTTTCGAGCGTGTCTATCGGCGTCTGTACAAGGTGCAATACCCCCTCGACCGCGTCGGGCGTCAGCGTTTGGAGAAGGTTCGTCCAACGCTGCAGCGGTATGCCGAACAGATCGAACTGGACTGGCTGAACCTTGCCGCACTGGCATTCAAGGAATCCACGCTGAATCCGGCAGCCCGGGGTGCTGGAGGTGCGACCGGGTTGATGCAGGTTACGCCGGCGACTGCCCGTGCGATGGGCGTGAGCAATATCCAGCAGCTCGACAATAACGTGCAGGCCAGTGCCAAGTACTTGGCGAACATCCGCCGTAACCACTTCGCCAGTCCGCGCCTGAACGAGCGCGAGCGTATGGCGTTCATCCTCGCCGCCTACAACCTCGGCCCCCAGCGGGTGCAGAGCATGCGCGCCGAGGCCCGTAGGCGCGGCCTCAATCCGGATCAGTGGTTTTTCCAGGTCGAGCGTATCGCCATGGAAACCGTTGGTATGGGCGTCGTGGCCTACGTCAATAGCGTCAATAAGTACTACCTGGCCTACCAGCGCGAGCGCTATTTGCTGGAAGCTGACCGCAAGACGGCGGCCAACTGATCAGTCTCAGCGTGCCGCAGCACGCAACTCCTGCTGCTGATTCGCAGCGACGAGCCGCAAGCGTTCGCTGTCGTTGAAATGCTCAGCCTCCAAGCGCTCGATAGCGCTACGGCGCTCGACATCATCCAGGCCGCGAGTGACCTCAATGCGCTGCCGTTCCTCCTTGTATCTGGCGACTCGCTGTTGCCATTGCTGGCGCTGTTGATCCAGCGCCTCCAGGCGTTCAGCTGCCGCAGAGCCCACCAGCTGCTGGCGTAGCTGCCGGACTTGCTGGGCGCTTGCACCGCTTGCCAGCAATGCGGCGCTTTGCTCGCGCAGTTCGGTCTGTAGTTGCGGCACGAGCAGGTCCTGCAATTCGCTGGGCAAACCGGCGCGCAGCTGGTCGATGGCTCGGCCCTTGGCATCACTGTCCAGTGCAGGGTTGGACCGAATGACCAGGCGCTCCAGGTTGAAGCGATCATAAGCTTCGTCTAGCGCGAAGAAGGCTTGGTGTACGGCAGGATCAAGTACGCGCGCGCGCAATGCCTGTACTGCAGCCAAGCGCTGACGTATCGCCGGAAGGTTTGGAGCTCGCGCGTAAGATGCCTCCAAATCAAGGAGTTGTCGCTTGTAGTTGAGGTACTGGTTTAGAACGGTAATGGCTTGGCTTCGGGCTGGCTCCGATAGCTCGGCGCCAATGTGGCGGCGCAATCGTTCGATGCTGCTTTTGAGCGGCTCTTCACCGATGGCTGCGAGAAAGTAATCGAATATCTGGCGGGTTTCTGCACCGACGATGAGGTTGCCGGCATTGTCCAGGCGGAATTGGCCGTCGATCTGCGTGCCTTTGAACGAGGAAGGGAGCTTTGTTTGGGGCTGCGCCGCTGTGGTTTTCCGCTGGTATAAGGCAGGCGGTAATGAGGCCGTGGTCGTCGAGGCGGAGGTCGATTGAGTGGTAGTGGGGGGTGGGCTGGACGCTGATCTGCCTAGCATGATGGTCAGGCTTAGCGCGGCGACCAGCGCCAGCAGAACGATGTATCGATTCATGGAGATGCCTTGTGAAGGTGGTCGGGATCATGATCCCGACCAGGTTCATGGAAGCTGTGAAACCTTGGCTCGGTTGCTTCGCTAGAGTCCGGCGTTCTTCAGGCGGTTGGCATGCTGGCGATAGATGCTGACCGGGTCGGTTTCGAACAGGCTGGTAAGCCCCATGAATTGATTGACTTCGTCCAGGTGATTCATCCGGTAGTTATCGCGGATCACCATGCCAAGGTGCGAGCTGCACCGCCCGACCAAGCCATCGTTCGGTCCACTGAACGCCAGTGAGCCCGCCCCCATCATGGCGTCGCTGATATCCAGCGGGTTGGTCAGTGGGCTGGTGCCACTCCAGGAGTAGTAGTGCACGCCATTGACCTTGTAGGCGCCTTCGCCGCATTCACTGGTAGGGATGCCCTGCGGGAACTTGGCGTTGAAACGCGCAGCGCCTTCGCTATTGAGCGACTCCAGCGTACCCAGAGAGTCCTGCGGAGCGGTGCTGGAACTGCCGGACAGGAAGTTGATGAAAGTACCCATGGCATTCACCAGGCCCGCGACGATGGCTTCGCCGGATGAGCCCTCGGGGATATTGCGTATCAGGTCGGCTACGTCCGAACCCTTGTGCGGTGCGCCGACGCTGGTCACCGAGGCGATCAGGTCCGGTCGAATGCCGGCCACATAGCGCACGGTGGGTCCACCATGGCTGTGCCCAACCAGATTGACTTTGGGCTTGCCGCTGATCGCGACAATCTCCTCGACCTGCGCCAACAGCTCCTCACCGCGCAGTTCGGAGGTATTGAGTTGACTGACCTCCGTAACGTAGACCTGCGCACCGTCGCGGCGCAGCGCGCTGGGAATGCCGTACCAGTAGTCGATACCCAGCAGGCTGTCGAAGCCAAGCATGCCGTGGGCGAGCACGATCGGGTATTTCGTTGCGGTGTAGCCGCTGCCGGTTGCAGCGTATGCCTGACCGGTAAGCGCCAATGCGCCTCCGATGCAGAGGGCGAGCAAGGTTTTGTTCTTGTTCATGGACGCACTCTTCGAATGTGAATCGGGCTGGGCAGTCCCTTGCCGTTCACCGCGCATGGCGCGTACTGCGCGAGGTCAGGCGCAGCATTCGTGCCAGAACCTCCCAATATGAGGCGCGTGCGCTCTAGATGGGGAGTCGCGGAGGGGATGATATTGCAGTGCTATCTATGCTCGCCGTTGCAACTGTTACCAAGCGAAACGGAAAATGGGTGAGAAAGTGCTATTTGCGTTAGTTCGCCGAAGATGCTCATAAAAATACAGCGTTATCGGCGAAGTTTTTGACCGAGCATTCATCTTATGACCTTGCGGTCATGGATATTCAATAGCCACCACGTACCAGAGCTTCATGCCGGTGGGGGTCTGCACTTGCACTTCGGCGTCCAGCGCCTTACCTACCAGTGCACGGGCCAGCGGCGAGTCGATGCTGATCAGCCCCTGCCGAAGATCCAGCTCGTCAGGACCGACGATCCGATAGCGGGACTCTTCTCCGTCTTCATCTTCCAGCGTCACCCAGGCGCCGAAATACACCTTGTTCGGATCGCTAGGGCGTTCGCCAACCACCTTGAGCTTTTCCAAACGCTTGGTGAGGAAACGCACGCGGCTGTCGATTTCTCGCAGCATCTTCTTGCCATAGGTGTACTCGGCATTCTCCGAGCGATCGCCTTGTGCCGCTGCCTCACTTACCGATTGAGTCACCTGCGGACGTATGACATGCCAGAGTTCGTGAAGCTCGGCGCGTAGCCGGGCTTCGCCCTCGGGGGTGATCAAGGGCGTGCCGGCCGGGCGTGGTGGGCGGTAACGGCTCATGGATTTGCGACCTTGCTGAAAAGCGCCGATTGTACTGCTTCAGTTCTCGCGCAGTACGGTCAGCGGGCTTACGTTGAGCGCTCTGCGTGTGCCGATTAGGCCTGCGCCACCGACCAGCAGCGCCCCGATCAATGGCAGCACCAGCAGCCACGGGTGCGGCTGCCAGCGCAGATCGAATGCGTAGTGATAGAGCAGGGCGCTGACCAGTTCGCAGCCGAGCGCAGCCAGCAGACCGCTAGCCGCGCCGAGCAAGCCGAACTCTGCCCGGCGCGCACGAAGGAGTAACCGTCGCTCTGCACCTAGGGCCCGCAACAACGCACCCTGGCGGATGCGTTCGTCCAGCGTGGCCTGCAGCCCGGCGAACAGGACCGCCAAGCCGGCGGCCAGCACGAAGAGCAACACGTACTCCACCGCCAGCGATACCTGCGCAAGGATGCTGCGCAGCTGCGCCAATAGCGCTTCTACTTGCAGGAGTGTGACCGAGGGGAATGCGCGGGCCAGCTCTACCAGCTCTCGCTCCTTGCCGGGTGGCAGATGGAAGCTGGTCATGTAGGTGGCGGGCATTCCCTGTAGCGTGTCCGGCTCGAAAATCATGTAGAAATTGGGCTGGAAGCTGTCCCAATTGACTTCGCGCAGGCTGGTGACGTTGGCTTCACGGGTCAGGCCGCCGATGGTGAACGACAGGCGATCACCGAGCTTCAATTGCAAGCTTTCGGCAAGCTCGACTTCTACCGACACGCCAGGGACGTCGTTCGCCTCACCAGTGGTCCACCACTGTCCGGAGACCAGATGATTGTCCTTCGGAAGATCGGCCGCCCAGGTCAAGCTGAGATCGCGGCGAATGGCGCGCTCACCCTGGGACTCCTTGCTCACCAGTTGGCGTACGGGTTCGTCGTTGATGGAAATCAATCGACCCGGAACGACCGGATACAGCGGTGCGGCGTGACTGGAAAGGGCCGCGATACGTTCGGCAAAAGCGTCCTTTTCCGCTGGCAGGACATTCAGAACGAAGTGGTTGGGTGCGTTATCCGGCAGCTGCTCCTGCCAGGTATCGAGCAACTCGCCACGCAGCAGCGCAATCAGCGCCATGGCCAGCAGGATCAGGCCGAAGGCAAGTGCCTGTCCGGCGGCGGCCAATGGATGCCGCAGTAACTGGCCGAGGCCGAGGCGCCAGCTCAACGACGCGCCTGCCAGCAGGCGCCGCATGGCCTTCAGGCCCAACAGAAGCAGACCACCAAGCAGCAATGTGGCGAGCAGGCCGCCGCCGAGCAGTGCCAGCGTGATCTTCAGATCAAGGCTCAGCCGCCACATGATCAGCCCGAGAGCAAAGATCGCGGTGCCATAGACCAGCCAGGCGCTTGGGGGGACAGGCAGCATGTCGCGGCGCAGCACGCGCAGCGGCGGCACGCGCCCCAGGCCCGCCAGCGGCGGCAGGGCAAAGCCAGCCAATGCCACCAGCCCGGTCGCGATACCGGCAGCTGCAGGCCAGATGCCCCCGGGTGGTATTTCCTGCGCGAGTAAATCGCGCAAAAGGAAGAACAGCCCGTGTTGCGCAGCCCAGCCGAGCAGCGCTCCAGTAAAACTGGCAAGTAAACCGAGCATGCCCAGTTGCAGCGCGTAGAGCAGCAGGGCGTCATGTCGGGAAAGGCCCAGGCAGCGCAGCAATGCACTGGAGTCGAAGCGGCGCGTGGCGAACCGGGCGGCGGAGAGGGCAACTGCCACCCCGGCCAGCAGAATCGCGGCAAGACTGGCGAGGTTCAGGTAGCGCTCGGCGCGGCCAAGCGCGCCGCCGATTTGGCGATTACTGTCGTTGGCCGTTTCGATGCGCTGATGTGCTTGTAGCGCTGCCTCAACAGACTGTTGATAGGTCGCCAGTGCGGTGCTATCGCCGCGCCATAGCTCGCGATAGCGAACACGGCTTCCCGGCTGCACGACGCCGGTCGCTTCCAGGTCATCGAGGTGCATCAGGACGCGTGGAGTCAGGCTGTAGAAGTCACCGACCCGGTCCGGCTCGTAAGTGAGCACGCGGGTAAGACGCAGCAGCTTGTTGCCGACTTCGATGTCGTCACCGATTGCCAGGTCCAGGGCCGCGAACAGTCGCGCTTCGGCCCAGGCTTCTCCGGGTGCCGGCCCCGTCCCTGGCTGCTCGGCCTCATAGGGCTGAGCTGCGCTGCGCAGGGTGCCTCGCAGTGGATAGCTGCTGCTCGCAGCCTTGACGCTGGCGAGTTGCAAGTCCTGTTCGGTCGCGATGACGCTGGAAAACTCAACGACCTGAGCATGATCCAGGCCCAGCGCCGTGCCCGCCTGGATCTGCTCAGGCGCAGCTGGTGCGCTGCCGTTGAGTACCAGGTCGGCACCCAGAAACTCGCTGGCCCTCAGCAGCATCGCGTCGTTCAAACGGGCGCCGAAGTAGCCGATCGCAGTGCTGGCAGCCACAGCCACCACCAGCGCGAAAAACAGCACACGAAGCTCGCCAGCGCGGGCGTCACGCATTAATTGTCGGAAAGCCAGGGCAAGCAGCCGAGCCTTGGGCATGCGCATCATTCGGCTGACTCGGCAGCGATCTGTCGGCCAGCTTCGAGGCGAATCATGCGATGGCACCGTTTGGCCAGGCGCTCATCGTGGGTTACCAGCACCAGGGTGGTTCCGCGTTCACGATTGAGCTCGAAAAGTAGTTCCGTGACATGGGCGCCGGTGTGGGTGTCGAGATTGCCGGTGGGTTCATCGGCAAACAGCACGTCAGGTTCCGCGGCGAACGCGCGGGCGAGGGCGACACGTTGCTGCTCACCCCCCGAGAGCTGACGCGGATAGTGATGCAGGCGCTCGCCCAGGCCGACGCGGCCGAGCAGTTCGGTGGCACGTTCACGGGCATCACGACGGCCATCCAGCTCAAGCGGCAACATGACGTTCTCCAGCGCGTTCAGGCTGTCCAGTAGCTGGAACGACTGAAAGACGAAACCGACGTGTTCAGCACGCACGCGCGCTCGCTGATCTTCGTCGAGCGCGGCCAGCGCATGGCCGGCGAGGTGCACTTCGCCCGAGCTCGGCAGATCGAGCCCGGCCAGCAGGCCGAGCAGCGTTGACTTTCCAGAGCCCGAAGTGCCAACGATGGCAAGGCTGTCGCCCTTAGCCAGTTGCAGGGAGAGGTCGGCCAGGATGCTCAGCTCGCCTTCCGCGCTGGGTACCACTTTGTTAAGGTTCCGGGCGTCGAGAATGTTGCCGCTCATGAGGGGATCCGATGCGAAGTTGGCTGAAATGCGGGGCTCTGGCGCTGCTGTGCTGGACTCAGGGAGCCCTGGCCGGAACCGTTCTGGTGGTCGGGGATAGTATCAGCGCCGCTTTCGGGCTGGAAACAAGCCAGGGCTGGGTGCATCTGCTACAGGAGCGCCTGGTCGAAGAGGATGAATCATGGCGGGTAGTGAATGCCTCGATCAGCGGCGACACCACGGCTGGCGGGCTCGCGCGGCTCGAGCCACTGCTTGCTGAGCACACGCCTGAGGTGGTCATTCTGGAGCTCGGTGGCAACGATGGCTTGCGCGGCCAGGCTCCGGGGCAATTGAAACAGAATCTTGCCGAGATGATTGATCGCAGCCGTAATGCAGGTGCGCAAGTGTTGTTACTGGGCATGCGCATGCCACCCAATCTCGGGCAGCGTTACACCCGCGCTTTCGCTGATGCGTTCGACTCGCTCGCTGCCGAGAAAACCGTCGCCTATGTGCCATTCCTGCTCGAGGGTGTTGGCGGTGTCGCGGGCATGATGCAGGCCGATGGTATTCACCCGACTGCCGAGGCGCAGTATCTACTGCTCAAGACAGTCTGGCCGGAGCTCAAACCCTTGCTTTGAGGCGTGCGCGCAGCTACTGTCGCGCCCTCGATTGGAGCCTCAGATGTCGCGCTCAGCCAGGACCCTTTACGCTTATCGAATCATCGTGCCAGACGAACAGTACGACATGTTCGCCTGCCGCGAAAATCGACTGCATCTGGCGTCACGGCAGCTTGAGCTGAGCGGCAATGCCGACCGTACGCTATGCGGTGGTTTGTTGCCGGCGCAGCCCCGCTGGAGGGAACTGGAGCGCGCGATGCTCAAGGATCGGCAGCTGTGCCCCAACTGCCGGCAACTGCTGGAAGCACGACGCAAGGGCCTTCCGTCCGCCACTGCTGCCTGGTAGCTCAAGTTTCGCTCGGTTCAAGTACAATCGCTCCATTTCCATAATCCAAATCTTCAAGGATTTCTGAATGCTCTCGCGCGCGTTTGCAGTCGCCTCCTGTTTGTCATTCGCTGCTTTGCTTTCGGCAGGCACCAGTGCGGCGCTCGAGCTGCCGCTGCCGCCTGAGGGTGATGACATCGTCGGTCAGATTCAGGTCATCAAGGCCAAATATGAAGACACCTTCGCCGCCATTGGTGAGACCTATGACCTGGGTTACCTTGAGCTGGTGGCTGCCAACCCTGGCGTCGACCCCTGGCTACCCGGCGAGGGCACCGACATCATTCTGCCAACCCGTTTCATCCTGCCGCCAGGTCCTCGTGAAGGAATCGTGATCAATATTGCCGAGTACCGTCTGTACTACTACCCGGAAGGCAAGAACGTCGTGCATACCTTCCCGCTCGGCATCGGCCGTGAAGGCTGGGGATCACCCGTTGGCAATACCCGTATTTCTGCCATGACCAGCAACCCTGCCTGGTATCCGCCTCAGTCGATTCGTGATGAGCACGCAGCTGACGGTGACCCGTTGCCCAGGGTGGTACCGCCGGGCCCGGATAACCCGCTCGGGCCATACAAGATGACCCTGGCGCTGCCGGGATACCTGATCCATGGTTCGAACAAGAAATTCGGTATTGGCATGCGCGTCAGCCACGGCTGTTTCCGCATGCTCAATCACAACGTGCTCGAGCTGTCGAAGATGGTCAAGGTGGGTACGCCTGTGCGTATCGTCGACGAGCCTTACAAGTTCGGGATCAGCGACGGCAAGGTCTATCTTGAGGCGCACGCGCCGCTGGTAGAGGGTGATCAGCAAGCGCTGACCCTGATGGACAAGCACGCCGTCGTCATCAATACGCTTCTCAAGCGCGACGAGGCTGCCGGCAAGCTACATCTGGACTGGGAGATGGTGCGCGAGATCATCGCTGGAGAGGATGGACTGCCGATTCAGATTGCCGAGCAGAGGACTGAGGTAGTTGCGCAAGAGGAACAGTTGTTCTGACGAGTGTTCTGAGCGCATAAAAAAGCCGACCTGAAAGGTCGGCTTTTTTTATTGCTACAAGCTTACTTGCGGCTTGCGCGTTCCAGCATACGCAGAGCACGCTCGTTGGCTTCGTCAGCAGTCTGCTGAGCCTTCTGAGCGGCGGCCATAGCTTCGTCGGCCTTGCTGTACGCTTCGTCAGCGCGAGCCTGGGCGCGGGCAGCGGCGTCTTCAGTCGCGGTCAGGCGAGCTTCGCTTTCTTTAGTCATGCTGTTGCTGCAACCGGTAGCCAGAACTGCGGCCAGAGCCAGAGCAGAGAATTTCAGAACGTTGTTCATCTTGTTCCCCTTAAGGTGGAAATCCATAAAGCAACTTCCGTTATGGAAAGTTTGCGCGCACATACTACCTATAACTTAGCTTAAGTAAACGGAGCCGATGGTAGCGCTCCTGCTTTTTTTTCCGGTACTGCGTTCAGTTCAGTGCTCATGTCGACAAGTTGGATGAAAAACATCCAATGGATGTCGTTTACATAGGCGCTTAGTTGCCAGATTCTCCGATTGGCCGAAAGTTCCTGTTGTAGGGTGCGCAAATAATGCTCAACGGGAGACTGGTCGAACCGGATGGAAACGGGTAGAAAGACAATCCAAAGCATGTTCGGTGGCGGCTGAAAGCGATTGCCGTGACCAAGCGATAACAAGAAGACAGGACAATCCTGCTAAGGAGTCGATATGAGCGATATGGTGCAGGTCCACCACGACCTGGCTGGCCATCGCTTCGAGGCCAAGATCGATGGCCATTGCGCCTATCTGGTGTATATGGACCTGGGCAAGCAGACCTTGGATATATATCGCACCTTCGTCCCGGATGCGTTGCGCGGGCGCGGCATCGCGGCGGTGCTTGCGCAACACGCCCTCGATTATGCCGAGCGCGAGGGCTATCAGGTCATCCCTTCGTGTTCATACGTCGAGCGCTATATCGAACGCAATCGACCGCTGTCGGACCGGGTCGAACCCAATCCATAAAAAAACGCCGGGAGACCGGCGTTTTTGGCTTCAGTTGCGCTGTCGTCTGGGCAGCACATCCTTGAGCTTGTCGTGCATGCTCATCACTGCTTTCTCTGTGGTTTCCCAATCAATACAGGCATCGGTGATCGATACGCCGTACTTGAGGTCGCACAGATCTTTCGGGATCGACTGGTTGCCCCAACCGAGGTGGCTTTCCACCATAAGTCCGACAATGGAGTTGTTACCTTCCAGGATCTGATTGGCGACGTTATCCATTACCAGCGGCTGCAGGGCTGGGTCCTTGTTGGAGTTAGCGTGGCTGCAGTCGATCATGACGTTGGGGCGGATACCGGCCTTGCTCAGTTCCTGCTCGCACACCGCGACGCTGACCGAGTCGTAGTTAGGCTTGCCGTTGCCGCCGCGGAGCACGACGTGGCCATAGTTGTTGCCCTTGGTGGTGACGATGGAAACGCCGCCGGACTGGTTGATACCGAGGAAACGGTGCGGGCTGGAAACCGATTGCAGGGCATTGATGGCCACTGTCAGGCTGCCGTCGGTGCCGTTCTTGAAGCCGACCGCCGAGGACAAGCCCGAGGCCATCTCACGGTGTGTCTGGGACTCGGTAGTACGGGCGCCGATGGCCGACCAGCTGATCAGGTCCTGCAGGTATTGCGGGGAAATCGGATCGAGTGCTTCGGTCGCGGTGGGCAGGCCCATCTCGGCGAGATCGAGCAGCAGCTTGCGGCCGATGTGCAGGCCGTCCTGGATCTTGAACGAGTCGTCCATGTACGGATCGTTGATCAGACCTTTCCAGCCGACGGTGGTGCGTGGCTTCTCGAAATACACCCTCATGACCAGGAACAGGCTGTCCGAAACCTTTTCCGCCAGCACCTTCAGCCGCTCGGCGTACTCGTGGGCGGCCTTCAGATCGTGAATGGAGCAGGGTCCAATCACTATGAACAGGCGGTGATCCTTGCCGTCGAGAATGTCACGTACGACCTGCCGCCCGTGGGATACGGTCTGCAGGGCGGAGGCGGTCAGCGGGATTTCACGCTTCAGTTGCTCCGGCGTGATCAGAGTCACGTTGGAGGCAACGTTAAGGTCGTCGATTGGTAAATCAGCCATTTGTTACTCGTCAGGGATCACGGGAGCCGTCCGCCAGCCATCCCGGTGCGGCGGAACATAGCGTGAGGGCGCAGCGGGGAAACGGAACCTTAGCGCTAAAGGGCGAAATCGACAACGAGATTGATGGCCTATTGCGGCGTTCCGCGCGGACAGCCGTTGGCCTGCAGGGTGCGCTGCTGGGACGCTAGGCGTCGTGCTGCTATCGTTTGGTTTTTCAACTGGTTGGCGCGGTGGACGCGGCCATCCTTCTAATTCTGGAGTGCTTATGTCTGCAGCGAGCCCACGTATCGGCATCGTCGGCACTGGTGCCATCGGTGGTTTCTACGGTCTTATGCTGGCGCGCGCCGGCTACGATGTACATTTTCTGCTGCGCAGCGAATACAGCGCCGTTCGTGAAAGGGGGTTGCGGGTCAATAGCGCCGTTCACGGGTTGTTGGTGTTGGAGCGGCCCCAGGTCTACCGCGATGCGGGACAGATGCCGCAATGCGATTGGCTGCTGGTAGGTACAAAAAGCACAAGCAATGCGGAACTGGCGCCGATCATCGCGCAGCTGGCGGCTCCTGACTGTAAGGTCGTGGTGTTGCAGAACGGATTGGGGGTGGAAGATGTTTTCAGGCCGCTGTTGCCTGAAAGCGTGCATCTACTGGGCGGGCTGTGTGCGATTTGCGCTCATCGGTCAGCGCCCGGCGTAGTCGAGCATCAGGCACTTGGCGGGGTAAATCTCGGTTATCACTCCGGGCCGGCTAGCGCTGACGAACAGGCGCAACTCGCGCTGCTGAACGCAATGGTCGAGATGTTCCGGCAGGCAGGCGTCGACTCGTCGCCGATGCCAAGCTTGGCGCAGGCGCGATGGATGAAGCTGGTGTGGAATGTGCCTTTCAATGGCCTTTCAGCCTTGCTGAACGCCGGCACTGCAGCGCTGCTCGGCAACGAGGACGCGCGCGCGCAGATCAAGGCAATCATGCAGGAAGTGTGCGTGGTGGCGCACGAGTCAGGACATACACTGCCCGAGGATTTTCCGGAAAAACTACTGATGGGCACGGCGCGCATGCCCGATTACCTGCCGAGTATGTATCACGACCGCTTCCAGTCTCGGCCGATGGAGCTTCAGGCTATCTACGCCGCACCGCTCGCCGCCGCGGCACAAGTGGGCGCCGCGATGCCTCGCACGGAAATGCTCTACCACATGCTGCGTTTTCTCGAGCAGCGTGCTGCCGGCTGAGCAAACGCTGCGCCCGCTGTTCGCCGCGCTGCTAAGCTCAATCGGCAGTTGCGACCCTCCGACCAAAGGTTGCACTGCAAAACTCGAGCGGAAGATCTATCATCCGCCAATGCACCGTTCATTTGGTTATAAGTGTTGCGGCAGGCGCAGCGGTGCCTTTGCCTTTGAGGGAACTCTATGAAGCTTCAACAACTGCGTTACATCTGGGAAGTGGCGCACCATGACCTCAATGTTTCGGCGACCGCCCAGAGCCTGTTCACCTCCCAGCCTGGCATCAGCAAACAGATTCGTCTGCTTGAGGATGAACTCGGCGTAGAGGTCTTCGCGCGTAGCGGCAAGCATCTTACGCGGGTGACCCCGGCGGGGGAGCGCATCATCACCACGGCGGGGGAAATCCTGCGCAAGTGCGAGAGCATCAAGCAGATCGCCCAGGAGTTCTCCAACGAGAAAAAAGGAACGCTGAGCATCGCCACCACGCACACCCAGGCACGCTATGCGCTGCCCCAGGTGATCAGCAGCTTCATCAAGCAGTACCCCGACGTGTCGCTGCATATGCACCAGGGCACGCCCATGCAGATTGCAGAGATGGCCGCCGACGGCACCGTCGATTTTGCCATTGCTACCGAGGGGCTCGAGCTGTTCGGTGATCTGGTAATGATGCCCTGCTATCGCTGGAATCGCTGCGTGATCGTCCCCCAGGGGCATCCTTTAGCGAAGCTGGACAAGCTAACTCTGGAGGCGCTTGCCGAGCATCCTATAGTGACTTACGTATTCGGTTTCACCGGTCGTTCCAAGCTCGACGAGGCGTTCGGTCACCGCGGGCTTTCGCCCAAGGTTGTGTTCACGGCCGCCGATGCCGACGTGATCAAAACCTATGTGCGGCTCGGACTAGGGGTTGGGATCGTTGCGCGTATGGCCGTCGATGCCAAACTGGATTCGGATCTGGTGGTGCTGGATGCAAGCGAGCTATTCGAGTCTAGCGTGACCAAAATCGGTTTCCGCCGTGGCACCTTCCTGCGCGGCTTTATGTGCGATTTCATTCAGCAGTTTGCCCCGCATCTGGATCGGGACATGCTGGAACGGGCTGTGCACTGTCGCAACAAGGTGGAGCTGGATGAGCTATTCGACGGGATGGAGTTGCCAACCTACTGATCGGTGATGGCAGCTCGGCACTAGCCGACCTGCCGCACTTGATGCTGCTTGATCTGACGTTGCGTCGCTGCCTCAGATTCAGGCTGTGTCAGTTCTTCGCGATCAGATTCCCGGCGTGCAACCCACACTCTTTATGAGTCGCCTCTTCCCACCACCAGCGGCCTTCGCGTTCATGCTGGTTGGGTAGTACAGGTCGGGTGCACGGCTCGCAGCCAATGCTGATGAAGCCACGCTCGTGCAGGCTGTTGTAGGGGATCTCGAGCATGCGGATATAACCCCAGACTTCCTCACTGGTCATCTGCGCCAATGGGTTGAATTTGTACAGGGTGTTGTCAGGCGTGGAAAACGCGGTATCTACCTCCAGTACCGAAACCTGGCCGCGAGTGCCAGGGCTCTGGTCGCGTCGCTGGCCGGTAGCCCAGGCGCGAACGTTGGCCAGCTTGCGTCGCAGCGGCTCGATCTTGCGAATCCCACAGCACTCACCGTGACCATCCCGGTAGAAGCTGAACAGTCCTTTCTCGTTGACCAGCGGCTGTAGCAATGCGGGATCCGGCGTCATGATGTCAATGGAGATGCTGTAATGGTCACGAACCTGCTCGATGAAACGGTAGGTCTCGCTATGCAGTCGCCCGGTATCAAGGGTGAACACCTTGACGTTCTTGTTCAGCTTCCAGGCCATGTCCAGTAGCACTACGTCTTCCGCGCCGCTGAAGGAAATCCACAGATCATCACCGAATAGGTCGAAGGCGAGCTTTAAAATGTCTTGCGGAGACTTCTCGGCGTAGGCGGCAGCCAACGCTGCGACGTCGATAGATGGGCTCATCAGGCGGCTTCCTTAAAGATTACATCGGCGCTTTGGCGCTCTGAGGCGGCGGATGGTAGCAAAAGGCGTTTATGCCGCTAAATAACGTTTACGCACGCAGATCAACTACTTCGGGTATAAGCCTTGCATTGCTTCGGCTGCGTGCTGCCGTTAGAGTGCCGCCTTCAATTTTCTGCATTGAGGAGTGGCCCGTGGAAATAGCCTGTCTCGACCTGGAAGGTGTGCTGGTTCCGGAAATCTGGATCGCCTTTGCCGAGGCCACCGGAATCGAATCGCTCCGGGCGACCACGCGGGACATTCCCGACTACGACGTGCTGATGAAGCAGCGTCTGCGCATCCTCGATGAACACGGGCTGAAGCTCGCCGACATCCAGAAGGTGATCGCGACCCTGAAGCCGCTGGAAGGCGCCCCGGAGTTTGTCGACTGGCTGCGCGAGCGCTTCCAGGTGGTAATCCTCTCCGACACCTTTTACGAGTTCTCGCAGCCGCTGATGCGTCAGTTGGGCTTCCCGACGCTGCTTTGCCATCGCCTGATCACCGACGAAACGGATCGTGTGGTGGACTATCAGCTGCGCCAGAAAGACCCCAAGCGTCAGTCGGTCATTGCGCTGAAAAGCCTCTACTACCGCGTCATCGCCGCGGGTGATTCGTATAACGACACCACCATGCTCAGCGAAGCCCATGCCGGCATCCTGTTCCATGCTCCGGACAACGTCATCGCCGAGTTCCCGCAGTTCCCGGCAGTGCACACCTTCGACGAGCTGAAGCAGGAATTCCTCAAGGCATCGAACCGCAAGCTGGCGCTCTGACGCAGCGACAAGCTGCAGCCAAAAGCGGCAGGGAAGACAGGCAGGGAGGGCTTTGGCCCGCCACCTCCTGGCCCTGCTGCTCGTTGGTTGGTAACACGGAGCAATATCAGGCGGCAGGTTTCAAAAAGCTTGGCTAATGCTTGTGCGTGCCACTGGCTGGCTTGCAGCATATAGACGCTTCCAGCGTTCTCATCAGAACGCTCACCTTGTCGATCGATTCCTGGTACTCCGCCTGCCAGTCGGAGTCGGCGACGATGCCTCCACCACCCCAGCAGCTGGCTTGCCCCTCGCGGATGAGCAGTGTGCGAATGGCGATGGAGCTGTCCATTTCCCCCCTGACATCGACGTACAGCAACGATCCGCAATAGATTGAGCGGCGCGTTGGTTCCAGCTCGTCGATGATCTGCATCGCGCGGATCTTTGGTGCTCCAGTGATCGAGCCGCCGGGAAAGCTGCCGGCCAGCAGATCGAACGCATCGTGGTCATCGGCAAGTTCGCCGGTCACGCAGCTCACCAGATGATGCACGTTGGGATAGCTTTCCAAGGCGAACAGCTGCGGCACGCGTACGCTACCGATGCGACAGCTACGGCCGAGGTCGTTGCGCAGCAGGTCGACGATCATCAGATTCTCCGCGCGATCCTTGTCGCTGGCGAGCAGCGCTTGCGCTTGCGCAGCATCGCTGCGCTCGTCCGCGCCGCGAGGGCGGGTGCCTTTGATCGGGCGGGTTTCCACGTTCCCCTGCTGCAGGCGCAGGAAGCGCTCCGGCGAGAGGCTTGCAATGGCGCCGTCTTCCAGCGCGACGAAGCCGGCGTACGGCGTCGGGCAAGCTTCTCGCAGCGCGCGATAGGCGCTCCATGGGTCACCTGAGCAGCCGGCACGAAAACGCTGGGTGAAATTGACCTGATAGCAGTCACCGGCCTGGATGTAGGTCTGGATGCGCTCGATGCCGTTCCGATAGCTGTGGACGGACAGGTCGGCTGCGAAACGGTTGTGTAGCCTGAATGGAGCGCTTTCAGCTGTGGGCGCTGAATCGAACAGCGCGATCAGTCGTTTCTGCTCGGATGACGCCGTTGCTGGATGAAACACTAACTGACTGGTCCGCGTCTGATGATCGCTGATCAGCGCCCAGCCATAAAGACCGAAGCGTGCCAAGGGCAATCCGCTGTCGTCAGCTGCGCGCTGCGGCAGCGTCTCGAGGCGCGTCCCGAAGTCGTAGCTCAGCAGGCCTATCAGGCCGCCGGCAAACGGCAGCTCGCAGTTGTCGGGCAGTTCTGCCGGCCCCAGGCCGCGTAATGCGTGGCGCAAGCGCTGGAAGAAATCACGTCCTGACTCATCGTCGCGCGGCTCGAGCACATCCAGCGGCCACGCACTGAGTATGTCGAAGCGGCCACGATCAGCCTTTGGCTTGCCGGAGTCGAGCAGCACCGCGCTAGGGGCGTGGCGAATGCGTGCGAACCAGTGGGCGGGGTCGGCCTGATAGGGCAGGGGGTGCAGCGTGCAGATGGACATGGGTGAGATCAATGAGAGGGCAGTCCGCGAAGATACGCGGACTGTCCTGTTTGCGTCAGTCAGGCGTGGGGAGGGACGTGGCCGAACAGTTCTTGGGAGAACTTCACTCGCTCCTCCGGCGTCTCTTGAATACCTTTCTCTTTGAGCTCTGCCAGCCGATTCTCAACGGCATGCGCACGGTGCGTCAGTCCACAGTCGTTGGCGATCTGGATGTTCAAGCCCGGGCGCGCATTCAGTTCGAGAATGAGCGGCCCCTTATCCTGATCGAGCACCATGTCCACGCCGATATAGCCCAGCCCGCAAAGCTCGTAGCAGGCAGCGCCGAGCTTCATGAAACCGTCCCAGTTTGGCAGCTGCACGCCGTCCACCGCGTTAGTGGTGTCTGGATGCTTGCTGATCTTGTTGTTCAGCCAGGTGCCGCGCAGCGTGATACCGGTGGCCAGATCCACACCGACGCCGATGGCGCCCTGGTGCAGGTTTGCCTTGCCGCCGGATTGCCGGGTGGGCAGGCGCAACATGGCCATGACCGGGTAGCCCATGAGCACGATGATGCGGATGTCCGGCACGCCTTCATAGCTGATGCTCTTGAAGATCGGGTCAGGTGTCACGCGGTATTCGATCAAGGCGCGGTCACGGTGACCGCCCAGGGAGTAGAGGCCGGTGAGGATGTTGGATATCTGGTGCTCGATTTCCTCGTGCGTCAGGATCTTGCCGGACACGGTCTTGTAACGGCCCTCAAAACGATCGGCGATCACCAGGATGCCGTCGCCACCGGCGCCCTGGGCCGGCTTGACGACGAAATCGGTGTGATCCCTGACGATGTCCTTGAGCTTGTCGATGTCCTTTTCGGTCTCGATGACGCCGTACATCTCCGGCACATGAATACCGGCTGCAATGGCCCGTTCCTTGGTGATGATTTTGTCATCGACGATCGGATACAGGTTGCGCTTGTTGTACTTGAGCACGTAGTCCGCGTTACGGCGGTTGATGCCCATGATTCCCTTGGCTTCCAGGGCCTTCCACGTCTTGATCAGACCAAACATGGCTCAATCCTTCAGAAAGGCTTTGAAGCGGAACAGCTCGGTCAGGCGGTAGCCGCGGTAGCGACCCATCGCCAGCATGAAGCCCACCATGATCATCAGCACTGCCGGGAAGGTGAAGATGAAGTACGTCAACTCCCGAATGTTCATCAGCATGAATGCCAGGCTTGCGGCGATCAGGGTACCGACCGCCACCTTGAAGGCGTGACCACCGCCGCGCTCTTCCCAGGTGATCGACAGGCGCTCGATGGTCATGGTCAGAATCACCATCGGGAACAGCGATACCGACAGGCCACGTTCAAGGCCCAGTTTGTGACTGAGCAGGCTGATAACGGCGATCAGTACCACAACGAATGTCAGCACCACCGACAGTCGCGGCAACATTTGTAGTTTCAGGTGCTCCAGGTAGGAACGCAGCGACAGACCCAGCGCCGTGATCAGCGTGAACAGGATGATGCCGAAGCCGATCTGCGTTTCGCGGAAGGCCAGTGCAATCAATACCGGGGTAAAGGTGCCGAGCGTTTGCAGGCCGCCGAGGTTGCGCAGGATCAGGATCACCAGTACCCCGATCGGGATCATGATCATGATCTGGTAAGTCTGCTGCGTCTGCAGCGGTAGGCCATAAAGCGAGTACTCGAGGAAATCTGCGTCGGTGTTTTCGTCGGTCAGCTTGGCCAGGCGAATGGCGTTCATCTCACTGTTGTTGAGCGTGAAGGTCACCTGCGGATTGCGTCCGCCTTCGAGATTGATCAGCGGCTCGTCACCGGTCCACCAAACCAGGCGGTCATCCGGCAGCCCTTGTTCACCGGTTCCTGGGTTGAAGAACAGCCACTTGTCACCGTTAAAGCTGCGCAGCCAGAGTTCGGGTGATTGCGCCTGATCGGCGTTCAGGCGAATGGTGTGCACGCGTTCCATCGGTACGTGAGCGATGGACAACAGCAGTTCGATAACGCGCGCTTTGTTCGCAATGGATGCATCGCCACCAAGCAGCAGCTTGACGTTGTCGTCATTCGGGTTGTTGACGCGCTTGATGGCTTCACTGATGAAGGTTTCTACGTCGGCCGAGTGTTGGCGTATGGGTGAGAGCAGCGCCTCGGCAGCGATCTTCTCTGGCCCCTCTACTGGAATGCTGTCGCGGAAGATCGGGCCGGTCGCCTTGGTCTGCTCTCCGCTATAGCGCTTGGTGAGCACAAGGCGGTAATACAGTGTCTGGTTCCCGCTCGCACGGCGTGCGGACCAGGTAACGCGTCGGTTGCCGTCGGCCCGATTGATGCTGACGCCGTAGTTATTGGAGATGAAGCTCTCGTTGAGGCTGACGAACTCCTGGTTCAGCGGCGGCACGTACATCTGCAGCTTTACCGGCTCGCGAGGGCTGGCCTGAAATTCGACCTTGGCGTCGATATTCCACAGGTCATCGGTTTCGTCTTCGGTAACCGGAATGCCCAGTATGAAGATCTGGTAGGCGGTGATCGAAATTCCCAGAGCGACGAGCAGGAAGATCAGGACTTTCAGATGCAGAGTGAGAGCGCGCATGGGTATTACTCGTCAGCGTCAGATTCGTTGAGGCAACCGGGTTTGCCGGCAATAAAGGTGCGACTTGGATCGACCAGGGCGCCGAAGCGGGTAAGCGCGTCGGAACCTATCAAAAGTGGGTATTGGAAAGCGGTACGGTCCGTGAGGTTCACTTCTATCGTGCGTTTAGCCTTGCCCATGCACAGATCGAGCTCGATAACTGGGCGCGCCGTATAGGTTTTTTCCTCTTCGGGATCGAAATCGCCGGCCCTTCGTTTGATTTTGCTGATACGTGCCAGCGGCCGCTCGATCGGGTGCGCGTGTGCGCTATCCACTGCCAGGTAAAACCGCACCCACGACTCGCCCTTGCGCTTGAAGCGGGTGATGTCTCGGGCGCTGAGTGAGGCGGTTTGTGCGCCGGTATCGAGCTTCGCCTCTACCTCGAGATTGAAGTCGGGCAGGCCGACGTTCTCGTTAAGCCCGTAGATCGTTTTGTTGGAGGCCGCGCCAATTGTGGGCAGGAGCAATACACAGAGCAGCAGGAAGTGGGCTTTAACTCTCATGGAACCTGTGGTCTTGAGGAAGGGGTGGGGATAGCTGGACATGTGACGCTGAGGGGCGCTGCTGAAGAACGCCCATGGCGCGAAAGGCTCGCATTCTAGCATGCTGATTTCAGGACGCTACAGCGGGCACTCTTGCTGCTGTCGGAGACATCGGCAGGAGGCTTATTGCCGTACGACTTTAGTAAAGGTGTCGACAATCTGTTCGGTGGTTCTGTTGACTGCTCGCCATTCGGGGCGTAATTTCGCGACATCGTCACCTGAATTGTCGACAATCATGCTGGATACTCTTGAGCTTCATCCATCTGCGCAACAGCTCGACAGTGGCACGCTGGCCGAGCACGTGTTTCGCCTTATCCAGGCTGCCATCGTCAAAGGCGAAATTGCTCCGGGTAGCAAGATCTCAGAGCCGGAGCTGGCGCGTACCTATGGCATCAGCCGCGGGCCGCTGCGCGAGGCGATCCACCGATTGGAAGGACAGAAGCTGCTGGTTCGCGTGCCGCATGTTGGCGCCCGGGTGGTGTCACTCAGTCATGCCGAGCTGATCGAACTCTACGAAATTCGAGAATCCCTGGAAGGCATGGCCTGCCGCCTTGCGGCCGAGCGCATGACCGATGACGAGATTGATGATCTGCGCCGGGTACTCAGCACCCATGAGCGCGATGAAGCTTTCCAGGCCGGCGTCGGCTACTACCAGCAGGAAGGTGACTTCGACTTCCATTACCGGATTATCCAGGGCAGCGGCAACCGCACGCTGGCCAAGCTCCTGTGCGACGAGCTCTATCAGCTGGTGCGCATGTATCGCATCCAGTTCTCCACCACGCCAAACCGGCCGCATCAGGCCTTCGCCGAACACCATCGAATTCTCGACGCCATCGCCGAACGCGATGGCGAGTTGGCGGAGCTGCTGATGCGCCGCCACATCGCCGCTTCAAAACGAAATGTGGAACGCCATTTCAAGGGCGTTCTTGAGCAAACACCACATGAAAGGGGTAATGCATGACTCTTCCTTCTGCCGGTCAGCGTTTCCGTGACGCCGTGGCCAGTGAGCACCCGCTGCAGGTAGTCGGCGCGATCAACGCCAACCATGCGCTGTTGGCCAAGCGTGCCGGCTTCAAGGCCATCTATCTGTCCGGCGGCGGCGTCGCGGCCGGCTCGCTGGGCTTGCCGGATCTTGGCATCACCGGGCTGGACGATGTTCTGACCGACGTGCGTCGCATCACCGATGTCTGCGATCTGCCGCTGCTGGTTGATGTCGACACCGGCTTCGGCTCCTCGGCGTTCAACGTGGCGCGTACCGTCAAGTCGATGATCAAGTTCGGCGCGGCGGCGATTCATATCGAGGATCAGGTCGGCGCCAAGCGTTGCGGCCATCGGCCGAACAAGGAAATTGTCTCCCAGCAGGAGATGGTCGACCGCATCAAGGCCGCCGTCGATGCACGTACTGACGACAGTTTCGTGATCATGGCGCGTACCGATGCGCTGGCGGTGGAAGGTCTGAACTCCGCGCTGGATCGTGCTGCGGCCTGCATCGAGGCGGGGGCGGACATGATTTTCCCCGAGGCCATCACCGAGCTGGCGATGTACAAGACCTTCGCCGACCGGGTGAAGGCGCCGATCCTGGCCAACATTACCGAATTCGGCGCCACGCCGTTGTACACCACCGAAGAGCTGGCCAGCGTCGACGTCTCCCTGGTGCTCTACCCACTGTCGGCGTTCCGAGCCATGAACAAGGCGGCGGAAAACGTCTACACCGCGCTGCGCCGTGACGGCACACAGAAGAACGTAATCGACACCATGCAAACCCGTATGGAGCTCTACGATCGCATCAACTATCACACGTTCGAGCAGCACCTCGACGCGCTGTTCGCCCAGAAGAAGAGCTGACGAGAGGACCCCGCTGGGTTTGCCAACGGGGTCTTTGCGATCCATTTTTCAACGTGATTTGCAGTATCCAGAACAAATCCAAGAAGGAGATAGCAATGGCTGAAGCAAAAGTTTTGAGCGGCGCGGGCCTGCGCGGACAGATCGCCGGACAGACCGCCCTGTGTACCGTGGGCAAGACCGGTGCCGGGTTGACGTATCGCGGTTACGACGTGCGCGACCTGGCGGCCGAGTGTGATTTCGAGGAAGTGGCCTACCTGCTGTTCTACGGTGAGCTGCCGAACACCCAGCAGCTGGCCGATTACAAGAGTCGTCTGAAGACCATGCGCGACCTGCCGCAGGCACTTAAGGAAGTATTGGAGCGCATTCCGGCAAGCGCTCATCCGATGGATGTCATGCGCACCGGTTCATCCGTTCTCGGCACGCTGGAGCCGGAGCTCAGCTTCGACCAGCAGCGCGACGTGGCCGAGCGCCTGATGGCCGCTTTCCCGGCGATCATGTGCTACTGGTATCGCTTCACTCACGACGGTGTGCGCATCAACTGCACCAGCGACGAAGAGACCCTGGGCGGTCATTTCCTCGCGCTGCTGCACGACAAGAAGCCGAGCGACCTGCACGTCAAGGTCATGAACGTCTCGCTGATCCTCTACGCCGAGCACGAGTTCAACGCCTCGACCTTCACCGCCCGTGTCTGCGCTTCGACGCTGTCCGATCTCTATTCCTGTGTGACCGGTGCCATCGGTTCGCTGCGCGGCCCGCTGCATGGCGGCGCCAACGAAGCAGCGATGGACATGATCGAACAGTGGAAGAGTCCGGAAGAAGCACGCGAAGCGATCCTCGGCATGCTCGAGCGCAAGGACAAGATCATGGGCTTCGGCCACGCGATCTATAGCGTTTCCGACCCGCGCAACGAGGTCATCAAGGTCTGGGCCAAGAAGCTCGCTGACGAAGTGGGCGATACCGTGCTCTATCCGGTCTCGGTGGCTGTCGACGAAACCATGTGGGAGCAGAAGAAGCTCTTCCCGAACGCCGATTTCTACCACGCCTCCGCCTATCACTTCATGGGCATCCCCACCAAGCTGTTCACGCCGATCTTCGTCTGCTCGCGCGTTACCGGCTGGGCGTCCCATGTGTTCGAACAACGCAGCAACAACCGGATCATTCGGCCGAGTGCCGAGTACATCGGTCCGGAGCAGCGCAAGGTTGCCCCGATCGCCCAGCGCTGATCGGAGCAGGGGAGCTCGTCGCCGGGCTCCCCGAACCTCGCCCCACAGAACATTATTGGATTGAGTTCTTCCGGCATGAATACAGAACACCGCAAACCTCTGCCAGGCACTGGGCTTGACTACTTCGACACCCGTGAGGCGATCGAAGCCATCCAGCCGGGTGCCTACGACAAGCTGCCCTATACCTCCCGCGTCCTGGCCGAACAACTGGTGCGTCGCTGTGAGCCCGAAGCGTTGACCGATTCGCTGAAGCAGATCATCGAGCGCAAGCGCGATCTGGACTTCCCCTGGTATCCGGCGCGCGTGGTCTGCCACGACATCCTCGGCCAGACCGCGCTGGTCGACCTCGCCGGTCTGCGCGATGCGATAGCGGAGCAGGGCGGCGACCCGGCGAAGGTCAACCCGGTTGTTCCGACTCAGCTGATCGTCGACCACTCCCTGGCGGTTGAATTTGCAGGCTTCGATCCCGATGCGTTCGAGAAGAACCGCGCCGTTGAGGAGCGCCGCAACGAGGACCGCTTCCACTTCATCGAGTGGACCAAGACCGCGTTCAAGAACGTCGACGTGATCCCGGCCGGCAACGGCATCATGCACCAGATCAATCTGGAGAAAATGTCGCCGGTGATCCAGGCCCGCGGCGGTGTGGCCTTCCCGGATACCTGTGTCGGTACCGACTCGCACACGCCACACGTTGATGCGCTGGGTGTCATCGCCATCGGCGTCGGCGGCCTGGAAGCTGAAACCGTGATGCTCGGTCTGCCGTCGATGATGCGCCTGCCCGACATCGTCGGCGTACGTCTGACCGGCAAACGTCAGCCCGGTATCACCGCCACCGATATCGTGCTGGCGCTGACCGAGTTCTTGCGTAAGGAGCGTGTGGTCGGAGCCTGGGTCGAGTTCTTCGGCGAAGGCGCCGACAGCCTGACCATTGGTGATCGCGCGACCATCTCCAACATGTGCCCGGAATACGGCGCTACCGCTTCGATGTTCTACATCGATCAGCAGACCATTGATTACCTCAAGCTGACCGGTCGCGAGCCGGAGCAGGTTGCGCTCGTCGAGCAGTACGCCAAGGAAACGGGCCTTTGGGCGACGGCCCTGGAAGGCGCCGAATACGAACGCGTGCTCGAATTCGACCTGTCCAGCGTGGTGCGTAACATGGCTGGCCCGTCCAACCCGCACAAGCGCCTGCCGACTTCGGCGCTGCACGAGCGCGGCATCGCCGACGAAGGCAAGTTGGCGGCCGGACGTGTCGAGGAGGCTGAAGGGCTGCTGCCGGACGGCGCAGTCATCATTGCGGCCATCACCAGCTGCACCAACACCTCGAACCCACGCAACGTGGTCGCCGCCGGTTTGCTGGCGAAGAAGGCCAATGATCTTGGTCTGGTGCGCAAGCCTTGGGTCAAGACGTCGTTCGCGCCGGGTTCCAAGGTCGCCAAGCTGTATCTGGAAGAAGCTGGGTTGCTTAGCGAACTTGAGAAGCTCGGTTTTGGCATCGTTGCCTACGCCTGCACCACCTGTAATGGCATGTCCGGCGCGCTGGACCCGGTGATCCAGAAAGAAATCATCGAGCGAGACCTGTACGCCACGGCAGTGTTGTCCGGCAATCGTAACTTTGATGGGCGGATCCATCCGTACGCTAAACAAGCATTCTTGGCCTCGCCGCCGCTGGTGGTTGCTTACGCTATCGCCGGTACCGTGCGCTTCGATATCGAGCAGGACGTGTTGGGCACCGACCAGCATGGCAACCCGGTTACGTTGAAAGATCTATGGCCATCCGACGAAGAAATTGACGCTATCGTGGCCGCTTCGGTGAAGCCGGAGCAGTTCAAGCAGATTTACATCCCGATGTTCGATCTGGGCACCATTGAGGAGGCCGAAAGCCCGCTGTACGACTGGCGGCCGACATCCACTTATATCCGCCGTCCGCCGTACTGGGAAGGCGCGTTGGCTGGCGAGCGCACACTGAAAGGCATGCGTCCGTTGGCGATCCTGCCCGACAACATCACCACCGATCACCTGTCCCCATCCAACGCCATCCTGCTGGACTCGGCAGCCGGCGAGTACCTGGCGAAGATGGGCCTGCCGGAGGAAGACTTCAATTCCTACGCTACCCACCGCGGCGATCACCTGACCGCCCAGCGCGCGACCTTTGCCAACCCGCAGCTGGTCAACGAGATGGCTGTCGTCGATGGCAAGGTGCAGAAGGGGTCCTTGGCACGCGTCGAGCCGGAAGGCCAGGTTATGCGTATGTGGGAAGCGATCGAAACCTACATGACGCGCAAGCAGAACCTGATCATCGTGGCAGGTGCCGACTACGGCCAGGGATCATCGCGTGACTGGGCAGCCAAGGGCGTGCGCCTGGCCGGTGTGGAGGTGATCGTCGCCGAAGGCTTCGAGCGTATCCACCGCACTAACCTGGTCGGCATGGGCGTACTGCCGGTCGAGTTCAAGCCGGGCACCACCCGCCTGACCCTTGGTCTGGATGGCACCGAAACCTTCGACATTGAAGGCGAGCTGTCGCCGCGCTGCGATCTGACCCTGGTCATTCACCACAAGAGCGGTGAAGAAACTCGCGTGCCGGTCACCTGCCGTCTCGACACTGCGGCCGAAGTCAGCGTCTACCAGGCCGGCGGCGTGCTGCAGCGTTTCGCCAAGGACTTCCTCGGACAGGCGTAACTACCAATCGCTCGCTCTGCTTCGATACAGGCTCATGTATCGAAGCGGGGCGGCGCTTGCATCTTTCTTCTGCGCTGCGGCCACCAGGCAGCAGTGGCTTCATGAGGGCGAGATTCCCATGGCTCATGTATCACAGGTCAGAATTCCCGCGACCTATATGCGCGGCGGCACCAGCAAGGGGGTGTTCTTCCGGTTGCAGGACCTGCCGGAAAGCTGCCAGGTGCCAGGCGCGGCACGCGACAAGCTGTTCATGCGCGTGATCGGCAGCCCCGACCCGTATTCCGCGCATATCGACGGCATGGGTGGCGCCACGTCCAGTACCAGCAAATGCGTCATCCTTTCGAAGAGCAGTCGGCCGGATCACGACGTCGAATACCTCTATGGCCAAGTTTCCATCGACAAGCCCTTCGTCGACTGGAGCGGTAACTGCGGCAACCTTTCGACTGGTGCCGGTGCCTTTGCGCTGCATGCAGGCCTGGTGGATGCCGAGCGTATTCCGCAGAACGGTACCTGTGTAGTGCGGATCTGGCAGGCCAACATCGGTAAAACCATCATCGCCCACGTACCGGTCACCGACGGCCAAGTGCAGGAAACCGGCGATTTCGAGCTGGACGGCGTGACCTTTCCGGCTGCCGAGATCGTGCTGGAGTTCCTCGATCCGTCGGATGACGGCGAGGAGGGCGGTTCGATGTTCCCAACCGGCAACCTGGTCGATGAGCTGGAGGTCCCAGGCATCGGTACGCTCAAGGCGACCATGATCAGTGCGGGAATTCCAACTGTGTTCGTCAATGCCGAGGATATCGGCTACCAGGGCACTGAGCTGCGTGAGGACATCAACGGCAATCCCGAGGCGCTGGCGCGGCTGGAGGCGATCCGCGTAGCCGGGGCGCTGCGCATGGGTTTGATCAAGAACGCTGAAGAGGCGCTGACCCGTCAGCACACGCCGAAGGTTGCGTTCGTTTCCCAGCCGAAAAGCTACCGTGCGTCTTCCGGCAAGAACATTGAGGCAGGTGAGGTCGATTTGCTAGTCCGGGCGCTGTCCATGGGCAAGCTGCACCACGCCATGATGGGCACCTGTGCGGTGGCCATCGGCACCGCGGCGGCAGTACCCGGTACGTTGGTCAATTTGGCCGCCGGTGGTGGCGCGCGCCAGGCTGTGCGCTTTGGGCATCCGTCCGGCACGCTGCGAGTCGGTGCCGAGGCGAAGCAGATCGACGGCCAATGGACCGTTACCAAAGCGATCATGAGTCGCAGCGCGCGCGTGCTGATGGAAGGCTGGGTACGTGTGCCGGGCGACGTGTTCTAACGTGCTTCATCTGCCGCAAAGCGAATTCTTCCGGCTGAAAAACGCAAAAAGTCCGCACCAAGCGGACTTTTTGTTGTCTAGCGAAGCGGCAGTTATTTGAGTCGACGTTCGACGCCTTTTTCCACCAGGATCTTGGCGGAGATCTCCTCGACGGAGAAATGCGTAGAGTTGATGTAGTTGATGTTCTCGCGGCGGAACAGGCTTTCCACCTCGCGGACTTCGAACTCGCACTGGGCGAAGCTGGCGTAGCGGCTGTTGGGTTTTCGCTCGTGACGAATGGCCGCCAGGCGATCGGGGTCGATAGTGAGGCCGAATAGCTTGTCCTTGTACTCCTTGAGAACGCTGGGAAGCTGCAAGCGCTCCATATCATCTTCGGTCAGCGGGTAATTGGCAGCGCGAATGCCGTACTGCATCGCCATATACAAGCAGGTCGGTGTTTTACCGCAGCGGGAAACGCCAACGAGGATAAGGTCAGCCTTGTCGTAGTAGCGGGTACGGGCGCCATCGTCGTTATCGAGGGCGAAGTTGACCGCCTCGATACGCTCCATGTAGTTGGAGTTATGGCTGATAGAGTGTGATTTACCAACGGAATACGAGGAACGTGACATCAGCTCATGTTCCAGCGGAGCAAGGAAGGAAGAGAAGATGTCGATCATGAAGCCATTGGATTCGGCCAGAATGTCACGGATTTCCTGGTTCACCAGGGTGTCGAAGATGATCGGCCGCCCCCCGTCCTTTTCCGCGGCATTATTGATTTGCTGTACCATGGCCCGCGCTTTTTCCGCAGTGTCTATGTACGGGCGGGTTAGTTTCGTGAAGGTGATGTTCTCGAACTGTGCCAGAAGACTATGGCCCAGAGTTTCCGCGGTGATGCCTGTGCCGTCAGAAATGAAGAATGCAGTTCGTTTCATGTGCCTTGGGCCTTAAGTCGAGAACGGTTCCCAGCTATAGTAGGCCCTTCGCCGAGCCCGGTTGGCGGGCATTGTTACTTATTTTGCAGGGTCGGGCCACAGTAGTACGGCCAGGCTCCGGTTGAGTTTCCAACACTAATGTGGAGAGATCACCTTGGTAGAGTACGTAGTTTCCCTCGATAAGCTCGGCAATCATGACGTTGAGCGTGTAGGGGGCAAGAACGCCTCCCTCGGCGAGATGATCAGCAACCTCGCAGGCGCGGGTGTATCGGTGCCTGGCGGTTTCGCCACTACGGCACAGGCCTATCGTGATTTCATGGAGCTCAGCGGTCTCAATGAGCAGATCCATGCGCTTCTCGATGCGCTGGACGTGGATGACGTCAATGCCCTCGCCAAAGCCGGCTCGCAGATTCGCGGCTGGGTCATGGATGCTCAATTCCCGCCAAAACTGGATGCGGACATTCGCACTGCGTTCGCGGAAATGTCCGGTGGCAATGACAATATGGCCGTTGCGGTTCGTTCCTCGGCCACCGCTGAAGATCTGCCGGACGCATCTTTCGCCGGTCAGCAAGAAACCTTCCTGAACATTCGCGGCGTGGACAATGTAATCCGCGCTACCAAGGAAGTATTCGCTTCTCTGTTCAACGATCGCGCAATCGCCTACCGCGTGCACCAAGGCTTCGACCACAAGCTGGTCGCGCTCTCTGCTGGCGTGCAGCGCATGGTCCGCTCCGAAACTGGCACTGCCGGTGTCATGTTCACTCTGGACACTGAATCCGGCTTCCGCGACGTGGTGTTCATCACCGGTGCGTATGGTCTGGGTGAGACTGTTGTGCAGGGTGCAGTGAATCCGGACGAGTTCTATGTCCACAAGCAAACGCTGGAGGCCGGTCGTCCCGCCATCCTGCGTCGTAATCTGGGAAGCAAGGCGATCAAGATGATCTACGGCGCGGAAGCAAGCGCCGGTAAGTCGGTCAAGACCGTCGACGTCGACCAGGCAGACCGCGTGCGCTTCTGTCTAACCGACGAAGAAGTGAGCAATCTGGCCAGACAAGCCATGACCATCGAGAAGCACTACGGCCGTCCGATGGACATCGAGTGGGCCAAAGATGGCGATGACAATAAGCTGTATATCGTTCAGGCGCGTCCGGAAACCGTAAAAAGCCGCAGCAGCGCCAACGTGATGGAGCGCTACCTCCTGAAGGAGAAGGGTACTGTCCTCGTCGAAGGCCGTGCCATCGGTCAGCGTATTGGCGCCGGCCCCGTCAAGGTCATCCATGACGTCAGCGAGATGGACAAGGTCCAGCCGGGCGACGTGCTGGTTTCCGACATGACCGACCCGGATTGGGAACCGGTGATGAAGCGTGCCAGCGCCATCGTCACCAACCGTGGCGGGCGTACCTGTCATGCGGCGATCATCGCCCGTGAACTGGGAATCCCGGCGGTCGTAGGCTGTGGTAATGCCACCGATCTGTTGAAGGACGGCCAGCGTGTGACCGTTTCCTGTGCTGAAGGCGATACCGGCCTGATCTTCGATGGTGAGCTGGGCTTCGATATCCGCCAGAACTCCATCGACGCCATGCCGGAGCTGCCGTTCAAGATCATGATGAACGTCGGCAACCCGGACCGCGCCTTCGACTTTGCGCACCTGCCGAACGAGGGTGTCGGGCTGGCCCGCCTCGAATTCATCATCAACCGCATGATCGGCGTGCACCCCAAGGCGCTATTGAACTTCGACGGCCTGCCCGCCGATGTGAAGAGCAGCGTCGAGAAGCGCATTGCCGGTTATGACGATCCGGTCAACTTCTATGTCGAGAAGCTGGTTGAGGGCGTCAGTACCCTGGCCGCTGCCTTCTGGCCGAAAAAGGTCATCGTGCGCCTGTCGGACTTCAAGTCCAACGAATACGCCAATCTGATCGGTGGCAAGCTGTACGAGCCGGAAGAAGAGAACCCGATGCTGGGCTTCCGCGGTGCATCGCGCTACATCAGCGATTCCTTCCGTGACTGCTTCGAGCTCGAGTGCCGTGCGATGCGCAAGGTACGCGATGTGATGGGCCTTACGAACGTCGAACTTATGGTGCCATTCGTCCGCACCCTGGGCGAGGCGTCGCAGGTCATCGACATTCTTGGCCAATTCGGTCTCAAGCGCGGCGAGAATGGTCTGCGCATCATCATGATGTGCGAGCTGCCGTCCAACGCCCTGTTGGCCGATGAGTTCTTGGAATTCTTCGATGGTTTCTCCATCGGCTCGAATGACATGACCCAGCTGACGCTAGGCCTGGACCGTGACTCCGGTATCATCGCCCACTTGTTCGACGAGCGTAATCCGGCGGTGAAGAAGTTGCTGGCTAATGCCATCCAAGCATGCAACAAGGCCGGCAAATACATTGGCATCTGCGGGCAAGGCCCATCGGATCACCCGGATCTGGCCAAGTGGCTGATGGAGCAGGGCATTGAAAGCGTGTCCCTGAACCCGGACTCGGTTCTCGATACCTGGTTCTTCCTGGCTGACCGCGAGATCTGACGGTTCAGGCTGTGGCAAAACGGGGCGCAAGCCCCGTTTTCGTTGGTGCTTAATCATCGTCGGCTCGGCAATCCCGTTTTCGTGGTTTACGCGTAGCGGCTAAGATGTCGCGCCAATGGCTTTAAGACTGGACGTTCGCCCGTAATTTCCAAGCAGAAGGAGCTTCCCATGCAATACGTCACGCCTGATCTGTGCGATGCCTACCCGGACCTGGTGCAGGTTGTCGAACCGTTGTTCAGCAACTTCGGTGGCCGCGACTCCTTCGGTGGAGAGATCGTGACTATCAAGTGCTTTGAAGATAATTCACTGGTCAAGGACCAGGTCGATGTCGATGGAACCGGCAAGGTGTTGGTGGTCGATGGTGGCGGTTCGCTACGTCGCGCGTTGCTGGGCGACATGCTTGCAGAGAAAGCGGCACGCAACGGCTGGGAAGGCCTGGTCATCTATGGTTGTGTGCGAGATGTCGATGTCCTTGCGCAGACAGACCTTGGCGTTCAGGCACTAGCCAGTCATCCGATGAAAACCGACAAGCGCGGCATCGGTGATCTCAATGTTCCAGTCACGTTTTGTGGCGTGACGTTCCGTCCTGGTGAATATGTGTATGCCGATAACAACGGCATCATTGTCTCTCCCGAGCCTCTCAGCATGCCGGAGTGATGCAGGCTGCAATTGACGGATGCCTTGTCATTCTTCTGAGCCCGGCCATGCCGGGCTTTTTATGGGCTACGACGGAACAGATTGATGCAGGAAACTGAAAGCGAGCAGCGTGGCCTTATCCACGCTTTCGTCCTTGACGGCAGCGGTGGAGCCCGGCAAATCAGCTATGGCGGCCTGACGAGCTTGCGGCTTGCTGGTGACGAAAGCCTTTGGCTGCACTGGGATCGTAGCCAGCCGCACGCACAGGATTGGCTGCGAACACAAAGTGGCCTGAGTGCTTTCGCTTGTGATGTGTTGCTCGAAGAAAATACGCGGCCGCGCATGCTGGCCTTGCCACAGGAAGAGCTGCTGCTGTTTCTTCGCGGGGTAAACCTGAATCCTGAGGCCGAGCCAGAGGATATGGTGTCCGTGCGCGTATTCGCTGATCGACAGCGAGTTATCTCTCTGCGGCTCAGGCCATTACGCTCCACGGAAGTAGTGATCCATCAGCTGTTGGAAGGCAGGGGGCCTAAATCTGCTTCTGAGCTCCTGTTGTTTCTAGCCGAAGCCATGACTGATCGTGTCGATGATTTTGTCACGCAACTGGCCGAGCGCATTGATGCGGAAGAGGAGGAGATCGATGCGAATGAGCGGTATGCCCCCGAGCACCACTTGTTGCTATCCCTGCGGCGACAGGCAGCGAGTCTGCGACGCTTTCTGCAGCCTCAACGCGAGCTGTACGGGCAGCTGACCCGCAATCGGTTGAGCTGGTTCGCGGACGACGACACAGAGTACTGGAATGAGCTCAGCAACCGGCTGATCCGCTATCTGGAAGAGCTCGACATGGTTCGAGAACGAGTCAATCTGGTACTTGAGTCGGAGCACCGCAGGCTCAACGAGCGGATGAATCGTACGATGTATCTACTTGCTATCATCACCGGCTTTTTTCTGCCGCTGAGTTTCCTGACAGGGCTGCTTGGAATAAACGTCGGAGGTATCCCTGGCTCCGAATTCCCTTACGGTTTTGTCGTGGCTTGCTTGCTGATCGGCGGTATTGCGTTGCTGCAGTGGTGGATTCTGCGCCGTATGCGTTGGCTCTGAATGTGACTTACACCGGGGCATAGACCGTCTAGCCGACATACTTTAGCGAGGTTTGCATGCGCGATCCCTTTGAAGAATCCCTGCGCGACCTGCTCAACAAGCCCTCTGTCCATGACGATGACGCTTGTCTGGGTCGCGTTCTCAAGACTGCCAACCGCCAAGTGGGCGCTGGCGACCTGTTCTCCCTGATTGGGCACTGGCTGGAAGCATTGATGATTGCCATAAACAGCGGTTCGCGGCACCTCGCCCCGGTCTCTCGCCGCGAAGATCCCATTCGTTCGTTCGATAAGGCTGATTGATCATGGAATTCAATCCCTGGACCCAAAGTCTTCTTTCGGCGATGAGCTCGCTCTGGGCTTCTGTCGCGGCCTTCATTCCGAGATTGTTCGGCGCATTGGTCGTCGTTCTGCTCGGTTTTATTGTGGCCAAGTTACTCGATACGTTGCTGTCCAAAGTGTTGGCCAAAGTGGGTCTGGATCGCCTGATGGCGGGCACCGGTCTGACCAAGTTGTTGAGCCGGGCTGGAATACGCATTCCCGTCTCCGCGCTGATTGGTAAGGTCGTCTACTGGTTCGTTCTACTGATATTTCTGGTATCGGCCGCTGAATCGCTGGGGCTGGAGCGAGTGTCTGCAACGCTCGATATGTTGGCGCTTTATGTGCCCAAGGTCTTTGGCGCCGCGCTGATTCTGCTGGCCGGTGTCTTGCTGGCTCAGTTGCTAAGTGGCCTCGTTCGCGGCGCGGCAGAAGGGGTTGGACTCGACTACGCCAACGGTCTTGCGCGCATGGCGCAGGGGCTGGTGATCATCATCAGCATCTCCGTCGCAATTGGTCAGCTTGAGGTCAAGACCGAGCTACTCAACTACGTCATTGCCATCGTGCTCATTACTGTTGGTCTGGCCGTGGCGCTGGCCTTCGGTCTCGGCAGCCGTGAGCTTGTGGCACAAATCCTGGCAGGGATTTATGTTCGAGAGCTTTACGAAGTAGGGCAGCGAGTGCGGCTGGAGGATGTCGAAGGGCAGATCGAGGAGATCGGAACAGTCAAAACACTGCTGCTTACCGATGACGGAGAGCTGACTTCGGTGGCCAACAAAGTGCTGCTCGAGCAGCGCGTTGGCAGCCGTTAAGCGCGCGTTTCTGGTAAAGTACGACGCCTTTTTTCCGGTTTCCATAAATGGCGGCCGTGATTTTGACTGCCGGCTCGAAGCGTCTTGACTAAAACCTCATCGTCCATTTCGCGCTACGACCCTCGCCAGCTCACCGATGAAGAGCTGGTGCAGCACGCCCATGTCGAGCTATTTCATATAACGCGCGCTTATGAAGAACTCATGCGTCGATATCAGCGTACACTGTTCAACGTATGCTCACGCTATTTGGGAAACGAGCGAGACGCCGATGATGTATGTCAGGAGGTCATGCTCAAGGTTCTTTATGGCTTAAAGAACTTTGAAGGCAAATCTAAATTCAAAACCTGGCTATACAGCATCACTTATAACGAATGTATTACTCAATATCGCAAAGAGCGCCGTAAGCGGCGTTTGCTTGACGCACTCAGCCTCGACCCGCTTGAAGAGGCATCCGACGAGAAGGCGCCGAGAATCGAGGAGAAGACTGGGCTCGACCGGTGGCTCGTGCATGTGAATCCGATCGATCGGGAGATACTGGTGTTGCGTTTTGTTGCTGAACTTGAGTTCCAAGAAATCGCAGATATCATGCACATGGGTTTGAGCGCTACGAAGATGCGCTACAAGCGGGCACTGGATAAGCTGCGGGAAAATTTTTCCGATCAAACTGAAACTTAATCTAGGAAACTTGTCTTATACCTTGCGAACAGCTTGGGCATACAGACAGCCGGTTTCCTTAGATTGTTCTGATTCCAACCACCAGATGGGGATTTACGGATGAAACTTAAAAACACCTTAGGCGTCGTTATCGGTTCGATGGTTGCCGCCACTTCTTTTAGCGCGCTGGCCCAAGGACAGGGTGCCGTAGAGGTGGAAGCGTTCGGTAAGCATTACTTCACCGATAGCTCGCGTGATGTTCAGCGTGACGGCGAGCTCTACGGCGCTGGCGTCAGCTACTTCCTGACCGACGACGTTTCGTTGGGTCTCTCCTATGGCGAATATCACGACCTGACCTCCAAGGATCCGGTTGATGGTGGCGGCCACAAGAAAATCAAGGGCAGCCTGACTTCCCTTGATGCTGCCTACCACTTCGGTGCTCCGGGTGTGGGTCTGCGTCCTTACGTTTCCGCTGGCGTAGCTCACCAGAGCATCGGCCAGGCTGACCGTGGCGGCCGTGATCGCAGCACCTTCGCAAACGTTGGTACCGGTCTGAAGTACTACTTCACCGAGAACTTCTTCGCCAAGGCTAGCGTTGATGGCATGTACAACATTGATGCAGACGAAGGCGAGTGGATGGCTGGCGTCGGCGTTGGTCTGAACTTCGGCGGCGGTGCTCGTCAGGTTGCGGCAGTCGAGCCGACTCCAGAGCCGGCCCCGGCTCCGATCGTCGACACTGAGCCGGAACCCGCCCCGGAGCTGGTGCGTGTTGAGCTGGATGTCAAGTTCGACTTCGACAAATCCCGCGTTCGTGAAGAAAGCTACAGCGACATCAAAAACCTCGCTGACTTCATGCAGCAGTACCCGCAGACCAACACTACCGTTGAAGGTCACACTGACTCCGTCGGTACCGATCAGTATAACCAGCGTCTGTCCGAGCGTCGTGCCGAAGCAGTCCGCAACGTTCTGGTCAACGAGTACGGTGTTGAAGGTGGTCGCGTGAACTCCGTAGGTTACGGTGAGTCCCGTCCGGTTGCCGATAACGCTACCGAGGAAGGTCGTCAGATCAACCGTCGCGTTGAAGCCGAAGTAGAAGCTCAGGTTCAGTAATCTGAGTTAGCTACACCGAGAAGAGCCCGGCTAGCCCGGGCTTTTCTTTGTCCGCAGAAAAGTAATAGGTGTGTGGCTGTCCTTCAGCGCGATGATGGCTTGCTGCTGCGGTGCTGTAATGAAAGGCTGTCCGGCCGATAGCACGCGTGGCGGTGCTTGGCTATTAGCGGTCGCGCTGGCAACAGGTTAAAGGCAAGGTCGAAGGAAAGTCGCGCATAAAAAACCCCGCCGAAGCGGGGTTTTCTGATTGCCTTACCGCGTCATCAGACTTCGACGACCTTGATCTTTGCCTTCTCCGCAGCGTCGCGGAATTCAGCGATCTGATCGAAAGACAGGTAGCGATAGATGTCGGCAGCCATGCTGTCGATGTTCTTCGCGTACTCCATATACTCCTCGACGGTCGGCAGTTTGCCGGTGATGGACGCTACTGCCGCCAGCTCGGCCGAAGCCAGGTATACGTTGGTGGCATCACCCAGACGGTTCGGGAAGTTACGAGTGGAGGTAGAGACCACGGTGGAACCGGTTTGCACGCGAGCCTGGTTACCCATGCACAGCGAGCAACCCGGCATTTCCATGCGCGCGCCAGCCTTGCCGTAGATGCCGTAGTAGCCTTCTTCGGTCAGCTGGTGGGCATCCATCTTGGTAGGCGGAGCCAGCCACAGGCGAGTCGGGATGCCGCCCTTGACCTTGTCCAGCAACTTGCCGGCAGCGCGGAAGTGACCAATGTTGGTCATGCAGGAGCCGATGAAGACCTCGTCGATCTTCTCGCCAGCTACGGTGGACAGCAGGCGAGCATCATCCGGATCGTTTGGAGCGCAGAGCACGGGCTCTTTGACTTCGGACAGGTCGATCTCGATCACGGCAGCGTATTCGGCGTCCTTGTCGGCTTCGAGCAGCTTCGGATCAGCGATCCAGGCTTCCATCGCTTGAGCACGACGCTCCAGAGTGCGCGCATCGCCATAGCCCTCGCTGATCATCCAGCGCAGCATGGTGATGTTGGAGCGGAGGTACTCGGCAATCGAGTCTTCCGGCAGCTTGATGGTGCAACCGGCAGCTGAACGCTCGGCGGAGGCGTCGGACAGTTCGAACGCTTGCTCGACGGTCAGCTGGTTGAGGCCTTCGATCTCGAGGATGCGGCCGGAGAAGATGTTCTTCTTGCCTTTCTTCTCGACAGTCAGCAGACCTTGCTGAATGGCGTAGTAGGGGATGGCATGAACCAGGTCGCGCAGGGTAATACCCGGTTGCATCTGGCCTTTGAAGCGCACCAGCACCGATTCCGGCATGTCCAGCGGCATAACGCCGGTGGCAGCAGCAAATGCGACCAGACCAGAGCCGGCCGGGAACGAGATGCCGATCGGGAAGCGGGTGTGAGAGTCACCGCCGGTACCAACGGTATCGGGCAGCAGCATGCGGTTCAGCCAGCTGTGGATAATGCCGTCACCTGGGCGCAGGGAAACGCCACTGCGGTTCATGATGAAGTCCGGCAGGGTGTGGTGGGTATTGACGTCGATCGGCTTCGGGTAGGCGGCGGTGTGGCAGAACGACTGCATGACCAGGTCAGCCGAGAAGCCCAGGCAAGCCAGGTCTTTCAGTTCGTCGCGGGTCATCGGGCCAGTGGTGTCCTGAGAACCGACGGTGGTCATCTTCGGCTCGCAGTAGGTGCCCGGACGGACGCCTTTGCCTTCCGGCAGACCGCAGGCGCGACCAACCATTTTCTGTGCAAGGGTAAAGCCCTTGCCGCTATCGGTCGGTGCTTCCGGCTTCTTGAACAGGGTAGACGGAGCCAAGCCCAGTTCAGCGCGTGCCTTCTCGGTCAGGCCACGGCCGATGATCAGCGGAATACGGCCGCCAGCGCGGACTTCGTCCAGCAGCACTTCGGTCTTCAGTTCAAAAGTAGTGATGACTTCATCAGTACCGTGCTTGCAAACCTTGCCAGCGTAGGGGTAAACGTCGATCACGTCGCCCATGCCCAGGTTGCTGCAATCGAACTCGATCGGCAGGGCGCCAGCATCTTCCATCGTGTTGTAGAAGATCGGAGCGATCTTGGTGCCGAAACAGAAGCCGCCAGCACGCTTGTTCGGGACGTTCGGAATGTCGTCACCGAAGAACCACAGCACGGAGTTGGTAGCGGATTTGCGCGATGAGCCAGTACCAACCACGTCACCGACGTAAGCAACCGGGAAGCCCTTGGCTTTCAGTTCTTCCATCTGCTTGATCGGACCGACGGAGCCCGGCACGTCCGGGTTGATGCCGTCTCGGGCCATTTTCAGCATGGCCAATGCATGCAGTGGGATGTCGGGACGCGACCAGGCATCGGGAGCGGGCGACAGGTCGTCGGTATTGGTTTCGCCGGTTACCTTAAATACGGAGAGGGAGACCTTCTCGGCAACAGCTGGACGGTTGGTGAACCACTCGCCTTCGGCCCAGGATTGCATGACGCCTTTGGCGTGCTCGTTGCCGGCCTTGGCTTTTTCGGCCACGTCGTGGAAAGCGTCGAACATCAGCAGGGTGTGCTTCAGTTGCTCGGCTGCAACAGCGGCCAATTCGGCATTATCCAGCAGCTCAACCATAGTGGCGATGTTGTAGCCGCCCTGCATGGTGCCCAGCAGTTCGACAGCGCGCTGCTTGCTCAGCAATGGCGAGGAGGTTTCACCTTTGGCCAGGGCGGACAGGAAGCCGGCCTTGACGTAGGCGGCTTCGTCGACGCCAGCGGGGACGCGGTTGGTGATCAGGTCAACGAGGAATTCTTCTTCGCCGGCTGGCGGATTCTTCAGCAGCTCAACCAGGCCTGCGGTTTGCTCGGCGTTCAGCGGCTGGGGCACGACGCCCTGGGCGGCACGCTCTTCTACGTGTTTGCGATAGGCTTCAAGCACAGTTTTTACCCTCATCATTGGTCCCACGGGTGTTTCGGGACGCGCATCCGGAAGCTGTTTTCAAAGTTTTACGCCGGGCGGGCGAAGCCGGATGGGCAGGGTACAGGCAGTTCTGCGCATCCGGCATGCAGCCGGGTCAACTGTGCTCGTGACGCTTTGAAAACAGCTTCGTATGGAATGTGGCGCCAAAAACGGCGGGCCGAGTCTACTGGAAATGGCCCGCAAAGTTAAGTCGAGCGCCCACAGCGGCTGATGCCTCACGCTTATGAGGGGTACGCAATAGCGTGCTCCAAAAGCAGGCAGGCCGCGGCCTGCGGTCGGGTGCAGCCTATTCGAGCGGCAAACATGGGTGACCCTGGTAGGACAAAAGTCTAAGATGCCCGACCGCTCTCCAATCTGCTCCGCTCATGTCTACTCAGCGCATCAAGACTCCCTGCATTGGCCTTTGCTCGACGGTATACGGCGATGTCGTCTGCCGTGGATGTAAGCGCTTTCATCATGAGGTCGTTAATTGGAACGCCTATGACGAACAGGAAAAGCGAGCAGTATGGCGCCGGCTGGAGATTCTTCTGGCGCAAGTGATGGCTGCCAAGCTCGAAGTGTTCGATGCGCAACTCCTGCGCCAACAGCTGGAGACGCGGCAAATCCGTTTCGTAGTGGAGCAGTCGCATTACTGCTGGGCCTATCAGCTGATTGCCCGTGGCGCTCGGGTCATTCAGCAGCTCGATGCATATGGGGTCGTGTTGTTGCCGGAGTTTCGTGACTGGCCGCTGCCAGATTTGCGCGACGCCATCGACCGGGAGTTCTTCCTGTTATCCGAGGCGCACTATCAGCGCTACATCGCGCCACACTTCCTGCTGGAAGGTCTGGATCTCAGAGTTTGACGGCGAAAGCCTCGTCCGAGGCTTTCGTACCGCAGGCTCAGTGACGAACCAGGTCCTCGAGGTGGTCGATGATGTCGTTGGGCTTCAGGACCAGTACGTCGCTTTCCAGCGTGTCGAGTACCACCTCGGCGGTGTTACCCATCAATGCCCCGGAGAAGCCGGTGCGTGCCACGGTGCCAATGACGGTCACGACAGCTTTCAGCTGATGGCAAACCCTAGGGATTAGCGCATCGGCGGGGCCTTCCTCGACGTGCAGTTGAGCGTCCGGGATATGAAATTCCTCCTGGAACTGCTTGCACGCGTCGCGGTATCTCGCCTCGATGGTTTCCTTCAGCTGGAAAGCCGGATCGGCCGCGGAGAGCATTGCAGACGGGTGTGCGCTGATTACGTGCAGCTTGCCATCGGCCAAGCTGGCGATTTCAAAGCCATGATTGACGATAGTTGCATGCAGGGTGCGGTGCTCAAGGTCGGAGTTGCCTACGTCTACTGCCGCAAGAATGTTGCCGCCGGTCCAAGGGTTGTCTGTTTTCACCATCAATACCGGGCACGGGCAGTAGCGCAGCAGCTTCCAATCCTCAGGGGTGAGCAGGGCGCGCTTCAAGGGATTGTCCGGCACGTGTTGCTTGGCCACCAGGCCGCAGCCTTCTGCCTGCTGCACGGTGATGATGGTCTGATGCACGCTTTCATGCCACGCCTGCTGCGTGGTGACCTGGTGGCCGTCGCTCTCCAGCTGTTCGCGCAGTGTTGCCAGATGGGCGCTGTGATCGCGCTTGGTGTCGCAAACCAGCAGATGCAGGCGGGATTGGCTGACGGTAGAAATCAGTCGTGCCCGTTTCAACGCCAGCGCTTGTGGCTGGTTTGGATCAATTACCACGAGGATGCAGCGAATGGCTTGCATGATCGGCTCCATTTCCTGATGCGAGTTGGTCAACTATAGACAAGCCTGCGATGCCAACCGTGATGTATATCAAGCAAGGCTGGCTGCTCCGCGCGGCATTCGTAATAATGCCCGCCCGGCGTCGGGCGGTGCCATGTGACCGCCCGGTTATTTTGTTCCTGAATATGCAAGGTTCGACATGCTTCCTGATCTGAATGAATTTCTCGGTTGCGCCACGCCCGCAGCTTGGGTGGATGCTGCACTGCAGAATCAGGATGTGATGCTGATCGACCATGGCAACTGTGAGAAGAAAGCGGCAGGAGCAGCCTTCCAGCTGATGTTCCGCTACATCGACAGGCCCGATCTGCAAAACAAGATGTCGCGTCTGGCGCGGGAAGAGCTGCGCCATTTCGAGCAGGTGCTTGCCATTATTCGTCGGCGCGAAATAACGCTGCGCAACGTCGGCTCGTCACGCTATGCGGCCGGATTGCGCGAGCTTGTGCGCAATCATGAGCCGTACCGCCTGACCGATACGTTGGTGATCGGTGCCTTTATCGAGGCGCGCTCCTGCGAGCGTTTCGCCATGCTGGTTCCGCATCTGGATGAGGAGCTGGGCAAGTTCTACCACGGGCTGCTCAAGTCCGAGGCGCGGCATTTTCAGGATTACCTGAAGCTGGCGTATCAGTACGGCGAAGCAGCGGATGTGGATGCGACGATCATCCGGGTGCGTGAACGCGAGCGCGAGCTGATCGAAAGCCCTGACGCCGAGTTTCGCTTTCACAGCGGCGTGCCGCTGGCGGCTTAGTTCAGATCGAACGGGGCCTGTTGAAAGCCGTTCTCATCGACCTGTAAAGCCCAGCCTTGCTGGTCCCAGTCGCCGAGCACGATACGCCGCCCCGGGTGGCCGTCGACTTCCAGTTGATGTGTCGCGGGGCGATGGGTGTGCCCATGGATCAGTGTCCGCACCCCATGCTCGGCGAGCACGCGAGGGATCAGTTCCGGGGTGACATCAATGATGTCCGCGGCTTTCATGCGTGTTTGCGTGCGACTCTCGCTGCGCAGCTTGCGCGCCAGTTTTTTGCGGGTGGACAGCGGCAGGTTGCGCAGGATGAGCAGGCTGAGCGGATTGCGCAGTACGCGGCGCAGACGCATATAGCCTTCATCACGGGTGCATAGACTGTCGCCATGCATCAATAGCACGCGTTCGCCACGGAGTTCGACCACGCTAGGGTCGCGTAGCAGCGTACAGCCCGCCGCGCGGCAGAAGCCCTTGCCCAGCATGAAGTCGCGATTGCCGTGCATCAGATAAATACGCGTGCCGCCCTCGCTCAATGCTCGCAATGCGTCGGCGATCGAACGCTGGAAGGGCGTCATCGCATCATCACCGATCCAGACTTCGAAGAAATCGCCGAGGATGTACAGCGCTTCGGCCTGACGGGCGCGTGTGGCGAGGAAATGCAGAAACGCCCGGGTAATGTCCGGGCGTTCCTCTTCCAGATGCAGATCCGAGATCAGCAGGATCACTCGGCTTTACTCGACGATCTCAGCCTTCTCGATCACTACGTCTTCAACTGGAACGTCTTGATGACCGGACTTCATGGTGGTCGCCACCGCCTTGATCTTCTCGACGACGTTCATGCCCTCGGTCACTTCACCGAATACGGTGTAACCCCAACCCTGCACGGTGGGCGCGCTGTGGTCGAGGAAATCGTTGTCCTTCACGTTGATGAAGAACTGCGCAGAGGCAGAGTGCGGCTCCATCGTGCGGGCCATCGCCAGGGTGCCGATTTTGTTCGAAAGGCCGTTGTTGGCCTCGTTCTTGATTGGCGCGCGGGTGGGCTTCTGCTTCATGCCGGACTCGAAGCCGCCGCCCTGGATCATGAAGTTGCTGATCACGCGATGGAAAATGGTGCCGTCGTAGTGGCCGCTCTTCACGTATTCCTTGAAGTTGGCAGTGGTTTCCGGAGCCTTGTCTTCGAACAGGTTGACGGTGATGACGCCGTAGTTGGTGTGCAGTTTGATCATCGGGATGAGGTTCCGTTATTGATGGTGCGGGACAGGCCGCTGCAAGGTCGTCGTTACCGAGTGTCGCCAACCACCGATAGCCGTGCCGCCGGGGCGCATTGCTCTGTCAGGGGGTTGACGGGTCCGCTATGATAAGCGCTTTGATTTGGCCGGCCTACCCTGAGCCGCACTCGCTGATCGTTAAGGACATCATGAGCAAGCCCGAGACTCCCGCCGCTAGCAACTTTCTCCGCCCGATCGTCCAGGCCGACCTGGACTCCGGCAAGCACGCCAAGATCGTCACCCGCTTCCCGCCCGAGCCCAATGGCTACCTGCATATCGGCCACGCTAAATCGATCTGCCTGAATTTCGGCCTGGCGAAGGAGTTCGGTGGTGAGTGCAACCTGCGCTTCGATGACACCAACCCGGCCAAGGAAGATCAGGAATACATCGACGCGATCAAGAGCGACGTCGAGTGGCTGGGGTTCCAGTGGGCGGGCGAGGAGCGCTATGCCTCCAATTATTTCGATCAGCTGCACGAGTGGGCGATTCACCTGATCAAGGCAGGCAAGGCTTACGTTTGTGATCTGACTCCCGATCAAGCGCGTGAGTACCGCGGCAGCCTGACCGAACCGGGCAAGAACAGCCCGTTCCGCGAGCGCTCCGTCGAAGAAAACCTCGATCTGTTCGCGCGCATGAAAGCCGGCGAATTCCCGGATGGTGCCCGTGCACTGCGGGCGAAGATCGACATGGCTTCGCCCAACATGAACCTGCGCGATCCGATCCTCTATCGCATTCGTCATGCTCACCACCATCAGACCGGCGACAAGTGGTGCATCTACCCCAGCTACGATTTCACTCACGGGCAGTCGGATGCCATTGAGGGCATCACGCATTCGATCTGCACACTGGAGTTCGAGGATCACCGTCCGTTGTACGAGTGGTTCCTGGCCAACCTGCCGGTGCCAGCGCAGCCGCGTCAGTACGAATTCGCGCGCCTCAATCTGAACTACACCATCACCAGCAAGCGCAAGCTCAAGCAGCTGGTCGATGAGAAGCATGTGAGTGGCTGGGACGATCCACGCATGTCGACGCTTTCGGGCTTTCGTCGTCGCGGTTACACCCCGGCGTCGATCCGTAATTTCTGCGACATGATCGGCGTGAATCGCGCGGGGGGCGTCGTCGACATCGGCATGCTGGAGTTCGCCATCCGCGAAGATCTTGATGCCAATGCAGCCCGTGCAATGTGCGTGCTCAAGCCTCTCAAGGTGGTGATTACCAACTACCCGGAAGACCAGGTCGAAAACCTCGAGCTGCCTCGCCATCCCAAGCAGGACATGGGTGTGCGGATGCTGCCATTCAGCCGGGAAATCTACATCGACGCCGGCGACTTCGAGGAAGTCCCGCCGGCTGGGTTCAAGCGGTTGATTCCGGGTGGCGAAGTCCGCCTGCGCGGCAGCTACGTGATCCGTGCCGATGAAGCCGTGAAGGATGATCAGGGCAATATCATCGAGCTGCGCTGCTCCTATGACGAGAACACTCTCGGCAAGAATCCGGAGGGGCGCAAGGTCAAGGGCGTGATCCACTGGGTGCCAGCAGCCGAGAGCGTCGAGTGCGAAGTGCGTTTGTACGATCGGCTGTTTCGTTCGGCCAATCCGGAAAAGGACGAGGAGGGCGGTAGCTTCCTCGACAACATCAATCCGGAGTCGCTGGTGGTGCTCAAGGGTTGCCGTGCCGAGCCGTCGCTGGCCAGTGCCGAGCCTGAAGAACGGTTACAGTTTGAGCGCGAAGGCTATTTCTGCGCCGACATGAAGGACAGCAGGCCCGGCGCGCCCGTGTTCAACCGCACCGTCACGTTGCGTGACTCCTGGGGCCAATGATGGCGTTGTCGATCTACAACACCCTGAGCAAGACCAAGGAAGCCTTCCACCCGCTGGAAGGCAACAAGGTGCGTATGTACGTCTGTGGCATGACGGTCTATGACTTCTGCCACATCGGTCATGCACGGGTGATGGTCGCGTTCGACGTGGTCACCCGTTGGCTGCGCCACCGCGGCTACGACGTGACCTACGTGCGTAACATCACCGACATCGACGACAAGATCATCCGCCGTGCCAGCGAAAACGGCGAGCCGTTCCAGGCGCTGGTCGAGAGAATGATCGCCGCCATGCACGAGGACGAAACTCGCCTCAACGTACTGCGTCCGGATATCGAGCCACGTGCGACTGACCATATCGCCGGCATGCATACGATGATCCAGACGCTCATCGACAAGGGCTTCGCCTATGCGCCGGGCAATGGTGATGTCTATTACCGGGTCGGCAAGTTCGTCGGTTACGGCAAGCTGTCGCGGCGCAAGATCGAGGACCTTAAGATCGGCGCGCGCATCGAGGTCGATGAGGCCAAGGAAGATCCACTGGATTTCGTGCTGTGGAAGGGCGCCAAGCCAGGTGAACCGAGCTGGGATTCGCCCTGGGGTGCCGGTCGTCCGGGCTGGCATATCGAATGCTCGGTGATGTCGACCTGCTGCCTAGGCGAGACCTTCGACATTCATGGCGGTGGTCCGGATCTGGTGTTCCCGCACCACGAGAACGAGATCGCGCAGAGCGAAGCGGCTACCGGCAAGCAGTACGCCAATGCCTGGATGCACGCCGGCGCTGTGCGCGTCGATGGCGAGAAGATGTCCAAGAGCCTGGGCAACTTCTTCACCATTCGGGAAGTGCTGGAAAAGTACCATCCTGAGGTGGTGCGCTATCTGCTGGTTTCCAGCCACTATCGCAGCCCAATCAACTACTCCGAAGACAGCTTGCGCGAAGCCAAGGGCGCCCTGGAGCGCTTCTACAACGGCCTCAAGGGCCTGCCTGAGGCGACGCCGGGCGGCGGCGACGAGTTCATCGCGCGCTTCGGCGTGGCGATGGACGACGACTTCAACTCGCCGGAAGCCTGCGCGGTGCTGTTCGAGATGATCCGTGAGGTGAACCGTCTGCGTGAGTCTGATCTGGCCGCAGCTGCGGCGCTGGCTGCGCGCCTCAAGGAATTGGCTGGTGTATTGGGCGTGCTGCAGCTTGAGCCTGAAGCCTTCCTGCAGGCTGGTGGGGCGGGCAAGGTCGATGCCACCGAGGTCGAGGCGTTGATCGCTGCGCGCCTCACGGCTCGAGCTGAAAAGAACTGGGCCGAATCCGATCGTATCCGTGAACAGCTCACCGCGATGGGGGTGGTGCTGGAGGATGGCAAAGGCGGAACGACCTGGCGGCTGGCTGAATAAAGAGGCAAAAAAACGGCACCGAAAGGTGCCGTTTTTGTTTCAGTGTCCGGGGTTAGTTGTGTAGATGCTCGGCAGCGTGCAGGGTGTTTTCCAGCAGGCAGGCGCGAGTCATGGGACCTACGCCACCCGGGACCGGAGTAATCCAGGCAGCGCGTTTGCTGGCTGGCCCGAACTCCACATCACCCAGCAGGCGGCCGTCGGCCTGGCGATTGATGCCTACGTCGATGACGATCGCGCCAGGCTTGATCCACTCGCCCTTCACCAAGCCGGTGATGCCCGTTGCCACCACCACCAGATCGGCACGACGGACGTGCTCTTCGAGATTGCGGGTGAAGCGATGGGTCACGGTGGTGGTGCACCCAGCCAAGAGCAGCTCCAGCGCCATCGGACGACCGACAATGTTGGATGCGCCCACGACGACCGCATCTAGACCATGCAGATCCACGCCGGTGCTCTCCAGCAGCGTGATGATCCCCTTCGGCGTGCATGGGCGCAGCAGAGGCATGCGCTGAACGAGACGGCCGACGTTGTAGGGATGGAAACCGTCCACGTCCTTGTCCGGGCGGATGCGTTCTAGCAGCTGCGACGCATCAAGATGCTTGGGCAGTGGCAGCTGAACGAGAATGCCGTCGATGGAAGCGTCGTCGTTGAGCTGATCGATCAGCGCCAGCAAATCCTCCTGACGGGTATCGCTCGGAAGGTCATGGGCCACGGAGTTGAAGCCTACCTCCTCACAATCCTTGCGCTTGTGCGCTACGTAAACTTGGGAGGCTGGGTCGCTGCCCACCAGAATCACGGCGAGGCCGGGTGCGCGGAGCCCTTGGGCGCGACGTTCGGCAACACGACCGGAGATCTGTTGGCGAATGTTGGCAGCAATCGTTTTACCGTCGATCAGTTTTGCGGTCATGACGCTTGGTTAACCATTAGGAGAGGACTTGGAAAGGGCGCGTATTCTCGCATGTCGCGGCGATGTGGCAAAGGCGAAGCGGCTACCGGCACCTGTAACTCCTTTATCTAACTGAAATTTTTTTTGAAATTGCTGTTGACGAGTGTTTGGAGCCTCTATAACATTCGCCCCGCTTGTCGAGCACAGCCTGCTGCTGGGTAAGATGGCTTTCGAAGAAGGTGACTTCTTCTAGAGCCGGAGCTTTAAAGTCTGCGCTCCGAACAGAATGCAGATAAAGCGCCCGTAGCTCAGTTGGATAGAGCATCCGCCTTCTAAGCGGATGGTCGCAGGTTCGAGTCCTGCCGGGTGCGCCATTTCGGGCTCTGGCACAAGCAAATGCAATATGGTGGGCGTAGCTCAGTTGGTAGAGCACAGGATTGTGGCTCCTGGTGTCGAGGGTTCGATCCCCTTCGTCCACCCCATATTCCAGAGAACGCCAGGCGCTGCCTGGCGTTTTCGTTTAAGCCCTGTTTGCGGACGTGGTGAAATTGGTAGACACACCAGATTTAGGTTCTGGCGCCGCAAGGTGTGAGAGTTCGAGTCTCTCCGTCCGCACCATGTAACACGCTGAAAGCCCCGGATTCCGGGGCTTTCGCGTATCTGGGCCAAGGCAAAAGTGGGTGTATTTGTTCCCAGCGTGTTCCCAGTGATAACAAGCGTGCGGCACTGAGCGCCGCCTCCCGCCGCTACTCACCGCGTTTTATCTTGACCCAGCGAAGTTGGGTAATTTTGGTATTCTCCTTTTGGACGAAGTACCTCTTAAGGTAAGCAAGCAAGCCCAGTAAAACCGCGGGCTTGAGCCGCATTTCTGAAGCGCCTGACCAGAATTACCCATTTTCGAAATCGCCTCTGAAATCAGTGGGCGCGTAGAGCGTCTTAGCTGGGCCAGGAAAGGTCGGTATGCGCAGGAACCGCAGGGTTGCCACCAGTTCGGGAAACCGCTTTAGATGAGTCCGGCGTTCTTCGCGAAGCTGGAGTAAGGCGCGCCTATAAGCTTGTATTTGCCTCGTCGCCGTTTCTGCGAGCGCGGCGGCGCATGACAGGCTGGCCGTCCTCTTCCTCAGAGCGCAAGCACTCCGAGGCACTCCGCAATGTCATTGTCCCTGAATCCCTCGCCGGTAACGAACTCGGCACAGCCGCCCATGTCCAGCAGCAGCGCATACATCCAGCGCACAACGACCGCTAGGGTTTCGTGCGCCAGCGTGATAGGTGAAACGGCGTTCGACTGCGACATGGTTTAGCTGCGGCGATCCATTAGGGCTAGAGTCGCGTAGCGGTGCGACGGAGTACGTCGCGCTCATTCCGCCCGGCCCCTATGCCGCAGCCCTGGAGGGCAATGCGATGAAGAAGGACAACGCGCTTTGGCGGCGAAAGCATGTTCTTGAAAGACTTGCCTTGCACACACATGCGTCGCGCTCGGCCTGGTCACATGACCTGGGTCACGCAATCGCATTCGATGCGTGGGACCATCAATGGCAACGGGATGCTGGAGGTGCTTATGCCCGCTACCCGTTACGCACGAATGGCGAGCATTACAACCTGACGGAGGCAGTTCAGAACCCCAGGCCTGGGCATACCCGCTGGCAAGGGCACGTCGACATGCTTCTGGCAGGTGAGCGCATGCCGCGTGCGCTCGTACCGGTGGCAGTCGACCCCGACGCGAAGCCGAACAGGGGCGCAAAGGGCTGGCTTCCGCTGGCCCTGGACGGGCACGTCGAGCTCGGAAAAGATGGGGAGGTCTGGTTTTATGTGGACCGGGAGACCCCGCTTTAGAGGCTTACGCTGGACCGCCCCCCCCCTGCACGACCCTTATCGACGATGGATGTATCATTCTTGTACTCCGATTCAAAAACCACACATAGTTAGTGCTGCCTGGTATTGACCAGGTCGCTGTGCTGGCGCCACTGGCGGGGGCTTACGCCGAACCATCGGCGGAACGCACGGGAAAAGGCACTGGTTTCCGAATAGCCCAGCAAGGGGGCTAGCTCCGATATGGGCAGCTGCTGCTGGCGCATATAGTAGGTCGCCAGTTCCTGGCGCTGTTTGTCCACCAGCGCAGAGAAAGTCAGTCCCTGCTCGCGTAATCGGCGCTGTAGCGACCAACTGGTCATGCCGATCTGCTCGGCGATATCCTCCAACCCCGGCTCGCCCAGCACCAGGCGCTGGCGAATATGTGCGCGTGCATCATCGACGACGTCAGGCTCATCGCGGCCCGCCAGGCTGAGCTGGCGCAGGGAATCCTGCATGACCATCAGCAGCATCGGATCGCTGTCCGGCATGGCACGGTTCAGGCCGACCTTGGGGATCAGCAGCGAGTTGTACGGTTGCTCGAAGTAGACCGGCGCATCGAAGACCTTGCTGTGCTCGTGCCAATCCGCAGGGCGCGGGTGTTCGAAGTGCACCGCCCGTGGCGCCCATTGGTTGCCGAGCACGTGACGGATCAGGTTGCGGGCCATGCCCAGCGTTAGCTCTGCATCCTGTCGCCGCCAGAGGATGGCGCCGTGACGGACCTGATAGTCGAAGCGATAGCAGTCCCCCTCATCGACCAGGCGGATCAGGCTGTTGCGCTGGTGCAGTGGGAAGGCGCGGGCGAAGTTGATCAGCGCCTGCTCGACGGTTGCCGAACATAGCCCGATATAGCCCAATAACCCCAAAGCCTGCGGCTTGAACTGCTGGCCATAGTACAGACCGAAGTTGTCGCAGCCCGATTGGCGCACCGCCTCTTCCAGTACTTGGCAGTAGTTGGGCAGCGCCAGGCTTAGCGTCGGATGCTGCAGCAATTGCGCATCAATGCCCGACACTCCAAGGACCCGCTCGGGGTCTCCGCCTTGCTTCTCGATAAAGCCGCACAGGCCACTGGCGGCTGCGGCCAGCACGCCGACATGCCTTTGCCCGCTGGTGACAAGCGCCAGTCCGGCTGGCGCATCTGTCTGCTCGAATAAGGAACTCATCGAAGTCTCCACCAACCGTATTTTCGCGATCTGAAGCCAAGCCCCGTGCGCTTCGTGCGGGCACTGGACAGCCGCGCAAACGTGTCCCAAGAGCATCACGCCAAAACGCGCATCAAAACAAAGCAGGCGTCTGAGCCCTGCGACATTACGCCACGAAGTTGACCGTCGACGACAGCAGAGCTCCGCCTGGGGTCAAGTCGCGCTCATGAAACTGACTCATGATCAACGTGAGCCGTGTCGAGATTCGGCCAGTGCACTAATTATTACAAGAGTTCGTTCGGAGGATTCCCATGATCTACGCCCAACCCGGTACCGCAGGCGCCGTCGTATCGTTCAAGCCGCGCTACGGCAATTACATCGGTGGCGAATTCGTACCGCCGGTCAAAGGCGAGTACTTCGTCAACACCTCGCCGGTTAACGGTGAAGTGATCGCCGAGTTCCCGCGCTCGGGTGCTGAAGATGTGGAAAGGGCTCTGGATGCTGCACATGCCGCCGCCGATGCCTGGGGCAAGACCTCGGTGCAGGACCGCGCACTGATTCTGCTGAAGATCGCCGACCGCATCGAGGCCAACCTGGAAAAGCTCGCTGTCGCCGAAACCTGGGACAACGGCAAGGCCGTTCGTGAAACCCTGAACGCCGACGTTCCGCTGGCTGCAGATCACTTCCGCTACTTTGCTGGCTGCATCCGCGCCCAGGAAGGCAGCGCTGCAGAGATCAACGAGCACACCGCGGCCTATCACTTCCATGAGCCGCTGGGCGTTGTTGGGCAGATCATCCCGTGGAACTTCCCGCTGCTGATGGCCGCCTGGAAACTGGCTCCGGCCCTGGCTGCCGGTAACTGCATCGTGCTCAAGCCGGCCGAGCAGACCCCGCTGTCGATCATGGTATTCATCGAAGTCGTCGGTGACCTCCTGCCGCCGGGCGTACTGAACATCGTCCAGGGCTTCGGTCGCGAAGCTGGTCAGGCGCTGGCCACCAGCACCCGCATCGCCAAGATCGCCTTTACTGGCTCGACCCCGGTCGGCTCGCACATCATGCGCTGCGCCGCCGAGAACATCATTCCGAGCACCGTGGAGTTGGGTGGCAAGAGCCCGAACATCTTCTTCGAAGACATCATGAATGCTGAACCTGCGTTCATCGAGAAAGCCGCCGAAGGCCTGGTGCTGGCCTTCTTCAACCAGGGTGAGGTCTGCACCTGCCCGTCGCGTGCACTGATTCAGGAATCGATCTTCGAGCCCTTCATGGAAGTGGTGATGAAGAAGATCAAGGCGATCAAGCGTGGCAACCCGCTCGATACCGACACCATGGTCGGCGCCCAGGCCTCAGAGCAGCAATTCGATAAAATTCTGTCGTACATGGAAGTCGCTCAGCAGGAAGGCGCACAGATCCTCACCGGCGGTGCCGCCGAGAAGCTCGAAGGCGGCCTGGCCTCCGGTTACTACGTGCAGCCGACCCTAATCAAGGGTCACAACAAGATGCGCGTGTTCCAGGAAGAAATCTTCGGACCCGTGGTCGGTGTGGCGACCTTCAAGGACGAAGCCGAAGCCTTGGCCATCGCCAACGACACCGAGTTCGGCCTGGGTGCCGGCGTCTGGACGCGCGATATCAACCGCGCCTATCGCATGGGCCGTGGCATCAAGGCCGGTCGCGTGTGGACCAACTGCTACCACCTGTACCCGGCGCACGCCGCCTTCGGTGGCTACAAGAAATCCGGCGTCGGCCGCGAAACCCACAAGATGATGCTCGACCACTACCAGCAGACCAAGAACCTGCTGATCAGCTACGACATCAATCCGCTCGGATTCTTCTAAAGCAGAACACCGGGGCTGGCCTGTGTGCGTTCAGCCCCGGCGCATGAAACTCCGTGATTCCTTCTCCAGTGGTAGCGAGCTGCCGCGGAGGATGGGTCTCTGGCGCCTGGACAAACATAACAAAAGGGCAAAGCAATGGATCAGATTGGCAATTACGTCCTCTACGTCATAATGTTCTGCGCGGTTCTTGGGGCCTTCGCAGCCATTCGAGACAGCGAAAAAGGCCTCGGCCGCGAGTTCATGGAGGGTATCCATGCCACGGGGCACATCTTCGTCCCGGCAGCCGGGATCATGGCCTCCATCCCTTACCTGACGGTATTGATCGAAAGCGTGTTCGGGCCGTTCTTCGATGCGCTGAACGCTGACCCGGCGCTGGCAGCGACGATGATCATCGCCTCGGACATGGGCGGCTACCACCTTGCCGCCGCGCTCACTGAAAGCAAGGAAGCGCTGATCATGGCGCTGATCACCGGCTTCATGGGTGGCGCGACCATCGTCTTCTCGATCCCCATGGGACTGGCCATGCTGGACAAGCGCGACCACAAGTACATGGCGCTGGGCATCATGTCGGGCATACTCAGTATCCCTGTCGGTGTGCTGGTCGCCAGCGTCGTACTGATGCTGAGCAACCCCTCGGTGCGCGAGGTGGTCGCCACCAACGGTGAGGCCACTTATCAGCTGGCAATGAGCCTTGGTGGCATCTTCGCCAACCTGTTGCCGATCATTGTCTTCGTGGTGGCACTGGCAGCCGGTCTGCGTTTTCTGCCGGACCTGATGATCAAGGGCTTTATCGCCTTCGGACGCGGCCTTGATGCCATGATCAAACTGGTGCTGGTGTTCTCCATCGTCGAGTACTTCACGGGCTTCTTCACCGTGATCTTCGGGGGCTGGGGCTTCCACCCGATCATCGCCGACGCCGAGGATCAGACCCGCGCGCTGGAAACGGCCGGTTACATCGGGATCATGCTGGCCGGCGCCTTTCCAATGGTCTACCTGCTGCGCAAGTACCTCGGTAGGCCGCTGGAAGCACTCGGCGGCAAGGTAGGCCTGAGCGCCGTTGGCAGCGCCGGCATGCTGGCGACCATCGCCAATATTCTCGCGATGTTTCGTCTGGTGCGCTTCATGCCGCCGAAGGACAAGGTGATCAACATCGCCTTCGGTGTGTGCGCTGCCTTCCTGTTGGGCGATCACCTGTCGTTCACCGCCAACTTCCAGCCGACCATCATCCTGCCGGTGCTGATCGGCAAGATCCTTGCCGGCTTCACTGCCGTGGGGCTTGCCTACTGGCTGTCGGTGCCCAAGGCGCTGCAGCTGGAGCAGCAGGATCGCGCCGCCGGCATCATCGATGCGGATGAATATCCGGGCTCATCGCTACACGACGGCTCCCTGCCGATCCCGAAAGCAGCCGCCCACGCCTGAACCCCGGCGACCCCTAAAGCGGGTCACTGCTGCCGCAAGAGGCTTAACGCCCTCATCGGCAGCGTGCCGGCCGGGTCGCCGTTCACCCTGAAAACAGGAGCCCGACCATGGCAACCTATTCCCACAGTATCGGTGGCCAGACCTGGCGTTTCGACAGCTTGCGCGAGGTGCTGGCCAAGGCCAGTCCGCTGCGTTCTGGCGACTGCCTGGCGGGCGTCGCTGCTACCAGCGACGCCGAACGAGCGGCAGCGCAGATGACCCTCGCCGATGTGCCGCTCAAGCAGTTTCTACTCGAAGCGGTGATTCCCTATGAGCGCGACGAAGTCACCCGACTGATCATCGACAGCCATGACGCCAACGCCTTCGCCCCGGTCAGCCACCTGACCGTAGGCGGCCTGCGCGACTGGCTGCTGGGCGATCATGCCGACGAGGCCAGCCTGCGTGCTCTGGCCCCCGGCCTGACGCCAGAAATGGCGGCGGCGGTGTCGAAGATCATGCGTGTCCAGGACTTGATATTGGTTGCGCAGAAAATTCGCGTCGTCACCCGGTTCCGCAACACGATGGGCCTACGCGGCCATATGTCCACCCGCTTGCAACCCAACCATCCCACCGATGATCCCGCCGGCATCGCCGCCAGCACGCTCGATGGCCTGCTCTACGGCAACGGTGATGCGATGATCGGCATCAACCCGGCCACCGACAGCATGGGCTCGATCTGCACCCTGCTGGAGATGCTCGATGCCGTCATCCAGCGCTACGAGATTCCCACCCAGTCCTGCGTGCTGACCCACGTTACGAGCTCCATCGCGGCCATTGAACGCGGCGCGCCGCTGGACTTGGTGTTCCAGTCCATCGCTGGCACCGAGGCGGCAAACGCCAGCTTCGGTATCAGCCTCAAGGTACTCCAGGAAGGTTACGAGGCCGGCCTGAGCCTCAAGCGCGGCACGCTCGGCAACAACCTGATGTATTTCGAGACGGGGCAGGGGAGCGCGCTGTCGGCAAACGCCCATCACGATGTCGACCAGCAGACCTGCGAGGCCCGGGCCTATGCGGTGGCCCGTCATTTCAATCCCTTCCTGGTCAACACCGTGGTTGGCTTCATCGGCCCGGAGTACCTCTACAACGGCAAGCAGATCATCCGTGCCGGCCTGGAGGACCACTTCTGCGGCAAGCTGCTCGGCGTGCCAATGGGCTGCGACATCTGCTACACCAACCACGCCGAAGCCGACCAGGACGACATGGACATGCTGCTGACGCTGCTCGGCGCTGCCGGCATCAACTTCATCATGGGCATTCCTGGGTCGGACGACGTGATGCTCAACTACCAGACCACCTCCTTTCACGACGCGCTCTACGCGCGCAAGGTGCTCGGTCTGCGCGCGGCACCGGAATTCGAGCAATGGCTGGCGCACATGGGCATCTTCCAGCAGCGCGACGGCCAACTGCGCCTGGGTAACGAGCTGCCATCCGCCTTCCGCCAGGCCTTGGCACAACTTTCCTGATTTCGCTCATTCATGCAGAGGTACGTATGACCGATGACACCCCTGCCACAGAGAACCCGTGGCAACAGTTGCGCCAGTTGACCCCCGCGCGCATCGCGCTGGGCCGGGCCGGCACCAGCCTGCCGACCGGCGCCCAGCTCGATTTCCAGTTCGCTCATGCCCAGGCACGAGACGCTGTGCACCTGCCATTCGACCACGCAGCCCTGCGTGAAGAACTGCACGCCCGGGGTCATGGCACGCTGCTGCTGCACAGTGCTGCCAGTGACCGCCACACTTACCTGCAGCGGCCTGATCTGGGCCGGCGTTTGGATGACGCGTCCGCTGCGCTGCTGGATGATCAGGTCAAGGAGCACGGGGGCGGTCATGACCTGGCCATCGTCATCGCCGATGGTTTGTCATCGCTCGCCGTCAGCCGCCACAGCCTGCCTTTTTTAACGCGCCTGCTCGAACAGGTAACCGCCGAAGGCTGGTCGCTGGCGCCGATCACCCTCGTTGAGCAGGGCCGCGTGGCGGTGGCCGACGAAGTGGGCGAGCGGCTGGGGGCGAAGATGACGGTGATTCTGATCGGCGAACGGCCCGGGCTCAGCTCGCCGGACAGCCTCGGTCTGTACTTCACTTGGGCCCCACGCGTTGGCCTCAACGATGCCTACCGCAACTGCATCTCCAATGTCCGTCTGGAGGGTCTGAGCTACGGCATGGCCGCCTTCCGTCTGATGTACCTGATGCGCGAAGCCTGCCGGCGGCAACTCTCGGGCGTCGATCTCAAGGACGAAGCCCAGGTGCCTACGCTGGATGAGCAAGGGCCGGGTAATTTTCTGCTGCCAGACCGGACATGACCGAATTCGCTGCTTGCCATTGTCCCGACTTTCCCGTTCCACCTGTTACCCAGCCCGCAGAATTCCCGTCGTGTCGGTCGCTGCGGGTCACGCTTCCAACTGCCGCACGCAGTGCGGCGTGAAATCCCCGTTCTGATCCTTGCGCGCATCGCTGAGTACAAGCTAGTTAAAGTATGTAGAGGTATTGGTGAATCAGTCGTTGAGGCTGGTGAAGTAGCCGCTGCTGGTCATGGCGTTTGAGGGCCGCGCCTATCGAGCCCTAGTCGTGATCCTGGAGGCGGTAGAGGCGGGCCGCACTGCGTGCAGCCGTAACGCCGAGAAGGGCTGCAACACCGAACAGTTTGCTTCGCGTGGAAGACGGCCGGCGGGGAAATTGTTTGGTCCGATGGGTGGGGCCGGATACCCCGTGATCTTCAGGATTCAAGACCAGCAGCGGGGACATGGCTGGCGCCTTGGAGATGGCTGGAAAGGGAGGGGGCTTGCGCCCCCTTTTTAATTGGACGAGCCCGTATTCAGTGAGTGAAGCCGATGCATGGCCAGCTACGATCACGTGGTCGAGGGTGCGCACGTCGACGAGTTCGAGCGCCTGCTTGAGGCGTCTGGTCAGTGCCTTGTCCGCTTCACTCGGCTCGGGGTGTCCACTCGGATGGTTGTGGGAGAAGAACACTGCCGCTGCGTTGAGGCGCAGGGCCTCCTTCACTACTTCGCGGGGGTACACCGAGGCCGCGTCGATCGTGCCGCGAACAGTTGACGTACTCGATCAGCCGATGCTGGTTGTCCAGGAATAGGGCAGCGAACATCTCATGTTCGAAACCTGCGACCTTGGTCTGCAGGAAGGTCTTGACGGTCTCTGGCGACGTGAATGCAGCGCCTCTCTTCATTTTCAGATCAATGGCCCGCCGCGCGGCCAAGAGAATCTGTTCAGAGGTTACCGGTACATAACGGCCCGCATAGTCTCGAATCAGCAGAATGGATTCGGCGGAAGAAGTGACGTTCGACATGTCGGTGCTCCGGTTGCTCGGGCGAGATTGTCCGGAACCGACCCGGCAGAGCGCAAGCAGTCAGGGGGCGAAGCCGGCGCCAGCCGCGAAAACGCGACGCGGGTGAAGCCCTTGACGCGAGCACGCCGTGACAAGGTGAAGGAAAACAGCAAGTCCGCCCCATTAACTCTCTGGCACGATATGACAGGCAGCGATGCAAGCTGCGAGCGCAGGCTTTGCGCCTATCATCGTCCAATGCCGGGCCTCGATTGGCCGCTCGTGATCCGGACTTAAGAATAAGCCAGCCTGGCGCGCGGAAGCGTGTTATCAGCGTAGGGGTTATTTCGCCTGGGATATTGGGTGTTGCATTCTCAGAAACTGACGGAACGGAGGCCGCGGGAATGAAAACGGGTGAGACGATATGGCTGGGCATACTGATGATGCTCATGACCGTTTCATTGGGAGGATGCCTCGACTACCGCGCCGGACGGCATTGGGTGGCGGTTGGGAGCGGGGAGTGGGTGAGGATAGACAAGCCAGTAACGCTTTACGGCAGTACGATCGAGTCGCCGTATTTGATCTGGGCGCAGCAAACCTGCAGTTCGGCAGTGACCGTGGAAATCCAGAAGAGCGCCGAAGGGTCAACTCATTCGCTCTTCCTCATTCCGATTCTGCCAGGCGATTCGGTTGGCAACTCCGCCAAGACGAGCATTTTCGTTCGTGGTCCAGACTTGTCTGCGGGCTGCTGGAATGGAAAAGAACCTCGCATTTCGATCGAAGCGAATGGGATGGCGTTGCCCGATGCACAGGTGTCGTCGTGCAAGAAATCGGAAGCCTGCTGTTATGTGGACGTTCCTCGTAGCCGTGAGACGCTCGATTCGTTGATGATCTCGATCGATGGGCCGGATGGGCAATGTGCCTTCCCGCCGTTAGTTCTGCGCAGTACACGCCACATGTGCTTGCGCGGAACCCGCCTCGGCGGCTCTGAAAGTTGTTCTTATTAGAGGCCGTGATTGAGTCGTCCAAAACGCGGACAAAAAAAAGCGCCCCTTCGGGCGCCCAATGCTCCTCACTAGTTTGTGGAGAGCAAGCAGTGCGGGTCGTTACACCCCGCGCAAACCGTAGCGCACATGGCCCAGCGCATGCGGAACTGGCTCACAAAAAAGCGCCCTGGATTGCCAGGGCGCCTTGCCGTCATTCGGTCTTGCTTCGGCTCCACATCAGTACGTGAGAGCCTTCGGATTCCTCCAGCAGTCGTGCGTATACGGTGGCGGGGAAAGCCGGATCATCGAGCGTGACCGACAGGTAGGGGCGATCGTTCTGGCTGAGCTTCTTCCAGGCGGCCCCGATCTCGATGCTCAAGACGGCCGTTCGATCACGCGCACTTGATGCAGGTCGCGACATTGCTTGCGCATCCAGCCGCGGCGGTGCGCGGGATTGGCTACCCGGCGGATGGTGGCGGATCGAATGGGCCGTATCCGAAGTGGCCTTGCTCGATATGCTCCACCACGATCGATGATCCTGCTACCCGCGGGAGCGCTATAGGTTAAAGCGTCGCTTGCAGTGGCCGTCGCAATGCCCAATTCCGGTACGGCACAGGGCGACCGTGATAGGTGCTCGCCGCCGATTTCGCGTTAATGAGCTGAGTCAACGGAGGTGTCCTGGAACCCGGGTAGCCCTTGCGCAGGTCCGCTCTCATCGCCACGGGTGAGTCAGACGGTGCCATATAGAGCGCCGCGCTTGCGGTGGTTCTGGCCAGTGCGGCTTCTTGTTTTCGCATTGCACGATGCCGTTGGTGCCGAGCCTCAAGCGCCAGCGCTGGGCTGATGGAAAATGCTCACCGGGCTTGGTATGCAACAGCAGCAAGTTGTAGTCGTGCTGCTTCTCGATGGGGTGGGCCTGAACCGAGTCAGGGCTATCTCCGTCGTCCGTCCGGACAAACAGCTTGTTGTGATTGGCCTGGATCATCGCACACAGCTGTTCGCAATCCAGCGTGAGCCGCTCCCGGATCTCGTCGTGTTCCAGCGCAGCTTTGTCCAGATTGAGCAGCGCGCGATAGCAGATGATCTGCCGTTCCTCATTGGTGGCCCACTTACCGGAGTGTTCCCGGACCAAGGGCGGCAGATCGGGCAGCTTGCGATAGTCTAGCCAGACCCACTGCTGGGCGAGCAGCTTTCGGGTGTAAGGCATGAGCAGGCGAATCTTCCAGCGCGGCTTACCCTTGCGCAGCCTGCGTGTAATGGCGGTAATCATGTCGTCGCGTAGCAGGTCACGGACGGCGTAAACCAGCGCGATTACCAACAGAAGGGCGAGGGATAGCTTCTCGCTGGCGTCCCGCGCGTTGAACAGGAAGTAGGTGAAGAGCGACATGATCAGCATCGTTGATGCCGCCTTGACCAGCTTGTGGGTGCCGGCCCCCAGTTCCGTGATCTTCGAACGCAGCAGCACCGGGTACTCCAACAGCCGGTGATACAGCGCCATGCGGTTCCATATGCGTGTCGGGGTGCCGTGGAAATCGCTCGTGTACTCGAGTTCCTTACGGTATCTGAATTCCTGGCGCAGAAATTCGGCCACCGCCTGCTTGAGCTCTTCATCAAGGACGGCAAAACCCTCAAGGGTCATGCTTTCCAGCAGAAACTGTTCAGCGTGCCAAGAGAAGTAGATGTCCATCTGGCGGAAGTAGCGCTGCTGGTTGCTCTGCTTCGGGCTGGATTTACGCAAGCGCTGTGCAAAGTTCTGGCTGAGTCGCAGCGCACGCGCAATTGGCTCTGCAACAGCGTCGGAAGCAAGCATTTGCTGGCGCAACCGCTCCATTGAGGCCTGGTATTGAAAGAACCAGGAGCCGTACATGATTTCGTAATGCGGTGAAAGCAGCACAAAAGATTGGTCTGCCTTACTGATGCGGTCCTTCGATGGCATACCGAGCAACCCGAAACTGTGTTTCAGGGTAGTAAAGAAGAAGTGCTCCTCCGACAGGGTCCAGGCCGACAGATTGCTCTCGTGCGGGGTGAACAGATATAGCTCGATCTTGTGCCGTCCAGGCTGCTTCAGTGTGCGGGTCAGCTGCAGGCGGAAATCGCCCTTGCGCTTGAGTGAAAACACGGAACCCCCGATGACAGTTGGACGCGCTCAGGATACCAAGCTTTGTTCGCTACGGGCCCAGACGGGACGGCGCGTTGGCTTCAGGTGCGAGCGTTACGCCATCTTGGTCGGGCACGCTGCTCGTACTAAGACGTCGCGCAGCAACCCGCCAAACGTCTCGCATGATCGCGGAAGAGCGCGTAGGCAGTTGCTGGTGTCAGTTACCGAGCAGGCATTTCGAGCAATGGTTACGGTGGAGCACAAGAGTGCTGGCGTCTAAGCCCAATCGAAACCCGAGCTTACGGGTTCAATAGCGTAAACATAGGCAGGAGCGGTGGGCATTCGGCAGGTTTTACGAGCATGCCCTGAGGAGTGGAGCAGCCGAGTGATCGACGCTCGCTTTTCTGTTAGCGCTCAACCGGGCAGCCTCGGTGAACGTGACAATGCCCCGAAGAGCATTGTCAGGCGATGGCTGTCTCAGCGAACCTTGAATCGATTTACCACGGCGGTAAGGCGCCCGTTTGTGTTGAGCAGCGATTCGGTACTTCGGTCCACGCTCACTCCACTTTCCACCAGTTCGTCGACGACATGCCGCACGGCAACCATGTTTCGGTTGATCTCCTCAGCCACTGCGCTTTGCTCCTCTGCGGCGGTGGCGATCTGCGTACTCAAGTCGTTGATATGAACGACCGAGCTGGTCATCTCGTCTAGCCCGACAGTCACTTGAGCTGTCTTGTCTGCGGTTGCCTGACAGCTGACTTTGGTTTGTTCCATGGCCTGGACCGCCGAACCCACACCCTGCTGCAACCGCTGCAGCGTTTCGTTGATTTCCGAGGTGCTCTGTTGGGTTCGGGCTGCCAAGGCCCTGACCTCGTCGGCGACCACCGCGAAACCACGTCCTTGCTCGCCTGCGCGCGCCGCTTCAATCGCCGCGTTAAGCGCAAGCAGGTTGGTCTGGCCGGCGATATCACCAATTACCCCTAGAACATCATTGATGCGTTGGGCGTCGGCCTCCATAGCCTGCACCTTGGCGGTCGCACTCTCAACTTCGCCTACCAGTGCCCGAACACTGTTTGAAGCATCGTCAACCACTCGTTTGGAGGATGCAGCGTTGTGATTGGCGGTTTGGGTGAATGTGGCCGTTTCGCTGGCACTATGCGCCACGGACTCGGCGGTAGAGCTCATTTCGTTGATCGCGGTGACGGCCTGATCCGTCTCTGACGCATGTCGAGCCAGAGCCTCATTGGTTGTGCGCGACAGCTGTTTGAGCTGGCCAATTTCACTATGGATCTGGGTAGTGGCGTCACTTACATCGATCATCATCTTTTGCAGATAGACGATGAACCCGTTTACCGAACGTGCGACCTGATCGACTTCGTCTTCACCTTTGATGTCGATTCGCTTGGTCAGGTCGGCATCGCCTGCGGACAAAGCATCGATGTTGGCGCGCAGCACTCCGAGCCGCTTCATCAACTGATTGAGAGCAAAGATCATCAGCGCCAGCAGAATCATGACCATCGGAATCTGTAGCGAAGCGAGCGTCTTGAGCATTGCGTCGCTTCGCGCCTCGAGCTGCGCTGTAGGTAGCGCAGCTGCGAGCAGCCATGGTGTGCCCGAGATAGGCGTCAGGAAGAAGCTGAAGTCCTCACCGGATTTGCTTATGTAGTCCCGGCGCTGCAGCTGTTGCGGCTTGCCAAGCAATGCTTGTTGAACAGTAGCGATAAAGGGCGATTGGCTGGAAAGCTCCGACACGTTGCGCAGCACCATGTTGCCGCTCAGCTGCGGCTGGTTGCTGAGGATTTTGCCGTCCGCCTCGACAATCATCACTTCGCCCTGGATCTCTTCCTGCTTCTCGGCAACCAGTCGATTGAAAAAGCCAAGTGTCAGGTCGATTGTCGAGACACCCCAAGCCGAACCGTCCTTGTATATGGTCATGGCGCAGTTGGTGCGTGGTTCCGCACTTGCGTCGTCTTTGTAAGCCGCGGCCCATACGCATTTCCCGCGCGGAGCCTGCATGCCCTCTCTGTGCCAAGGTTGTTCGAAATAGTTCAGGGATTCGGCAGAGTTCCAGTGCGTATTGACGACCAGCTTCCCCGACTGATCTCGATGAAAGAAGGTACTGTGCTTTGCACGCCCCGGCGTTCGGGCCCCTGACAATGGCCAGATTCCGCCGCCGAACACCTTCACGTCACCGTATTGATCGACCAGACCTGGAAGAACCCGGTCAATCTCATCGCTTTCCAGCATGGGAATGGTCTGCGTAATGCTGCGGGCCTGGGCCTCGACCCGCGCCAGTTCCATCCCAATCTGCTCTCCAATTTCACTGACCTGCGACAGCACGATGGATTCACCTGCAGCCATGAGCTGTGGGGCAACGAAGCGCTTGATGCCAAGTATCGTGAGCAGCATGACCAGCAGTACGAAGCCGATGAAGGTGATGGTGTAACGTGCTTTTATGGTGTTGAGAGCGAACATATCTAGTGAGCCTTTAGACAGCCGACCGCTTCGGCGATGAATACGCTGTCGGTTGAGACCCAAGTGACTAATGGAGCGTCGCTGCATCACCCCGCTGAACGTGTGGGGCATACCGGCAACGCCGAACGGCGTCTCTGACGCCTCATCGACGAGCGCCGCGTTCCATGCGACGTAACACGTCAATGTGAAGGATAAAGCTCTACAACCACAGCTGAATCTGGGCGGTCCATGGCCTGGTTCATGGCGTGGACCAATGTGGTTTGGGTAAAGGGCTTGGCCAGGGTGTGGAGCCGGCGGTTGCCCTCGGCCAGGTCTGCATAGCCGCTCACCAGAAGAACCGGCAATCCCGGACGTTCCGTCTGGATGGTTTCGGCCAGCTGAGCGCCAGTCATGCCTGGCATCATGTGGTCGGTCACCAGAATGTCGAAGTTGCCTTGTCGGCGCAGAAGGCTAAGCGCGGCCTCGCCATTGTCGACTGCAGTGACGTGATAACCGAGATCCTCGAGTAGCGCCGATGTGTTTTCTAGCACCAGCAGATCGTCATCCACCACGAGTACCGCCAGCGACACCTTTGATTGCGCACGTGGCATCAGCGTGCCTGGTAGCTCGATTGTCACTGACTCGTCGTGCTTGGTCTGCTGTGCAGCACCCTGCGGCAGTCATAGCTCGATGGTCGTGCCTCTGCCCGGACTGCTCTGGATCTCCAGGCGCCCGCCCGATTGCTCCGCCAGCCCGTGGGCCATGGAAAGGCCTAGGCCAGTGCCTTTGCCTGGTGCCTTGGTGGTGAAGAATGGGTCGGTGGCACGCGAGAGAATCTCCGCTGGCATTCCGCAGCCGTCGTCGCGAACGGTTAGCACGACATAGTCGCGCGGTTCATGTCCGTCGTCCGCGGCCGCCGATCGACACTGACCTTCGACGCAAATGGTGCCGCCGCTGGGCATCGCATCGCGCGCATTGACTACCAGATTGGTCAACACCATTTCGAGCTGGTTTGCGTCGACGAAAGCGGTTGGCAAGTTGAGCGGGAAGCGCATGTCCACCGTTATGTTCGCCTCGACCGAACGCTGCAGCAGTTCGCGCATACCCATCACCAGGTCCGGGAGGTAGACCGAACTGGGTCGAAGTTCCTGCTTACGGGCGAAGGTGAGCAATCTCTGAACCAGACCTGCACCGCGCTGTGTGGCCTGCAGCGCGTTCTCGATCAGGCTGTCGATGCGCACCTCGCCACTCGGAACCCTTTTGCGTAGCAGCTCAAGATTGCCGCCCACCACGGCCAGCAGGTTATTGAAGTCATGTGCGATGCCTCCGGTCAGCTTGCCGACGGCCTCCATCTTCTGCGCCTGACGCAGTGCAGCCTCTGCCTGACGGCGTTCGGTAACATTCACCAGGCCGCCAAGAATGAGTGAGCCTCCCGTGGTGGCTTCGATGCGGGTCGAAGCGAGTACATCAACAAAGACGCCGGCCCTGGCGACCAGGCGATACTCGGCGTTGAGGCACTCGCCCGTTTCGAGCAGCGTTGGCCAATCCTGTTCGAGCATCTGCCTGGCCGATGTTTCCGTCATGAAACTGATCAGCTGACGCCCAATCACATCGTCCCGGCGATACCCGACAAGGGCGAGCCAGGCGTCGCTTACCGACTCCAAGCGCCCGTCACGGTCCAGGGAGTGCAAGGGAAGGGGGGTTTTACTATATAGCTCCCTGAAGCGCTCCTCGCTCAAGCGCAATGCCGACGCCTCACGCTCGCTGAGGATTGCACGACGTCGGTCGTGCATTGAGGCGGCCAGGCCGAAGAACAGGACGATGAAAGTCGAGCCGGATACGGCCGAAGCGAGGGTCACAAGATCGAGGCCACCGCCGGTCGGCGCAGGCATCTCGACATCCATGGGGGTGAAGTGTGCACCGACCATCGCAGCGTAATGCATACCGGCGATGGCAAAGCCCATCGCTACAGCCGATACCCCTTGCAGCAGCGGCCGTGCGCCCTTGGTCGATAACCACAGGGCAACCGTGGAGGCGCCGATCGCGATAGCAAATGAAACCGCGACCCAGGTCCAGTCATAGCTCAAATCGGCGTGAAGGGTCATGGCGGCCATACCCATGCAGTGCATCGCGCCAATACCGAGCCCCATTAACAGGCCACCTACGGCCAGGGTTGCTCCGTTTGAACCTCTGATGCCTACGGCAAAAAAACTGACTGCGGTCACCACCATGGGTACTACAAACGACCAGACCGTCAAACCGAGGTCGTACTGAATCTCCACCCCGGGCATCCCGAACGCCAGCATGCCGATGAAATGCATCGCCCATATGCTGCCCCCCATGCAGGCGGCTGCCGCTGCGAGCCATCCATGCCGCGCCCAGCCTTGGGCGACCCGGTTACGGCTGGCAAGGTCCAGGGCGGTGAAAGATCCGGCAATGGCGATCAGGATGGAGAGGCTGACCAGTGCGATGTTGTAGGTGGTATGCATAGGCGTCCGCTGGCAAAACGTCGACGTTGTTTAGTCTTGCAGAGAGCGCTGGTTGATTCATGAAACTCGACCAATGGCGCAGTACGGAAACCGGCTGAGGCTTCGCTTGAGGCGCAGTTTTTCATCGTGAGTAGGTTTTGGCCATTGGTGGGCCCCATATCCATTTTCGCCGCCCCCCTTTTTTTCGCTTAAACTTGATGAGAATTATTATCACTAAAGCGATCAATCTACACTGACAAGGAGTGGTGATGGGCGGGTATCTGGCGGATGTGCTGGTCATCGAAGACGATCAGGTCCTGAACACTCAGCTGGCTGAGTTGTTGAGCTTGCAAGGATATGCAGTGCGATCCAGTTTGTTGGGTGAAAGTGGGCTGGCAATGGCACTGGCGAGCGCACCGGACCTAGTGCTGTTGGATGTCATGTTGCCCGACATGAATGGACTGTCAGTATTGCGCCGGCTGCGGGAACAGCAGCAAACGCCAGTGATCATGCTAACTGCCTGCGGCGCGGAAGAAGAGCGTATTCGCGGCCTGCGGCATGGTGCGGACGACTACCTGGCCAAGCCTTTCAACCTGACCGAGCTGCAGCTACGCATCGATGCAATCTTACGACGTACTCGCAGCGCTGATCATCGTGTGGCGCCGCCGCCTTCCTTGCAGGTTGATTCGCTGATCCTTGATCGCCACGGTTTACGGGCTTGGGTTGGCGAGCATGATCTGGCGTTGACGCCGCTACAGTTCCGGCTGCTCTGGCAATTCATGCTCCAGCGCGGAGAAGTCCTGAGTAAACCCTACCTCTATCGGGTGGTGCTGGAGCGTGAATACAGCGGCTACGACCGCAGCCTCGATATGCATGTCAGTCGGATCCGGCGCCGGCTGGAAGAGGCTGGCCTGGCTGCCGATCGTTTACAAACGCTTCATGGCCGCGGTTACAGCTTTCAATGAACAGGCGTTTGTTCTGGAAGCTGTGCATGGGTGTGGCGCTGGGCAGCGTAGCGCTGTTCTGGGTCATCGCACGGCTGAGCGGTCAGGCTCAAGAGCAGATGAGTTTCATCGACGCCGAACATCAGCACACGCTGCGCCAGTACGCGCAGCAGGCAGAAGCGCTTTATCAATTGGGCGATGCTCAGGCGTTGCAGGATTGGCTGCGCTCCTTGCAACAGCAGGAGCAGACCTGGGCCGCGATTGTCGAGCCACACCTACATGCGCTGGCAGGCAGTGAGCTGTCCGAGCGGTTTCTCAGTGAATTCAGTTTGGGGCGAGACCCCTCGTGGAAGATCCACCTTTATTTCCAGGACAACCCGATCATGGACGTCCCATTCGCCGATGGGCAGCGACGCTTTCTGATCCAGCTTCCGCAACGCATGCGCCCCGGCCATTATTGGTATCCCGCACGCCTGCTGTTGGAGCTGGTATTGCCACTGGTGCTGCTGGTGATTGGTTGCCTGTTGCTCTATCGCCATCTTATGCAGCCGCTCAATCGCCTGGAACAAGCGACCCGTCGCTTCAGCGAGGGAGACTATGACGCTCGAGCAGGGGTGTTGTTGGGCTCGCGCCGTGACGAGCTGGCAGGGCTGGCCGAGACTTTCGATGCGATGGCCGAGCGAATCGGGGGGTTGATCATTGATCAGCGTCAGCGCCTGGCAGAGATGTCTCATGAGTTGCGTACGCCACTGGCCCGTATCGAGATGGCCGTCAGCCTTGCCGAGCAAGGTGCAGACTCGGCTACGTTGTTGCCGCGTATACGTCAGGACTGCTCGGCGATGCGATGTCTGGTCGAGGATTCGCTAACGCTGAGCTGGCTCGAAACGGAGCGCCCCAGGCTGCGTGACGAGACCCTGGATCTGATCGATCTGCTGGATAGCATTCTCGACGACGCCCGTTTCGAATTCCCGGATCGTCACATCGACACGCAGCTTCCTACGGAGGCCGAACTGGTCGGCAGCTGCCACCGCGCGCTTGGCCAGGCTATCGAGAATATCGTGCGCAATGCGCTCGATCACACGCCGCCCGGCGCAAGCGTGCGCATTCAGTTGCGAACAGAGCCCCAGGCCTATCGTCTGGAAATCATCGATCAGGGCCCTGGGGTGCCGGAGGAGTGGCTCGAGCGCATCTTCCTGCCCTTCGAGCGCCTGAGTGAAGATAGAGCCGGTTACGGCTTGGGGTTGGCACTGGCTCAGCGACAGGTGAGCGCGATTGGCGGGCGGCTGTCTGCGCGCAATGACGAAGAAGGTGGCTTGTGTATGGGGATCTGGCTGCCCCGAGAGGGAAGCGCTGCGTAACAGTTGTAAAAGTGATACTGCTGCAGCACCCCTCCGGCGAGAATGCTGAATACGAAACGTTCGCATTAATTGCCAGGGGTCTTCCATGCAACATTGTCCATGCCCGCGCGCGGTACTCGGGACACTATCGTTCGCCGCGCTTCTGACTGCCGTGCCTTGTCTGGCTCAGCCCTCTGAACCTCTGGAGTTAAGTGGCACCGAGGTTACGGCGCGCCACGTGCAAGATGACAGCGTCGAAACCGAGCAGCTCCAGCATTACCAGGCGGCCGACCTGCAAGATGTGTTCGAGTCCAGCCCGGAGGTCACTGTTGGCGGCGGCCCTGGCGTGGCTCAAAAGCTCTATCTGCGCGGTTTTGAGGATACGTTGCTCAACATCACCATCGACGGTGCCAGCCAGCCGGGGCAGACCTTTCACCACACCGGGCGTATCGGTATCGAACCGGAGCTGCTCAAACGTGCCGAAGTAAGAGCCGGCACGGGCGACGCGACATCGGGTCCCGGTGCCTTGGGCGGCTCGATTCGCTTCGTCACCAAGGATCCGGAGGACCTGTTACGCGAGGGTGAGCGGGCCGGTGCGCTGGTAAAAGGCGGCTATTTCAGCAATGCCGAGGGCTTCAAGAGCAGCACCAGCTTGTTCGGGCGGCTCAACGACGACTGGTCGGCACTGGCAGTGGCAACCTACCAAGATCAAAACGATTACCAGGATGGCAAGGGCCGTGATGTGTTCGGCACGGGGGCGCGGCAGCAGTTGGGTTTCACCAAACTGGTCGGGCGTCTGAGCGATGAGCAGACGCTGCGGTTGTCCTATGAAAAACGCACCGATGAAGGCGAGCGCAGTCAGCGTCCGCAGTGGATTCCTAGCGGCTTCAATCCGCTTTTTCCGCTGGAGACGGAGCGCGAAACCTGGACCTTGAACTACGGCTGGAATCCGCTGAACGATGAGCTGATCGATCTCGAAGTCACGACCTATCACACCTCCACCGAACTGCAGCAGGATGGCCGCTGGGGGCTGTATTTCGGCGACACCACGAGTGAAGGGCTGGATGTACGCAATACGAGTGAGTTTGGCGCTCATCGCCTGGCCTATGGCGTCGACTATCGCGATGATGAGACCAGCCTCGGGCCCGCTGGCGACCGCAATCTGGACGAGGAAAAGGGCAGCGTACTCGGCTTCTACCTCCAGGATAGTTATCAGGTTACCGAGAAGCTGCTGCTCGGCATGGGTGTTCGCTATGACCGTTACCGTCTTGATGATCGGGACGGACAGGATTTCTCCGACGCCGGTTTCAGCCCGAACGTGAATCTGCGCTATCAACTGACGCCGCAACTCGCGCTGCTCGCAGGTCATGCCCAAGCACTGCGTGGCGTACAGGTACGCGATGCGTTCAAGCTCGATGCTGCTGGCAACGACCCTGATCTTGATGCCGAAAAAGCTCGCACCAACGAAGTAGGGCTCGAGTTCCGCGAAGGCGGGCTTGAGCTATCGGGCAAGCTCTACGACACCCGTATCCGCGACGTGATCTATGACCCCAGCGGCCGGCCCAATCTCTACGTGAACGGCGGCACGCTCAGAAGCCAGGGCGTGTTGCTGCAAAGCGCTTATCACTGGCAGCAACTGAGCATTGGACTGAGCTACCACCATAACGACATCGAGCTCGATGGCGATGATCTGAATGTCTACGAGCACAACGGTCTGGGCACGACGCTTGGCGACACATGGATAGGCTTTGCTGACTACCGGGCCAATGATGCGCTGAGTTTCGGTTGGCAGGGCCGTTTCGTGACGTCCGTGGACTCGCTGCGCACTGGCGTCGGTTCGCTGGATAAGCCTGGCTACGGCGTACACGATCTCTATGCCCAGTGGTCTGCGCTACCCAATGATCGGCTGGTGTTGAACCTGACACTGAAGAACATTCTCGACAAACAGTACCTGGACCACGCCAATAACGAGGATTTCGAACACATCCCGGGCTATGAAGGTGTGCGTGGCAGTTACGAGCCTGGCCGCGAGCTGCGCCTTGGTGTCGCGTTGCGGATCTGAATGTATGCGTGAAGGCGTGCGGTCGGATGACGACGATTGCGCGTGTTCCGGCAGCTCGCGGGGCTAGCGGGTGCCTCGCGGGCTGCAGTTGAAGCGCTCTCGGCACAGGCGCCACCGGTCATTCAGGCCGACACGCCGGCCACTTCTGGGTTATCCCGCGGATGTGCCCCTGCCGATCTCACAGCGAAGCGAAAGAGCTCGTCAGGGATGCGTCAGGGCAGGCTCGCTGCTTCGGGTACATAGATCATTCTTCCGTCGTTCAGTCGGTAGGTGATGCCGGCTTTGGCTCCCTGGCCTTCGCCGATTTCCCCGCTGGATTCGTACTGAGTCAGTTCCTGCCCGTCCTTGATCAGCATGCGCATGTTCGCTTCGCCGGGGTTCTCAATCACCATGACCTTGTCCTGGCTGAATGGGTTGAGCGGGTTTTGCACGATGACGATAAGCAGAATGCCGATTACCACCAGAAACAGATCGATCAGATTCACCACCGAAAGCAGCGGATCATCGTCGTCTTCATGGTCAAGAAAACGCATCAGTGCTGCTCCACGGCGCGCTCGATGGCGCGTAACTCCTGCAATAGCCAGCGTCGCCGCACGGTAAGCACGTAGAAGCTGATGCTGGAGGCAACGAGCGCGAGAATCACGGCGGAAAAGGCTACTACAAGGTTATCGCCGATTCCCTTGGCATCGCTTTCGGTGAGGGCGAGCAGGGCAGGTCCCATGGGGATCATGGTGGCGACAAGGCCCAGCATCGGTGCGCTGCGCGAGGTCACGCGCAGCCATTCCAGGCGTTGCATGATCCATAGTTCGAGGTCATCACTGGTGCCGCCATGCAGTGCCTGTTGCGCTGCGAGTACCGATCGGTATCGACCGCTTCGGCGTTGCAAGGCCTCCATGGCAAAGCTGCCCAGTGCAACAAAGGCGTACGCCAGCGCAGCGAGGATCAGCAGCAAAACGGGCACCAAGAAGATGCGGGTGAGTTCGTAGAGACTGGTTTCAAGAGCGTTCATTGGATTCGTTCGGTCAGAGTGATGGCCAGACGTCGGTTAGCGAACGCTTGACGCATTGCGCCAAGCAGCAGGCAGACGAGCAGGGCGGCAATACCAAGGGCGATTCGCCATGGGTTGGGCGCTTCGGTCGGTTGTTCGGCGACTTCCTGCATGACCTGCCCGCGTACGGTTTCGCCTGCCATGGTGGCGTCAGAAGCGGGTGTGGCCGGCGAAGGTTGTGACACATCGAGAGCCAGCCCATACCCGACGGCCATCTGTTCGATGAATTCACGGGTGATCGCCTCGCCTGTGTCGGCGCCGTGATCGCGGGTCAACACCTGCCAACGCTCGGTCAGCTCGCGGCGGGTGTCCTCGGACGCGTCCCAGTAGCCTTTGCGGATCGCCTCGACCATGCGTTCGATGAGCTGCGCCTGGGCGGTGGAGTTGTGTTCCTCGAACCATTGGCTCAGGCCGAGCTCGTGTCTGTCGGTGACGAAGGTGTCGTGCAGGGCCTGCCACTGATCGGCACGAACCAGGCTGCGGTCAGCTGCCTGCCAACCCCATAGGTTGTTGGCCACGTTCAGCACCTCCAGCGTGCCGGCGTAGCCCTCTTGTTGCATGGCCGTGATCCATTGCGGGTTCAGGTAGCGACTGCGCAGCTCTCGGGCGAGATAACTCGCCGCCCCAGTAGTCCGCGGTTCGCTTTTGCGTAGATCAGAGATATAGAGCGATGGGCTGGTGCCGTCGAGATGACGGATCGCCAGAGACAGCCCGCCGAGAAACTCGAATGGATGATCCGTAGAAAGCACGCCATTCAGCTCGCTGGATCGGGCCATCACTGCCGCCTGGACACCCTTGAGTTGCTCAGCGAACAGGTTCTGACCGTCAATCTTTTCTCCCCAGCTCCTGGTGCCATAGCCATATTGCAGTCGTGAGAGGAATTGGTCGGCGAGCTGCGCCTCATCTTCCCATCGGGTCGAGTCAAGGGTGAGTTGAGATACGCCGGTACCGTAATCGCCAGGCTCATTGCCAAACAGCCGTAGCTGAGACAGTTGTTCTGCGCTATCGGCATCGACGCCCTGGTCGCTTAGCCGTTGGGCCAGGGCTCTGCTATTGCTGGCCAGTACGTTGCCAGGCTCGTCGAGCGCCGCGAGCTGTTCAACCACATCGGCGAGCAAGCGCATGAAACCATCGAACTGGTCGCGATAAACGCTGGTGACCTGTACGACGACATCGATGCGCGGCCTGCCAAGTTCCGCTGCCGGAATAATCTGCAGCGCACGCACGCGTCCCCCGGTGTCCCAGACCGGCCGTACTCCCAGGGCATACAGGATCTGACTTTCGAGGACGCCGAGATGGCGCATGGCTTCCGACGACCACAGACTGAAGGCAAGCTTTTGCGGCGTCTCGCCTTCGTGTTCCTTCCGGTAGCTCGCAAGCAGCTGCTCCAATGCCTTGCCGCCGGCCTCGTATGCTGTACGGGTCGGTAGTTTGTCTGCTTCAAACGCGTACAGGTTGCGCCCGCTTGGTACGTCTGGGTTGCGTACCGGGTCGCCGCCGGGGCCGGGGGCAATGAAGCCGCCGGCCAGGCCGGCCAGCAGTGCTTCGATTTCACCCGTCTCGGCCAGATTGGCGTCCAGATCGATTGCTCGCACGATTTGTTCGCGCAGACCTGGGTCATTGATCGAACCAGCTTGTTCGCCATTCCGAAGAAAGCGTTGCAGGGTGCGGTAGGGCAGACTCTTTTGCAGACCTGTGAAGTCTTCGGCCAGCGGTTCATCTTCGCTCAGCTTCAGCGCCTGCAGAAACGGCGGTCCCAGCTGCTGTAGCACTGTGGCCAGGCGGTGCTCTGGCGACGCCGCTTCGCCAAAGGTGTGTAGGCCCAGTGGCACATTCGCCTCGGCCATGTCGTGCAATCTATCGTGCAGCGCCTGAAGGAAGCCGTCTGGCTCGGTGTGCGTTCGCTCTTCGTTCCAGCCCAGATCATCGAGCATTCGACTTTGCAGCGCTAGCTGCCGGATACGCTCGACAGTGGCGTCGCGTACCGCGCCCTGATCGAGTTGCTGGTATTCGTGAATCAGTGCGTGCAGCTCTCGCAGCTCGTCGTAAAGACCGGCTGGGGCGAAAGGCGGCGTTTGGTGACTGATGATCACCGCACGACCGCGACGACGTGCCTGAATCGCCTCGCCGATATTGTCCTGAATATAGGGGTAGAACACTCGCAGGTCGCCTAGCGCCAGGAAGGGGTAGTCGCCGGCCGCCAGCCCTTTATCCTTGCCGGGCAACCACTCCTGGGTCCCGTGAGTGCCAAAGTGGATCAGTGCGTCGGCCTTGAAGCCGACTCGCAGCGCCTGATAAGCCGCCAGATAGAGGTGGTCCGGTGGGATCTTGCTGTCGTGATAAGCCTCGCCCGGGCGGCCGGCCCGCGGCGGTTGCGGTAGCAGCAATAACTTACCGAGGCGCGCGGCCGGAATCACGAAGTGCAGTGCTCCATCGATCTCGCGCAATGCCCAATGTGCCGCGGGATCACCCCAGCGCTCGTTCAGCGCGTGGCGGTCATGTTCGGGTAGGGTTGCCAGCCAGCGTTGGTATTGGTCCAACGACAACGTCAAGGCGATGCCGTCAGCTAGCAATGTATCCAGTGTTTCTGGGCGGTAGTAACCGCCGAGCAAGCGCTGCGCGGTTTCGATCAGCTCGTTTTCATCGCTGGGCAGCACGTCATAACCGGTTTGGCGCAATGCCAAGGAGAGCCGCGCCAAGCTGCGCGGCACGTTCAGGTTTGATGCGGAAATGTTCTTTGCACCGTCGGGGTGGTTCCAGAACATCACGGCCAGATGCTTTTCGGCTGGAGTCAGCCGGCGAAGACGAGACAGGCTGGCGACCTTGCCGAGTAGGGCCTCGAGCTGCTCCGGGATCGGCGTAGGCTCGCCATTCTCGATAGCGGCGATCACCAGTGGATCGGTCATGCCCCAGCTTTCCGGTACGGTCAGCATCGTCGCGGCGGTACGTGGCGTTACCCCGCTACTGGAGGCTCGCCAATGTGCCCGGTCCCCCTCGCGCCAGGTGAGAGTCGATAACACGGGGATGCCTAGCGCCAGGAATTCCGCCTGTCGAGCTGTACCGTTCTGCATGTGCTGCAGGTTGACCAATATCTCACTGCGAGCCGGCACGAGAACCTTGCTAAGCGCTTGTGGGTCTTTGTCATCCACCCAGAATGCCAACGGTGCCTGACCACGGGCCTCGCTACGGCGGATGAGCTCATCGATCAGCTGAAGTTGGCCGTCGACCAGCGCACCGCGATGGATCGCGAACGCTACCCGCGGTGCCTGGGGCGCCCAGCGTTCGGCGCCCCAGGCTAGATAATCGTCCAGAACTTCGAATGGGCCAGGTGCATCAGGATGGTGGAAACCCGTGCTGGCGAGCTCGGTCGGGGGCGCAATGGATTCATTTTCAGCTCCGTCGTGCCGGGCGCGAAGGTAAGCGAACAGGTTTCGCAGGTTTTGCTCGCCGCCGTTTTCGTAGTATCCGATCAGCAGCCTCGCCTCGGCGGCGGGCAAGTTACCGGACGCGGGGGCGCCACCGCCTACGCGTATCCACGGTGTAGTATTCGCGCTGAGTCGGTCGCCGAGAGCCTGCTGAACGGCGCTTAGGTCGGCGGGCCTAGGCGTATCCAGGATCAGTAGGGCAGCAGTTTCGTCCAGCCCCTTAGCGAAGGCGGCAGAGGATACCCGCGTACTACTCAGCGTAACGCCCGATTCGTTCGCCCAGCTGGCAAGCCGATCGAGCTTGCCTTGCAGCACGAAGTCGGTTGTCACGACCTGTACCCGAAGCGCCCCCGACTGCGCTGGCTCGGCAAAGGCAAGCGCACCCCAGCCGGCCAGCGCCAGGATGAGCAGGCTGGTTTGGATCAGGCAGTGCATATCAGAAACTCAGATTCACGCCGACGTGGTAAGTCCGGCCGGGTTCGGCGAAGCCGAAATTGTCGGACACATCGCTGAAGTCTTCGTCAGTGAGGTTTTCGATGCCGCCTCGAATGCTGAGATTTTCGGTGATGCGCTGGGTCAGTTCCAGGTGCCACAGGCTGTAGGCCGGCACTGCATAGGCGGTATTGCTGGAGTAGGTCAGCTGGCTGCCTACGTATTCGCCACGCAGTTGCCCGGTAAAGCGGGCGTTCGGTGTCCATTGCATTCGAGTGTTGGCCAGATGCCGAGCGCGATCACCCAGCCTGCGGTCGCCGCTACGGTCGATGGCGTCCAGATAGGTGTAGTTCAGATCCCAGCGCAGGTTGGCTGGTAGATCCAGGCCGCCACCCAGCTCGAGGCCGCGAATACGCGCCTTGTCGACGTTATCGTAGTTGCGTATCTCGCGGCCACGTTGGCCACAGATCGCCACGCACACGGTCTGGATCAGGCCGCGAACGTTGTTCTGGAACAGCCCAGCATTCAGCGACCAGCCGTTCGCCTGGTAGTCTGCGCTGAGCTCATAGGTGGTGTTCGTTTCGGGTTCGAGGTCTGGATTCCCGAAAATAGTGAACATTCCGCCGCCGCCAACGGCCGAATAGCCTGGCGACAGCTGCTTGAGCGATGGCGCCTTGAAGCCGCGGCCGCCGCCACCCTTGATCGTCAGTTCATCGTTGACGTGATGGACGAGGTAGGCGCGCGGGCTGTTGTGCCAGCCATATTCCTCGTGGCGGTCAAAACGATTCCCCAGTACCAGCGACCAGGAAGGATCGAACTCGATTTCGTCCTGCAGAAACAACGCGCGATGAATGATGCTCGCATCGCCGGTAGCGAATCCTCCGTCCTCCAGTTGCTCGTTGCGCCATTCGCCACCGAGCGTCACCAGGTGCATGTCGGCCACCGGCATACTCAGGCTGCCGTCGACGATATCGTCGGTGAGTTCCTGGCGCGGCGAAGTGGGAATGACATCGTTGGTAAAACGGTTGTTACGCTCCAGGGTGTTGCGATAGGCGCGAAGCGAGCTGGCGCCCCACGACCAATCACCACTATGGGCGATGGAGAATCGTTCGCGCTCGATGCGATCGCTGGACTCGTAGTCGACAGGCCTAGCACCTGCACGGCGCGTATTGCGCCAGCGATCTTCCAGCCCGTTGGCGTAGGTTAGGTCGATTCGCTGAGCGGCGTCTGGCGTCCAGCTCAGAGAGACGCTGCCGCTATGGGCATCACGGCCTTCGATTTCCGACAGGGCTGCATCACGATGTAGGGGCGTTTCCTGCCGTCGCCGCGTCTCGCCGCTCAGTGACAGGCCCAGCACATCAGGTATCAGCGGGCCGCCGGTATACACACCCAGCTGGTGCGTCTGGCCGCCCCGATCATCCTCGCGCACGCCACCATTGAGCTGTGCCGCACCATGCCAGGCGTCCGTGCTGCGACGGGTAATGACGTTGACCACACCACCAAGCGCCTCGGAACCGTAGAGCGAGGACATCGGCCCGCGTATCACCTCGATTCGCTCGATGGCCTCCACCGGAACCCAGCCTAGATCGAAATCGGCATGGGCGACGGCGCCGCCGGCGGTATTGATGCGCTGTCCATTCACCAGCACCAACGTGTGCTCGCTCCCCATGCCGCGAATGCTCACACCGCGGCGAGTCATGCCGATGCCGGTGAATTGCAAACCTGGCGTGCCACGCAGGGCATCCTCCAGATCTTGAACCGGGCGTAGGGTCAATTCGTCGTGAGTGATGACGGTAACGCTCGCCGGCGCATCGTTCAGCTGACGCACCGTAGAGGTTGCAGTGACGACGGTGGGCTCCAGATGCAGCGCGTTGTCGGCGCCCAGCGCTGCCAAAGGCAGGCAAGCCAGCACGGAGAAAAGTCGAGCTGGGGAGCAAAGATCAGGAGTGCTGAAACGGCGGGACATCTAATCATCTTCCTTGGCTGATTGGGTGTAGCGATGCAAGCCGCACCGGCAGGGCGACTTTGCATCCGAGGGTGCATCAGTTCTTTTTCGCGAAACCGGCGAAGCGCTTGTTGAAGCCGGCAATGCGGCCTTCGGTGGTGGTTTTGCGCTGTTTGCCCGTGTAGATCGGGTGCGACGCACTGGAAACATCGAGCGCGATATACGGGTAGGTATTGCCGTCCGTGTGCTGCTGGGTGCGATTGGTGTCGGCGGTCGAACCGATCAGAAAAAAGACGTCCGCCGCGGTGTCGTGAAACAGCACTGGGCGGTAGTCGGGATGGATACCTGGTTTCATGAGTCCGTCCTTTCAGGAAGTACAATGTCGATATCAGAAACACGTTATAACATAACGACAATGAGGCGAGCGAGACCCCACTGGTGCTTAGCTGGGTGAAGCAGGGTAGGTATCGGAAAGGTAGCCTTGCCGCAAACCCATACGCATGTCGGGTGTAGTGGTGGGTGACTGAATGCGATATCGCGATGAGCGATCAGACGTTCTGCTCGTGATGCTCACTGCTCGACAGATTGGCAGTCAGCAGACGCATGCGTCAGGTCAGGTCAGGTCAGGTCAGGTTACATATTGCGGATGTAGGTAATTGCGGAGTGGGGCGCGGTTCTGGATGAGCCCTGCAATCTCACCAGAAGCACCGCGATGACATTCCGGTTATCCCATTTGAAACAGGGGGCGCCTAGGTAATTCCTTCAGGCTTATCTGGGCGCCTGTTCGCTGGTTTTCGCTATACGGTCACTTCAACACCAGCCGCACGTCGATATTCCCGCGCGTTGCATTGGAGTAGGGGCAAACCTGATGCGCCGCGTCGATCAGGCTTTGAGCCAGATTACGGTCAAGCCCAGGCAGGCTGATCTGCAGCTCGACTTCCAGGCCGAAGCCCCCGGGGATCTGGCCAATACCGACATTGGCGGTAACGGCGGTCTCAGCCGGCAGCGCCTGTTTCTGTTGGCCCGCGATGAACTTCATTGCCCCGATGAAGCAAGCCGAGTACCCGGCCGCAAACAGCTGCTCCGGGTTGGTCGCTTCGCCGCCTTGGCCACCCAGCTCGCGAGGAGTGCTGAGGTTGACATCCAATGCACCGTCAGACGATAAGGCTCGGCCGTCGCGACCTCCAGTGGTGGTTACGGTAGCGGTATAGAGAGCTTGGATGGATTGCATGGTCTTCTCCGTGGATGCCTTGTGATAATACTTTGCGCGCAAAGTAATTAGCTGAAGAAGGTATGCTTGATTTAGTTGGCGCGCAAGGTATTTTCGGGGCGGTTTGGGATACTCGAATAGGGGCAGCGACGAGCGGACGTCAGACCAGCTTTTGCAGCGCGCTGCGCAGCGCGACAATCTGGTCCTTCAGCGCAGCGATGGTTTCAGGGGACTGACCGCTTGCACCAAGGATATTCGTGGGAAAGCACTCGGCTTCTGCCTGCAAAGCGCGACCCTTCTCGGTCAGTCGTAATTCGACTACGCGCTCGTCGTCGGTGCGTCGGGTCCGGGTGATAAAACCTTCAGCCTCAAGCCGTTTCAGTAGCGGTGTCAGTGAACCTGGGTCAGTCAACAGACGCGCACTGATGTCACCAACGGTGATGCCGTCCTCTTCCCAAAGCACCAGCATGGCCAAGTATTGCGGATAGGTCAGCCCAATTCGCTGGAGCATGGGTTTGTAGACCTTGGTCATCAGCAGCGAGGTTGAATGCAATGCGAAGCAAAGTTGATTGTCCAGCTGCAGTGCCGGGCAGGAGCGGAGCTTGGTCATGATCGAAGAGGTCAGAGCGAGGTGAGCCGTAACGTTATCGCCCAAACTCTTGGGGCGCAAATGTAATGCACTGCTGACGACGGTAGCGATGATGCATCCGTACATTCTTGCAGAGCCATCTATTCCGTTGAAAAAACGAATGCATAAAGGCAGAACCGAAATCAGTGAGCCTTGGTTATTTTTCTTTGCAAAATTGCATTCAACAGATTAGTTGGAGCTTATGACATTTTTTCGGTGTGATGGTGTTCTCAGCACGAAATAAAAACCGATCTCGATCCGGTTTTCTACAAAAGTGCTGCGCTGTAATTTTAGCGATTCTATAACCTTTAATTTCGTCGCTTACAGCGCCGCAAGTGGAACCCCAAGCATACCGTCTGTCGGCACTTTTCTTGGTCTTCGTGACTTCATTTTTCACGAAAGTATTAATCCTATGTTCGTGAAAGCCCATCAATACAAGCCTACGGCATTGATTCAAAACATTTCCACCTATCGGGGGATTAATTCTTAATCACTTATTTTGCGCTATTTCTCAATATATTTTTATAGATTGAAATGGGTGGCGAATTCTCAATCTGACGTGACTTATTTCTGTGGCTAGACTGCCGATCGAGATTAACTCGTTGCTCAAGAGGCCAGGCATGCGTCATTTATCAATAGCCTTATTGCTCGCGTTGCTTGTTTTACCTACTGCCCTTTGGGCGCAGACGAAATCCAGTAGCGATGTAAGTTATCGACCCGACGTCACGATTACATTGAGGACGGATATTGCTGACGGAAAGCTCGTTTACGTTAGTGAATCCGGCCCTACTCGTGGGCAAGTGAACCCCGAACTACGGGTTCCCGAAGGCGCCGTGGTGCAAATCAACTTGATAAACGGCGACGGCGCGGTTCATGACATAGCGGTGCCGGAATTCGATGCCGGCTCCGGTGAGATTTCCGGGAAGGGTTCCGCGACTGCAATCGTGTTTCGCGCTACCAAAAGTGGAACCTTCGAGTATTACTGCACGCTTCCAGGGCACAAGGCCGCCGGTATGTTCGGGAAGTTCATCGTTGGAGATGGCCCAGAGACGGTCGTCGAACAGGGCAAGGACCTTTCCAAGGACCCGACACAGGTCGGTGAGCCGGTCGGCAGTCGCGAACCGAAGAGCATCACCCTCGACTTGCGGACCACCGAGGAGGAGGGGCGGTTGAGCGATGGCAGCACCTACAAGTTCTGGACCTTCGACGGCACGGTGCCCGGGCCGATGGTGCGCATTCGCGAGGGCGATACCGTCACGTTGAATCTCAGCAACGAGCCTGACAGTGCGCATATTCATTCCATCGATCTGCATGCGGTGACCGGACCCGGTGGCGGCGCCGCGGTCACTCAGGTTGCGCCTGGGCAGACCCGTTCGTTCACCTTCAAGGCGTTACAGCCAGGCCTCTACGTCTATCACTGCGCCACACCGATGGTTGCGCAGCACATCAGCAACGGCATGTATGGGTTGATTCTGGTCGAGCCCGAGGGCGGGCTACCGAAGGTCGACCACGAGTTCTATGTGATGCAGGGCGAGCTGTACACGGCAAACCCGAGAGGAGCCCGCGGGCTGCATGAGTTCTCGCTGGACATGCTACTGCGCGAGACGCCGCAACATCTGATGTTCAATGGTTCGAAGGACGCTCTCACCAGTATCCATAAGATGGAAGTCAACACCGGTGACAGAGTACGCATCTTCTTTGGTGTCGGCGGCCCGAACCTGATTTCCAGCTTCCATGTGATTGGTGAAATCTTCGACAAGGTCTTCGATCAGGGGTCGCTCACCAGCCCGCCACTGACGGATGTGCAGACGACCCTCGTGCCGGCCGGCGGCGCCACCATGGTCGAGTTCGTCGCGGACTACCCAGGCAAGTACATCCTGGTGGACCACGCCTTGTCGCGCGCAGAGAAAGGCCTGATGGGTGTGTTGACGGTGAAGGGCGATGCGGACGCTTCGATCTTTTCCAGCCCCGAACCGATTGACCCGCATTCCGGGCACTGAGAGCGGTTTCCCATACTGCAGCTGATGCTGCAAAGGAGAAGGCATGCAGGCTCGAAAGTTATATGGCCCATTGAAGATTCTGAGTGTTGTCGTACTCGCGCTGATGTTTGGCGCAATGCTCTACGCGTTCACGATGACGCTCATTCACTGGACAGGCATCAATGTCTGAGGGCACGCCATGAACAACCGCCAAGCGAGGCTCTTCGCGATTGCCGCAACCGGTGTGGCCACGCTCGTGTTCATCGGGCTGACAGTGGACAGTCACCGGCAGTTTCCAAAACTGACCAATGCCGAGAACATCACCGCGGAGGTCAAACACGGGATGGATGTCTGGCATAAGTACAACTGCATCAACTGCCACACGCTGTTCGGTGAGGGGGCCTACTACGCGCCTGATCTGACCAAGATCACCCAGCACCGCGGTGAGCCTTATCTCAAGGCTTATATGCGCGATCCATCGAAGTTCTATGACGAGAAGATCCATCGTCGCCTGATGCCCAAGCAGGATCTGGCCGAAGATGAAATCAGCGATCTGATCGCTTTTCTCGACTGGGTGAGCAAAGTAGATAACCAGGGCTGGCCACCTCGACCGATCCTGGTCACCGGTAGCTTCGTTCCGGGTGCCGACACTGGTGGTGGGCAGCGTGACGACCTGCCGGCGGGCGCGCGCCCGGTGGATGCCGACGATGACGAGCGAGCACTGGGTGAGCAGGTTTTCCGAGCGGCGGTACCCGCCTGCAATGCCTGCCATTCCATCGCGCCCGGGGCCAACATGGCAGGACCGACGCTGGCAGGGCTTGCCACCCGTGCGGCGGAGATCGTGGCATCTCCCGACTACCAGGGCCAGGCCAGCGATGCTCGCGGCTATATTCGCGAGTCCATCGTGGACCCTAGTGCGCACATCATTCCCGGCGCTATGTACTCAGCCGACGGCACGTCATTCATGCCAACGGGTTATGACAAGAGCCTGACGGACGAGCAGATCGATCAGCTGACGGCCTATCTCGAAACACTCAAGTGACACGCGTACGGCCAAGCCTAATTCGGCCCGACCCACGTTCGCTTTAAGGGGAAACTACGATGCGCTATCAGTCCCAATCGGTCGCCTACTGGTACTTCGCCGTCGCGATGGTGCTGTTCGGCCTGCAGCTGGTGTTCGGCCTGCTGTCGGCGACCAAATACATCGGGCCGGACCCGCTGCTGTACATCCTGCCGTTCGACGTGACCAAGGTGATCCACACCAACCTGCTGATCGTATGGGTGCTGACCGGCTTCATGGGCGCGACCTACTGGATGATTCCTGAGGAGTCCCGCGCTGAGCTGCACAGCACCAAGCTGGCCTATGTGCAGTTGGTGCTTTGGACGCTGATGGGTGTTACGGCAATCATCGGCTACCTGTTCCGCTATGGCACCGGCAACAAGCTGCTCGAACAGCCGCTGCCGCACAAGATCGTCATCGTCATCTGCATGCTGATCTTCCTCTATAACATCGGCATGACGATCCGAAAATCGGGGCGCTTCACCACGACCGAGGCGGTGCTGATGATCGGCTTCGTCAGTGCTGCGCTTTTGTATCTGCCGGCATTGCTGCACTACGAGAATTACACGGTTTCAATCTTCTATCGCTGGTGGACGATTCACCTCTGGGTTGAAGGCGTATGGATGATGATCATGGGCGGCTTCCTGGCCTACCTGCTGATCCGCTTGTCCGGTGCGGATCGGGAAGTCATGGAGAAGTGGCTGTATGTGATTGTCGGCCTGGTGTTTATTGCCGGCATCCTCGGCACGGCACACCACTATTACTGGGTCGGCGTACCGACCTACTGGCTGCCGATCGGCGGGTTCTTCAGCGCGCTGGAGCCGCTCGCACTCGTCGGCATGGCCGCCTATGCCTACGGCGCCATGCGGCGCTCGGGGCTGGCGCACCCGAATACACTGGCGCTGCACTGGACGATCGGTAGCGCGCTGTTCTCCCTGTTCGGCGCCGGGCTGCTGGGCCTGGCGCACACCTGGCCGAGCGTCAACAAATGGACCCACGGCACCTTGATCACTGCCATGCACGGCCATGCGGCGTTCTATGGGGCCTACGCGATGATTGTCATGGCGATGATCACTTATGCCTTGCCATCGCTGACTGCCGGGCGCCGGGAGCAGGGCACTGCGCTGGGCTACTGGGCGTTCTGGCTGCAGATCACCGGCATGTTCGGTATGACGCTGTCGTTCGCCACGGCCGGCATTGCACAGGTCTATCTGGAGCGGATCATGGGCATGGGCTATCTGGATGCGCAGCTCAAGATCCAGATCCATTTCGTGATGCTCATCGCCACCGCCTCGCTGTTCACGGTGGGCGTTGCGCTGTTCATCTACGACTTCTTCCGCTACACGCCACGCTTCGTCCTGAACGATACGGAGCCTGTGCTGGCAGAGACGGAGGTGCGCCCGACGTGACGGTGCCCGAATATCCGCCATTGGCGCAGGCAAGTGAGGAGGCGCCGTTCTACGTAGCGAGCGGTAATGAGGTCGCGATGTTCGAGCGCTGCCATGCGCGCGGTCTGGCGGTCATGCTCAAAGGGCCGACCGGCTGCGGTAAGACCCGCTTCGTCGAGCATATGGCCTGGAAGCTGGGGCGGCCGCTGATCACGGTGGCCTGCCACGATGATCTGTCTGCCAGCGATCTGATCGGGCGCTTCCTCATTCGCCATGACGGCACTGTCTGGCAGGACGGCCCTCTGACCCGAGCTGTACGTGAGGGGGCCATCTGCTATCTAGATGAAGTTGTCGAGGCGCGGCAGGACACCGTGGTCGTCCTGCACGCCTTGACCGATCACCGGCGCCTGTTACCGATCGACAAGACCGGTGAGTTGCTGATGGCATCACCAGGCTTTCAGTTGGTGATCTCCTACAACCCGGGCTACCAGCGCATGCTCAAGGACCTCAAGCCAAGCACGCGTCAGCGTTTCGTGGCTATGGATCTGGATTTCCCGGGCGAAGAGGAGGAGGCGAGGATCGTCCAGCGCGAAAGTGGTGTCGATGCACCGACCGCGCGCGCCCTGGTCACGCTGGCGCGCAGGCTGCGAGCGCTGCGTGACCGTGGCTTGGCCGAGGTGCCCAGCACCCGCCTGCTGATCGCCGCAGGCGCACTTTGCGCCGATGGCATAGCAGTTCGGGAAGCTTGCCTGGCGGCAATCGTCTCGCCCCTTTCGGACGACGAAGCGCTGGTCGGGGCGATGCGCGATCTGGTCGACGGAACATTCATCTAGACCATGGCCGAAGCCGAAGAAGTTCTTACCGACGCTGCGCGGCATGCGACGGTCTTCGCCCAACGCCTTTGGCGCCGCTACAGCCCAGCGCCGGACGCACCGGCAAGTCTGCCCCTTAGCGAAGTGGCTGAGCGCCTGGAGTTGCTACTGGCGGCAGTATTCGGCAACAGCTATCGGCTGCGTATCGCCCAGCCGCCGGCACGACCGACCTTGCTGGCAGACTGGTTCGGCCGAAGTCCCAGGCCGCAGCGACTCGCGGCAGTGCCGGCAACCGATGGTGCGAGTATCTGGTTGCCGCGCACGCTGGATATCCCTGATCGCACACTTGCATCGACTCTCTACAAAGTGATGGCCTTGCAGCAGGCCATGCGTATTCGCCGGGGCTGTGCACTGCCCCAATGGCGCAGTCTGCCGCCACTGGCTGGTGCGCTGTACCACCTGCTGGAAGCCCATGCGGCCGAGCGCGAGTTGTTAGAGGAAATGCCAGGGCTTGCCGACTCGGCGCAGGCATTGCGGGCCTGCGCACTCGCGCGTCGTCCACCGCTGAGTGCATTCGGTTCGGCACGGCGGCCTTTGGAGGCTCGCGTGCGAGCGCTGTTGGTGGGCGAAGCGGATGGTTTTCCGCAATCGCCTACGCCAGAAACCTCATGCGAGTGGGCGACTCGATTGGTGGCCGAATGGGCGTTGGAACCTGCTTCTGGAGGACGCATCGGCCAGGAGCCGCTGTTCGCGGACTGGTGGACCGGAACGTTGCTGGCTCCTGCGATGCGCCATCAGCAGCATACGGTCGCTGCCCAGGCTTCACTCGACCCCACTCAGCCGGCGCCGCAGAGCGTGCGGCTCGAACGGCGACCCGATATTCGTCAGGCGCGCCCCGATGAGGATGAATCGGAGGAAAGCGGACCACTGATGATCCAGTTGGACGAGCCCCATCCCCATGCGGAAGACCCGATGGGCTTGCAGCGGCCCATCGATCGGGACGATGCGGATGCCGAGCTGTTCGGTGAAATGCTCGGCGATCTTCCTCAGGCGCGCCTGGTGGCTTCGCCTGGGCGACCCAAAGAGGTGCTGCTGGCTGATGATCCTCCTGACGCTTCGGCTACCGTGCTTGCGCCCGACATTTCGGCTGCGCAACGAGGGATTGCCTATCCGGAATGGGACTACCGCACGCAGCATTACCGCGAGCAGAACGCCCTCGTTCAGGTACGCGCAGCTCCGCCGGGTAATCCAGCCTGGGTAGCGGAAACGCTCGAGTCCCATCGAGGATTGCTGGAGGGGATTCGTCGCCGTTTCGAATTGCTGCGCACCCATCGGGCCTGGTTGCGCGGTCAGGTCGATGGAGACGAGCTGGATCTGGATGCCTATGTCGATGCGCTAGCGAATCTGCGGGCGGGTAGCGGGCTGACCGACCGTCTGTACCGCACGCAACGTTGCGCGGAGCGGAACCTGGCCATCCTGCTGCTCATCGATGTCAGCGGGTCGACGGACAGCTGGATTTCCCAGGGGCGACGCGTGATAGATGTCGAGCGCGAAGCCCTGTTGCTGGTGAGCATCGCGCTGCAAAGCCTGGGTGCGCCCTACGCGATCCAGGCATTTTCAGGGCAGGGCAGGGAAGCGGTGGTGGTCCGCGATATCAAGACCTTCGAGGAGGCTTATGGCCAGGAGGTGGCGCTACGCATCGCCTCCCTGGAGCCGGAGCATTACACCCGCTGCGGTGCGGCTATCCGTCATGCGAGTGCCAGCCTCATGCGCCAACCGGCGGCCCGTCGGCTGCTGCTGGTGTTGTCCGATGGCAAGCCCAGCGACAACGATGACTACGAAGGCCGATACGGAGTCGAGGACACTCGCCAGGCGGTTCTGGAAGCTGCGCTGCAAGGCATATCGCCGTTCTGTCTGACCATCGACCGGCAGGCCAGCGCCTACCTGCCGCGGATATTCGGCGCGACCCGCTATGCGCTGTTGCCGCGTCCGGACCTGCTTCCCACGGTACTGCTCGACTGGATGAAGCGGCTGGTGCAAGGCTAGCGGCTCTTTGGAACCGCTCGATGAGTGACATGGTATCGCCCACTTGAATACTGTATAAATAGACAGTATTCATGAGGTGAACTCCGTGTGCAGTGCATTCATTTCTTTCGTTCTTAAGGCATTCCCTAGGCGAACGCTGGTATCGAGGTTCGCCTGATGGGAACGGTCGCAGCGCTTGAGGTCCTGCTCGATCAGCGTCGCATATGGCGCGGCCAGCCAGTTGCGCCCGCCGCCGGGGCGCAGCCGACAGGCCATGCTCAACTGGACAGGCGTCTGCCTTCGGGCGGCTGGCCGCAAGCTGCACTGACCGAGATCCTGATGCCCGCAGCCGGGGCAGGGGAGCTACGTTTGCTGTGGCCAACCATTGCCCGCCTTACTGCTGCCGGCCAGCGCGTCGTGCTGGTGGCGCCGCCTTTCATTCCTTACCCGGCAGCATGGCTGGCAGCCGGTGTCGACTTGCAGCATATGGTGATCATCCAGGCGACCGGCAAGGAAGTGTTGTGGGCGGCGGAGCAATGTCTGCGTTCCGGATGCTGTGCGGCCGTCTTGTGCTGGCCACAGCGTGCGGACGACCGCGGCATGCGCCGCCTGCAGGTGGCGGCCGAAAGCGGAGACAGTTTGGGTTTTGCTCTTCGTGATGTCAGTGAAGCAGTCAATCCGTCGCCGGCGGCATTGCGTCTTGTGCTGGATACGCCGCCTGGATGGCTGCGGCTACTCAAATGCAGGGGTGGTGTCGTGCCTCAGACCTCGTTTGCTCTGGCCGAAGGGGCCTGACGCGATGCGCTGGGCTTGCATTGTTCTGCCGCAACTGGCGCTCGACGGGGTGCTGCGCGCGCAAGAAATTGGTGATGCACCGCTGGCCATGATCACCGGCGGCGCGCAACGAAGGCTATTGCAAGCAGTCAACGTGCCGGCACGCCAGCGTGGGCTACGTCCGGGCATGACGCTGACTGCGGCACAGGCTCTGGTGCGAGACTTCATCCGGGTTGAGTACGACTCTCGCGAAATAGAGCGTTCGGAGCGCTTGCTGGCGGCCTGGGCCTATCGCTTCAGCTCGCATGTCAGTCTGTTCTATCCACGCGCCTTGCTGCTGGAGGTGGAGTCCAGCCTTGCACTCTTCGGTCCCTGGCCGCGGTTCGAGGCCAGATTGCGTCAGGAGCTTACCGATCTCGGCTTTCGTCACCGCATCGTGGTGGCACCAAATCCCGTTGCGGCACGGGTGTTGGCAAATGTTCACGATGGCCTGGTGGTAGATGAACAGAGCCTGCTCGAGACGCTCATGCCGCTTTCGCTGGAGCGCCTCGGTCTACCGCGCGACGCTGCCCGGAGCTGTCAACGCATGGGGATACGCACGCTGCGCCAGTTGTTAGCGCTGCCTCGTGCGGGGCTGGCTAAACGGTTTACTGCAGAAGTGCTGTTGCAACTTGACCGCCTGCTGGGGCAACAACCTATAGCGCTGGATTATTTCCTCCCGCCTGAGCGTTTCGAGCAGCGTCTGGAGTTCAATTTCGATGTCGAGTCAAATCAGGCGCTGTTGTTTCCGCTGCGGCGCTTGTGCGCGGATCTGGCTGCCTTTCTCCACGGTCGCGATTGTGGTGTAGAGCGCTTCGTGTTGCACATGGAGCACCGTTCAGCCGCGGACAGCCGGCTCGATGTGGGTTTGCTGAGCCCGGAGCGCGAGAGTGAGCGGCTTTTCGAGCTGGCACGCGCGCGGCTGGAGCGCCTGCAGCTACCGAGTGCGACGCAGGCGCTACGACTGGTGGCTGAGGATTTACCGGTGTTCGTGCCTGAGCGCCGCGAGCTGTTCGATGATCGCCCACAACGTAGCCTGGTCTGGCAGCAGCTGCGGGAGCGTTTGCGGGCTCGCCTCGGTGAGGAGGCGGTTCTAGCGTTGCATGCGCGGGACGATCATCGTCCAGAACATGCCTGGCGGCTGGCTACCGAGAATGGCTCGGGCAGTCATGCATCCGTTGCTCAGCGCCCCGGATGGTTGCTCCCACAGGCGAAGCAGCTGAAAGAGAATGAGGTGCGGATTCTGGGCGGTCCAGAGCGAATCGAGTCCGGCTGGTGGGACGCGGACGATATCCGACGTGACTACTTCCTGATCGAAACCCGCTCTGGACAGCAGGGCTGGGCCTATCGAGCGTTCGGGGAGGCGGGCCCTCTGATGCTGCAGGGTTGGTTCGCATGAATCTGCCCGATTACGCGGAGCTGCATTGCCTGTCTAACTTCAGCTTTCAGCGCGGTGCGTCAAGCGCACTTGAGTTGTTCGAACGTGCTCGCCAGCATGGCTACAAGGCGCTGGCCATTACGGATGAATGCTCCCTGGCAGGGATCGTGCGTGCGTGGCAGGCCGCCAAGGAGTCAGGTGTGCCCTTGATCGTCGGCAGCGAGATGAAGGTCGAGGATGGCCCCAAGCTGGTGCTGTTGGTGGAGAGCATTCAGGGCTACCAGAATCTTTGCCGCATCATCACTCTGGCACGCCGGCGTGCGCAGAAAGGGCAGTACCGCTTGCTGCGCGAGGATATCGACCAGTCGGCGCAGGGGCTTCTAGCACTCTGGCTGCCCAAGCTCGATGACAACGAAGCCCATGGTCGTTGGCTCAGTAAGCGCTTTGGTGATCGCCTCTGGCTGGCGGTCGAATTGCACTACGGTAGTGATGACGCACGGCGTCTCGCACATTGTCGGGCTTTGGCTGAATCCTTCGGCATCGCCTTGGTGGCTGCCGGCGATGTCCATATGCATGCCCGCGGACGGCGTGCGCTGCAGGATTGTCTGACAGCCATTCGTCATCACTGCAGCGTTGCCGAGACCGGGCAGCGACTTTTTCCCAATGGTGAGCGTCACCTTCGCTCGCGGGATCAACTGACCGAGCTATACCCAGCCGCGCTGCTCGATGAAACGCTGAGGATTGCCGAGCGCTGCCGGTTCGATCTTGGCGAGCTGCGCTATGAGTACCCCCACGAACTGGTACCGCCTGGTCAGACAGCTACCCAATGGCTGCGCCATCTGACGGAACAGGGGGCGCTTTCGCGCTGGCCCGAAGGCACTCCTGCGGTCGCCCGTGAGCGGATCGAAAGCGAACTCCAGTTGATCGCCGAGCTGGGTTACGAAAGCTATTTCCTGACCGTGCATGACATCGTCCGCTTTGCTCGCGAACGCAGCATTCTCTGTCAGGGACGCGGTTCTGCCGCCAATTCCACCGTCTGTTATGCACTTGGCATCACCGAGCTGGATCCGTCACAGCAGCACATGCTGTTCGCCCGTTTTCTATCGAAGGAGCGTAACGAGCCGCCGGATATAGATGTCGACTTCGAGCATGAGCGACGCGAGGAAGTCATTCAGTACATCTTTCGCCGTTATGGCCGCGAGCGGGCGGCATTGACCGCCGTGGTTAGCAGCTATCGCGGCGCCGGGGCGGTGCGTGATGTGGCCAAGGCGCTGGGTCTGCCGCCAGATCAGGTCAGTGCGCTGGCTGATTGCTGCGGTCACTACAGCAGCGCGCCGCCAGCGCCTGAGCGCCTTCTCGAGGCGGGCTTCGACCCGGACAATCCGTTACTGCGTCGGGTGCTGGTGCTGACCAGCCAGCTGGTGGGATTTCCCCGTCATCTGTCGCAGCATCCCGGCGGTTTCGTCATTTCCGAGCGGCCGCTGCAGACGCTGGTACCGATAGAAAATGCCGCGATGGCTGAACGCACCATCATTCAGTGGGACAAGGATGATCTGGACCTGATGGGGCTGCTCAAGGTCGACGTTCTGGCGCTGGGCATGCTCAGCGCGTTGCGCCGCTGCTTCGATCTGATCGAGCGATATCGAGGCCAGCGCTGGACGCTGGCGAGCCTGCCACAGGAGGACCCGGCGACCTACGCCATGATCTCGCGCGCCGATACCGTCGGCGTGTTCCAGATCGAGTCCCGTGCGCAGATGGCCATGCTGCCCAGGCTGCGGCCGCAGACCTTTTATGACCTGGTCATTCAGGTGGCCATCGTGCGGCCAGGACCGATTCAGGGCGATATGGTGCATCCCTATTTGCGTCGGCGTAACGGTGAGGAGCCGGAAACCTATGCGTCCGAAAAACTTCGTACCGTGCTCGAACGAACGCTGGGTGTTCCGCTGTTTCAGGAACAGGTCATGGAGCTGGCCATCGTCGCGGCCGATTACACACCCGGCGAAGCCGATCAGTTGCGTCGCTCCATGGCGGCATGGAAGCGTCATGGAGGGCTCGAGCCGCACCGGCAGCGGCTGACCGAGCGCATGCTCGCCAATGGTTACCAGGCTGAATTCGCCGCACGCCTGTTCGAACAGATCAAAGGCTTCGGCAGTTATGGTTTTCCCGAATCCCACGCTGCCAGCTTCGCCCTGCTGACCTACGCCAGCAGCTGGCTGAAATGTCATGAACCTGCGGCTTTTGCCTGCGCCCTGATCAACAGCTGGCCGATGGGTTTCTATAGCCCCGATCAGATCCTTCAGGATGCGCGGCGCCATGGCATTGAAATCCGCCCGGTCGATATTCGTTTCAGCGACTGGGAGTGCTCATTGGAAAGTAGCGGGCAGGGCGACGCAGCCATCCGGCTGGGCTTGTGCCTGGTGCGTGGTTTTAACGAAGAGGTCGCGCAACGCCTGGTACTAACCCGGCGGCAGGCGGCGTTTGTCGATATAGAAGATGTTTGTCGGCGCGCAGCGCTGGATCAGCGTTCGCGGGAGCTGCTTGCCGATGCCGGCGCGCTACGAGGCCTTGTTGGGCACCGCCACAGAGCCCGTTGGGCCATTGCTGGTGTCGAGGAGCAGATGCCACTGTTCGCCGGGCTGGTGGCACAGGATTCTGCAGTGACGCTGCCGCTGCCCAGCGTGGCTGAAGATATGCAGAGCGATTATGAGCTGCTTGGAACCACTCTCGGTCCGCATCCTTTGAAACTGCTGCGTACGGCGTTACGGGCCAGGCGCTGCCTGGCGTCCAAGGACCTGATCGGCGTGGCGAGCGGGCGTCAGATACGGCTGGCGGGGCTGGTGACCGGAAGGCAAAAGCCACAAACAGCCAGTGGCGTGATCTTCGTGACACTGGAAGACGAATTCGGCATGGTCAACGTCGTGGTGTGGCACCACCTGGCAGAGCGGCAGCGCCGAGCGCTTATCGGTTCGCAACTGTTGCAGGTGGAGGGCAAGCTGGAAAGTCAGGATGGTGTCAGGCATCTGATAGCAGGACGGCTGACCGACTTGACTGCGCTATTAAGTGGGTTGGATGTGCGCAGCCGTGACTTCCACTGATCATCCTAGGCAACAAGCGCTTCGTGATCGGTGTGACAGGCGGGGTGACTTATGTCAACCGAGCCACTAGAATGCTTGCCCATTCTGGGGCCGGAACGCCCGGCTTATGTCTGTGCAACGAGGAAAATCCATGCAAGTTTCTGTTGAAAGCACCTCCGCTCTTGAGCGCCGCATGACCATCGGCGTGCCGGTCGAGCGCATCGAGACCGAAGTCAACAAGCGTCTGCAACAGACCGCCAGCCGTGCCAAGATTCCTGGATTCCGCCCCGGCAAGGTGCCGATGAGCGTAATCCGTCAGCGTTACGAAGAAGCGGCTCGCCAGGAAGCCCTGGGCGACCTGATTCAGTCGACCTTTTATGAAGCCATCGTTGCCGAGAAGCTGAACCCGGCCGGCGCTCCGTCTGTCGAGCCGAAAGTGTTCGAAAAAGGCAAGGACCTCGAGTACGTCGCCACATTCGAAGTATTCCCAGAGTTTGAGGTCGCTGGCCTTGAAGCCATCGAGATCGAGCGCCTGCAGGCTGAAGTGGCCGATAGCGACGTCGACAACATGCTGGAAATCCTGCGCAAGCAGAATACTCGCTTCGAGAACGTCGAGCGTGCTGCCGAAGACGGCGACCAGCTGAACATCGATTTCGTCGGCAAGATCGACGGCGAGGCCTTCGCTGGTGGCTCGGCCAAGGGCACTCAGCTCGTTCTGGGCTCGGGTCGCATGATCCCTGGTTTCGAAGACGCCCTGGTCGGTGCCAAAGCCGGTGAAGAGCGCGTGATCAACCCGACTTTCCCCGAGGATTACCAGAACCTCGATCTGGCAGGTAAAACCGCCGAGTTCACCGTTACCGTGAACAGCATTGCCGCTCCGCAGCTGCCAGAGCTCAATGACGAGTTTTTCGCTCAGTTCGGCGTGCAGGAAGGCGGCGTAGAAGGCTTCCGCGCCGAAGTCAAAAAGAACATGGAGCGCGAGCTGCGCCAGGCCATCAAGACCAAGGTGAAGAACCAGGTCATGGAAGGTCTGGTAGCTGGCAATCCTATCGAAGTACCCAAGGCGCTGATCGACAACGAAGTGAACCGTCTGCGCGTCCAGGCCGTTCAGCAGTTCGGCGGCAACATCAAGCCTGACCAGCTGCCGGCTGACCTCTTCCAGGAGCAGGCCAAGCGTCGCGTCGTTCTAGGCCTGATCGTGGCTGAAGTGGTCAAGCAGAAAGAGCTGAAGCCCGATGAAGCTCGCGTTCGCGAGCTGATCGAAGAGATGGCTTCTGCCTATCAGGAACCGGAGCAGGTAGTTTCCTGGTACTACAAAAATGACGAGCAGTTGAACGAAGTGCGTTCGGTTGTGCTCGAAGAGCAAGTTGTAGATACTGTCCTGCAGCAGGCTAAGGTGACCGACAAGTCGGTCTCCTACGAAGAAGCTGTCAAGCCTGCGGAAGCCCCGCAAGCTGCCTGATTTCTTCACATATTCGAGTGCACAAACATAAGCCAGCCTCGTGCTGGCTTATGTCTTTTAAGGCATGACATAGGGAGTATCGTTGGAACATGTCCCGCAATCCTTTTATGCAAGTTCCGGACATTCAGGCCGCCGGCGGCCTGGTCCCGATGGTGATCGAGCAATCCGCACGCGGTGAGCGCGCCTATGACATCTATTCCCGTCTCCTGAAGGAGCGGGTGATCTTCATGGTCGGCCAGGTCGAAGACTACATGGCCAACCTGATTGTCGCGCAGATGCTGTTCCTCGAGGCCGAAAACCCTGAGAAGGACATTCATCTGTACATCAACTCCCCGGGTGGCTCGGTAACTGCCGGCATGTCGATCTACGACACCATGCAGTTCATCAAGCCTGACGTGTCGACCATCTGTATCGGCCAGGCCTGCTCCATGGGAGCTTTGTTGTTGACTGGCGGCACCGCTGGCAAGCGTTATTGCCTGCCGCATTCACGCATGATGATTCACCAGCCGCTTGGTGGCTTTCAGGGTCAGGCTTCGGATATCGAGATTCACGCGCGTGAAATCCTCACCATCCGTGAGCGTCTGAACAAGGTGCTGGCTCACCATACCGGTCAGCCGATGGATGTGATTGCCCGCGATACCGACCGCGACAACTTCATGAGTGGAGAAGACGCCGTCAAGTACGGGCTGATCGATCAGGTTCTGACTCAGCGTCAAATGGCGGTTTAATCTCTACAGCCAGCGATATGCGGCTGCTCCGTGGGCTTGAAAAAGCCCACGATTGCCTTCATCTTGTGTTTCAAGCCTTCCCGATTGGATCGATCGAATGACTGACACCCGCAACGGCGAGGACTCCGGCAAACTGCTCTATTGCTCTTTTTGCGGCAAAAGCCAGCATGAAGTACGCAAGTTGATCGCCGGGCCCTCCGTTTTCATCTGCGACGAGTGCGTCGACCTGTGCAATGACATCATCCGCGAGGAGGTGCAGGAAGCTCAGGCCGAGAGCAACGCGCACAAACTGCCTGCGCCAAAGGAGATCAGCGGCATTCTCGACCAGTACGTCATTGGTCAGGAACGCGCGAAGAAAATCCTGGCAGTAGCCGTTTACAACCATTACAAACGCCTGAACCAGCGCGACAAGAAAGAAGAAGTCGAGCTGGGCAAGAGCAACATTCTGCTGATCGGCCCTACCGGCTCGGGTAAGACGCTGCTGGCCGAAACGCTGGCCCGTCTGCTCAATGTTCCCTTCACCATCGCTGATGCAACCACCCTCACTGAGGCGGGTTATGTGGGTGAGGACGTAGAGAACATCATCCAGAAGTTGCTGCAGAAGTGCGATTACGATGTAGAGAAGGCCCAGATGGGTATCGTTTACATCGACGAAATCGACAAGATCTCGCGTAAATCGGATAACCCATCGATCACTCGTGATGTGTCCGGCGAAGGTGTGCAACAAGCCTTGCTGAAGCTGATTGAAGGTACTGTGGCATCTGTTCCGCCGCAGGGTGGTCGCAAGCATCCACAGCAGGAGTTTCTGCAGGTCGATACGCGCAACATCCTGTTTATTTGTGGTGGAGCTTTCGCTGGGCTGGAAAAAGTCATTCAGGGTCGCTCTACGCAAGGCGGCATCGGCTTCAACGCTGAGGTGCGCAGCAAAGATCCGGGCAAGAAGATTGGCGAGGCTCTGCGCGCCGTTGAGCCGGATGACCTGGTCAAATTCGGCCTCATTCCCGAGTTCGTCGGTCGCCTGCCGGTGATCGCCACACTCGACGAGCTCGATGAGGCGGCACTGATCCAGATTCTCACCGAGCCCAAGAATGCGCTGACCAAGCAATATGCCAAGTTGTTCGAACTCGAAGGCGTGGATCTGGAATTCCGTTCGGATGCCTTGAAGGCAGTTGCTTCTCGTGCGCTTGAACGCAAGACCGGGGCACGTGGGCTGCGTTCGATCCTCGAGGGTGTGTTGCTGGACACCATGTATGAGATTCCTTCGCAGAAGGATGTCAGCAAGGTGGTCATTGATGAAAGCGTGATCGAAGGCACATCTCAGCCGCTGCTGATTTACGAGAACGCTGAACCGCCAGCCAAGGCTGCGCCTGACGCGTGATCGAACAAAGGGGCCTGCGGGCCCCTTTGCATTTGGTCTGCCTCCTTGTTTTTTGCGGTGCGTGCCCTCATCTTTGCTGCAAGGGTATTGCCCGTCCGTTTACCGCCGTATGGCCGTCGTAGAGCTGAATTTATGAAGACAACCATCGAATTGCCCCTTTTGCCGCTGCGCGATGTGGTGGTTTATCCCCACATGGTGATACCGCTTTTCGTTGGCCGTGAAAAATCCATCGAAGCGCTCGAGTCCGCCATGTCCGGCGATAAGCAGATCCTGCTATTGGCGCAGAAGAATCCTGCCGATGACGATCCCGCTGAGGACGCGCTGTACCGCGTCGGCACCGTGGCCACCGTACTGCAGTTGCTCAAGCTTCCAGACGGCACCGTGAAGGTGCTGGTCGAGGGAGAGCAGCGGGGCGTGATCGAGCGCTTTGTCGAGGTTGACGATCATTGCCGCGCTGAGGTTTCGCTGATCGACGAAGCCGAAGTCGATGCACGCGAGTCGGAAGTGTTCACCCGTAGCCTGCTCAGCCAGTTCGAACAGTACGTTCAGCTGGGCAAGAAGGTCCCTGCAGAGGTTTTGTCCTCTCTGAGCAGCATTGATGAGCCGGCCCGCCTGGTGGATACCATGGCGGCGCACATGGCGCTGAAGATCGAGCAAAAGCAGCAGATTCTTGAGATCACTGACCTGCCGGCCCGAGTCGAGCACGTGTTGGCGTTGCTGGATGCCGAAATCGATCTGTTACAAGTGGAAAAGCGCATCCGCGGCCGTGTGAAGAAGCAGATGGAGCGCAGCCAGCGCGAGTACTACCTGAATGAGCAAATGAAGGCCATTCAGAAAGAGCTCGGCGATATCGACGAAGGCCATAACGAAATCGATGATCTGAAGAAGCGCATCGAGAATGCTGGGCTGAGCAAAGACGCCTATACCAAAGCTCAAGCCGAGCTCAACAAGCTCAAGCAGATGTCGCCGATGTCCGCCGAAGCCACAGTGGTACGTACCTATATCGATTGGTTGGTAAACGTGCCCTGGAAGGCTGCCAGCAAGGTTCGCCTGGACCTGACCAAGGCCGAGGAAGTGCTCGATGCCGATCACTACGGCCTGGAAGAAGTGAAAGACCGTATTCTCGAGTATCTCGCCGTGCAGAAGCGGGTGAAGAAGCTCAAGGGCCCGGTACTCTGTCTGGTTGGCCCGCCCGGTGTCGGCAAGACCTCTCTGGCCGAATCCATTGCGCGTTCGACCAACCGCAAGTTCGTGCGCATGGCCCTTGGTGGTGTGCGTGACGAAGCCGAGATCCGCGGGCATCGCCGTACGTACATCGGCTCCATGCCAGGCCGCTTGATCCAGAAAATGACCAAGGTTGGGGTGCGCAACCCGCTGTTCCTGCTCGACGAGATCGATAAGATGGGCAGCGACATGCGTGGGGATCCGGCTTCGGCGCTGCTCGAGGTCCTGGACCCAGAGCAGAACCATAACTTCAACGACCACTATCTTGAGGTCGATTACGACCTTTCCGATGTGATGTTCCTCTGCACTGCCAACTCGATGAACATCCCGGCGCCCCTGCTAGACCGCATGGAGGTCATTCGGCTCCCCGGCTATACCGAGGACGAGAAGATCAACATCGCGACGCGCTATCTGGCACCCAAGCAGATCCAGGCCAATGGCCTGAAGAAAGACGAGTTGGCCTTTCAGGAGTCTGCGATCAGGGACATCATCCGCTACTACACCCGCGAAGCCGGAGTGCGTAGCCTGGAGCGCCAGCTGGCCAAGGTCTGCCGCAAGGTGGTCAAGGAGCACGCTTCGGATAAGCGCTTCCACGTGAACGTGGATGCAGACTCTCTCGAACACTTCCTGGGCGTTCGCAAGTTCCGCTATGGTCTTGCCGAGCAGCAGGATCAAGTGGGTCAGGTCACTGGGCTGGCTTGGACTCAGGTCGGCGGTGAACTGTTGACCATCGAGGCTGCTGTGGTGCCCGGCAAGGGGCGTCTGACCAAGACTGGCTCCCTGGGTGAGGTAATGGGCGAATCGATCACTGCAGCGCTTACAGTGGTTCGTAGCCGCGCCACAAGCCTGGGATTAGCCGCCGATTTCCACGAGAAGCAGGATATTCACATCCACGTACCTGAAGGCGCGACGCCGAAAGATGGTCCGAGTGCGGGTATTGGCATGTGCACATCGCTCGTTTCTGCGCTCACTCAAATACCCGTGCGCGCAGATGTCGCAATGACCGGTGAAATAACCTTGCGCGGGCAAGTGCTTGCTATTGGTGGACTGAAGGAAAAATTACTTGCTGCACACCGTGGCGGGATCAAGACGGTGATCATTCCGGAAGAAAATCAGCGTGATCTGAAAGAGATTCCTGAAAATATTAAGCAAGACCTGCAGATTAAACCGGTGAAGTGGATTGACGAAGTCCTGCAAATTGCGCTGCAATACGCGCCGGAGCCCTTGCCCGATGCGGCTCCCGAGATTGTTGCAAAGGACGACAAGCGCGAGCCTGATTCCAAGGAGCGAATCAGCACGCATTAGTCTGGAAGGCCACATTGACACACTTCAGGTGCCCTTGTTTAATCGGCCTCTTGTGTCATAGCCATCTAGCACCGCTTTGCTTACACCCGAAAATTAAAGATACGACTCAACAGAAATAAGGGGACTTAGAGTGAACAAGTCGGAACTGATCGATGCTATCGCTGCATCTGCTGATATCCCAAAAGCTGTTGCTGGCCGCGCGCTGGATGCAGTGATCGAATCTGTCACCGGTGCCCTGAAGGCTGGTGACTCCGTGGTACTGGTTGGTTTCGGTACTTTCGCTGTCAAGGAGCGCGCTGCGCGCACTGGTCGCAACCCGCAGACTGGCAAGCCGATCAATATCGCCGCTGCCAAGATCCCGGGTTTCAAAGCTGGCAAGGCTCTGAAAGACGCTGTCAACTAAGCGTTTTTCTACCCGGCCAGTCAGCTTGCGCTGCTCTGGCTCGGGGCGGTTGTTGAGCAGGCCTGGCCTGCTGCAGTCTGGCTTGGGGGAATAAGCCCAACCGCTCCAAAAGCTCCGAGAAGGCGCATCCCTGGATGCGCCTTTCTTTTATCTGGTTTCCACCCGTGTTGCGCATCCCATCGCGCCGCAGACTCCTGGGGGTCGCATGCTTCAAAACATCAGGGACAATTCACAAGGCTGGATAGCCAAAACGATCATCGGCATCATTGTGGTGCTGCTGGCACTGACTGGCTTCGATGCCATTTTCAACGCCGCCAGCAATAGCCAGACTGCGGCAAAGGTCAACGGCGAGGAAATTTCCCGCTACGACCTTGACCAGGCGATGAACATGCAGCGCCGCCAGCTGGCCCAACAGCTCGGCCAGGACTTCGATGCCTCGCTGCTCGATGATCGCTTGCTGCGTGATTCCGCGCTCGGCTCACTGATCGATCGTATGCTGCTGCTGCAAGGCGCCAAGAGCGCTGATTTCGCCTTCTCGCGCGAAGCGCTCGATCAACTGATCCTGCAAACCCCCGAATTCCAGGTCGATGGCGCCTTCAGTGCCGCCCGTTTCGATCAGGTCATCCAACAAATGGGCTATTCCCGCCTTCAGTTCCGTCAGCTGCTTGAGCAGGAGATGCTGATCGGTCAGCTGCGCGCCGGCATTTCCGGGACCGGTTTCGTGACCGATCAACAGGTCGAGAACTTTGCTCGGCTCGAGATGCAGACTCGCGATTTCGAAACCCTCACCATTCCCGCCCAGCACGAGACGATCGAAGTCAGTGACGAGCAAATCGAAGAGTATTACGAGACCAACGCTGACCGTTTCCGCACACCCGAGCAGGTCATCGTCGAATACGTCGAGCTGAAGAAAGAGTCGTTCTTCGATCAGGTCGAAGCGTCCGACGAGGAGCTGCAGGACCTGTATCAGCAGCAGATCGCCAATCTGGACGAGCAGCGCCGTGCTGCGCACATCCTTATCGAAACCGGCGGCGAGCTGAGCGACGAAGAGGCTAAAGCGAAGATTGAAGAAATCGCTGCTCGAGTGAAGGGTGGCGAGGACTTTGCTGCTATAGCCAAAGAGGTTTCGCAAGATCCAGGCTCTGCCAACGAAGGCGGCGATTTGGGTTTTGCTGGCACTGGCGTCTATGACCCTGCGTTCGAAGATGCTCTGTATGCGCTGAACGAAGGAGAAGTCTCGGCCCCGGTCCAGTCGGAATTTGGCTGGCACATCATCAAGCTGCTCGGCGTACAGTCGCCCGAGGTTCCATCTTTCGAAAGCATGAAGCCTGAACTGGTGCGCGAGCTCAAAGCGCAGCAGGTCGAGCAGCGTTTCGTCGAAATCAGCAAGCAGCTGGAAGATGCGGCATTCGAAGCATCCGATCTGACGCAACCCGCTCAGGAACTTGGCCTGATGGTGCAAACTACCAACGCGTTCGGTAGAGAGGGCGGTGAGGGTATCGCTGCCAATCGTCAGGTCATCCAGGCAGCCTTCAGTGATGAGGTGCTGGTGGACGGGGCCAACAGTAGCGTCATTGAACTCGACCCCGAGACCTCCATCGCGCTGCGTGTCAAAGAGCACCTGAAACCTGCTGCAATCCCGCTCGCAGACGTGCGTGACGATATCGTCGTGCAGCTTCAGCGCAGTCTGGCGGCCGAAACGGCGCGTACCCAAGGTGAGCAGCTACTGGCTGAACTGCGCGACGGAAAGCAGCCCGATGGTCAGTGGCAGCCCGTAGAAGCAGCAGCGCGTAGCCAGGAAGGTGTTGCGCCTGCGCTGCTGCAGGCCGTGTTCCGCATGCCGCGTCCGCAACAACAGGACAAGCCGAACTACACTGGGGTGGCTTTGGGCAATGGCGACTACGTCGTGGTTCGGCTAAATGGCGTTAATGAGCCGGAAACCGCACTGTCCGATGAAGAGAAGCTGAACTACCGGCGTTTCCTGGCTTCGCGCATTGGTCAGCAGGACTTCGCGGCTTATCGTCAAAAGCAGCAGGCCGCGGCGAAAATCGAAAGGTTCTGATCGCGACTTTATGAGCGATGATCGGCCGGTTGTCTCGGTTGATCACTTTGACAACGCCCCGGCTGGTCCGGGGCGTTGTCGTTTCTGCCACAGAGTTGTCGCTCAGCGGAGCAGGTGACGTGCCAGCCACGGCCCCTGGTGCAGCAGCGCTGTGTGAACCTGCACCAGTTCGGCGCCGGCATCCATACGCGCTTGCAAATGGTTCGCCGTCTGGATGCCACCAACAGAGATCAATGCCATGCCCTGGCCGCAAAAGCGCCGCAAGCTCTCGATCTGTTCACAAGCTAGTGCCTGTTGTTTCGAGTCCTGCCAGGCGCGGTAGCGCTCGCGCGTCGCTGGTGGTCCTGGATCATGTGCAGCTAACAGCCCGTCGAACTTGAGGTCAAGCAACATGCTGGCTAGCAAAAAGGGAACCTGCTTTGGCAGGCAGCGTAGCTTCGCTATCAGCGGTACCTGGCGTTTGCCCTCCAGATTCAGCTGTCGATGTTCCTCACGTAGGGCAGCGAGGAGGTTGCGCAGCCGCACGGCATGAGAGAGCAGCGGTGCGCTGGCCGGGCCGATCAGGTTCAGTACCAGATAGTCCGCATGGGGCCAGGCTTTGCGCAGCATGGCGCAGGTATCCGCTGCTGATCGTCGCGCATCCAGGGTCAGGTTTATTCCGAGGCGTGCCTCGCCGCGAGATATCGGCTCCAGTTGCGCTAATCCATCCGCGGTCAGGCTACCGATCTCGTTGAAGCCGAATCCCAGCGCAGCCACCCGCCGCGCGAGACGCCCGTTGCGATCGTAGCCGGCGGCGATACCTAGTGGGACGGAAAGCTCAGGCCCATCACGGTAAGGGGGCGGCTCGGCACGGTCCGCGGCAGACGACAGGCGACATCGGCCAGAGTTAGTGACAGCTGCTGTGCCAATGAGCGGCGTAACGCGTGCAGGGTGCGTCTGCTATCCATGCTTACGCTCGAAATCAGTCATGAATTCCACCAGGCGCGCCACTCCGTTCAGAGGCATGGGGTTGTACAGGCTTGCTCGTATACCGCCGATCGCAGCGTGGCCGCGCAGGTTGGCCAGGCCGTTACGCTCGGCCAGGGTCAGAAAGGTGTCAGTCAGGCCGGGCTCGGTGAGTTGGAAACAGACATTGATTGATGATCGGTCTGCGGGGAATTGCGGACATTGGTAGAAGTCGCTGTGGTCAACGCAGCCGTACAAAAGGCGACTTCTTTGCTGAGCTGCAGCAGCCATCGCCGGAACGCCGCCGTTGCGTCGTATCCAGCGCAGCATCAGCCCGGTCACATAGAGGGCGAAGGTTGGCGGAGTGTTGAAGCGGCTCTGCTGCTCGGCCTGCATTGCATAACTGAACGCGGCTGGCAGGCCGGGTGGAGGCGCTCGCAGAAGATCGTTGCGGATGATCACCAGGCACAGCCCGGCCACGCCGAGATTCTTCTGCGCGCTGGCGTAGATCAGACCAAAGCGCTCGAGCGGAAGCGGCCGGGTAAGAAAGTCGGAGGTCATGTCCGCCACCAGCGGCACTTTCAATTCGGGAAATTCATGTAGCTGCAGCCCGTTACCCGTCTCGTTGCTGGTGACATGGCAGTAGCCAGCCTGAGGATCAAGCTGCCATTGAACGGTCGGGGGCAGGGCGGTGAAATCCTGTGCTGCACCGCTGGCGATGATATTGACAGCGCAGTGCCGACGCGCCTCGCCAATAGCCTTGCGTGCCCAGTATCCGCTTTCCAGGTAATCGGCACGTTGACCAGGCTGTAGCAGGTTGAGGGGCAGCAGGCCGAACTGTGCAGATGCACCGCCCTGCATGAAGAGCACTTGGTAGCTGCACGGAATCGCCAGCAGCGCGCGAAGGAGCTCTTCAGTCTCGGCCATCAGCCGCTTGAAGGATGCGCTGGTGAATGGCTGCTCCAGTATGGAAAAACCCGAACCACACCAGTCAGGCAAATCTTCGCGGATTTGCCCGAGAACCTCTGCCGGCAACATCGCGGGGCCAGCGGCGAAGTTGTAGTTTGTGTGTCGCTCAGAAGAGGTGCAGGCCATGAGCGCCGGCCGCCATCAGGAACAAGAGGGGAAAAGAGAGGATGGTGTTGCTACGCGACGAGAGGAAGGTTATCCGTGAGCAACGGACCCGCTCCTCCAGCGTTGCCGGAACAAAGCCGAGTAGCTTTTTCTGATGAGGCCAAAGTACCAGCCAGAGGTTGAGCAGCATGAGGGTGCCAATCCATGCGCCAAGTCCGATCACTGCCAACGGACCTTGCAGCAGCAGGGCATCGACCAGCCAGCCACGCTGCCAGAGCATGAACATGCCAGATACCCAGACCACCACGGAGGCGTAGCGAAAGATGCCGTGTTCACGCTTTATCCGTACCTTGAGGTCGCGATTTAGCGTGGCCGTATCGATGCCGTTCTGCAGCGGGACGAAGCGCGGGTTCTGAATGAAGTTGGCGTAGTTGTGCCCAACCCAAACCAGCGCGAACAGCAGATGCGCGTAGCGGGCCAGCAGATCGAGCATCGTCATGCGCCCACCAACCAGTAACGCAGTACCAGGTAACAACCAAGCGTTAGCGCGAGACCTGCGCTGACGGTGCCGCCGAATGAGTCATGGGGCAATTTCAAGTTCCACCCCCTGACTGGCCTGTCGGGCGATCAGCGTGCCTTGCGGGCGCGTGGCATCCTGCGCCAGTTCAACGGCCTGACGAATGAGCTGGTGATGTGGGGATTTACTGCAGGCCGGATCGGTGTTGGCTCCGTTGCCGGTCAGCAGCAGCGCCTGGCAGCGGCAGCCGCCAAAATCCTTCTCTTTCTCGTCACAACTGCGGCAGGGCTCGGGCATCCAGGTGTGGCCGCGGTAGAGGTTGAATACCGGCGAGTCGTGCCAGATCTGCTCCAGGCGTTGCTGGCGCACGTTGGGAAAGGTGATGTGCTTGAAGTTGCTGGCTTGCGAGCAGGGCAGCACGTTGCCGTTGGGCGCGACGGTCACGTGAATGGCGCCCCAACCATTCATGCAGGCCTTCGGGCGGCCTTCGAAGTAGTCCGGGATGACGAAAAAGATGGTCAGCCGCTCACCGAAGCGTTCGCGCGCGGCATGCACTTGGCCCTCGGCGCGCTGCAGCTCGGCGTGCGTCGGCATCAGCGCATCGCGGTTGAGCAGCGCCCAGTTGTAGTACTGCACGTTCGCCAGTTCGAGGTACTCGACGCCCAGCTCCACGGCGAACTCGATGATGTCCGGCACCTGAGCGATGTTCTGCCGGGTGATCGGTACGTTGAGCACCATGGGGAAGTCCATTGACTTGATCAGCCGCGCCATGCCGAGCTTCCGCTCCCAGGCATCGACGCCGGCCAGCTGACGTGCCACGTCACGGTCGGTGGACTGAAAACCGAGTTGGATATGGCGCAGTCCCGCATCTTTCAGCGCACGCAGGCGTCCCTCGGTCAGTCCTATACCGGACGTGATCAGGTTGGTGTAGTAGCCCATGCGATCAGCCTCGGTGACCAGCGTTTCGAGGTCCTTGCGCAGGGTGGGCTCGCCGCCGGAAAAGCCGATCTGCATCGCACCCATGGCACGGGCCTGGGCCATCACGTCGATCCACTCGGCGGTGCTCAGCTCATCCTGGCGGTAATCGGAAAAGTTGCGTGGATTACTGCAGAACACGCACTGCAACGGGCACTGGTAGGTCAGTTCCAGTAGCAGCCAGACCGGGTTGCCGTTGCCATCAAGCCTTAGCTCGGATCCAGCCCTTGCCATGGGATACCTCCAGGAAATTCAGAATGCCGCTGCGAATGGCGTCGATGTTGGATGCGTTGTAGCTACGCGCGAGCTGGTCGATCAGCTCAGCGACGCTGGTCTTGCCGTCGCAGCGTTGCAGGATCTCCCCACCGGTGGCGTTCAGCTTGACGATGCCCTCGGGGTAGAGCAGCACGTGCGCTTGTTGCGAGTCCTCCCAGCGAAAAAGAAAGGGTGGGCGGATCTCGAAGCAGGTGGCAGGCAGCGTTTTTGTTGTTGTCGACATGTTTATTTCCTCGCTAGACCGGCGTGACGACATATGCAATCACGCCGGCCAGGGGCTCAGCGTACGTAGACGTACGCGGTGACTTCGAAGCCCAGACGCAGGTCGCAGAAGTCCGGATCGATCCACTGCATGGCGTATCTCCTCAATGGTTGTTGTCAGGAAAAGCGATGTCGCACCCCGAAGCTAAGGCGCTTTGTCGGGTGGACTAATAGGACTTTGGGGTCGGTTTTGCGGGCTTTTGGTCGCGCTTTTCTTGCGCTTCGGGGAAGTTTGCGCTGTAGGTCGCCGGCCTTGTTCAGCGTCATTTTTGCTGCGCGATTCAAGGTCCATCCTGCTCGGCTTTTTCCCGCTCTGGCCTGGCACCTGCACCGATCGCAAACCGCCATCAGCTCTGCCTCCGCGCCTTGCCATCTACTACCAAATGAGGAGTCCTCCGCTGCCATGGGTGCATACCGGAGCGAAGACCCTGCTGCCTAAGATCGGTCCATGTCCTGCGCACTTTCCGGCGCAGGCTCCGACAAGCAGAAGAAAGAGAGGCCCATCATGATCTACGCTCAGCCCGGTACCGCAGGCTCCGTCGTTTCCTTCAAGCCGCGCTACGGCAATTACATCGGTGGCGAATTCGTACCGCCGGTCAAAGGCGAGTACTTCGTCAACACCTCGCCGGTTAACGGTGAAGTGATCGCCGAGTTCCCGCGCTCGGGTGCTGAAGACGTGGAAAGGGCTCTGGATGCTGCACATGCCGCCGCCGATGCCTGGGGCAAGACCTCGGTGCAGGACCGCGCACTGATTCTGCTGAAGATCGCCGACCGCATCGAAGCCAACCTGGAAAAGCTCGCGGTTGCCGAAACCTGGGACAACGGCAAGGCCGTTCGTGAAACCCTAAACGCCGACGTTCCGCTGGCTGCAGATCACTTCCGCTACTTCGCGGGTTGCATCCGCGCCCAGGAAGGCAGCGCCGCCGAGATCAACGAGCACACCGCGGCCTATCACTTCCATGAGCCGCTGGGCGTTGTTGGGCAGATCATCCCGTGGAACTTCCCGCTGCTGATGGCCGCCTGGAAACTGGCTCCGGCCCTGGCTGCCGGTAACTGCATCGTGCTCAAGCCGGCCGAGCAGACCCCGCTGTCGATCATGGTATTCATCGAAGTCGTCGGTGACCTGCTGCCGCCGGGCGTACTGAACATCGTCCAGGGCTTCGGTCGCGAAGCTGGTCAGGCGCTGGCCACCAGCACCCGCATCGCCAAGATCGCCTTCACCGGTTCGACCCCGGTCGGCTCGCACATCATGCGCTGCGCCGCCGAGAACATCATTCCGAGCACCGTGGAGTTGGGTGGCAAGAGCCCGAACATCTTCTTCGAAGACATCATGAATGCAGAGCCTGCGTTCATCGAGAAAGCCGCTGAAGGTCTGGTACTGGCCTTCTTCAACCAGGGCGAAGTCTGCACCTGCCCGTCGCGTGCGCTGATTCAGGAATCGATCTTCGAGCCCTTCATGGAAGTGGTGATGAAGAAGATCAAGGCGATCAAGCGTGGCAACCCGCTGGATACCGACACCATGGTTGGCGCGCAGGCCTCCGAGCAGCAGTTCGACAAGATCCTCTCCTACATGGAAGTCGCTCAGCAGGAAGGCGCACAGATCCTCACCGGCGGTGCCGCCGAGAAGCTCGAAGGCGGTCTGGCCTCCGGTTACTACGTGCAGCCGACCCTGATCAAGGGTCACAACAAGATGCGCGTGTTCCAGGAAGAAATCTTCGGCCCGGTGGTCGGTGTGGCGACCTTCAAGGACGAAGCCGAAGCCCTGGCGATCGCCAACGACACCGAGTTCGGCCTGGGTGCCGGCGTCTGGACGCGCGACATCAACCGCGCCTACCGCATGGGCCGTGGCATCAAGGCCGGTCGCGTGTGGACCAACTGCTACCACCTGTACCCGGCGCACGCCGCCTTCGGTGGCTACAAGAAGTCCGGCGTCGGCCGCGAAACCCACAAGATGATGCTCGACCACTATCAGCAGACCAAGAACCTGCTGATCAGCTACGACATCAATCCGCTCGGATTCTTCTGATGAGGGCCCCGGTGCGTTAGCTCCAACGCGCCGGTTATTTTGCTACGCACGTCAAGTGCAGGATCCTGTGCCGCTTCTGCAATAATCCCCTTTGAATCGAGCACAAGATTCCTATCGCAACGCGGCTTCGGCCGCGTTTTTTTATGGCCATGCAAGACCAGCCATCGCTGGCATCGAACTCCCGCCCGCACAAACCCCTCACATCAGCATGTCCCCAGTGCTGCAAAGATGAGGAGATCACCATGTCGCAACTGCTCGAGCCCTATTCGCTGAAACACCTGAGCCTGCGCAATCGTGCGGTCGTCGCGCCCATGACCCGGGTCAGCGCCGAAGCCGAGGGCACGGCCAACGAGCTGATGCGCGATTACTACGCATCGTTCGCCAAGGGCGGCTTTGGCCTGATCATCAGTGAGGGCATTTATACCGATACGGCCTACAGCCAGGGCTACTTCAACCAGCCGGGTCTGGCCACAGAAGCTCATCGAGATAGCTGGCGTCTGCCAGTCGAGGCCGTACACGAAGGCGGGGCCGCTTTTATCGCCCAGCTCATGCACGGTGGCGCGCAGACCCAAGGCAACATCCACCATGCCCGGCATGTCGCGCCCTCGGCAGTGCAGCCTAACGGATCTCAGCTGACGTTCTACGGTGGCGAAGGGCCCTATGCGACTCCCGCACAAATGGGCGAGGACGACATCCAGGAAGCTATCGCGGGCTTTGCACTAGCTGCTCGCCATGCGCGAGCGGCCGGCTTCGATGGCGTCGAGCTGCACGGCGCCAATGGTTACCTGTTGCACGAGTTCATCAGCGCCGAGTTCAACCAGCGCGACGATCACTGGGGTGGCGATTTCCTGGATCGCTTGCGCATGCCGCTGGCTGTCATCAGCGCGGTACGGGCGGAAGTCGGCAACGATTTCCTGGTGGGTATACGCCTGTCCCAAAGCATGGTGAGCGACAGCAGGCTGAAGTGGGAGGGTGGGGTAGAAGAGGCGCAAACCCGTTTCGCTGCCCTCGCAGAAGCCGGCCTCGATTATCTGCACGTCACCGAACCCGAGGCTGCTGCACCGGCTTTCAGCGACGGGCCGAGCTTTGCAGCGATTGCCAAGAGCAGCGTCTCGCTTCCTGTGATCGGCAACGGCGGCATCGTGAGCGGTGATCAGGCCGACGAGCTGCTTGCTCGCGGAGATATGGACCTGGTGGCCGTTGGCAAGGCTGCGCTGGCCAACAACGACTGGCCACTGCGGATCCAGCAGGGCTTGCCACTAAGTGATTTCGACAGCGCGATGTTCGCACCGATGGCGACGATCACCAACGAGTTGGCGTGGCGCAACGCCAATGGTCGGCCCGCGCTGCATGCGAGTTGACACCTCGGGGCTGGCAGGCGCTAGCTGATACCGAGCTGCAGCGACTTGCGTTCTCAGGGCTTACGGCACTACCAACGCATGTCGCTGTCTCCTTCCAAAGTACCATTCTGTTTTAGGCAGAATAAGGGGCTTAATTGGGCTGTCGGAATCTTCCGGCACCATAAAAAGAGGACCGACCTATGTGGACTAAACCCGCCTTCACCGACATGCGTATTGGTTTCGAAGTCACCATGTACTTCGCTAACCGCTGATGAATCAGCCCCGGCTCAGGCCGGGGCTTCGCTTTTAGGGGCTGTCCATGTTCATCCGTATTCTCGGTTCCGCCGCGGGCGGAGGCTTTCCGCAGTGGAACTGCAACTGCGCCAATTGTGCGGGCCTGCGCGCCGGGACACTCAATGCCAAGGCCCGTACCCAGTCCTCAATCGCCATAAGCGACAACGGTGTTGACTGGATTCTGTGCAATGCTTCGCCGGACATCCGCGCGCAGCTGGAATCCTTTCCAACCCTGCAGCCAGCTCGAGCACCGCGTGATACCGCGATCGGCGCGATCGTGCTACTGGACAGCCAGATCGACCACACCACTGGCTTGCTGACCTTGCGCGAAGGCTGCCCACACGAAGTCTGGTGCACAGAAATGGTCCATCAGGACCTGACTACCGGTTTCCCGCTGTTCAACATGCTCAAGCACTGGAACGGTGGGCTGAAGTGGAACGCCATCGGGCTGACCGGCAGCTTCACGATTCCCTGCTGCCCGAACCTGCATATCACGCCGATCCCGCTGCGCAGCTCAGCGCCGCCGTATTCGCCGCACCGCAATGACCCGCACCCCGGCGACAACATCGGTTTGCTGATCGAAGATCGCAAAACCGGCGGCACGTTGTTCTATGCACCTGGGCTGGGCAAGGTCAGTAACGAGCTGCTCGACATCATGCGCAAGGCCGATTGCCTGCTGGTCGACGGAACACTCTGGCGCGACGACGAGATGCTCGTGCGCGAGGTCGGCACCAAGCTCGGCAGCGAAATGGGGCACCTGCAGCAGAGCGGTCCAGGCGGCATGATCGAGGTGCTCGATGGCATGCCCGCCGTCCGCAAGATTCTCATCCACATCAACAACACCAACCCGATCCTCGATGAGGATTCCGTCGAGCGCGAAATCCTCGGTGAACACGGAATCGAAGTTGCCTTCGACGGCATGAACATCGAGCTATAACGTGGCCCAGTGAACGCGATGCGACTGAAGTCGCATCGCGGGTCGAGTCACGTACATCGGAATGTTTAGAAAAGGAAAGACACTGCCATGATCCTGCCAGCCATGAGCCCCGCGGAATTCGAACAAGCGCTGCGCGCCAAGGGCGAGTACTACCATATCCATCACCCGTTTCACCGGGCCATGTACGCAGGGCAGGCGACGCGCGAGCAGATTCAGGGCTGGGTCGCCAATCGCTTCTATTATCAGGTGTGCATTCCGGTGAAGGACGCGGCGATCATGGCCAACTGTCCGGACCGCGACACGCGCCGGGAGTGGATTCAGCGCATCATCGACCATGATGGAGCCCCGGGCGAAGAGGGCGGCATTGAAGCCTGGCTACGGCTGGCCGAGGCCGTCGGGCTGGAGCGCGAACAAGTGCTGTCGCAGGAACTGGTGCTGCCTGGGGTGCGTTTCGCCGTGGATGCCTACGTCAACTTCGCTCGTCGCGCCAGTTGGCAGGAAGCCGCCAGCAGCTCGCTGACCGAACTCTTCGCCCCGACCATCCACCAGTCGCGTCTGGACAGCTGGCCGCAGCATTATCCGTGGATTGATGCATCGGGTTATGACTACTTCCGCAAGCGCCTGAAGGAAGCGCGTCGTGATGTCGAACACGGCCTGCGTATCACCCTGGATCACTACCGCACCCGCGAGGCGCAGGAGCGCATGCTGGAGATCCTCCAGTTCAAGCTCGACGTGTTGTGGAGCATGCTGGACGCCATGAGCATGGCCTACGAGCTGGATCGCCCGCCGTACCATACCGTGACCCGCGAACGTATCTGGCACAAGGGAATCAGCTTCTAATCACAGGCTCTTGTAGGTTGGGCTTCAGCCCGCCGCCAGCGAGCAAAATGATTCGGCCAGGCTGCCAGCCTGCCTTTGGCGAGACATTGACCATGAGCGACATCCAACTAACCCAGATTCCCGTCTTTCGACGTGGCTACCGCTTTCAATGGGAACCCGCGCAGAACTGCCATGTGCTGCTCTATCCGGAAGGCATGATCAAGCTCAACGAGAGCGCTGCGGCGGTGCTGACCGAAGTCGACGGGACGCGTAGCGTCGGTGCCATCGTTGCCGATCTGCAGGCTCGCTATCCCGAGGCTGAAGGGATTCAAGAAGATATCGTCGCGTTCCTGGAGGTTGCCGTTGAACGGTTCTGGATCGAGCTTCGCTAAACCCGGCTACGAGCCCGGCCCGCCGCTCTGGCTGCTGGCGGAGCTGACTTATCGTTGCCCGTTGCAATGCCCGTATTGCTCCAATCCGCTGGATTTCGCCCGCAGCCATGAAGAGCTGACTACCGCCGAGTGGATCGAGGTGTTCCGCCAGGCACGCGAGATGGGCGCGGCCCAGCTGGGCTTCTCCGGTGGCGAACCGCTGGTACGTCAGGACCTTGCGGAGCTGATCGAGGCGGCGCGAGGACTCGGCTATTACACCAACCTGATCACGTCGGGCATCGGCCTGACTGAAGATAAGATCGCCAGCTTCGCTGAGGCCGGGCTGGACCATATCCAGATCAGCTTCCAGGCCGCCGACGAAGAAGTGAACAACCTGCTCGCCGGCTCGAAGAAGGCTTTTGCACACAAGCTGGAAATGGCTCGCGCAGTTAAGAAGCACGGCTACCCGATGGTGCTCAACTTCGTCACCCATCGGCACAACATCGATAACATCGACCAGATCATTCGTCTGTGCATCGAGCTCGAAGCCGATTTCGTAGAACTCGCGACCTGCCAGTTCTACGGCTGGGCTGAACTTAATCGCGCCGGACTGCTACCGAGCAAGGAGCAGCTGATACGTGCCGAGCGCATCACCAACGAGTGGCGCGACAAGCTTGCCGCTGAAAACCACCCGTGCAAACTGATCTTCGTCACGCCCGATTACTACGAGGAGCGCCCGAAGGCCTGCATGAACGGTTGGGGCAACCTGTTCCTCGACATCACCCCAGACGGTACGGCGCTGCCTTGCCATAGTGCGCGGCAGCTGCCGGTGGAGTTTCCCAACGTGCGCGAGCACAGCATCGAGCACATCTGGCGTCATTCCTTCGGCTTCAACAAATTCCGCGGCTATGACTGGATGCCGGAGCCGTGTCGCAGCTGCGACGAGAAGGAGCGGGACTTCGGCGGCTGCCGCTGCCAGGCCTTCATGCTCACTGGCGACGCTGCCAACGCTGACCCCGTGTGCAGCAAGTCAGCACACCACGGCAAGATCCTTGCGGCTCGCGATCAGGCGGATCACGGCGCGCTGGGGCTCGATCAGCTGCAGCACCGCAACGAGAAGGCCTCCAAACTGATTCTGAAGGTATGAAATCGCCGATCGAGAACGCATCCGCTAATCCCGGCTCCGGCACTGAGCGTCTGCCTTACGGCTTCTGGCCCAGCGAGTGGAGCGCGGATGCAGCCGCGGCTGCGAGTCAGGACTACGCTGAGCTGCGTGCCGGGCACGGCGGGCTGTTCTGGATCGAGTACGACCCCGTTCAAGGGCGCTGCACGCTGTGGTTCTGGCAGGCCGGCAGCGCACGCTGCGTGACCCCGGACGGGTTTTCGGTACGCAGTCGCGTCTATGAATACGGCGGCGGTGCGTTCTGTCTGACCGGACAGGGCCTTGCCTTCGTTAACGAGGCGGATCAGCAGATCTACCTGCAGCTGACCGCTGATGTCGATTCGGCAACACAGCCAGTAGCCCTGACCGCAGAGCCTGACTGCCGATATGGCGATCTGCAGCATGACCCCGTCAGCGATGCGATCCTGACGCTGGAGGAATCCCGAGAGGCCGTTGGCGTGGTGCATCGTCTGGTGAGTATCTCCCTGGTCGACGGCGCACGTCGGGTTATTGCCGAGGGAGGCGACTTCTATGCCTCTGCGGTGCTCAGTCCGGACGGCACGCGGATGGCCTGGATCGAATGGGATCGACCGGAGCAGCCCTGGACCACGACGCGTCTGTGCGTGGCTGAGCGGCTGCCCGAAGGGCGTTGGGGCCGCAGACGGTGTTTGGCCGGCGCGGAGGGTGGCGAGTCCTTGCAGCAACCACGCTTCGCCGTCGATGGCCGGCTGTATTGCCTCAGCGACCGTCTGGGCTTCTGGCAGCCCTGGTATGAGGCAGACGGCCAACTGATTCTCCATCTGCTGACCACATCCGGTGAGGCGGACGCGGCACAGGACTTCGACTGCGCCCCGGCCCCCTGGCAGCTGGGTACCACCAGCTACCTGCCGCTGGCTGGTGGCGGCCTGTTGTTGACGCATATGGTCGATGGCTATGGCTGGCTGTTCGAGCACGGTGCCGATGGCAGCCGGCGCCAATTGGCAGCGGATTTCACTCGCTGCCGCCAATTGGCCGTCAATCAGTCTCATGTGTTCTGTATCGCTGGCTCCCCGGAGCGAGTACCAGCTGTGCTTGCCATCGAAAGGGCCAGTGGAACGGTGCAGATTCTCGCCGGCGGAGCGCAGCCGCTGGCGGTCGATCAATTGTCGCGCCCACGGCCCATGCGCTATCCGACCGGCGATGGCGAGGTCGCTCATGCTTTCTTTTATCCTCCCGCCAATGCGGACTACCACGGCGAGCCGGGGGCCTTGCCGCCGCTGGTGGTATTCGTCCATGGCGGGCCGACTTCGGCGAGCTATCCGGTGTTCGATCCGCGCATTCAGTACTGGACCCAGCGCGGTTTCGCCGTGGCAGACGTGAATTACCGCGGCAGCAGCGGCTTCGGTCGTGCCTACCGCCAGCGCCTGCATGAGCAATGGGGCCTGATTGATGTGGAAGACGCCTGCCAAGCCGCGCGAGCGCTGGTGGAGCAGGGGGTGGTTGACCCGCAGCGGTTGTTCGTTCGAGGCTCCAGTGCGGGTGGCTACACCGCGCTTAGTGCGCTGGCAGCTACCAATCTGTTCCGGGGTGGCGCCAGTTTGTACGGCGTCAGCGACCCACTGGCACTGCGCCGGGTTACGCACAAGTTCGAGGGGGACTACCTGGACTGGCTGATTGGCGATCCCCAGCGAGTGCCAGGGCGCTTCCAAGAGCGTGCGCCATTGCATAACGCCGAGCAAATAGATGCGCCAGTGATCTTCTTCCAGGGCTGGCACGACGCCGTCGTCCTGCCCGAACAGACCGAGTCGATGGTCGCGGCTTTGCGCGGTCGTGGCGTCGAGGTGGAATACCGGCTGTATCCCGAAGAGCGCCATGGCTTTCGTCAAGCAGCCAATCTCGCAGACGCGTTGAAGCATGAGTTGGGTTTTTACCTACGGTTGCTATGAGCCGTCCCGCCACGCCCGAAAACGCGCCATCCATTAGCATTAGGCGCATTGCTTTACCCGAGCAATGCAGTAGGCTTGCGCCCGTTGTTACAAAAAATAAAAAAGGCCGCAGTCATGAGCCCGAATATCAGCCTCCAGCGCAAATTCGTCTCCCCGGAAATCATCTTTGGGGCGGGCTGCCGCCATAGTGTCGGCACCTGCGCCGCCAACTTTGGTGCGCGAAAGGTGCTGGTGGTGTCCGACCCAGGCGTCGTCAAGGCTGGCTGGGTGGCGGACGTGCGGGCAAGCCTTGATCGGCAGAATATTGAGCACTGCCTATTCACTGGCGTTTCCCCAAATCCTCGCTGCGAAGAGGTGATGCTCGGCGCCGAGCTGTATCGCAGCGAAGGCTGCAACGTGATCGTCGCAGTCGGTGGTGGCAGTCCGATGGATTGCGCCAAGGGCATCGGCATCGTCGCTGCTCACGGGCGGCATATTTATGAATTCGAAGGAGTAGACACCCTTCGCGTGCCCAGCCCGCCGCTGATTCTGATTCCGACTACCGCCGGCACCTCGGCGGATGTCTCGCAGTTCGTGATCATTTCCAATCAGCAAGAGCGGATGAAGTTCTCCATCGTCAGCAAGGCAGCCGTGCCGGATGTCTCGCTGATCGATCCGGAAACCACCCTGAGCATGGACCCATTCCTTTCCGCCTGTACGGGCATCGATGCGCTGGTGCATGCCATCGAGGCCTTCGTTTCGACTGGCCACGGCCCGCTGACCGACCCCCATGCCCTGGAAGCCATGCGGCTGATCAATGGCAATCTCGTACAGATGATCGCCAATCCGGCCGATATCGCCCTGCGCGAACAGATCATGCTCGGCAGCATGCAGGCAGGGCTAGCCTTCTCCAACGCGATTCTCGGCGCGGTGCATGCCATGTCCCACAGCCTCGGCGGCTACCTCGACCTGCCCCATGGTGTCTGCAACGCCGTGCTGGTCGAACATGTGGTGGCATTCAACTACGACGCGGCCCCGGAACGGTATCGCAAGGTTGCGGAGACTCTGGGGGTCGACCCACGCGGATTGAACCACCGGCAAGTGCGCGAGCGGCTGATGCAGCACCTAATCGACCTCAAACAGCAGATCGGTTTCCGCGAAACGCTGAGCCTGCACGGCGTTAACCTTTCCGATATACCTTTCCTCTCGCAACATGCGATGCAGGACCCCTGCATCCTGACCAATCCACGCTCGTCGACGCAGCGGGACGTCGAGGTCGTCTATGCCGAAGCCCTCTGATGACCAGCATCAGGCCCTGACGCAACTGCTCGGTTTTGGCAGTCATTCCGCGCGCAAAAGTCACTATCCGGAACTGGTGGCACGCCTGGAAGAACTGGAGGGCGAGCGTAATCGCTACAAATGGCTGTTCGAGCACGCCGTGCACGGCATTTTTCAGGCCAGCCTCCATGAAGGCATTCGAGCCGCCAATCCCGCCTTGGCGCGCATGCTCAATTACGAAACCCCGGAAGAGGCGCTATGGGCGCTGACCGATCTGTCCCATCATCTGTTCATCGGCGGCGAGGAGGAGCTGCGGCAGATCCGCCATACCTTGAGCCAGCAGCATGGCTTGTTCGGCTACGAGACGCGCCTGCGCCGCAAGGACGGCAGCGCCATCTACGTGATCATGAACCTGCTGCTCAAGCCGGACGAAGATGGCCTGGTGGAGGGCTTCGTCGCTGACGTGACCGAGCGCAAACTGGCGCAGTTGCGCCTGTTGCAGCTCAACGAAGAACTCGAGCAACGCGTCGCCGAGCGCACCTGTGAACTGCGCCAAGCCCGCGACGCTGCCGAGGCAGCTAACCTGAGCAAAGACAAGTACCTCGCCGCGGCCAGCCACGACCTGCTGCAGCCGCTCAATGCCGCACGGCTGCTGATCTCGACCTTGCGCGAACGACAACTGCCGCAGAACGAGCTGCATCTGGTCGAACGGGCCCACCAGGCCCTGGAAGGTGCCGAAGACCTGCTGACCGATCTGCTCGATATTTCCAAGCTCGATCAGGCCGCGATCAAACCGGACATCGATATCTATTCGCTGGACGATGTGCTGCTGCCGCTGGTGTCGGAGTTCCAGTCGGTCGCTGCAGCCGCGGGGTTGCAGTTGAAGCACTACATTCCGCGAGTCGCCATCAAGACCGATTTCCGCCTGTTGACGCGAATCCTGCGAAATTTCCTCAGCAATGCCTGCCGTTATACCGATCAGGGCTCTGTACTGGTGGGTGCGCGCATGCGCGCCGGGGCGCTGCGTATCGAGGTCTGGGACACCGGTCGGGGCATTCCTGAGGAGGAGCTGGGTTCGATCTTTCTCGAATTCAATCAGCTCGGGATCGGCCGATCCGCGAAACGCAGTGGGGTAGGGCTGGGGCTGGCCATTGTCGACCGTATTGCCAGCATGCTCGGCTACCAGGTGCTGGTACGCTCTAAGCCGGGGCGGGGTTCGGTGTTCAGCATCGATGTACCGCTGGCCGAAGCGATGCCCCGCGAGCGGGTTGCGGCTCCAGCGATCGTGCCGCAACTGGGCGATCCGCTGCCTGGGCGGCGCCTGCTGGTGATCGACAACGAGGAGAGCATCCTGCTCAGTATGGCTGCCTTGCTCGAACAGTGGGGCTGCACGGTGGTGACTGCCATCGATGAGCAAAGCGCAATGACGGCGCTGGATGGAGTTGCGCCGGACGCGATCCTCGCCGATTACCATCTGGATCACGGGCTGACCGGCTGGGACGTCGTGCTCGCGGTGCGAGCACGCTTCAACCAGGCGCTGCCGGTGGTGATGATCACCGCCGATCGCAGCGACCAATGCCGCCAGCAACTGCAGGGCTGCGGCGTGCCGGTGCTGAACAAGCCGGTCAAGCCCGGCAAGATGCGTTCGGTCCTCAGTCATCTGCTCGGGGAGAATGGCGGGGCGGGTGGGTCAGGTGCGGGCTGACACGATTTCGATCAAGTTTTACGCGCACCATGCTCGCTAGACTGCTTGCCATGAAAGCCTATCTGCGTCTTTTACTCGTTCTGCTGATCAGTCTGGCGCTCCCCGTGACCGGGATGGCGGCGCTAGAGCTGAGCGCAGAGCCGTGCCAGATGCAGAGCGCGACGCAAACGTCCGAGCACATCGGACATCTGCCGGTCGTTGAGGACGATGACGCCCACTCGCATGAGGACAACCCGCTTTGCGAAAGCGGCCACCAATGCAAGACCGGTAGCCTGTTGCAGGCTGCTCTGGCCAAACCCGGTTTGATCGCTGCGCTGGCGCCACTCTCAGTGCACTACCCTGAGTTCTATCCCATCCGCTCAAACGCCGATGTCTGGCGGCCCCCGCGTAACTGATTCCATCGCTGACCTGACTCGCCCCACGTTCATGCGTTGAGGCGCTGTAGGCATGCCGTTGCGGCATGCAGGAAACCGAGGAATCTCATCATGCTCTCCCGACTTATAGACATGTGCCGGCCGCTCTTTGCCTTGGCGCTCTTCACCGTGTTCGGTTTGCCCAACGCTGCCGCGGGCCTGACGTTCGACGATGCCCTGAGCCTTGCGCAGCAGCAGGCGCCTTCGCTACGTGCCGAGGCGTCCCGGCTGCAAGCGGCACGCAGCGAGGCCGTCGCCGCTGGCCAACTACCTGACCCCAAATTGCTGCTGGGCCTGCAGAACCTGCCCATCGAGGGAGCCGAACGTTGGAGCCTCAACGACGACGGCATGACGATGCGCATGGTCGGCGTGATGCAGGAAATGCCGAATCGCGACAAGCGTAAGGCGCGCACCGACGTGGCCCGGGCAGCCGTGGACCGCGCAGGTGCCTCGCAAGAGGTGGAAGCCCTCAAGGTCCACCTGGCGACTGCACAAGCGTGGATAGCCACGCACGCCGTGGAGCGCAAAATCCGACTATTCGATGAACTGTTTGAAGAGAACCGCCTGCTCGCCGAAGCGGTGCGGGCACGCATCGCTGGCGGACGTGGCCAATTGACCGAGAGCGTCTCAGCGAAACAGCAGGCAGCGCTGCTGGCTGAGCGCCAGGACGAGCTGGAGCAGCAACGTCGCCAAGCTCGTGCGGCGCTGGTGCGCTGGGTCGGCAATGAGGGTAATCAACCCCTGCTTGGCGATCTGCCCAGCTGGGCAATCGCTCGTGAGCATCTGGCGCAGCGGGTGGCCAAGCACCCGCAACTGACCGCCTATGCGCCGATGGCTCGGGAGGCGCAAGCCCGCATCCGTGAAGCAACCGCCGAGAAGCAGGTCGACTGGAGTTGGGAGGTCAGCTACCTCAAGCGCGGCCGCGAGTACGGCGACATGGTCAACCTGCAGTTCAGCTTCGATCTACCGGTGTTTCAGCGTTCGCGCCAGAACCCTCGGATCGCGGCTCGCTATGCCGAACTCGACCAATTGGAAGCCGAGCGTGAAGCCATCGCTCGTGAGTTCGTAGAGCTATTGGACGTCGAGCTGGCCGAGCTGGACCGTCTGCAGCGGGCGCACAAGCGAAACGCCAAAGTACTGCTGCCACTTGGCCAGGAAAAAGTGGAATTGGCCATGGCCGGTTATCGCGCGGGGACTGGCGAACTGGATGCAGTGCTGACGGCGCGTAACGAGCTGATCGAAACCCGCCTTAAACACATTGACCTTGAAGGTCTGGTAGCCACCGCCGCCGCACGCCTGCACCTCGCATACGGAGACGCCAAATGAGCCGGATCATTCTTGCAAGCATCACTCTCGGCATAACAGCGCTGATCGGGGCAGGTAGTGGCTACTGGCTGGCCAGCACAGGCGGCCACAGCGCCGACGATCACACGGCAAAAACGGTCGAGCGCGAAGCTGAGGTCCTGTACTGGTACGACCCGATGGTGCCGCAGCATCGTTTCGATAAACCGGGCAAGTCGCCATTCATGGATATGGACCTGGTGCCACGCTATGCCAATGAAGACGGCGACGTCGCTGCCATCAGTATCGATGCAGGTGTCACGCAGAATCTCGGCGTTCGCCTGGCGAGCGTCAGCCTGGGGCGGCTGGCAAACCAGGTTGAAGCGGTCGGCGTGCTTGAGTACAACGCGCGTGATGTAGCGGTGGTCCAGGCGCGGGCCGGGGGCTTCGTCGAACGCGTGTATCGGCATGCTCCAGGGGACCTGCTGAACAAAGGCGCACCGCTGGCTGACTTGCTGATTCCCGAGTGGACGGCGGCCCAGGAGGAATACCTAGCCCTAAAACGCATCGGCGAGCCGGCACTTCTGGAGGCTGCACGACAGCGTTTACGTCTGACTGGCATGCCAGCAGCGACCATCAGCCAGCTCGAGCGCGGTGGCAAGGCCAATGCATCTGTCACCATTTCCACACCTATCGCCGGCGTACTGCAGGAGCTGGACGTGCGCGAAGGTATGACGCTTGCGGCCGGTGCGCCGTTGGCGCGCATCAACGGCCTGGACAGCGTCTGGCTGGAAGTGGCGGTGCCAGAGGCGCAAAGCCAGGGTATCCGTGTTGGCCAGCGAACCACCGCACGGTTGCCGGCGCTGCCGGGGCAGCTCGTCGAGGGTGAAATCACCGCGGTACTACCGGAAGCCAACGCCACAAGCCGCACTCTGCGTGTACGCGTCCAGCTGCCCAACCCGAACGGACTGCTGCGCCCAGGATTGACGGCTCAGGCCAGCTTGACCGATGGCGACAATACGCCGGTTCTGCTGATTCCCAGCGAGGCCGTGATTCGCACCGGCCGCCGTACCCTGGTCATGCTGGCTGAGCCCGGCGGACGTTATCGCCCGGTCGAAGTCGAAACGGGGCGCGAGAACGACAGCCAGACCGCAGTTCTTCGTGGCCTGGAGGAAGGCCAGCAGGTGGTCGCGTCCGGGCAATTCCTGCTGGATTCGGAAGCCAACCTGCGTGGCATCGTCGCGGCACCTGCCACCAGCGATACGGCGCACAGCCACGACCACGTTCAGGCGACCCCAGCGCTGCATGAGTCCGAAGGTCGTGTCCTCGCGCTGAGCGAGTTCCGCGTGAAGATCGCCCACGGTCCTTTCCATACGCTCGGGATGCCCGGCATGACCATGAGTTTTGCGGTGGCCAATGCAGCGTTACTACAGGGTATCCAGCCCGAAGATCGGGTTCGCTTTGCCGTACGGGAAACCGATGAGGGACTGTTGATAGAACAAATCAAGGTTCAGGAGAAGCAGCCATGATCGCCGCCCTGATTCGCTGGTCTGTTCTCAACCGCTTTCTGGTATTGCTGGCGACATTGCTGATGACTGCCGTGGGCATCTGGGCGGTGCGCACTACGCCGATAGACGCACTACCGGATCTGTCCGACGTACAGGTGATCATCCGTACTCCCTACCCGGGACAGGCGCCACAGATCGTCGAAAATCAGGTGACCTACCCGCTGACCACCACCATGCTCTCGGTGCCTGGGGCAAAGACGGTGCGCGGCTATTCGTTCTTCGGCGATAGCTTCGTCTACGTACTGTTCGAGGACGGCACCGATCTGTACTGGGCGCGCTCGCGAGTGCTGGAGTACCTGAGCCAGGTGCAAAGCCGGCTGCCGGCCGGTGCCAAGCCATCCCTTGGGCCGGATGCCACCGGCGTCGGCTGGATCTACCAGTACGCGCTGGTCGACCGCACCGGCACGCACGACCTCGCGCAACTGCGCAGCCTGCAGGACTGGTTCCTCAAGTACGAACTGATCACGCTGCCGAACGTGGCCGAGGTGGCAACCATCGGTGGCATGGTCAAGCAGTACCAGGTCGTGCTCGATCCACTGAAGATGGCCAGCCTTGCCGTCACCCAGGCGCAGGTCATCGAGGCCATTGGCATGGCCAACCAGGAGACCGGCGGCGCGGTACTCGAACTGGCCGAAACCGAGTACATGGTTCGCGCGTCCGGCTACCTGCAGACGCTCGGTGACTTTCGTCAGATTCCACTGCAGCTCAGCGCCAGGGGCGTACCAGTCACGCTGGGCGATGTGGCACATATTCAGCTCGGCCCGGAAATGCGCCGGGGCATTGCTGAACTCGACGGTGAAGGGGAGACGGTCGGCGGGGTCGTAATCCTGCGCAGTGGCAAGAACGCGCGGGAAACCCTGGCCGCCGTGCACGCCAAACTCGAGGAGCTGAAAAGCAGCCTGCCTGAGGGTGTCGAGATCGTCACCACCTACGATCGCAGTGAGCTGATCGACCGGGCGGTGGAGAACCTCAGCTTCAAGCTGCTGGAGGAATTCGTCGTCGTCGCGCTGGTGTGCGGCATCTTCCTCTGGCACCTGCGGTCCTCCCTGGTGGCGATCGTTTCGCTGCCCATCGGCATACTCATCGCCTTCGTCGTTATGCGTTACCAAGGCATCAACGCCAACATCATGTCGCTCGGCGGTATTGCCATCGCCATCGGTGCAATGGTCGACGCCGCGGTGGTGATGATCGAGAACGCCCACAAGAAGGCTGAGGCCTGGCGCCACGCCAACCCCGGCAAGGCACTGGAGGGTGAAGAGCACTGGCAAGTCATGACCAGCGCGGCGGAGGAGGTGGGACCAGCCCTGTTCTTCTGCCTGCTGATCATCACGCTGTCGTTCATTCCGGTGTTCACCCTCGAAGCGCAGGAAGGTCGCCTGTTCGGCCCGCTGGCCTTTACCAAGACCTATGCCATGGCCGCCGCTGCCGGGCTTTCAGTGACCCTGGTACCGGTGCTGATGGGCTACTGGATTCGGGGCAAGCTGCCGGACGAGGCGCGCAATCCGCTCAACCGCGGGTTGATACGGGTCTATCGCCCTGCGCTTAATGCAGTGCTGGATCACCCGAAATCAACCATTGCCGTAGCCGTTTTGATCCTGGCTACCACGCTGTGGCCGATGTCGCGTCTGGGCGGCGAGTTCCTGCCGCCGATGGATGAGGGCGATCTGCTCTATATGCCATCGGCACTGCCGGGGCTGTCTGCGCAGAAAGCGGCTCAGCTATTGCAGCAAACCGATCGCATGATCCGCACGGTTCCAGAAGTCGAAACAGTATTTGGCAAAGCCGGGCGTGCCGAGTCGGCTACCGATCCAGCGCCGCTGGAAATGTTCGAAACCACCATTCGCTTCAAGCCGCGTGAGCAATGGCGCGCCGGCATGACGCCGGAAAAACTGGTCGACGAGCTGGACCGGGCTGTGCAGGTCCCGGGGCTGACCAATATCTGGATTCCGCCGATCCGCAATCGCATCGACATGCTGGCCACGGGCATCAAGAGCCCGATCGGAGTGAAAATAGCCGGCGCCAATCTGGAGGAGATCGACCGCATCAGCCAGCAGGTCGAGGCCGTCGCGAAAAAGGTTCCCGGCGTTAGCTCGGCGCTGGCCGAGCGCCTCGTCGGCGGACGTTATATCGATATCGATATCAATCGTCAGGATGCCGCACGCTATGGGCTGAACATTGCCGATGTCCAGTCGATCGTCTCCAGCGCCATCGGCGGCGAAACCATAGGTGAAACCGTCGAGGGTCTGGCACGTTACCCCATCAGCGTGCGTTACCCACGCGAATGGCGCGATACGCCACAGGCGCTGGAACGGCTGCCGATCCTCACGCCACAGGGTAGCCAGATTACTCTGGGCAGCGTCGCGCGGGTGCGCGTCAGCGACGGCCCGCCGATGCTGCGCAGCGAGAATGCGCGGCTGGCCGGCTGGGTCTATGTCGACGTGCGCGGCCGCGATATCGCCTCTGTGGTGGCTGATCTGCGCAAGGCGGTCAGTGCCGATGTCACATTGCTGGCGGGGATGAGCCTGGCGTATTCGGGCCAATTCGAATTTCTCGAACGTGCCAACGAGCGACTCAAGCTGGTGGTACCTGCCACGCTGCTGATCATTTTCGTCCTGCTCTATCTGACTTTCAGCCGATTGGACGAAGCCGTACTGATCATGCTGACACTGCCGTTCGCGCTTACTGGCGGCGTCTGGTTTCTCTATCTGATGGGCTACAACCTGTCGGTGGCAACCGGTGTCGGCTTTATTGCGCTGGCAGGTGTCGCTGCGGAGTTCGGCGTAATCATGTTGCTCTATTTGAAGAACGCCTGGACCGAGCAGCAGCGTGACGGGCTGAGTGACGAAGCAGCGCTGTGCGACGCTATCCGCGAAGGCGCCGTGCAACGGGTACGCCCCAAGGCGATGACTGTTGCTGTGATTGTCGCCGGTCTATTGCCGATCCTGCTGGGCGCAGGTACTGGCAGCGAGGTGATGAGCCGCATAGCCGCACCGATGGTCGGCGGTATGCTGAGCGCGCCGCTGCTGTCGCTGTTCGTGATCCCGGCAGCTTATCGATTGATGCGCAGGCCAAAGGAATGAGCCATGGGGTCGCGCCGGCTACATCAACAATAGAAGGAACGAGTAGCCGAGCGACCCGAGCAGGAATGCACCAAAGCGGCTGTTACGTTCCGACGGCAGCTCTTCCTTGAGTACGTTGAGGATGATTGCTCCGGCGATGAACGCAGTGACTGCTGATACGCCTAGCTCGGACAGCTCGATGATTGCGCCGAACGCCCAGCCGACCAGCGTAGAGCCTGCCAGTATCCAGCGACCGCGTTGAGCGAACAGACGCTGATGGTCGTGCTGAAGAGCCACGTCATTGACCATGAAGTGCAGCGACATGGCCACGGTGTACCAGATCAATTCCAGCTCCTGGCCTGGGTCGCGGTTGGCGAGGATATAGCCAATCAGAGCGTTGTAGCCCGCGAATGCACCAATGTGCAGCCAGAACACGCTGGCGTGGGAGGGTTCACCGTCAGACCGCTCACTGCGGTGCTGCTTGATCAGCCGCTCCAACCCATAGAAGGAGGCCAGCCCGATCAACGCCAGCAGATAAGCGTGGTGTTCCAGGTAGCGCAACGGGTGGAACCCGCTATCCTCCATCACCTTCTGCCCGTGAGCCAGCTCAGGGAGCAGATGAACGAATACGTAGGCGACGGCAACGCCACCGGCCGCGGATAACCAGCGGCTGCGCGGCAACTGGTGCAGCTCGCTCAGCCTTCCAGCCAGCACGTGCGTGACCGTCAGCAGCAGTGCGGCGATGAATGTGAGCATGGGATACCTGAGGGAATAGCCATCAAATCTGTGACTTTGGCCATCCGTCGGCGTTCAGCATGCAGTTCGTCGGTTGGCGGGTCGGAGTCATGATCTCGATCAGTTAGCCGCGTCTTGATCGGCCAGGTCGATGATTTTTTTGATAGAGTTCGCTCCTGAAAAAGCGAGCAGCCAGCCAGCTTTTAGTACGGTCAATGAGGTGTCTGCTTGATTAGGGTGCTGGTGGTCGATGACCACGATCTGGTTCGCACAGGCATCAGCCGCATGTTGGCGGATATCTCCGGACTGCAGGTGATAGGCCAGGCGGACTCCGGCGAAGACGCCATTCGCAAGGCTCGGGAGCTCAAGCCCGACGTCGTCCTGATGGACGTGAAGATGCCCGGCATCGGTGGCCTCGAGGCGACCCGAAAACTGCTGCGCAGCTATCCCGACCTGAAGGTCATTGCCGTGACCATCTGTGAAGAAGACCCTTTCCCGACTCGCCTTCTGCAAGCCGGTGCAGCCGGCTACCTGACCAAAGGTGCTGCGCTGGAAGAAATGGTTCAGGCCATTCGCATGGTGTTTGGCGGCCAGCGTTACATCAGCCCGCAGATCGCCCAGCAGCTGGCGCTTAAATCTTTCCAGCCGCAGCTCAGCGAATCACCGTTCGACTTGCTCTCCGAGCGGGAAATCCAAATCGCGCTGATGATTGCCAACTGCCAAAAAGTACAAAGCATCTCCGACAAGCTCTGTCTGTCACCGAAAACGGTCAACACCTACCGTTACCGCATCTTTGAAAAGCTGTCGATTACCAGTGATGTCGAGCTTGCCCTGCTGGCGGTTCGCCACGGGATGGTCGACACCGTCAACTAATGACAGAAACCTTCGACTCATCTGCGTTCCTGGCGGCCTGCAGCGGCCGTCCAGGCGTGTATCGCATGTTCGATGCACAAGCCAAGCTGCTTTACGTCGGCAAGGCCAAGAATCTCAAGAAGCGTCTGGCCAGCTATTTCCGCAAGACGGGGCAGGCACCGAAGACCGCCGCCCTGGTGGCCAAGATCGCCCAGGTCGAAACCACGATCACTGCGAACGAGACCGAAGCGCTGCTGCTAGAGCAGACCCTGATCAAGCAATGGCGGCCGCCTTACAACATTCTGCTGCGAGACGATAAGTCCTACCCCTATGTATTCCTGTCAGCCGGTGAATTTCCACGATTGAGCATTCATCGTGGCGCGAAGAAGGAGCCCGGACGCTACTTCGGCCCCTATCCGAGCGCCGGCGCTATCCGCGAAAGCCTGAGCCTGCTGCAGAAGGCATTCTTCGTGCGCCAATGCGAAGACAGCTACTACCGCAACCGCACGCGGCCCTGCCTGCAGTACCAGATCAAGCGCTGTAAGGCGCCTTGCGTAAAGCTGGTTGACCCAGTCGAGTACGCCGAAGATGTACGCCATTCGGTGATGTTCCTCGAAGGCCGCAGCAATGCACTGTCTGAAGAACTCTCGCGCAATATGGAAAAAGCGGCGGCAAGCCTCGACTTCGAGCGCGCCGCCGAAATCCGCGATCAAATGGCCATTCTGCGCCGGGTTCAGGATCAACAAAGCATGGAAGGCGGCACCGGTGACGTGGATATCGTTGCGGCGGTGGTGAGCCCTGGCGGGGCCTGCGTGCATCTGATCACCGTACGGGGCGGTCGCGTGCTGGGGAGCAAGAACTTCTTCCCGCAAGTGGCGATAGAGGAAAGCGTCAGCGAGGTGTTGCAGGCGTTTCTTGAGCAATATTACCTCGGCGCTACCGAACGCGATTTGCCGGGGGAGTTGATCGTAAACGCTGTGCACGAAGACTTCCCTACGTTGATCAACGCCATCGCTGAATTGCGCAGCTTCGATCTGACGATTACTCACCGCGTGCGTGGTACGCGTGCTCGCTGGCAGCAGCTGGCGCTGACCAACGCCGAACAGGCGATGTCCGCACGCCTGGCCAATCGTCAGCATCTGTCCGCACGCTTCGAGGCACTGGCTGAAGCGCTGGACCTCGATGAGCCGCCAATGCGCCTGGAGTGCTTCGATATCAGCCATTCCAGCGGTGAGGCAACAGTGGCGTCCTGCGTTGTCTTTGGCCCGGAGGGCCCGCTGAAATCCGACTACCGACGCTACAACATCGAGGGCGTCACCGCAGGTGATGACTATGCGGCGATGCATCAGGCGCTGTCCCGACGTTTTCGCAAGGCGGCCGAAGGGGAGGGCAAACTACCGGATATATTGCTGGTCGATGGCGGCAAAGGTCAGCTCAACATGGCACGCGAGGTGCTCGAAGAGCTGGCCGTGCCGGAATTGATCCTGCTCGGGGTGGCCAAGGGCGTGACCCGCAAGCCAGGACTTGAAACGCTCTACCTCAATGATGCGGCCCACGAGTTCACGCTTCCGGCAGACTCACCGGCACTGCACCTCATCCAGCAAGTACGCGATGAGGCTCACCGGTTCGCCATTACCGGTCACCGCGCCCGACGCGGGAAAACGCGGCGAACATCGACGCTGGAGGGTGTCCCAGGCATCGGCCCGAAGCGCCGGCGCGAACTGCTTACGCATTTTGGCGGTCTTCAGGAACTGTGCAGAGCCAGCCTCGACGAGATCGCCAAGGCTCCCGGCATCAGCAAAAAGCTCGCTGAGTCGATTTATGCGGCTCTACACAGTGAGTAAACTGTCCCCGAATTCCGCCGATCAGTGGTACCGATGAATATCCCGAACCTGCTCACCGTTCTACGCGTGCTGCTGATACCCATCTTCATTTTGCTTTTCTATCTCCCTTTTTACTGGAGCTATCTGGCCGCAAGCGCGGTATTCACCGTGGCAGCGCTGACTGACTGGCTCGATGGCTACCTGGCGCGGCGCTTGGAGCAGAGCACGCCATTCGGTGCGTTTCTCGACCCAGTTGCGGACAAGCTGATGGTGGCCGTAGCGTTGGTGCTACTGGTTGAAGAGCATGGGAATCTCTGGCTGACGTTGCCGGCGGCCATCATCATCGGTCGCGAAATCGTGGTTTCCGCATTGCGCGAGTGGATGGCGGAGCTGGGTGCCCGAGCGCAAGTGGCAGTGTCGAATCTGGGCAAGTGGAAGACTGCCGCGCAGATGGTCGCACTGGTGGTGCTGCTGGCTAACCCGCCACAACCGACGGTCTGGGTCGGCATGGGCTATGCGCTGTTGATCGTCGCTGCGGGTCTGACGCTGTGGTCGATGATCAATTACCTGATGGCCGCCTGGCCGCACTTGAGTCCTACCGAAAAGAAATAAAAACTTTTTTAATCAAAGGGTTGACGGCAGCATTCGATCGTATAAAATGGCGCCCGTCACCAAGACATGCGGGAATAGCTCAGTTGGTAGAGCACGACCTTGCCAAGGTCGGGGTCGCGAGTTCGAGTCTCGTTTCCCGCTCCAAATTTTGATCCACAGACTTCTACTGGGGTCTGTAGGTCATTGAAAAAAGGAGCTTCGGCTCCTTTTTTCATTCCAGCGAGTGCCACGGAAATCCACCCACAGCTACCGTTTTTGAGTGACCAAATAAGGCACAAGAATACGGGTGGGTCGGCTACCGGATAGTTGCTGGGGCTGAGCGGGGACCATGACGAGCATAGGGCCTAAGTCATTACTTAGGAGTCTCGAAATGGCGCTCTCTGATCTGACCGTCCGGCAGGCGAAGACCACCGGAAAACGCTACACCCTCTCCGACAACGACTGCCTGGGCCTGATGGTCTCAGCCGCAGGCGGCAAGTCATGGCAATTCCGCTACTACTGGCTGGGCAAGCAAAAGCGCCTGTGCCTGGGCGGCTATCCTGCTCTCAGCCTGCGCGAGGCCCGGATCGAGCGAGACAAGGCCCAGGCCCTGCTCGCCAGGGGGATCGATCCTCAGGTCGAGCGCGACCAGAAACGGCACGCGGCCAAGCTGGCGGGCGAATACACCTTCAAGACCGTCTTCGATGCCTGGGTCGAGCATCGCCGCAAGGAACTCAAGGAAGGCCGTCAAAGCACGCTGTCGCAGATCCTGCGCATCTTCAACAAGGACGTGTTGCCCACCCTGGGAAGAATGTCGATCTACGACATTCGCCGCCCCCAACTCCTGGGCGTCTTGGCGGCGATCGAGAAACGCAAGGCGTTCACCACCGCCGAGAAGGTCCGCACCTGGTTCAACCAGTTGTTCCGCTATGCCCTGGTCATTGCCGAGGGGTTGGAAGTCAACCCGGCCGCCGACCTGGACGTGGTGGCAGAGCCCAAGCCCCCCGTAGCCCACAATCCCTACCTGCACCTGCCCGAGATGCCCGAGTTCCTCCAGAAGCTCCGGCTCTACAACCCCCGTGGCTGGCAGACCCAGCTTGGCGTCCGGCTGCTGTTCCTGACCGGGGTGCGCACCGGCGAACTGCGATTGGCCGAACCCGAACAGTTCGACCTCGACAGGGGCTTGTGGATCATCCCACCGCAGATCGTCAAGCAGCTCCAGGATGAAATGCGCAAGGCAGGGAAGCGGCCGCAGGATGTGCCCCCCTATATCGTGCCGCTATCCCTGCAGGCCATCGAGATCGTGCGCTATCTCCTGGGGGTGATGCGGCCGGCGCAGAAGTACTTGCTGTCACACCGCAGCGAACTCAAGAAGCGCATCAGCGAGAACACCCTCAACAAGGCCGTGCAGCTCATGGGCTATGAGGGGCGCCTGACCGGCCACGGCATCCGCGGCACTATCTCGACGGCGCTCAACGAGATTGGCTACCCGAAGATTTGGGTGGACGCGCAGCTTTCCCATTCCGACCCCAACAAGGTGAGTTCGTCCTACAACCACGCCAAGTACGTTGAGCCGCGCCGTCGGATGATGCAGGACTGGGCCGATCGGCTCGACCTGCTCGAACAGGGCGAAGTGGAAGCCGCGAGCGCGCATCTGACCATCCGTATCGACGGGGTGCCGGCGATGGCAGAAGTGGAGGAAGCGGTGGATGCGACCCTCGCGATGGCCGAGCCCACTCCTCCCGGCGTCCCGCCCGTCGTGGCCACGCCTATTGTCGTAACCCCGAGCAACGGCGGCATCACGTTCCAGCGGCTGTCTCAGGTACCGCCGCCTCCGACGCATGCCCCAGAGCCGGAAGTGTCCGCGATCCAGCGCGAGCGCGAGGAAATGCTGACCATCTACGAGTCTCCAAGCAGCTTGCCGGTCCCGCTGTTCGGCAAGCTGGCCGGAAAGTCCAAGGACCAGATCAACCGCGAACTGAAAGCGGGCAAGTTGCTGTCCATCAGTTTGGGCAATCGGGGGCAGCGTGTTCCCGATTGGCAACTGGTGCCGCTCAAGCACAAGCTGGCCCAGGTGCTCATGAACCAGTGCCCGCACGCGGATTCGTGGGATCTGTACCGCATGCTGACCCAGCCGCACCCTGACCTGGGGGACCGCGCGGCCATTGATGCGGTCACGCCGACCAACGTGCCGGCGATCATCCAGGTCATCATGGGCGACTACCAGCACTATGCGGATATGCCCGAGGCCATTGCCCCGTACCCCATCCCCGAGGATGTGCGGCAAAGCGTTCGTCGGCTGGTGGATAGCGCAGTAGTTCTAGACGGAGCATAGGGCTCTCAAACCTTGCAGGGGCCTTGCGGCCCCTGCATTACGCTTGCACCGCCTCCACGAGTTCGCTCAGCGTGCGCGGTGCGGGAGCGAAGAACACGGCGCCGGTGTGCGCCGTCGAGAAATCGAGCAGGCGGTCGTGCATGCCTGGCGGATCGCCGAGGAACATGCGCTCCAGCATCTTCTGCGTCACCCACAGATGCCTGGAGTAGCCGATGAAGTAGGTGCCATATTCGCCCTGGCCGGGGCGGCCGAAGGGCATGTTGTCGCGCAGGATGTCGTGCTCGGTGCCGTCGTCGTCCACGATCGTGGCGAGGGTCTTGTGCGATTTCTGGCCGCTCGTCGCGTCGGGCAATTCGACATTGCTGACGATCTCCCGGCCGATGATCCGCTCTTGCTCGTCCTTGGCGAGCCGAGCCCACGGCTGCATTTGGTGCAGATACTTCTGCACCACCAAGTAGCTGCCGCCGGCGAACGCCTGATCTTCACTGCCGACCAGCGTCGAGGCGCCGATGTCGTGCCCGGTCGGGTTGGCCGTGCCATCGACAAAGCCAAGCAGGTCGCGGGAGTCGAAGTAGCGAAAACCGACCACCTCGTCGGCCACCGTCACGCTGCTGCCCAGTTGGTCCAGCAGCAGGCGCTCGAATTCAAAACAGAGGTCCTCGCGTTCGGCACGGATGTGAAAGAACAGGTCGCCGGGCGTGGCAGGCGCGGTGTGCTTGGCACCCTCGATGGGCACGAAGGGCCGTAGTTCCTTCGGGCGCTTCCCGGTCTGGAAACGGTCCCATAGCGCCGATCCCAGTGCAGTGATGCACGACAGCCGGCCGTTGAGATCGCGGAAGCCCACCGTTTTGATCAGGTCGTCCAGCCCGTCCAAGACGCCGGCGACCGCCTGAAGGGCCTCGTGGCCCTCGGCGACTGTCAACGTGAGAAACACCGCCGCGCGCGACAGCGGCGCATCGATGCTTTGCGAGTCAATTGGTACTCGATCCCAACCACTTCCAACCATTCGTGCCTCCAAAGACCATGTTAATTCATCATATTGCCAGAGATGGAAGCGCTATCACTGGCGCGCTAACAGGCGCGTGCCGCTGCAATTACCCGCACGCAGCCTCGGCGAGAGCGGGCTATGGGGTATTCGAGCAAGCCGCCCTGTCCCTGGCAACCAACATTGCCCTGTGCTCGAACCGCTCAGAAACAACATTGGCTCGTCCGTGGGGCCGCTGCAGATATGTCACGATCTCGTAGGGGCCGTCTGAAAGCGGTCGCATAGTGATCCCCCACGCATGGGCACGCTCAATGCGCGATTGCGCGGAGAGCCCCACTCCGTAGCCAGCGGTCACCCAAAGCGCCATCATCTCGAACGAAGTCACGTGCTGAATGCTCTGCTGGCTCAACGGAAGAAAGGACAGTCGCTGATCCAGCAGTAGGCAAGCCTCCGCCGGCCAGCGAAACACCGGATAGTCCAGAAGCTCGGCAAGCGTGATCTTCGCCTGGGCAACTAAGGGGGACCCCAGCGGCACTGCAACAGCCACGTTCTCCACCCAGAGCGGTTGGCTTTTCACGGCCGGAGCACCAGCGTTCCGAAGCGTCATTCCAGCGTCGTAGCGGCCTTCCTCAAGGCCCGTCAACAGATCATCGGCTGAGGTCTCAAAGAACGTGATGGTGACTTCTGGTTCCTCCGCGCGCTGTAGGGCAAGAAGCGTTGTGAGGCAAGAGGATGGCACTCCGGGCGCGATAGCAAGCCTGAAATGGGAAAACTGGCTGGTGGCGTCATGCATGAGGGCCCCCAATAAGCGATCTGTCCAGAAAGGCAAACCAGCGTTGCAGGAAAGAGTGAAGTTTAACGTCGTTATCTTTAACGTGGTTAATTGTGGCAGATTGTTTGACGCTTCTGCTAATGCAGAAATCAACAATTCAGCCAGGCCGTCCTTCTGGCACATCGACGTATGAATCCGAGTCGGCGTTAGCCTTCGGACAGGCCGTGCGCGCTGCGCGCGTCGCTCAAGGAGTCGCGCAAGACGAGTTCGCATCTCGGGCAAGCATTTCGCGTTCTCACATGGGTAAGATCGAGCGTGGTGAGCACGTGCCCACGCTTCCGCTCATACTGAAAATTTCTACGGCACTTGGAATAAGCGCGGCTGACCTGATGACGGCGACCGAACGCAATCTGCGTGCCGACACTGATCCCTGAGTGTCTAGCCTGCCAGGCTCCGTCAACCGTCCGAAGAGTCGCGAAGGCGAACGATAAATCGCTCCACCGAAGCCGATAAATTGCCGCCGTCGGGCCGAAGCAGGTAGGTGGTGATCACGGCAGAATCCATCGCCAAGGGGCGGATCACCACATCCGGCCGTTGGGAGATGGGAATCTTGGTCGCCGTCATGAAGCCGATGCCGTAGCCGGCGCCGACCAACGTGAGCATCATGTCCAGCGAGGACACTTCCTCGACAACATTCAGCTTGTGCTCCAACGTGTTGAGCAGCCGCTTGAGTTCGCGGCAATAGCCCTCGCATACCTGCGGGTCGCACAGGACAAGTGGATGGCCTTGAAGTTCTTGAAGTGGCACCTCCTTGTAGGTGAGCAATGAGTGACGAGCTGGCACCGCAATCACCAGCGGGTCGTGCCAGATTGGTTCGGCAGCGATACCGTCGCCGACATCGCCCGTGTGCGCGAACCCGATCATGAAGTCGCCCGAACGCAAGCCACGCACTTGCTCTGCCAGAGGCACTTCTGACAAGCGTATTTCGATCTCCGGCTCCTCGGCGCGGCAACGAGCCAGAAATGCCGACAGCCGTGGATCGATAGCCCCATCTGATACAGCGATGCGCAGGCTACCGCGCAAGCCCGATGCCACAGCCTTGGCATTTTCACGAGCCTGTTCCAGCACTGTGAATAGACGGCGAACATCTTGCAAGAAGACCGCGCCCGCCGCCGTTAGAACTGTTCCTCGTCGGTTTCGGTCGAAGAGCACTACGCCCAACTCGTCCTCAAGTTCCTTGATGGCTCGTGATAGCGGTGGTTGTTCGATATGCAGGCGCTCAGCCGCCCGCGTGAAATGTAGCTCCTCAGCAAGAACTACGAAGCAGCGAAGATGGCGCAGCTCCATAGGCCACCCTCCCGTTCCGACTTATCCAACACTGTGCTATCTCCCTATAGAAGTGACTGCCATTCTGGCGGCGGCGAGTTCGGCCACATCATTGGAAACTTCTGGCTGAATGAGCCAGGGCTGGGTTGACCGTGCGATGGCCCGAGGCAGGCACAACACCAGGCGAGCCTGTCAAGTCCGTGGGGTGATAAGGATCAGACGAAGGCTATCTCCAGCCACGCACGTCAATGGATGCCGTGCATCGTCCCCGTCTGACCCTTGGCCGATTGCGAACCAAGCGCTTGAACACGCTTGCGGTTGATCATCACCTGCGGATTGCTGAGGCTCTGCTCCTGGTCCGAGCCAAGGCAAGTACCCTGGGGCAGACGGCAAATGCCGGCGAAAATATTCGCCGGCTCCAGTTGCTGCCCGGAGACTGGCGGGACCAGAATGCCTCTCACCAGAAAGTGTGAGACATCCTGATGCTTAGCCCGCGCCGGATGCTTAATGCCGCACTGAACCATGCGGGTCGATGACGTACTTGTATGCAGAACCCGCGTCGAACTCTTTGTACGCGGCGGGCGCGTCTTCGAGCTTGATGAACTTAGTGTTCATCATCGGCGAAAGGTAAGGCATGCGATCGTTCAGTATCGCCCGCATTAACGCGTGGTTGTAGTTGGCCGTCGGAGATTGACCAGCCGACATTCGCGGCGACTTGATCCAGGCGTTGGACCATTCCAGATCCATATGGCCTTTCTTGGCTTTCGGGTCTTTCGAGATCGGGTTTGCGCAGTACACACCGACCGTACTGGTCATTCCGCCGAAGCGGACATATTTGAGCATTGCGTTGGTAACAGCGCTCTCCACGATCTTGTCAGCCTCCGCGCCAAACCCGCGGCAGTCCACACCAACATAGTCGATGACGCGATCCACCTCCCTGTGCCCGGTAATGCGTTCGAGATGCTCCTCGATCGGCACGCCGTCGGAAAGGTTGATGGTTTCCACGCCGTGTGGCTTGAGAAGGTCCAGCCGCTCTTGAATGTAATCGGCAACGATGATGGCGCCTGCACCCAGAAGTCTGGCGCAGGCGGCACCCGCTCTGCCGACCGGCCCGGCACCGAAGATCAGGATGTTTTCGCCGACGACGTAGGCCGGCGCGGCTGGCCAGTCTGGGCCAGCGAACCCATGGAAAGCTGTGGGTAATACGTCAGAGAGAAGGGTCAGGTCGCGGATTTTTTCCATGGCGGCATCCTTGTCAGGGAAGCGAAGGAGATTGAAATCCGCATACGGTACGAAGAGATAATCACCTTGCCCCCCCGTCCAGCCACCGAGGTTGAACCCGTAGGCTCCGCAGTCGATTTCGGGGTTGGTGTTCTCGCATACATCGGAGCGCATATGCTTGCAGTTGTAGCAACGCCCACACCCCACATTGAAGGGAACGGAAACGATGTCGCCCTTCTTCACGACTTCGACGTCTGATCCCACTTCGATCACTTCGCCGGTCATTTCATGGCCCATGGTCATTCCCTTGGGAACAGCAAACGAACCGCGATAAATGTGAAGGTCGCTGCCACAGATATTTGTGGTAACTATTTTGAGGATAGCGCCATGGGGTGCGCTTTTCCCTTGAGGGGTTATCAGCTCTGGAAATTTGAAGGTGTTGACCTTCATTTCCAAGGGCTTCTCGAAAGTCACGATTCGGTTACCGGTCGGAGTCATTTCGTCACCTCTGTGCGTTAATGTTTCCATCTTCTAAATCGAAGTGGGAAACGAAATTTACCGCTGTCAAGAAGAACGATCGTGGTATTGCCTAGCCGTTGGTCGCGTCTCCTTCTGCGGTCTTGACAGCATCGGATCAAGCTCAGAAGTGGTCAAACTGGAATAATCTATGTGCAGATAGGCACGATCTATCTACGCGGGATCGTCGAGCCGTGCTCGTCTCCTAGCCGGGAGAGGGCAACGATCATCGCTACATCGCGCCTCCTAGCTTGATCTAGGAACAGTCAGCTCGACCCAGCGAGACATGAGGAGGCCGCATGCAGCAGGTACTCCTGCCCCCCGAGTTGCCCCTGGACCTAGTGGCCTTCGATGGGTTGCTCAGCACGTGGCGCCTGTTAGCGGCGCACACGGCATGCCTGCAATCTTCGCCTGGTTGAAGCAATACAGAGTTGCTCTTCAAGACTCGCTATTTCAGGGGGCTTTGAGATGAGTCTGCTTTGGGCTGGAACCGACGATGGATCGATATAACGGATTGAAGAGTGGCGGCGAGTTCGGGGGTGTGCACCATTTCGAGCAATGCACGCGATGACGGTGCCTCGAACGCATTTTTCCCAGCAACGAATCCGACATTTGAGTGCGACATTGGTCCATTGATTGCGATTGCGTGGAGATTTGGAATGTGCGCGAGTTGGCCGGCGAGAGATTGCGGAAGAACTGCCGAATATTTTCCTGTCGCCACGTGTGCCGATAGCACGTCAATTGAATCAGTGCGAATAGTCTGCGCGGTACATTGCATCAGCCTATCTTGAATGGGTTCAGGTACTGCCGAGTTCAGCACGCAGAGTTGTCTATTGAGAACATGGTCCCACGTTGTGCTTCGGGGTTGCTGTGTTCTCGCGGCGTGAAAAAGGAAAATGCGTTCACGGTACAGAAGGTGAGTATCGAAGTCTTCCCCTGGGATATCCTCCAAATGCATGAGTGCGATATCCAAATTGTTTTCTCGAATCGCCTGTAGCAGGGAAGAAGCGCCGGAAACCAGAACTGATTGTTGAAGTAAGGGTGTTTTTTCAGCAAGGGCGATGCTTAATGTGGGCGCTACACCGGCAGTTCCTGGGAGTATCCCTAGCCGGAATTGCCCCTCTATACCTCGCCGTAGTGCGGAGAGTTCTCGCTCCAGCCCTTTGCAGACGTCATACATCTGCTGAGCCCAAGACAGTACGCGCATCCCTTCAGAAGTGAGGCCGTCATAGCGTCGGCCATGACGCACGATCTCGACACCCATGTCTTCCTCCAATTGCTTAATGCCCGCGGAGAGTGTCGGCTGAGAAACATTGCAGCTTTTGGCCGCGTTGCCAAAATGGCCTTCACGGTGCAAAGCAAGCAAGTATTCAAAGTTTCTTACGATCATATATTTTCTTCTGATAAAGTTGATTGGATTTTATACTTTCACGAAAAACCCTGCGCACGCTTCGATCCGCGTCCAACCTTGGGCACGTAGCTGGCACGCATGAAAGGCTGCCGCGCGCAGTGTCCATACAGTAGGTTCGACTCGTCATCGACGGTCAGCACCACAACGCACGGGACAGCCAATAGCGCGAACACAGGTGCTTTGCGCTGTGGGCGAGTCGTCCTCATGTAGCTTAGCAGTTGGCGCGTTCTGGAAGGGAGTAAGCGTGAGTGGTGAGGCACGCAACCGCAAAAGGCGGTGCTAAGCTCTTGAGCTGTTCGGGTCGTGGCCGTTGAAGCGGCGAGAGAATGGAGCCTGCCATGGCCGTTGTGGCGCAGCTAGTACACCATGCCCCCAGCGTTTCCTTAGCTGCGATTGACGGGCATGCCTGGCGGTAGCTCAATAACAGCCATTTATGGATGAAGGAACGAGGGGAATAAGGCAGATGAAGATATTCACGATTGGATTCACTAAGACCTCCGCGCGGTCCTTCTTCACCAAGTTAAGTGCTTCTGGTGCCAAGCGCCTTGTCGATGTTCGCCTGAATAATGTTTCGCAATTGGCCGGATTCGCTAAACGCGAGGATCTTCGATATTTTTCCGAGGCGTTGTGTGGGATGGAATATGAACATCTACCAGCACTTGCTCCAACCAAAGACATGTTCGAGGAATATAAAATAAAAGGGGGAGATTGGGATATCTACGCCAGTAAATTTCTGGATTTAATGTCGTCCCGAAAGATTGAGTCAATCGATAAAGAAAAGATTGATAACAGTTGCCTGCTTTGCAGCGAAGACAAGCCCCATCACTGCCATCGGAGGCTAGTGGCCGAGTACCTTGCAGGCAAATGGCCGAATGTTGAGATCGTGCATCTTTAGAGGGGCGACGTAGCTCCCAATGTCATCAACTTAAGCCCCCAGCCCTGGCCGGGGCAAGAAATCCCGGGGCTTGGACGCGCGGTTGCAGCAGTGCCTTCACTGGTTTTGCTCCCCAGTTCAGCGCATGTGCGACCCAGACGCCAGCTTAATGGATGCCGGTTCGCCTCGGCGGGCGGGATTTCTCGTTTTCCGGGCGAGCGCGTGCCGGCCGCTGTCTGGCCAGCTTTTTTGCGGTGCAGTTCGGGTGCTGCTTGTTCTTAGCGCGTCGGTTTGTAGCCCTCGCAGCCGCGACTGGCCAGGCGCATACGCTGGCGCGGGAAGCTGCGGCCCGGGCGCACAGCGCTGAGGCTGTTGGCCATCAACTCCATCACGTTGGCCAGCCCCTGCACACCGGGGCGTACCAGCAGGTCGACCAGGGTGTTCTTGAGGCGTGACACCCCTTGGGTGAAGTTGACCTTCCAGCGCAGCTTGCGGCCTTTGTGGCGCTGCTCGATGACCGGTTGCAGCAGATGTTGCATCAGCAGCGCTAGGTTTTTCAGCAGTTGCCCGGCATGAAAGTCCTGCTTCACGGCCGTCACGCTACGGCCGCTAAAGTTGTCGAGGCAGAGGGTCTGCTTGAGGCGGCGGTAGTCCGTTTCGATGCCCCAGCGGCGGTGGTAAAGATCCGCGAACACCTCGGCCGGGAAGGCCTGTCGATCCAGCAGGGAGGTCAGCAGCACTTCGCTTTCACCGCTGGCTAGCTCGACCCGGATCAGGCGCAATTCGACCCGGCCCGCGGGATCGACGCCGGCCTCGGTACAGAACAGGCGCGCCTCGGGATGACTGGCAGAGAAGAACTGCGTGTCTTCTGTCTGCCCCGAGCGGAGAAACTGTTTGACCTGCGCGTTGTAGCCACACGGCAGGCGCATCAGGAAATGTCGCCGGTGCTGCTCGAACAGCGCAAACAGCCAGTGTCCGGGGTAGCCGCGATCAAACAACGTCAGGCTGTCAGCGGGCAGATGCTCGAGGTGCAGATGGGCGCAATCGCGCTCGCCGACTGCGGATGGCACGATCAGGCTGTGTAGCGTCTGGCCGTCGGCGACGTCGTAGAGCATGGACAGACGGGCAACGGGAAACTCGCTATGGCAGCCGAAAAAGCGCGTCATGACCGACTCCAGCGGTAAATGGACGGTCGAGCCGTCCACGGCGAGTACCCGTAACCCGCGCCACGTCTGGCGCAGCCCGAGGCTGTCGAGCTGTTGCTGAAGGGTTTGGTTGAGGCTCTCGAAGACCTCGGGCTTGAGCTTGCCGCGCGCCTTGCTGAAGGCCTGCGCGGTGACCACCTGGGTCTCGGCCGAGGCCTGGTTGAGCACGCGATAGAACTGATCGAGCTCGGTTTGCAGGGCGGTGCGTGGCTGATTGAGCAAAAACAGGACGAGGTTCTTGAAGGTCAGTTGGCGTCGGCGGGTAAAGTCGTGAGGGCGCTGGCGGTGGGTATCGATGAAGTCGGGACAATCGAGCTGACTGGTTATTTTTTGTACAATTTTCAAGCCAGGGTTTGCTGGGCGGTGTCAAACGGTGTGGAATGAGGGGCCAAAAGGGTTTCTCCTATGCGCTGAATTTAGCGCTAATTATATGATATTTATAGGAAAAATTCCTTAAGTTGATGACATTGACGTAGCTCCACGTTTCCAACGCCTCGTCTGGAGGGCTGAGAGAGACAAAGGCGCGTATCGGCGGGAGCCGGCGCCACACATTGGGCGTACAGAGCAACCTCGCCCGCCACGGCTCGATGTCAGCGCTCAACGAGGCGAGTGGCTCCAGGTGCATTGGCAGACGGGCCGCTGGCTGACGTCGTGGCGATCGGCGGATATGCACTGGGAAGCCCGCCCATGTGCTGGGCTATCATGTTGGCGACGCCTACGCCCAGGTGGGGCGCGGCAGGATCGCCGTCATTTACACCCCAGTTTGGTACTGCTATAGGTCTTCTGGAATAGCCGATACATCAGGACAAATTGAAGTAGCTCAATTAGGAGATATCTAATGTCAACCGGTATGTTTATTCTGCACTCCAACTATACGCCGGCGGGGGACCAGCCAGAGGCGATAGCGCGCCTGCTGTCGGACATAGAAGAAGGTGCGACGCACCAGACGCTGAAAGGTATCACCGGCTCAGGTAAGACCTTCACCATGGCCAATGTGATTCATCGTCTGAAGCGGCCTACGTTGATCTTGGCTCCTAACAAGACGTTGACCGCGCAGCTTTATGGTGAAATGAAGCACTTCTTTCCTGAGAACGCGGTCGAGTACTTCGTTTCCTACTACGATTATTTTCAGCCCGAAATCTATATGCCGGGCACCGATCGTTTCATTCCAAAGGACTCGGCCATCAATGACCACCTTGAGCGCCTGCGCCTGTCCACGACCAAATCCTTGATTGAGCGTCGTGACGTGATCGTCGTCGCTTCGGTGTCTTCAATCTACGGCCTGGGTGATCCAGATGCATACCGAGCGCTACAGATCGCTCTGTCCCCTGGGGTCAAACTAAACCAGAGAGAGCTAATTCGTCGCTTGGCTTTGCTGCAATATGATCGCACGGAGCGCACTCTCAAGCGTGCAACGTTCCGCGTCCAAGGTGATGTGATTGACATTTTCCCCGCTGATTCCGAGTACAGGGCGGTTCGGGTGGAACTGTTGGATGACACTGTTGCGTCTGTCCAATGGATGGACCCTGTTACCGGCAAGACGTTGGGAGAGATAGACCATTATTTGGTTTCGCCAAAAACGCTTTTCGCGCCGCCCACGAACAAAATAGATTCTGCATCCAAAAAGATACTCGCTGATATGGAAGAGCGGGTTGCCGAGCTGAACAGGAATAATCGCTTGGTCGAGGCAATCAGGCTGTACGAGCGGATCACGCATGACGTGGAAATGATGCGCGAGGTCGGCTATTGCTCGGGGATGGAGAATTATTCCTGCTACTTCAGCGACCGAGACGCAGCTTCTCCTCCGATCACGTTGCTGGATTATTTGCCGAAAGACGGGCTGCTGTTCGTCGATGAATCTCATGTCATGGTGCCACAGATATCCGCAATGTACCGGGGGGATCAGGCGCGCAAGGACACGCTGATCGATTACGGGTTCCGTTTGCCTTCATCGAAGAACAACCGGCCATTGAACTTTGACGAGTTCGAGAAGGTCAAGCCTCAGACCATCTTTGTTTCCGCTACTCCGGGCGACTACGAGCTGAGGGTGTCGAAAGGCAGGGTTGTCGAACAGGTTATCAGGCCAACGGGACTGCTTGACCCCAAGGTTGAAGTGCGGAAAGCGGATGGATACATAGATGACCTGCTTGCCGAAATATCGAAGTGCGTGAAGAGAAAGAATCGAGTGCTTGTGACTACGCTGACGAAGGTCAGTGCAGAAGAGCTAACGGATTTCTTGACGGACAACGGGATTCGAGCGCGCTACATGCATTCGGACATAAAAGCGGAGGATCGTGTTGAGATCATCAATGGCCTGCGCGCAGGAGAGTTCGATGTTTTGATTGGGATTAGTCTTTTGCGCGAAGGGCTGGATATTCCAGAGGCATCATTGGTTGCCATTCTCGATGCAGACCGTGCAGGGTTCTTGCGTTCGGCCCATGCGCTCATTCAGATGATCGGTCGAGTCGCTCGGAATGAAAACGGCAAGGCGATCTTGTACGCCGACGCGGTGACGCCGGCGATGAAGCAGGCGATCGATGAGACCAATAGGCGCAGGCAGCTTCAAATTGCCTTTAACGAGGAAAATGGGATTTCTCCAGCCTCGTCTGTGCGAAAACTAGCAGGGGAAGAGACGAATACGGAGGAGCCCACCGTTCATTCCGAGGCTTTCTGCGAGAACTTGTCCGACCTTTGCGATCAGATCACTGCCAAGGAACAGCAGCTACTCGAATTTACCGATACCGGTGACGAGCAGCGCGTCGAAGACATTCGTCGTCAGTTGGATGGGTTGTACCGGCAATTCATTTACATCTAATCGTTCGCCGGCATTGGGTTGCATGGCCGACCGATCTGCACCTGGGGCAAGCGGGCAGACGGTCGGCTCATCATTCAACCGGAGGGGTGAGCCGCCGAGGCTCAGTGCCCCGCTTTCCAAGGTGTTTGCCCTACAGCGTCTTGCGACGTGTCAGCGCAAAGCTGGCAACGATCCAACGGCGACCAGCATTTCATCAAATACCGCTCGAACCCTTCCCGGAATGGGGCCACGCTGAGGCCGATAGACGTACAACCCCCATGCCGGAGGTTCTTCGTTCTCCAGCACTCGCACGAGCTTCCCGCTGGCAATGTAGGGGGCGGCCATGTAGTCCGCCAGTTGCGCGAACGCGATCCCGGCCAGCGCCGCTCCCATTTCCATGTCGGCATTGTCGGCGACGAGAGTGGGTGCGGTAGGTGTCCACTGGCGTCCCGCCTTGAAGTGCCAAGGCCAGGGACGGCCGGTATTGATATCCAAGGCCACGGTAACTGGCAGGCTGCTTAGCGCATCGATGTTTGCAGGTACGCCCACTTTCTTGATCAGGCGCGGAGCGGCAACGATGGGGAGTCTCATGTCGGCGGCCTTGCGTGCGACGAAGCGGCTATCGCGCATGAATCCGACCCTGATCCCGACGTCAATCCCTTCGTCAACCGTATTGCTGATGCGATCGGACAGGCGCACATCCAGCGTGATGCCTGGATGACGCGCGGCCACGCGCTCCAGTGCCGGTAGCACCGCTCTGGCGCCCAAGCTGTGCGGTGCGGTGATGCGAACCGTACCGGACAGAGAGGCCTGCTGGTCGGAGCCAGGCGGTCGCCACAGATCCTCGAACCGCTCCAATGCGGGGCGCACTTGGTCTAGCAGCCCTTCGCCGAAGGCGGTGATGCGCACCTGGCGCGTGCTTCGATGAAACAACACCTCGCCGTAGTGTTGCTCCAGTTGCTGGATGGCACGGGTTACACCTTGCGGAGAAGTCCCCAGCCGGACGGCCGCATCGCGAAAACTGCTGCTTTCGGCCGCCACCCGAAAGATGCGCAGTAGTTCCATTTCCTTGTTCATGACGCACGCCTCATGGCCGGTTTCGCTGCTCGTTAATTGTTCCAGATTGTGGAATTATAAAATCGCAACAATTCCATATACAAGGGGAGCGCGGTTGCCCAGACTGACAACACCCCGGAATGCTCCGCTCCGAACAACCCAACAAGGAACGCGAATGAACGCTGCGACTCTCATCACTGCCTACTACGACGCCTTCAACCGCGGCGACCGCGAGGCCATGCTGTCAATGTTGACCGATGACGTCGCGCACGACTTGAACCAGGGCGCTCGTGAGGTCGGTCGCGAAGCCTTCCGCGCCTTCCTGCAGCGCATGGACCGCTGCTATGGCGAGCAACTGCGCGGGATCGTGGTGATGGTCAGCGCCGACGGCCTGCGTGCAGGCGCGGAGTACGTGGTGCATGGCGAATACAAGGTGACGGACGACGGGCTGCCGGAAGCCCAGGGCCAGCGCTACGTGCTGCCGGGCGGCGCGTTCTTCGAGATCCGCGATGGCAAGATCGCTCGTGTCACCAACTACTACAACCTCGGCGACTGGATCGCACAGGTTGGAGGGGACGCCTGAAATGACCAGCGACGTGCAGGTGCTGGTTCGTCGTGGCGCGGACATTGCCGAATGGTTCGATGCCGTGGCAGGCCTGCGGGCGAGCGTCTTCCGCAGCTTTCCTTACCTATACGAGGGCGACACCGAATACGAGAAGCACTACCTCGCCATGTACGCCCGTTCGGCAGACAGCCTGCTGGTACTCGCGCTCGCTGATGATGTGGTCGTGGGTGCGTCCACGGGGTTGCCGCTCGGCGATGCGGAGCCGGCCTTCCATGTGCCGTTCGCCGATCGAGGAATCCCGGTGGAGGCAGTGTTTTACTGTGGCGAATCAGTCCTGCTCCCGGCCTTCCGGGGCCTTGGCCTGGGCCATCGCTTCTTTGACGAGCGCGAAGCGCATGCCCGTTCGTTGGGCGGCATGCAGTGGGCATCGTTCGCGTCGGTGGATCGTGCAGACGACGATCTCCGGCGTCCTTCCAACTACCGCAGTAATGACCCCTTCTGGACCCGTCGCGGCTACGTGCGGCAGTCGGACATGAAGGTTACGCTGCCCTGGAAGCAGGTGGGTGAGCCGAGCGAAACCGAGCAGACGCTCACGATGTGGCTGCACTCCCTGGAGAACGCGAAATGAAAGTAGCAGTTGCGAAATACTCAGTGGGTCAGCCCGCGGACTTCGAGGCATTTGCTGCGCGGCAGCGGCTGGCTCTGGAGGAGGCGCGCCGTGGCGGGGCGGAACTGGCCGTGTTGCCCGAGTATCTATCCCTCGAACTGGCTGCAACGTTCGAGCCTGGCATCCGCCATGATTTCAACGCCTCTCTGGCCGCGCTGCAGGCCTTGCAGCCTGCGTGGCTGGCACTGTATGCCGACCTGTCGCGCGAGTTGTGCATGACCATTCAGGCCGGTACGTTTTTGACCCAGGTTGGATTGGACCGCTACCGCAACCGGGCTTGGTGGTTTGCGCCTGACGGCACACGCGACTACCAAGACAAATTGCAGTTGACGGGGTTCGAGAAAGACGCCGGCGTCATCGAGGGTGGCGACGAACTCAAGGTGTTCGATTTGAAAGGCGTGCGTGCCGGCATCGCTGTTTGCTATGACAGTGAGTTTCCATTGCCCGTGCGAGCCCAGCGAGAGGCGGGAGTGCGCCTGCTGCTGGTTCCGAGCTGTACCGACACCCAAGCAGGTGCAACCCGGGTCCGTGTGGGCTGCATGGCGCGGGCACTGGAGAACCGAATGTTCATCGCGCAGGCCGTGACGACCGGAGCTGCTGACTGGAGTCCGGCGCTGGACACGAATACTGGCGAGGCCACGATCTATGCACCCATGGATCGCGGATTCCCTGAGGACGGCATTCTCGCGACGACGTGCGGCACGCAGGCATGGGCAATCGCAGATCTTGACGTCGATGCGCTCGAACGAAACCAGGAACAGGCCCAGGTTGCCGTCGATCGCGACTGGGACGGCCAGATGTTGCCTGCACTGCGGAAGGCTCGGTACTCGGGTCGTCAGGTCGCCTAGCCGGTCTCATCTTGATAGCTTCAGCTCGATGAGTCGGCTTAGATAGATCATGTCTATCTGCGCATAGATTTTTCCAGTTTGACCAGTTTTGAACTTGCCCCGATGCTGTCGGTACATGCAAGAAATATTCATTGATTTGAATATTTTGCGCTTCTTGGGAACAAACCTGTACTAGCCTGTAAGAGTGCTCGAAGAGCACAGAATTTGTGGCGAAGTTCGGCCGCATATACTATGGGGGAGTATTGTATAATGCGGCGGTGTACCCAAGTTGAGAGGTGTTCGATGCCACATAGCCCGGAAGAAAAGAAGCAAGCCCTGACGCGCATCCGGCGCATCAAAGGTCAGGTCGCGACTCTTGAGCAAGCGCTCGATGCAGGTGCGGAATGCCCTGCAATTCTTCAGCAGCTTGCGGCCGTTCGTGGGGCAGTCAACGGATTGATGGCGACCGTTCTGGAGAGCTATCTGCGGGAAGAGTTTCCCCGTAGTGACATCAGGAGCGATTCGCAGAACAAGTCCATTGACGAGACCATCTCTATCGTCCGCTCCTATCTGCGGTAGAGGCACCAGGGTGCCCTCGGTGAGGGCAAATTTAGTTAGCTAGTAAAGGAAGCGACATCATGAAATCACGTGCAGCAGTTGCCTTCGGGCCAGGAAAGCCGCTGGAAATCGTCGAGATCGACGTCGAGCCGCCGCGCAAGGGCGAGGTGCTCATCAAGATCACGAACACCGGCGTTTGCCATACCGACGCCTTCACCCTGTCGGGCGACGATCCGGAAGGTCTCTTCCCGGTCGTGCTGGGTCATGAAGGTGCGGGTATCGTCGTGGAGGTGGGTGAAGGTGTGACCAGCGTGAAGCCTGGCGATCACGTCATTCCGCTCTACACCGCCGAGTGCGGCGAGTGCCTGTTCTGCAAGTCCGGCAAGACCAACCTGTGTGTCGCGGTTCGCGCAACCCAGGGTAAGGGGCTGATGCCCGATGGTACGACTCGCTTCTCGTACAACGGTCAGCCGCTTTACCACTACATGGGTTGCTCGACCTTCAGCGAATACACGGTCGTCGCCGAAGTCTCGCTGGCCAAGATCAACCCGGACGCCAATCCCGAGCACGTCTGCCTGCTGGGCTGCGGTGTGACCACCGGCATCGGCGCCGTGCACAACACGGCCAAGGTACAGCCCGGCGACTCGGTGGCCATCTTCGGCCTCGGCGGCATCGGTCTCGCTGCGATTCAGGGTGCGCGCCAGGCCAAAGCGGGCCGCATCATCGCCATCGATACCAATCCGGCGAAGTTCGAGCTGGCTCGTACCTTCGGCGCGACCGAATGCCTCAACCCGAAGGACTTCGACAAGCCGATTCACGAGGTTCTGATCGAGATGACCGGCTGGGGTGTCGATCACACCTTCGAGTGCATCGGCAACGTCAACGTCATGCGTTCGGCTCTGGAAGCTGCCCACCGTGGCTGGGGCCAGTCGATCGTCATCGGCGTCGCCGGTGCCGGCAAGGAAATCTCGACCCGTCCGTTCCAGTTGGTCACCGGCCGGACCTGGAAGGGCTCTGCTTTCGGCGGGGTCAAGGGGCGTACCCAACTTCCGGGCATGGTGGAAGACGCAATGAAAGGCGAGATCGATCTCGCCCCGTTCGTCACCCACACCATGGGTCTCGACGAGATCAACCACGCCTTCGACCTGATGCATGAAGGCAAGTCGATTCGCACGGTGATCCACTACTGATCGCCCACTCTCCATTCAAAACCAACCACCAAGGAAATTAACCATGTCCAATCCTGTCATTTCCGGCGACGGCATCTTCTCGCACGTCTTCATCGGCGCCGCCGACGTCCAGAAGTCGGCCGCGTTCTATGACGCCGCTCTGGGTGCTCTCGGCATCAAGAACCTCGGTCCTTTCGGCAACGGATGGGTGCTTTTCGGTCGCGAAAAGCCGGCTTTCATCATCGCCCGTCCGGGCAATGGTGAAGCGCCTTCCAGCAACGGCGTGACGATCGGCTTTGCTGCCGCCACTCCCGCCGAAGTGGATGCCTTCCACGCCGCCGGCCTTGCCGCAGGCGGCACCGACGAGGGCCAGCCTGGCGCACGTGGTCACCTGCCGGGTGCCTATGCGGCCTACCTGCGTGATCCGGCGGGCAACAAGGTCTGCTCGTACACCTTCGTCTGAAAGCTAGGAAGCTGAGGGCGTTCTGAAAGGGTCAGCACAAGCCTCTACACGGCGAGCCTATTAGACGGACCGTGTAGAGCGGTGCCTACTCATGAAGATCGGCCCGCAGCCATGTGCGAAACGCATGGCTGCGGGCATTTGCTTTGAAGCGTGTTTTTCAACCAAGAAGAAATGAGGTCGTTATGAAAGAGCCGGCCAACATCAATACGACGACCGTACAACCTGCCCCGACCGCCACCGTGTACGGCATGCCGGCCTACACCGATCGTGCTGCCGCCGTGGGGGAAGTGCATGCGCGCCCGCATCTCTTGATTCAGGCCCCTCGCGGCATATTGCAGCTCGCTTTCATGACCGAAGGCGACCAGGCCAGGGATCAGATGGCGATGAGCGAGTTGTCTCATCGCTTCGGCGTTGCCGAGCCCGACCATGCTACGCCGCTCCACGGTGTGACATGGGATGAAGGAGACCTGCACTGCGAAAAGCACACCGAGTTCTCGACGTATCTCTGGTGCGCTTCCCTAGATTCCGAGACGGGAGAGCCGTGCGGCGAAAATCCGTTCAAGCATGGATTTGTTCCTCCCGGCCCGGTCGTATCCGGCATCCGTTTGAGACTTCTTCCGTGGACGCCGGAAACGGAGAAGGAGGTCGATCGCTTCGATCCTGCCAGCCTGTGCTACTCGCTGGTGGAGAACGGCTCTGCCGCCATCCTGACCGATTTCCGACAGGATGCGGATGGCCTGACGCAGATCCTCGTCCTGGCCCGCGATTTGACCCCGGCGCGGGCGGGTGCGCTGGCTCAACGTCTGCTGGAGATCGAGACTTACCGCACCTTGGCGTTGCTGTCCCTGCCGTTGACACGATCGATGACGTCGGAACTGCGACGCATGGAGTCGCGCCTTGCGGCGATCACCGACGAGATGTGTACGAGCTTGGTGGAACGGCGCGACAGCGACGTGCTGCTGTCCGAATTGACCGGCCTGGCTGCCGAGCTGGAAGCTGGCGTTGCGGCGAATCTCTATCGCTTCGGCGCCAGCCGTGCCTACTACGAGATCGTCGAGGAAAGGCTGGCAGCGCTTGCGGAAGAGGCCGTATCCGGGTACTGCACCTGGGCGGATTTCCTGCAGCGTCGCATCGCTCCCGCCATGCGGACATGCCAATCCGTAAAGGAGCGCCAGACCAAGCTCTCCGACAAGCTGACCCGGGCCATCGCGTTGCTGCGTTCCTGGATCGACGTCGAGCTTGAACGCCAGAACCGCGATCTGCTGGCTTCGATGAACAACCGGGCCAAGATGCAATTGCGCCTTCAGCAAACCGTCGAAGGCCTCTCGGTCGCGGCAATTTCTTATTACGTCGTGAGTCTTCTCGGCTACTTGCTCAAGGGCATTCCGATGGTTCACGACAGCGTGGCGCCGGTGATGGCGGTTCTGGTGCCTGCGGTGATGCTGACGATCTGGTGGATCGTGCGCAGGATCAGACACGCCCACGGCGACACGGCAGCGGAAGAGAAATCTTCCTGACGAGCTGCCGTCCTGGCGCGCGAGAGCTGCGCCGTTCCTTTGAACATAGGAGAACACCATGGAACGCATCGAACATCACGCCAGCTTTGATGGTTGGCAGGACGTTTATCAGCATGAATCCACGACGCTCGGTTGCACGATGAAAGTCGGCGTCTATCTGCCTCCGCAGGCACAGCACGGCAAGGTGCCGGTGCTGTACTGGCTTTCAGGCCTCACCTGCACCGAGCAGAACTTCATCACCAAGTCCGCCGTCCAGCGCTACGCAGCCGAACATGGCATTGCCGTCGTCGCGCCCGATAGCAGCGCTCGCGGCGAAAGCGTTGCCGACGATCCCGCCTATGACCTCGGACAGGGGGCGGGTTTCTACGTCAACGCCACACAGGAACCCTGGGCTGCGAATCATCGGATGTATGACTACGTCGTGCAGGAACTACCGGCGCTGATCGAGGCCCACTTTCCCGTGACAGCGGAGCGGAGCATCAGCGGCCACTCCATGGGGGGACACGGTGCTTTGGTCATCGCCCTGCGAAACCCGGGCCGTTATCGCAGCGTCTCGGCCTTCTCGCCCATCGTCGCTCCCACCCAGGTTCCCTGGGGACACAAGGCCTTCGAGGCGTATCTGGGTAGCGACCGGGAGGCGTGGAAGCAGTACGACACCGTGGAGCTGATTCGCACCGTGCAGGAGCGTCTGCCGCTGCTGGTGGATCAGGGCTTGGGCGACGAGTTCCTGGAGAGTCAGCTTCAGCCCGATCTGCTGCGCAAAGCCTGCGACGAGACGGGACACCCGCTCACGTTGAATCTGCGCCCGGGCTACGACCACAGCTACTACTTCATTGCCAGTTTCATTGGCGAGCATATGGCACACCACGCATCGGCGCTGAAACGCTGAGAGAGAGGAGATCAGGTCATGACAAAGACCTCCAAAAATCGACATCACGTCGTCATTATCGGAGCGGGCTTCGGCGGGATCGAGGTTGCCAACCAGCTTGCTGGTGCCGAGGTCGATGTGACGATCATCGATCGGCGCAATCATCACCTGTTCCAACCCTTGCTTTACCAGGTTGCAGGGGCGTCACTTTCGACATCCGAGATCGCCTGGCCTATTCGCTATCTCTTCCGCAATCGCCCGGAAGTGAACACCTTGATGGCGGAAGTGGAAGGTATCGACCAGGACGCGCGTCAGGTCATTCTCAACAATGGCTCGCGCCAAACCTACGACACGCTCGTACTCGCGACAGGTGCTACCCATGCCTATTTCGGACACGACGAATGGGGGGCTTTCGCGCCGGGGTTGAAGACGCTGGAAGATGCCACGACCATTCGAGGCCGAATTCTCGCGGCCTTCGAGGAGGCCGAGCGCACGAGCGATCCTCAGCAGCGTGCCGCGCTGCAGACGTTCGTCATCATCGGTGGTGGTCCCACCGGGGTTGAATTGGCCGGAACCATCGCCGAGCTGGCGCGAGACACGCTGGCGCGTGACTTCCGCTCGATTGACCCGAGCACGTCGCGGGTTGTACTGATCGAGGCGGGCCCGCGTCTGTTGTCCGTCTTTCCAGAGGATCTGTCGGCCTATACGCGCCAAGCACTCGAAAAGCTCGGGGTCGAGGTCGTGCTGGGTACGCCGGTCACCGAATGCTCGGCCGACGGCGTGGTGTATGGCGGCAAGCCCCTTTCGGCCAAGACCATCGTCTGGGCCGCCGGGGTCCAGGCGTCTCCCGCGGCCCGCTGGCTGGGTGCTGCGTCTGATCGTGCGGGTCGAGTGGTCGTTGGTCCCGACCTGACGGTGGCCGGCCGCCCGGAGGTCTTCGCCATCGGCGATACCGCCTCGTGCACCATGGCCGATGGGAAGTCCGTACCGGGCATCGCCCCCGCCGCCAAACAGCAAGGCAAGTACGTCGCCAACCTCATTGGACGGCGTTTGAAAGGCAAGCTCGCTGACGGGCCTTTCAAATACCGGCATCAGGGGAACCTGGCCACCATCGGCCGCAGCCTGGCCGTAATTGACATGGGGCGGGTTAAGCTGCGTGGAGCCTTTGCGTGGTGGATCTGGAAGCTCGCGCATATCTACTTTCTGATCGGTACGCGAAATCGTCTCAGCGTCGCGTTGAGCTGGGTATGGAACCATAGCATCGGCTACCGCGGCTCTCGCATCATCATGCATGCGATTAGCGACAAAGAGCCCACGGCGTTGGATAAATCCGGCTCTCTGGATTGAGGTGCCCACCTTATCGGAACGTCAACTATTAGAAATGCCAGGGAGAGGAACTTGACCGATCTATTCACGACAAAGCCCAAGCCTCCCTTGGCCGAACTCCTGCGGCCCAAGACGCTGGATGAATTCGTCGGGCAACGGCACTTGCTCGGCCCCGGCAAGCCGCTTCGTCTCGCGTTCGAGGCGGGCAAGTTGCACTCGTTCATCCTCTGGGGGCCGCCAGGCGTGGGCAAGACCACCTTGGGGCGCCTGGCCGCCAGTGCGACCGACAGCCGATTCATCGCCATCTCGGCCGTGCTTGCCGGGGTGAAGGACATCCGGCAAGCCATCGACGAGGCCCAGGCAGAACTGGACAACCATGGTCGATCGACGGTGCTTTTCGTCGATGAGATCCACCGCTTCAACAAGGCGCAGCAGGATGCCCTACTGCCCCATGTCGAGTCGGGGCTCCTGACCCTGGTGGGGGGGACGACCGAGCATCCGGGGCTGGCGGTCAATTCCGCTCTGCTCTCGCGCGCGCAGGTCTATACCCTCGAACCGCTGTCCGGCGACGAACTGAACCAGCTCTACGAACGCGCACTGCCGCATCTCCAGGGCGTCACGTTGGACGCGGACGCGCTGGATCTGCTCAAGGGCTTTGCCGATGGCGATGGCAGGCGCTTCCTCAATCTGCTTGAGCAGGTGACGAATGCTGCGTCGGGCGCTGGCAAGACCGTGGTCGATGGCGAGTTCGCCAGGCTGTCCACCAGTCCATCGCTGCGCAGGTTCGACAAGGGCGGCGACGAGTTCTACTGGCAGCTCTCAGCCTTCCACAAGTCGCTACGGGGCTCCGACCCTGATGCGGCCCTGTATTGGCTGGCCCGCATCCTCGACGGTAGCGGCGACGTCAGCCAGGTGACCCGCCGCATGGTGGTAGTGGCCAGCGAAGACATCGGCAATGCCGACCCGCAGGCGCTGCAACTGGCGCTCAATGCCGCGCTGGCTTATGAGAGGCTGGGTTCCCCCGAAGGCGAAATACCGATTGCCCACGCAGCGACCTACCTTGCTGCCGCCCCCAAGTCGAACGCTGCCTATGCCGCCTGGAACAAGGCGAAGGCCTTCGTCAAGAACAGCGGCTCCCTGCCTGTGCCTCTCCATCTTCGCAATGCGCCGACGAAGCTGATGCAGCAGATGGGGTATCACGAAGGCTACCGCTACGCCCATGACGAGCCCAACGGCTATGCCGCTGGGCAAAGCTACTTTCCCGAGGGCGTGGCGCGGCCGGGCTGGTATCAGCCAACGGACAGAGGTGTTGAGCGCAGGCTGGGAGAAAGGCTTACTTGGCTGCGCTCGCTGGATGATGGGACGCTGCCAGAGGCGGACGCCTGACCGGTCGCCTCCGAAACCGGCTCATCGCGACTTCACGAACTACAGGAACAGGATAAGAACATGTCAGCCACTTCTTTCGGTGCATCCTCGGCGAATATCAGCCGGGGACGCGTTGCCCGCTATCTGCGCACGGAGTCTGGTGCTGCGGTGCTGCTGGTGATCGTCACGGTCGTGGCGCTGGCGTGGGCGAACTCGCCGCTATCCGATGCCTATTTCGCGTTGTGGCACCTGGACGTCGGGTTTGACTTCGGGCCGCTGGGCCTGCACATGGATCTGCATCACTGGGTCAACGACGGCCTGATGGTGGTCTTCTTCTTCCTGATCGGCCTGGAGGTGCGTCAGGAGTTTGCCCACGGATCGCTCAGGGACCGCAGCCGTGCCCGTCTCGCTCTGATCGCGGGTGTCGCAGGTGTCGTGCTTCCCGCGCTGGTGTATGTCCTGATCGTGGGGCTGGCCGGAAGTGAGGGCCTGCACGGGTGGGGGGCGGTGGTCGGCACCGATACGGCATTCATGCTGGGCACCCTGGCGATCGTCGGCCCGCGGCTATCCGGTCAGTTGCGCGTGTTCCTGCTCACCCTGACCGTGGTCGATGACTTCCTCGCCGTGTCCATCATCGGCATCGTCTATAGCGAGGAGATTCGGATCGTCCCGTTGTTGATCGCCCTCGCCAGTCTCGTTGCGTTGTGGTGGCTAGGGCGCACCCGCCAGTGGCGGGCAATGCCGTATGTGCTGATCGTGATCGTGCTGTGGCTCGCAACCGTGTACTCCGGCATCCATGCCTCTCTCGCCGGGATGGCCGCGGGGCTGCTGATCCCCGCCTACGCGACGCAACGTCACAAGGTCGTCGCGGCAAAACAACTGTTCCGCGACTTCTGGCAGTCTCCGAGTGCCGCATCGGCCCGCGCGGTGGACTGCGGGCTGTCCCGGGGTATCTCGGTGAACGAGCGATTGCACGAGTTCCTGCGGCTGCCGACGGCGCTGCTGATCGTGCCGGTGTTCGCCTTGGCGAACGCCGGAGTGGACGTGCGTGGCGGGCTGCTCGCCGAGGCCTTCGGCTCGCCAGTCACGTGGGGCGTCATCGCAGGGCTCGTGCTCGGCAAGCTCCTGGGCATCGGGCTCATCACTCTCGTCGCCGTCCGTCTCGGCCTGGGCCGGCTGCCCGAGGGCGTCGGGGTGGGGAGCGTGTTCGGTGGTGCGGCACTGTCCGGGATCGGGTTCACCGTGTCGCTGCTGATCATCGGGCTCGCGTTCGGCACGACCTCCGACCTGGGCCGCCAGGCGACGGTCGGCGTGCTCGTGTCGATGGTGTTCGCCACGTTGCTCGGGTGGCTGATCTTCAAGGTCGCCGCCCAGCGGTGGGGTGAGAAGACCGCTGACCTGCCGATGGTGCTTGAGCCACCGGTCGATCCGGAGATCGATCACATCCGCGGGCCGGAGGACGCCCAGCTCACACTCGTCGAGTACGTGGACTTCGAGTGCGCGTACTGTGCGCACGCCACCGGTTCGTGGGACGATCTGCGCGCCCACTTCGGGGACGACCTGCGGTATGTGGTGCGCCATCTGCCGCACCACCCGCACGGGCCGATTGCCGCGCGGGCGTCCGAGGCAGCGGCGAACCAGGGGATGTTCTGGCCGTGGCTGGACTTCGTGTTCACCCGTCAGCATGCGCTGGAGCGCGAGCATCTGATCGGCTACGCCGCCGAGCTTGGGCTCGACGTCGAACGGTTCATCGCGGATCTCGACAGCACCGCGGTGATCGAGCGTGTCGAGCGCGACCTCGCCAGTGCGGTCGCCAGCGGTGCGCACGCCACGCCGACGTTCTTCGTCGAGGGTCGTCGTCTGCGCGGCAGCTACGACGCCCGCACTGTCACCGCGGCGCTCGAAGCCAGTCGCCGCGGCCCCCGAACTCAGGAAGTCCCGTCCTGAGCGGGACGAACTACAGGATAAAAACATGCCAAACAATTCTTTCGGTGAATCCTCTTGTACGGCTGCGGCCAGCGGCATGGTGGAAGTGCGCGGCGCGCGCGAGAACAACCTCAAAGAGGTGGACGTTTCCATCCCGCGTAACGCGCTGGTGGTGTTCTCCGGCGTTTCCGGCTCCGGCAAGTCCTCGCTGGCCTTCGGCACCATCTACGCCGAGGCGCAGCGGCGCTACTTCGAGTCGGTGGCCCCCTATGCGCGGCGCCTGATCGACCAGGCCGGCGTGCCGGACGTCGATGCGATCGACGGCCTGCCGCCGGCGGTGGCGTTGCAACAGCAGCGGGGCTCCAGCAACGCGCGTTCCTCCGTGGGCAGTGTGACCACCCTGTCCAGCCTGGTGCGGATGATGTATTCGCGCGCCGGCGCCTACCCAGCCAACCAGCCGATGCTGTACGCCGAGGATTTTTCGCCCAACACGCCGCAGGGAGCGTGCCCGACCTGCCACGGCCTGGGCCATGTGTACGAGGTGACCGAGGCCATCATGGTGCCCGATCCCTCCCTGAGCATCCGCGAGCGGGCGATCGCCTCCTGGCCCCCCGCCTGGCAAGGCCAGAACCTGCGCGACATCCTGGTCAGCATGGGCTACGACGTTGACCGACCGTGGAAGGACCTGCCGAAGAAGGATCGCGACTGGATTCTGTTCACCGAGGAAACACCGACAGTGCCGGTGTACGCCGGCTTCACGCCCGCCGAAACTCGCGTCGCGCTCAAGCGCAAGATGGAGCCGAGCTACATGGGCACCTTCACCGGCGCCCGGCGGTATGTGCTGCACACCTTTGCCAATACCCAAAGCGCACTGATGAGAAAGCGCGTGTCCCGGTTCATGGAGGGCAAGCCGTGCCCCACCTGCCACGGCAAGCGGCTCAAGCCCGAGGCGCTGTCGGTCACTTTCGCCGGCGTGGACATCGGCGCGTTCATGCAGATGCCGCTGGACCAGTTGGCTGCCTTGCTCGAACCCATTGCCCAGGGCGATTTCCGCGCCCATGCAGCGGGGGAGGCTACGGACAAGGAAGCGACCCGACGCGACCGTGCCGAACGCGCGGCCTCCGGCCGTGCCGTCCATGCGGTATCGCCCGACGTGCGCCGCACCTCCGCGCTGTCGGAAGAAAAGCGCCTCGCCGCGCAGCGCCTGGCCGGCGGTGTGATGGCGCGCCTGCGTCAACTGCGTGGGCTGGGCCTGGGTTACCTGACGCTGGACCGGGCCACGCCGACGCTTTCGGCCGGCGAGTTGCAGCGCCTGCGGCTGGCCACGCAATTGAGTTCCCTGCTGTTCGGTGTTGTGTACGTGCTCGACGAGCCCTCGGCGGGGTTGCACCCCTCCGACAGCCAGGCGCTGTACGACGCGCTCGACCGGCTGCGTGACGCCGGCAACTCGGTGTTCGTGGTCGAGCACGACCTGGACCTGATGCGCCGCGCGCAATGGCTGGTGGATGTGGGGCCGGATGCCGGGGAGCGTGGCGGCCGCGTGCTCTACAGCGGCGAGCCGGACGGCCTGCGCAAGATTGCCGAATCGCGCACCGCCCGCTATCTGTTCGACGAAATCGCCGCGCCGGGAAGCCGGGCACGCGAAGCGACCGGCTGGCTGGAGCTTCAGGGCATTCATCGTCACAACCTGCATGGCGTGGACGCACGCATTCCGCTGGGCGTGCTGACGGCCGTCACCGGCATCTCCGGCTCGGGCAAGTCCAGCCTCGTCGCGCAGGCGCTGCCGGAGCTGGTGCTACTGCACTTGGGCCACGAGCCCGAGGACGACGCGGCCGAAAGCGCCACCAGCGAAGGGCCGGCAGTGATCGAAGCGACTGGCGGTCATCTGGCGGGCGACGTGGACGCCATACAGCGCCTGGTGCAGGTGGACCAGAAGCCGATCGGGCGCACGCCCCGGTCCAACCTGGCCACCTACACCGGCCTGTTCGACCACGTGCGCAAGCTGTTCGCCGCCACGCCCGATGCGCGACGCCGCCGCTATGACGCCGGGCGCTTCTCGTTCAACGTGGCTAAGGGGCGTTGCGAGACCTGCGAGGGCGAGGGCTTCGTCAGTGTGGAGTTGCTGTTCATGCCCAGCGTGTACGCCCCGTGTCCGACGTGCCATGGCGCACGCTACAACGAGGCCACGCTGAAGGTGCGATGGAACGGGCGCAACATCGCCGAGGTGCTGCAGATGACCGTGGACGAAGCCAGCGAATTCTTTGCGGGTGAAGACGCCGTGGCCCGGCCCCTGCAATTGCTGCGCGATATCGGATTGGGCTATCTGCGCCTGGGGCAACCGGCCACGGAACTTTCCGGTGGCGAGGCGCAGCGCATCAAGCTGGCGACCGAGCTTCAGCGCAGCCAGCGCGGCCGAAGCCTGTACGTGCTCGACGAGCCAACCACCGGGCTGCATGCATCGGATGCCGACCGGCTGCTGGTGCAGTTGCAGCGCCTGGTCGATGCCGGCAACACCGTGGTGATGATCGAGCACGATATGCGCGCGGTGGCTCAGGCCGATTGGGTGATCGACGTGGGGCCTGGTGCAGGCGCTGCCGGCGGCAGCATCGTGGTGGCGGGCTCCCCTCAGCAGGTGGCCCGAACGTCTGGCAGCCGAACCGCTCCGTTCCTTGCGCAGGAGTTGGCGCGGGCCGAGTAGCTCAGTTCGCCAAATGTTGCCAGCTTTCGCGGGGTATTGATCGTCGCCAAACGACGGTGGCGATCAATGCCCGAATCGCGTCATCCTTCCTGAGTCAGAGCAAGATAGGGATTGTTGGGCGGTATTTCGGGGAATGCCAAGGACCCATCTTCAAGGAGGTAGCCATGCAGTCGGCGGGACTTCCTCGGGCCCGTGACCTCACAGGTCCAAATGTTCAGGCCATTGGGGTGCTTGCGATGTAGCTGCAGCTTCTCGAAGCGCTTCTGCACCCACTGCCAATCCTGTTGATTCTCCTGCTTGGCGAGCGCGGCCACTTCGGGATGCTCCTGCGCATAGCGTTGGAACACACCCGGGCTGACCAGGTAGGCCGTGTCATTCACCGTATGCACGAGCGCCTTCGCGTCATTGATGATGAGCCGTCGTGAGGTGATTCCCTGCTTCAGCCAAACCATGAACTGTTCCGCGGATGGCTTCGTTGCCGATGACCCAGGCGTAGGCGCGGGTACAGGTGATGGAATGGACGTCGCGGCTGTTGCTGGCGCGGGAGGGTGGAGGAACTCTTCGGCATCCTGACCAACGCCGGCCGACTCACCCAAGCCCACCATCGCGAGCAAGTCCTCCATGACGTCGGGCACGGGCTGGGCCGCGGGCGGTGAAACGATGGTGGTGCTGTCGTCCTCCCAAATTGGAGGCTCTTGACCTCCCTGCGCTGGGTTCACCGAGACGGTTGGCGCGGGAGCCGACATGCTGGCGTCGTTTTCCGCGGGCGTCGCGTCGATCTCTACCGTGCCTGCGAAAGGTGCTGGTCGCTCGCCAGACTCCCAGATCAGCGCGGGAGCGAGACGCAACAGGGTGAACGAATGGGACCAGCCGGTCGTGCTGGTGACGGTCGCGCGCCAGACCGCTTTGCCGTCCGAGGTGGGCTGGAGCATGCCGTGGTCCTGCAGTACGTTGAACACGGCGGTGTTGTTCGCAGGAATGCCATCGATCCCCTGAGACAGGAGGTGTGCGCGCAGTTTGTCCGAGACCGTCTTGCTCACCAGCCACAAACCATCCTCGGTGAGCCAGCCATCGGAGGCTTCCGGCTGGTTCAGCTTCAACTGTTCCTTGAGCAGGTAGCGCAACCCGTCCAGCAGCTTGCGTTGCAGTGCGTGCTTGGGCGCGGCCATGGCGCGCGCCGGATCGCCGCCCAGCTCCTGGGCCACCGACGCCCGGTCTGCTTGCACGACGAGTTCCCCTAGTACACCGGCATGTTCGTACTGACCGGCCAGCACATAGAGCAGCGGTGCCCAGAGAGCCGGATAGTCGCTGAGCCAGTCCAGGACGTGGCGGTCGAGCAGTTGGCGATAGAGCAAGCCTGTTGCAGCGCTGTGCAGGCGGTATTCGCGGTCGTCACGGTAGCGAAATCGGTACGCCTGGTGCAGCGGGCCATGCCACGGATGCCAAGTACTGCCGTCGGCCAGTTCGACGTGTAGATCGACGGCGATCTTGCCAATATCGTGGAGCAGCGCAGCATAGGCGACGGCGGCGGTCCAGGCTTCGGACTGCGCCGCCTGGTCTTCGGGACTGGCACCGATGGGCAGCAGATGGGACTGCCGCAGTTTCAGGCTGTAGGCCACGATCTCCAGGCCGTGGTCGAGCATGCCGCCCGGATAGGCATGGTGATGCGCCTCGGAGGCCGGAAAGGCTTGGACCAGTTCGGCGTAGCGTTCCAGGGGCGTGCGGTACAGGGTGGCGAATTGCCGGTGTGAGAGCGACGTGCGCTGCCAGATGTGCTCCAGCAGCTTCTGCCGGCGTGGGGTGGCCAGCAGCGATGCGGCCGACTCAGGACGCAGCAGCCCTTTCGGGAGGTCGGTGACGGGTGGTGGCGTCGGTGCGGCAGCGACCGGGGGCCGTTTTCGCTGGAACAGGGAGAGCATGTGAGGTGTCCTAATGACGGGCCGACCGGGAGGCCTTTTGGCCTTTTCGAGGTAGGGCCTTTCCCCTTGCACCCCATTCCCTTGCCATTTCGACCCTTTGGCCTTTAACCGTTTCGGTATAGCGGGGCCTGGACCGCGGCTCCACCGTCAATGTGGAACCCGCTCGAATGCATTGGACGGCGACCAGGCGCTGGCCTCGGTCTATGCTGCGAAGGCGCTGCTTCCGCCGGGTACGTTGCTCTCTAGGCGTCAAAGTTGACAAACGCGACAAAGGCGACTAGAGTGAAGCCTGTCTCAAACCTACTCGGGAGATGACCATGCCCACTGCCATTGAATTCATTGCCGACCGTCTGCCGCGCGTCACGGTGGAAGATGTACGCCGCTTCGCGGATACCGTCGAAATCCGGGATGCCACGGCTTTCGCGGCCGAGTTGCAGGCGTTCGTCCACGAGCGCGTGGAAGCGGTGACACTGCCCGCCAACTTGCAGGGGGAGACCGTTGGGCAGGCCCTTGCACGCAAGGCGGCCGCGCTGCGCGCCGACACGCGCTGGGCACCGAATGAAACCGACGTCCAGCGAGGCCGTGCCGTGCTGCTGGAAACCTTCAACCAGCCGCACAACCTGCCGCCCGCGGAGTTCGCCAAGCTGGCGGACAAGTCGCGCCAGCAGATCTACAAGGACATCCTCGCGCGTCGGCTGCTGGCGCTGAACGTGGGGCCACGCGGTCAGAAGCTGCCCGACTGGCAGCTCGACCCGGTGAAACAGCAGTTGACCCAAACCGTGCTTCAGGAGGTCGAGGGTATCGATCACTGGACGATCTACCGCGCACTGTCCGAACCGCTCGAAGGCTTGGGCGGTCGCTCGCCGGTGGATGCGGTGACGCATGGCACGATCGACGACGTGGCCGAGGCCGTGTTCAACGTGCTGGGCGTTCAGGTGCATTGAAGCGAGACTGCCATGAGCCACGAGCTGCCTTCGTTCCTGATCGATGCCGGTGAACTGCTCCAGCATGTGAGCCGCGTCGTCTATCGGGGCAGCCCGCTGTACTATGGTCGCAGCAGCACCAATCGCTACGACGACCCTGCCCGAACCTACGGCGTGCTCTACCTGGGGCGCGACCTGCCCACGGCGCTGATGGAGTCGGTGTTTCACAAGCATCAGTGGCTTGATGACGCGAAGCGCTCGATCGCATTGAAAGAAGTCCAGGGCAGGATGGTGCGCGCCGTAGGGGTGATGGCCGACGTGCTTCTGGCCGATCTCACGGCACCAGGCGTCATGGCGGGCTACTTTGGCCTGAACCTGGAGCAGTTGGCCAGCCGTGGCTACACGCACACGCAGCAGGTGTCCGCTCATGTGCATGCGATGGTCGGCGACGACGGCCAACCTCTGTTTGACGGGGTACTCTATCCGTCGCGCAACAACTATCCCGCCAAGAGCATCGCCCTGTTCGAGCGTGCGGAAACGAAGGTCAGCGTCATCGAGGACATCGATCTGGTTGACCATGTGGACTGGCCGCGTTTCGTTGCCACCTACCGCATCGGCGTGGAACCCGACCCCGGCCCGATAGAACCGGATGACGAAGCGTCCTGAAGCAGCGAGAAGACACATTGGAAGCCCGAAACGGAATGAAGTGGAGCACACTGGAATAGGCATTCCTCAGTAGCAGGAGACGACCATGAACACCACAACCCGCACCAGCACCGCAGAACGTATCGGCCGCGCCTTTGGCCGTGGATGGCGTGCCTATGCGCGTGGCGAACGGCGGGTATCGAATTGGTTGGTGGCCACAGGGGTGCCTTCGGTTGGTGTCACAGTGCTGCTGTGGGCGGTCAAGCTGGCTGTGCTGGGCGCGCTGCTCTACGCCGCCTTCTGGTTCGCACTCGTGTTGCTGGGAGTCGTGGTGGCGGGATGGGCGGCGGCTGCCAATACCTCGGAAGAAGACGAGTGGCCGTTCACCGACCTCACCGAACTGCGCAAGACACCCGGCTACGATCCCAATCTGTACAACGATACGTCGCACGAGTTGTACACCGACGACTGATCGGCACCGCGCTACTTCAGCTTACCTCCGGTAAGGGCCCCAGCGCCCTTACCGCCTGCTTGGCCGGCGCTCTTGCTGCCATCTGAAAGCCCCTGGATGACGTGCCCGGCCCGAATCCCAACCCAGGTAAGGCTCGCAAGCCAAAAGCCCGGCAAGACCAGGAACATCGTGCCCATGACGAACATCAGGAGCAGGTCGCCAAAGGCATTATTCAGCCCCACCAGTGGATCGAAGTTAGTGTGTGGCCGGTTCCAGCCGAAGCCCCACCCATAGAGCGCATCGAGGATGGTGCTGTCGATCCAGCGTGCGAGTTGGAACCAGAAATCGGTGAAGAACAGCGCGAACTGCACGACGCTGACGGTGACGACCGTCTTCAGGTCATAGGTTCCGACGACCAGTACGAGCGGGATGCAGATGACCAGTGCCATCTTGAGCAAGGCAAGCACCATGGGCAGCGCCTGGCGCACCACGTCCATGGCGGGAAATGCGGCAAGTGCCCCGACCGCCATTCCTACATCCCCCGTGGCCCGCGTCACGATGTTCGGCAGGGTCTTGTCGATCTGGCCGCCGTAGTCGGTATAGACCGAACCCTGGTTGAGCTTCTGCTGTCGCGGTGACGCGATGGTACGGACCACCGAATCGTCCACCTCGGTACGGCTCAGGAACCCGGCCCAGCCCGCCAAGCGATTCAACAGGCTGGGGTCCACCTGGCTCAGCAGCCGTGCCCGCAGGCCGTTGCTGCCATCGGCCCACCACTGCCTGCAGGTCGGGTAACCGCCGCCACTGGCCACCTGCGCAAGCCCTGCGTCGCGGGTGTCGTCATAGGGCCATGACTCGCGCGCCGTGCTGGAACGGTAGCTGTCGTAGTAGCCGCCGGTATCCGTGAAAAACCTCGAACCGATCCAGGTCACGTCGTTCATTTGAGCTTCGTCCAGCTCCGGCCGCGCCATGAACAATTTAGCGCGTGCAGGTCCGTAGCAGTCGTGTGTGAAATCGGCCACTTCCTGAGCCAGAACTGGGTCGTTGATGCGGGTAGCGTCGATCTCCATGCGCATCTGTCGTAGGTCTGTCCCGCACGGAATTGCCGCCACCGAGGCGCTGGTGACGGCGCGCGAGAGCGCGTGCATGAAGGCCCACCAGACCGGCACCTTGGCACTCTGGTTGTTGATGGTGCTGAAGGACTGGGACCAGCCGGTATCCGTGGGCTGCGGCACGTTGACCTGGCACTGGGCCGAGCGCGAGCTGTCGTACTGAATGGTGTTGAGATCCACGTCGATGAAGGGGATGCCGGCGAACATCACCACTACGATGGCGACGAACACCCGGTTCTCGATGCGTGCGGCCGAGAGCACGCCCTTGTTGCCTTCGTCGGCACCCTCCGCACGGGCCTTGAGCCATTCCTGCACGATGATCGTCACGAAGGGCAGTGCGAATACCCCGCTGGATACCAGTACCGCCCAGATGCCGTTGTTGACGATCCAGGACACCAGGGTCAGGTAGTACTCCAGGTAGTCGGTCGTGAAAAGCGTCATGGCTCGGCCCTCCCCTCAACCCTGCATCAACAGGCTGGCTTCAAGCGCCACGATGGCAACGACGCCGGCGATCTCGCTGCGCACCAGGCGGCGCCGCGCTTGCGCGTCGTCCTCACGCGCAAGCAGCCGGCGACGCATCCAGACCCAGCCGTAGGCCGTCGCGCCATACAGGCACAGCCGCCAGACCAGGAAGTAGCCCGCTGCTGCCGCCAGCCAACGCTCCCAGCCCGCGACGCTTCCGACGAGGTAGATGCCAACGATGTTGGCGCTCACGGCGACGGCCGCGAGTACCACCGTCCACAGCAGCGCCTTCGCTGCGCGCCGGCTGAACAGCCAGCGCGGGCGCAGCCAGGTCGCACGCATCAGGCTCATGGCCGGCCTCCCGGATTGCCCTTCTGCAACTGATCGAGGCGGTCAGGCACTGGATCGCCTTCGTAGATGCCACGCGAGCCCGCCGCGCGCGTGCCGTGGCGCTGGATGATCGCCATGGGCGAGTTGTTCGCCAGCTCCCGGCGCAGCTCCAGCTCGGTCTTGAGGTTGCGAATCTCGCGATCGAGCGTGTCGCTCTCGTGGTTCACCGCCTCCACGGCGAGCTGGTTGGCCGCCACGTTGGGTTCCTTCTTGCCGGTCAGCAGAGTGCGTTGCAGCAGTAGCGCCTTCTCCAGCACCGACGCCAGCGCAACCTCGGACGCCAGGCGCTGCGACAGGAGGTGCTGATCCGGCTCGTCGCGCAGTGCCTCGACCACGCCGCGCGTGATGGGCAGCGACGCACTGCCGGCCTCCCGCAGGTTTTCGGGCGTCGTGTTCTTCGCCTTGGATACCAGGTCTTGGAGCGCCTGCAGCTTGGCGTCGTACTCCTCCTGGATCAGGGGCGTCAGCCCGACGCCGGGCACCGTCTCCGTCTTGGTGCAGGCGTCGCAGGTGCGCTGCTCCTTCTCGCCGAGCACCCGTGTTGCCCACTCGATGGCCGCCTGCGGCGTGGTCCAGGTTTGGCACGACAGGCTCGTGCAACTGGCCGGAGCGATTGCCGACGTGTCGGTCACCCCGCGGCCATTGACCAGGTTGTAGCCCGCGCGGGTGACGTCACCGACCACCTTGATCGCGGGCTGACCGGAGCCGCCGGCATTGCTTCCCCCGACCCAGGGCACGCCATCGTTGCCACGGCGCGTCTCGGCCTGCTCGATGGCCGAGACGGCATCCGTGCTCGACACTGCATCACGCAACGCCATGCCTTCGGCCATCTGGCTCCAGCCGAGTTGGCCGCCCGCCGTTTCGGCCATCTTTTCGGCCATGGCGCGGCACGTCAGCTTCGAGCGGTCGAAATCCAGCCGCGCTTGCAGAACGCCGTTGGTGAGCAGGTTGTAGAGGCCTGGATCTGCCCGCTGGATGATCAACGCCGGCAGGGACGCCACAGCACTCGTAGCACTCTGGATCACCGAGGACATGATCTGCTGAAAGCCATTGGTGACACCGTTGAGTTGATTCTTCAACGTGGTCTGGATGCTCATGTCGCCGCAGATCAGATTGCTGTTCCAGCCGACACCCACGCCGAGCGAGCGCATGCCGGCTGCGCGACCCATCGAAACGGCGCTGCCGCCGCCGATGGAATACATGACGTCATCGCCGATGACGTTGCCGCTGGTCTGGTAGCCCAGTTGGCCCCAGGCCACGCCGCTTGCCAGAACCAACGCGCCGGTAAGCGCCAAACAGATCCTCTTGCCACGAGCCGGTGGGGAGAACTGCATAGATTCGGAACGCTTCATCGCGACACCTCAAAGGAAATCAACGCTGCCAAGGAACACCTGTCCACGGCGTTCGCAGCAGGCATACGGCCGCCACAGCGCCCAGGCGTAGTCGCCTTGCTGGGCCTGGGTCAGGAAGCCGGTGCGTGGGAAAACCGTGCAGGACGAGGACAGGACGGGCGTGAGTTCCTGCCACTTGCCAGTCGAGGCATCACCCTCCATCAGCGCGCCGGCGGGCCAGTAGCCATCGCGGGCATTGGCAAGCAGCGGCTGGTACACGTGCAACTGCCCGCGGCGCGTGACGACATCGCCCGCACGCTGGGCCACCACGGCTCCCGATTTGTGGTCGTCGGTCTGGTGTAGGAAGCCGCCGCGGGGATACACGTTGCCCCAAAGGTTCATCGTGGTGCGTGCGCCGACCTCGCGCATGCCGGGAATCAATGCCTCCGGGTAGGCCATCTCGGGCACGTTGTAGCGCCAGGCAAGCGTGTCCAAGGTGCTGAGCAGATACGGCATGAATGCCGTTCCCGCGCCCTCGCAGAAGTAGCCCGAGGACGAAACAAACTGGTTGAACACCTCGACGCCGGGATGGCCGATCACGTCGGCGTTCTTGAATTTCGCGAGATTGTTTTCGTGATCCTCGTTCGTCGTTCCATCGCCGCCCGCTTGGGCGGACGGGTTGGCCGTACTCATCGCCCGGACTTCGACCCACGGGTTCTCGCCCGTGTTGCTGTAGCTGGAGACGACCGCATCGGGAATGTAGTGGCGCACCTTGACAGAGGTGCGCACCGTGCAGCCTCCCCAGGTGCAGTAGAGCCAGTAGCAGATACCCACCACCCGGTACTCCAAGCAATCGGGCGAGGCCACCGAGGCAACGATGGCGGTGGTGTTCAAGGCGTAGCTACCCGTGGCGCTGAGCAGCAGCAAGGAAGCCACGCCAGCCCGCATGCGGCGCATAAGGTCGAATGGCCGCTTCATGGCTGGGCCCTCCGACGCTGCTCAATGCGCGCGACGGCGCGCGCCACATCCGGCTCGCCATAGACCACGTAGCGCTGATCCACCACGACAGCCGGGATGCTGGTGATGCCCAGGCTCCATGCGTCGGTGACGCCTTGGTATGCGGAAGCGATGCGGCGCTGTAGGTCGGCGCCGCCTTGGTTCAGCCGACGCTTGACGGTGGCCGCCGCCTGTTCGGGGGCGGCGGGCAGTTCAGCAGAAAGCTCCGCTTCAATCCGGCGGGCTTCGTCCAGCTCGATCAGCCGCTCGCCGCCCATGGTCTTGACCGGGTGGTGGCTGTCGGTGACGACCAATACGTCGGCCGCGAAGATGACGGGGCTGAACACGGCCAGGGACGCCGGCAGCGCCACAACCAGGCCAAGGGTTCGCCAGCCCGACGCGAACGTGGAAAAGGATGCCGGCATGTCGCGTGCCCCGAAAGTTGATCAGGGCCATAGTCAAACGCGAACCTCATGCCACCCCAACAAACAATGCGCATCGCGGGCTGCCCGCATACCTGCTTGTCCCGCGCCAATAAAAAAACGGAGGCCGAAGCCTCCGCGAGGATCAATGAAGCAATGCGACCGTTACAGCAGGCCGGACTCCGCAAAGGAGAACGGGGAACCCTGGCCGACGATGATGTGGTCCAGTACCCGCACATCGATGAGCGCCAGCGCGGCCTGCAGTTGCTGGGTCAGCATGCGATCCGCGCTCGACGGTTCGGAGATGCCCGAGGGGTGCTGGTGGGCGAAGACCACCGCGGCGGCATTCAGCTCCAGCACACGCTGTACGACGACACGTGGATAGACCGAAGTCGCGTTGATCGTGCCCTTGAACAGCGGCTCGTAGGCCAGCACCTGGTTCATGCTGTTCAGGAACACAGCGGCGAATATCTCGTTGGGCTCAGCGACCAGTTTCAGGCGCAGGTAGTCCCGCACAGCGGCCGGTCGGCTGAGGCACGGTCCAGCTTTGAAAACCCGCCTCTCCAGCAGCACGATGGCTTGCTGGATGATCCAGTCCTCGTGTTGGGCAGCGGTGGCGGAAAGCGACTCCAGGCAGGAGTCGTTGACGACGAAAGACATGGCGAACCTCCAGACGGTGAGATCGGAGGGCGCGCGCCCTGGGAGGGCAAGCCCTCCTGGGGAACGAACAAGGTGCATCCATCACCGCGGCAGCGGTGATCGTTCGCGACCAGGATGCGAGGCGAACGGGTTGCGGTCAGCGCAGCGGACTGCGCCGTAGCCATGAAGACCGGGGCTACCTGGGCATGTCGCCGACGACGTCGGCAGGCATTTCGGATGGGGGTGTGCCGGTCGGACCATCAGCCGCCAGCATGTCCATGGCAGACAACAAGGCGTCGCCCTCGATCGGTCCCTGCAGCAGGATGGCCTGGCCCGTCTGGCGATCGAGCAGGCGCAGTGATGGAGTGGCGGTTACGCCGCTCTTGGTGGCTTCCGCAGCCTGGGCGCGGATAGCCGCACTGGGTCTTTCGCTTGACATGCACTGCTCGATGGCTGGCGTCGATTCGGGGTAGCGCAAGCCATCCGGCAAGCCCTGGCCGTCGCTGCGCGTGTGGGCATAGACCCATTCGACCGCCTGCCAGAACGCGGCATGCCCGCCAGATTCGGCTGCGCATTCGGCCAGACGTGCCTCGGCCGACGCAGCCGGCTCGTGCGCGGCCAGCGGCTGGTGGTGCCATTGCAGCGCCACGTCGGCGTTGGTGCCCACCCACCGCTTGAGCTGCGGGAAATACTCCCGGCAGAACGGGCACTCCAGGTCAGCATAGAGCGTCAGCGTGAAACGGCCTTTGGGGTTGCCCATTAGCCAGGGCGGCCCGGCCACCGGTGCCATGCTGACCGGCGTGGGCGGCTGCGGCGGGGATTCGCCGGGCGACCTCGACACAAGCCAGATCAGCAGCAGCGCGACCAGCACAGCAGCCAATGCCCAGGGCCAGCGGGGCCGCCCGTTGCGGCGGCGGAACGCCTGGACCTGCATCGGAATGGAAGGACGTTTCTGTTCCATGGCGTTCTCCGTCTTACGACAGTTCCAGGGCCGGCGACTCGATGCCGCGCGCCTGGTCGATCTTCTCGGCCACCTTGAAGGCCGCTTCCAGTTCGGTGCAGCCGTAGTGCTGCATGAGCTGGTAGCGCTCGGCCTTCTCTTCGGGTTCGGTCTGCGCCAACGCCAAGTACAGGCTGGGCGGCACGGCGCGGAACAGCACTTCCATGCTCTTGGAGAGGATGACGCCCTCGGTGAATTTCCCCGCCTCCTTGCGCGCAGAAAGCATCAGCGCTTTCTGCGCGGGTGAGAGTTCGCGGAAGCGTGCGATCTTCTCGACCTCATCGGGCGGCATCGACAGGCAGATCCACCACTCAATCATGTTGAGCATGGGCTCCGCGGCACGCGGCAGATCGTCGATATTTTGTGTAGCCAGCCAGAACCAGGCCCCTAGCTTGCGCCACATTTTTGTAATTTTTACGACGTAGGGCGCGAGTAGCGGGTTCTTCGTGATGATGTGGCCTTCGTCGGTCACATTGATGATCGGACGGCCCAGGTACTGGTCGCGCTCGGCGATGTTGTTCACCGTGCTGATCAGGCTGATGTAGGCGATGGAGAGCTGCGCGTTGTAGCCCTCCCGAGCATAGGTCGCGAGATCCACCAGCGTGATGTCGGCCTCGGGCCACGGCGTGCCATCGCGATCGAACATCTCGCCGTCCGTGCCTTGGCAGAACATGTCCATCGCGTCCGCCATCTCCAGCAGCCGCACGCGCCGCATCTCGGGCAGCGTCGGGTCCTGGCCGCGCGTGCGCAGCGCGTTGCGCACGTCGCGCGTGAGCACCGTGCGTTTCTCGGCCACGCAGTGCTCGGCGGCATCGAGGATGCACTGGCGGATCAGCGAGCGATCGGCCCGCGTCATCCGAGCTTCTTCCTTGTCCTCGCCGCCTGTGATCATCAGCCGTGCCGTGATCTCCAGTTCACCCAGCACGTCGCGCTGCTCGTCCTCCTCCATGACCGAGGAATCGGCTGGCAATTCTTCATCCAGTGCATCGGCATCAAGCGTCTGCACGTTGCTGGGCGTTTCGATCAGCCGGCGAGCGTCGGCGAACGGCGCCAGGCTGATGCCTGAGCCAGGAGCCAGCTTGACTCGGTTTACGGTCAGACCCAGGCGCTTGGCGAAGTCGCTGAACAAACCGAAGCTGTTGCCGGCTTCCACGATGAACAGCCGCGGCCGGTAGATGGCCGTGACCTGATTCAAGAGGTTGTTGAGCGTTGCGCTCTTGCCCGAGCCGGTGGGGCCGAATAGGAACAGATGGGCGTTCATCTGCCTGTCCAAGCGGTTCAGCGGATCAAACGTGATCGGCCCGCCACCGCGGTTGAAGAACGTGTTGCCCGGATGGCCCGTACCCTGGCTGCGACCCCACGCCGGCGAGAGATTCGCCACATGCTGGGCGAACATCAGTTGGGTGAACCAGTTCCGCCGATCCTGCGCAGGGTTGTAGCAGCACGGTAGCCAGCGCAGGTAGCTGTTGAGCGGCGCGACTTCATCGTCCTCGCGCACGGGCTGCAACCCCGCGTTGAGCATCACGTTGGCGAGGTCCAGGCCGCGCCTGTCAAGCTCGGCTTCGTCGCGTCCGCGCAGATAGAAGGCCAGCGTGCCGCGGTAGAGCTTGTGCGCGCTGCCGATGAGCGAGCGCGCCTCCTGCACATCCTTGAGCGTCTGCTCCGATGCCAGTGTTTCGCCGACAGCCTTCTTAGCCAGGTGATTCAGGTGCGATTCGAGGATGTCCTGGGGCGTCGCCACCATGGTCAGACACATCGTGGTGTCTTCGGGCATCTGATCGAAAAGCGTGTTGATCGCATCCCCCTTGCGGGTTTCGCCAGTCAGGTGTCCCGTACCGGGCGGCATGCGTAGTCGGTCGGTGACCAGCACACGGTGCGGCATGCCGTCGAAGTACCAGGTGCCGTGCCCGGCATCGGAGCGAGGCTGACCGAAGAACAGCCGTTGGCTGAAATCCCGACCACTCGCCAGCTCGATCTCGCCTTCCTCCACCTCGTCGGGATAGCGGGCCAGCGCATAGAAGCGCTCTCGATCCTCAGCGCTTGGCCCGAGCATCGTGGGGCGTGGGTTGAACCACCGCAGCAACCAGTCGTGAACATCGGCCGCGACCATGCGCCGGGCTTGGATGCCGGCGTTCGCCAGGCCGCCGCAAAGGCGATCGCAGACGATGTTCAGCATTTGCTCGGGTGTCTGGCCACGGCGGTTCGCCTGACCGGTGGCCCGGCGATAGACCACCATGCGCACGCGCCGCGTCTGGCCGCGCCAGCGCAACCGCGTGACCACCGTGTCCTCGAACAGGCCGCCGGGCTTGGCCACCGCGCGCAGGTGGTGGCCGAAGAAGCGAAGATAGAACTCGGTGAAGGCCGTGCCGCGAGCGCGCGGCTGCACGTAGTTGCGCAGGGTCTGCATGTACTGGTCGAAGCTGGGTTCGTCCTGGGCGTAGAGCTGGAGCACCCAGGGGTTCTCGTCCAGCTCATCGAACGAATCCTGGAGCGCGTTTTCGAGCGCGTCGCGGGCATGCGCGAGCCAGCCAGGCTCCCGACCTTCGGTGCCCAGCGGGACCAGCTCGTAGAAGGCTGCGACCGATTGCCCGTCCTCCAGCAGCATGGACTTCGACGGCGGCAGGAACTCCACCCACGGCAGCAGCTCCGCGAACGACTGCGCGACGTCGTACAGCGCCTGCTCGTCCGCCACGGTCGCCGGCTTGCGGCCCTGGATCGTCGCTCCGGGTTCGGCGATGCCGGCCTGGCGCAACGCCTCGACGTGGCGCTGCCAGCCGTCCGGCTGCTCGTCATTGCCACCATCGGATGCAGCCAGCTTCGGCCAAGGGAGTTTCCAGCGCATCAGTAGTCCTCCACGCGCTCGCCCGGCATGGCGTACTGCACGCGCTGGTACAGGGGGAAGACTGTCGTGTAGCCCGGAACCGGCACGGGGTCGGTACCCGCCAGGTGCGGGTACACATACATGACAAGGTCGGGGTTCGGCAGGCGGTGGAACTGGCGATAGACCTCGTTTCGCGCCGTGCGCGTGTAGCGCATCTGTTCGGCGGGTGCGGCCTCCACGTCGGCCTCGGTCAGCGGCCGGCGCAGGCTCTGGCGTGCATCGAGCAATTGCCTGCGCGCCACCTGGCCGGCGCCACCGCTGCCGTCGCCGGCGTTCTGCTGCCAGATGTCCATCATCGTGCTATCGCCGTGCGGGAGCAGCTTTTCCTTGCTGGTGGCACAGCCGCCGAGCACCGCGACGGCGAGGGCCAGCGCCAGGCCCTTATTCAAGTTCGAGAGCATGGCTTTCTCCTGCGCGGTGATCGACCTTGCGGCCTTCGGGATCGAAGTCGATGGCAAGCGGCTTTTCGAGGTGGACGGCGACCTTCGCGCCGGGCTGGACATAGACGGCGGCGAAGGCCTGGCCGTATAGCTTGTTCACCCAGTCGGCCATGTCGCGCACGCCACCGGCCAGGATGCGGCCCACGGCTTCATTGCCCGAGATGCCGACGCTGCCGATGGAGCCGTCGGCGCCGACGTAGGACATCTGGCCGCTGTCGCTGTCGATCAGCGAGGCGACGCCGGCACCGGCGGCGGTAATCAGGGCTTGCGAGCCAAGGTACTGCTGGGCGTTGCTGCGACGCTCCCCGCTGACGCAGGGAATGCCGTATGGGTCGCTGATCCAGCCCAGGCCTCCACTTTGAGAGTTCTGCTGCTGGTTGTTCTGCTGGTTGCCGTCGCGGTCTTCGGGGATGGTGCGGATCGTGCCGTCGTGGAAGACGAAGGTGATGCTGCGTACCTGGCCGCGCACGCACGAGAGCGTCCAGTCGCCCGATGCGGTGCCGCTGAACACGGCACCGGCCACGTCGGGAATGTCGATGCCATTGGCGGTCAGGTTGTCCGATCCGACCAACACCTTGAAGGGGTACGGATCGTTGACGGTTCCGTCGATCGGCACGCGGCCGATCAGCGCCGTCATCGCCACCGACCCCATCAGCGTCGAATTGGTCGGTACGGTATAGACCGCCTTGGCGCTCTTCACGCCTGCGGCGCGTGCGCCTGCGTTCGCCACGGTTTCCGCCGTGGTTTCCAACGTGCTCTGTGCGGGGCCGAAGCTCGTCGGGAAGCTCATGCCGCTACCCGTGCCACGACTGCTGTTGCGCCCCTCGACTTTCCTCGCATCGTCGGGTTCGACCCAGCGCACGCCGCCTTCCATGCCGGCCTCGTCGCCGTCACGCAGCCCCAGACCCACCGGCAGGTCGGCATGGCCGCCGCCACGTCCCCCGATACTGTCCAGGCGCCGTTGCAGGTCGGCAAGCAGCCCTTCGGTCTGCTGGCGCGCGCTGGCTGCCTGCTCTTGGTCGCGACGTAGGTTAGTGCGCTCGGAGTCGAGGGCCGAATTGATGCGCTGGTCAATGGAGTTCTCGCGCTGGCGCAGTCGCTGGTTTTCTTCGCGCTGGGATTTGTTGTCCGAGAGCGCGGTCTGAAGCTCGGTGCGCAACTGCTTCACTTGAGCAACGAGCGTCGCCACGGTGTCGCGCGGGGTATCGCCCTCGATGCCCAGCGCCTTCATTTCCGCTGGAGTGAGCTTGGCGCCGGCATCCGCGGTCGGTGGTGCCGAAGTGCTGCCACCCGAGAACAGCCGGATGGCGACGAACAGCACCAGCACGGCAACCGGGATCATCAGCCACTTCAGGAGTCCATTACTGCGCATGGCGGACCTCCTTGCGGTCGGTGCCATCCTGGGAACTGGCTTCCGGTTGTGGGAGATGCACGGCCGGGTCGAAGCGGTTGACCGCTGGTAGCAGCGATTGCGCCAGGCCACGCCCGCGCGTCACCAGGTACAGGACGGTCGTGTCCTCGGGCGTCCCGCGGGGACCAAGCGCCTCGTGTTGGAAGGTGGCGGTGAGGAAATCGCCTTGCAGCACGCGCGGGTCCAGGGTGATCCAGCCGCTGCTGCTGTTGGTCAGGCGCACGGCGGTCACCCACTGGTCTTCCAGACGCCACGACGCGAGCGCGACCGCGCGCACGGGCAGCGTCGGCATCAGCGTGCCGAGGTCGAGGTCACGGCGCAGGTTCACCCGCATGACGCTCGGCAGCGGCTCCACGGTGCGTAGCGGCGCGTAGAGGTTCTGTGCGGCGAAGCGCGTCAGGACAACCGGCACCGGGGTCTCGCGTCGCGCCGCTCGCGCGCCGGCCTGGTCCTGGGCGCGCGCCGGAGCTTCGTTGTCATCGCCGGGCTGATCGCCATAGCGCGCCGGGGTGCTGTTGCCCTCGACGATGCGCACTGGTTCCAGCTCGGCTTCCCCGTCCTTGGCTGGCTCCGCCGCAATGTCCAGCAGGATCAGCGCGCCCGTGTCGGCGTCCTGCAATTGCAGCCGCGTGGGTTCGATCGGCTCGCTGGCGCGCAGGTACACCGCACCGCCCGCGCTCTGCACCCGCAGGCGCTCGCCGACGCCCGCGGGCACGCCCACGCGGACGTTGCGGTCGATAAACACGACGCGCTCCTGGCCGACCTTCAGCGGCAACGCCAGCGGCATGCGTTCCCAGCGCAGGATCTCCACCGCCTGGACAGCGGGAGCCGCGGCCACTGCCAACAGCCCCAGCAACGTGAGTACAGGATGCTTCATGGGATTTCTCCTTGAGGCGCTTGCGGAGACAGGCCGCCAGACGCCGGGCGCGTCGGCTCCGGCGTGCTGATGCGCTGGGGCGCGCCCTCATAGCAGTCGAGCGCCAGGCCGAACGGGTTGCGGGCAGGATCGACGTCCACCCGCGTGACCTTCACGGGATAGCGCACCAGAGCGCGCTTGACTTGCTCGGCGCCGTAGTACTCGTCGGCGGTGATGTCCAGCGTCACTACCCAGTCGCGGTCGGAAACCACGCGCACGCGGGCCGTGGGGTCGTCGCCGTAGCCGCGGCCGGGGATTTCGTAGATACCGCGCACGCGCTGGCGCAGCTCGCCCGTGCTGCGGCGGTAGTCGTAGTCCGCGCGCAGGAAGGCCTGGCAGGACGGGGTGAGGTACGGCGAGAGCGTGTGGAGGTTGCGCGCGTAGTCCTCTTCGCCATTCGTCGGCCAGCGGTTGAGCGTCTGGAACACGTAGAACGTGAACGCATAGACCGATTCGGGCGGCACTTCCCACCACTTCCTGGTACTGCCGGAGCGCAGGTCAGGCGGAACGTGGATGGTCAGATCGCGCGGAGCGCTCCACCAGCCGCCACCCATGACCAGGGCGACGATGATCAGGGCACCAGTCCCCAGGCGAAGCGTCTTGATGTGCGCCTGCAGGTGGGTGATCTCGTTCTTGAAGCGGCTCATCGCGCGCTCCTTCGGGTGGTCCAGAAGCCGGAACGTGAGATCAGCACATGGCCGCCCACCCAACCCGCCATCAGTGGATGACGTGTCGCAATGCGCCATTGCAGTTGCCGATACAGCCAGGTGTCGGGACGCCCGCGCTTGAGGCGGCGGAGAATGCCGCCGCCGATAAACACGCCCAAGGCCACGCCCAGGACGACGAACGTGGGAGCTAGCGCGATCGTGCGGAACACCCACGACAGCGGCGCGCCGACCAGCAGGCCGGCGCCGCCGGACAAGCCGCAGCAGATCCACAGCTCGTCGGCGGTGAGGCCGCGCACGACAACGGGATGGCGGTTGAGCCGGTGCGGAAGGAACGTCACGGTCCCATCCGCACGGACGTGCTGCTGCTCGGACATACCAGCCTCGCTTACAGGATGCCGGTGGCTTCGGTGAGCAGCCAGATGCCGATCACGAGCAGGACGGCGCCGATGGCGACCGTGAGGCCGAACTGGCCCCACGTCTTGCGGCCGGTGTGGATTTCCGCGTAGGTCCCGTAGGCGTGGTAGCAGACGCCGATGAACATCGACGCCACGACCAGGAGGGCCACGAGCATGATGATGTCGTAGCCGTAGTTACGGATCGTTTCCATGATGCCGTTGCCCGTGCCGCGGGTCGGGTTCTCCAACTGCGGCAGACCCTGCGCGAACGACAGCGCGGGCAGCGCAGCGGCGCCCAAGGCCACGGCGGCGCGCTGGGCAAGACGGGAAGTGAGGATGCGGTTGTGCATGGTCATGCCTTTCAGGTCAGGAGAGGAGGAAGAAAGTCAGGACGAGGTACATCGCGACGAATCGGATGCAGACGCCGAGGAACTGGCGTTGGTTGAGGCGGCTCTCGGACCACCCCACGTAGGCCGTTCGCATGGCCCAAACGCCCCAGACGAGCAGGACCGCGAACACGACGCCGACCAGGACGGTCGCCATCGCTGAAGGTGCGATGCCGCTGTTGGCTTGAAATGCCGAGACCTGGGCGCCGTTCATGGCTTGCCCTCCGCGGTCGTCGGCGGTGATGGCGGGACGACCCGCTCCGTGCGGTAGTCGCCGGTCAATTCGGACGGGTCGCGCGGCTGGGCGCGCGACGGTGTGAGATGGGCCTGGATGCCGGCGCGCACGCGCGCCAGGTCAGCCAGCAGCCTCGGGTAGTCGAAGTGGTAGCGCTCGCCCGGCTGGATGGGGGCATGCGCGGCGCTGTCGGTGACCGTGTGCTCCAGCGCGTCGAGTTGGCGCAGCGCTGCGACCAGCTCCTGACGCTGCGCTGGGGACTCGGCCAACGCCATCGAGGACTGGCCCAACACAAGGACCGTCACGAGAAAAGTGGGCACGCCGCGATGCGCGGCGCGCAGCCAGATCGGAGCCAACATCGCGCCATTCCTGTGTGATCAGCAATGGCTAGATCGTGGAGATCAGGGCTGTTTCAGGCCGCAAACAATAGGAACCTGCGGATGACCGGATTGATCGGCTAGAGGTACTTCTTGAAGCTGCCCGCAGTCAGGCTCACGGCCAGTCCCAGCAAGGCGGCGCTCGGCAACAGGATCAGCAATGGATGCACCGAGATCGGCAGTGCCAGGTACGTGATCCACGGCAGCACGGCCAGGGGCATAAGGCTGGCTTTCGCGCGGTGGTAGATGAACCCGGATTCGCGGCCCGCGCCGAACCTGCGCACGTCGCGTCGTACCAGACCATCAATCAGACCGACGAAAGCGGCCGTGAAGATCAGCGGCAGCGTGAGCACCAGGACCAGCAGGCGCACTAGGAAGGTCAGCGTCGTGAAGGCCGCGGCGATCAGGTAGCTCTCGGCCCAGACATAGACTTGGCTGATGTAGTAGCGGAAGTTGCGCGCCTGCTCGTGGCTGGGTGCGCGGACGCGCTCGGCGGTCTGGCTCATGCGCGCCAGCAGCCCGGAGCGAACAAACACCCATTCGTAGCCTGTATCCACCAACTCGTGCGCTGTGCGCCCCGGCTCCTGCACGACCACGCTGCGCGTGAAGTGGCTGGACAGGTGTCCAAGCTCGTACTGCAACATCTGCTGGGAATGGCGCCAGCCCTGGTCCTTCCAGAACAGGTGCATGCCGACGCACTCCACCACGATCGAGAACAGCAGCGAGCCGATCAGCACTCCAAGCAAGCGAAACGGCAAGGTGACGGTGCCGACGATCAGGCCCTGGCGCTGGTTCTGCTCCCGCTGCGCGGTCGATGCGGCGTCCTTCATGGCGCGGCCTCGTCGGCATTGTGGTCGGTGGCGGTGGCCACCGCAGCAGACTCGGCTGGAGCCGCATCATCCAGCAGGTCATCGGGCAAGGCCGCATTCTGCAAGGTCGGGGAACTGGTGAACTCCCACCACTGCGTAGCCTCGCTGTAGCTCTGGCGCATGTACCCCGCCAGTTGTTGCAGGTCCGCCGGCATCACTTCATCCGGGTCTGGTATCGGCAGCGGCATGCGAACCTTCCAAAGCTGGCCGCCCTGCAGCAGCGCGAAGCACTGGCCTTTGGGCAGGCCGACTACGTGCGATGGCTCGATCATCGGCACGCTGGACATGCTGATGCGGTCCTGGGTGTTCGACGTGAAATCCGTCGCGCCGCGGATGTCCGAACTGTCGGTTGCCCCTGAGACGATGGTAGTGGTATAGACCTCGACCTTCGGCAACTGCCGCGTCAGCAGTTCGGCGGTGGCCGTCTCGCGCACGCGCAGCATGAACAGGTTGTTGAAGTTGCCGATCACCTGGCCAGCTTTCGCGCGGTTGCCGATGCGGGCCTCGATGTCCGAGAGGGTCTGCGTGTACGCGGTGACTTGCAGCCCGGCGCCGCCGCCTTTGTTGATAAGCGGCACGAATTCGTCACCCATGAGTTCATTGAATTCGTCCGCATGGACGTTGATCGGCACGCGCGCGCCAGCAGAGGCGTCCGGCAGGCCATCGTCGATCCCGTGCTTGTAGATATGGCCCGCCACCGAAACCAGGTCGGAGAACATGGAGTTCCCGACCGCTGCGGCAACCTCGGCGTCGGACAGCGCGTCCAGTCCCACATAGACGATGGCGCGCTTCCTGATGACTTGCATCCAATCGAAGATCGGGCGCGGGTCGGCCAGGTCGGAATAGTTCGGTGCCAGGAGCTGCGCGATCTTGCCGCTCGTGAGCTTTTCCAACAACGGCAGCAATGACGCGACGATCTTGTCGAAGTAGGTCTTGTCGTACCGAACTGCCGAGCGCAGTCCGTCGAGCACCGGGTCGTAGTTGCGCGCCTGGGAGAGATACTGCTCCAGCGCAACCACGCGCTTCTCGCGCCCGATCATGTTGCGCGGAATGTTCTTCTCGTTGAGCTTGGCCTCGATCTGGACGATCACCTCCCAGGCCTTGGGCTCGGTCTTGGCGAAGTAGTGCTGGGCGTACTCGATAAACAGCGCGTCGATGTTGATGACGTGCCGCTGGATCAGCATGTAGTCCGGGCGCTGTCCCAGTTCCACTAGGGCACGGGCAATGATGTTGACGAAGCGCCACGCGAACTCCCTGAAGGCCGCGCTATTGCCTTCACCGGAGAGTTGCCCTGCGATACGGGTGGCGACTTCCGAGATGCGACCGAATCGGCCCACCGCGTTGTAGCGGGCGCTAATCTCCGGCCAGCCCAAGTGGAAGATGTAAAACTCGCCTTCACGGCCCGCGCGCTTGGCCTCGACATACATGCGCTTCAAGAGGTCCGCATCCCCTTTGGGGTCGATGACGATCACGACTTCGTGTTCGCCGGCAGCGCTCTTGCGGCGGATGTCCTGGGTCACGAACAACTCGGCCAGTCGCGTCTTGCCCACGCGCGTGGTGCCCAGCACCAGCGAGTGCCCGACACGCTCGCCGAGCGGTAGGCTGACGTCCACCTCGTCCGGTTCGATGCCGTGCAGGCGTGGCAGGCCGCCCACAGGCGGCAGCGGACGCACCGGGTTGAAAGGCACATCCCAGCCCGTGAGCGCGGACAGCCGGGATAGCGGGAACGGCGCGAACTCCAGCCGCTCCTCCAGTCGCCGTGCCAGCCGGTAGGCAGGCGTCGGCTCGACGTATCGGCGGAACTCCGGCCGGTACGTCTGCATCAGCCTATGGGTGTGTTTTTGTTCCCACAGGAACCCGCGCCCGATGAAAAGCCGCTGCTGGCTGACGGGCACGTCCTTGCTCGTCATCACGTAGCGCGACAGGCGGCGGATGTTGCGCCGGTAGCGCAGGATCACGCGGGCATCGCGGTAGCGGATCGCGCCATAGGCGCCGAACGCCAAGGCGCTGCCGACGCCCATGGCCGGGCTCAGCGCGAGCGACCATGGGGCCACCAGGGACAGAAACGCGGCGCCTGCACACGCTGCGACGGTGTATAGCTCCACCGCTGGGCGTAGCAGAACCTCGACCGGCTGTTTCCCCGACATGGCTTCATTGCTCGATGCCGGTGGCCGTGATCAGCGCCGGGTAGTGCCGCAGGCCCAGGCGATCGGCCAGGTCGTCTCCGGCTACGGGCGCAAGCGGCACGCCCGGCACCAGGGCACGCAGCCGTGCCAGGCCCTGCGCGGTCTCGACATTGACCACCAAGCCGACCGCGCCGCGTTCGCGCAAAGCAACGCTGCGGCGCTGCAACCAGGCCCGGGAGGCGTCGTCGTCGCCGATGACCACGAACGGCCGCAGGCCGGGCGCTTCGATCACGCGCCGCGCGACGGTGCCGGGCGTGAGCTTGGCGCTGCGCACCGGCAGCATCGCTGTCTCGTCCGCGGGTGTGGCGGGAACCTGTGGCGTCGGAATGGGGGGACGGGCCGGGACATCGGCGCGCGGCTGGAGGTTGAGGGCCTCGTAGTACGGCAGCGCCGACGTGCCACCGCGATCTTCGACCACGATCAGCGGATCGCCGGCACGCGATGCCAGCGGCAGTCCTGCCAGCAGCACAAGCAGGCCCCGCAGGGCCAGATGGGATTTCGTCATGGGGAAGTCTCCTGGCGCGCGGCGAGCACCGCCGCGTTTGGACGTGCGCCCTGCACACGCGCGAGATGGCGCGACACGCTGCGCCGGTAGCGGGCGGCGGGTTCGCCGCCCGCAGGACGGTGGTAGCGGCCGATCGCGAGCAGCCAGTCTTCGCCGGACGTGTGCTGCTCGTTCAGGATTTCAGCGGCGATGGCGAGGTTGCGATACGGGTCCAGCAGGTCACACGCGCTGGTGAAGCGGTGCTTGTGGTAGCCGAGGTTGATCTGGCCCAGGCCTGCATCGATGCGCGTGTGAGGCGTGGCGCGCATTGCCTGTTGCAAGCCCGAGCAGGCATCGGCGCGCGTGGCAAAGCGGCGCGACTGGCCGGCGACATTGAGGGACCACGGCCACGGGACGATGCGCCCGTTGCGTCGAACTCCGCTCTCCTGCAAGGCCACGGCGTAGAGCACGGTCGAGGGGATGCCCGCCCGCTGGGCGGCGAGCTGGTAGGCGGGTGGCGGAATCTCCTGGGCATGGGCGGCGCAGGCGCACAGGCCGGTAGCGAGCACCAGTGCGCGCAAGAGCTGCGAGACGGAGGTGGCCGCTACGGCTGGCGCTGCCATTGGCCGTTCACCTCGCGCACAGTCGCGGGCAAGTCACCGGGCAGGCCCAGCGACAGCCAGCGGCCACCGTCGTGGTTGAGGGTAATGCTGCCGCTGCGCACGCGTGCCGGGTCGATCTGCGCGCGCTTGGCCCAGTCGCGGATGCGTGCGTCGTCCTGGCGGCTGCCCACCATATACAGGTCGAACTCGGCACCCGAGGATTGCAGCCGCTGCACGAGCTGCCCACAGACCGCGCAGCCGTCCTTGACGAACACCGCCATGCGACCGCTGCCGCGCGCGGTGCCGGTGCCCGGCCCGTCGTCGGGCAGGTTCACGCGCTGCATGCCGGGGTTCAGGCGCTGCCAGGCTTCGTCGTAGGCACGTTGGTAGGCGAGCAGCTTCTCGACGCGGCGTGCCTCGACTTGCACCTGCAGCTCTGCATAGCGCCGCCGTTCTTCGTCGGTGCGTGCCTCGATGCCTAGGGCAGACAGCGGGTCCAGGTTGGGCGAGTAGATGCCCAGCGGCCCATCCATCAGCTCGCGGTAGCGCGCCCATTCCTGGGGTTGGAGGCCCCAGTTGCTTGCTACTCGGTCGTCCAGGACGCGGGCGGCCAGCGGGCGCTCCTGGCTCTGCGCATTGCGGGCGGGAGCTGTGGCTGGCTGCTGCGCCCACGCGGGCCACTGGACTGAAGCCAGCAGGAGTGCGGAAAGGATGATCGACGGCTTCATGTCGTGTGCTCCGATCAGGGAATCGCCACGCGACGGGTCTGGTCGCCGGCTTGGAACACCGCGGCGCTGCCATCGATTGCCTGCAAGCGCCATGGACCGACCGCATCACCGGGCAGCAGCACCTGTAGCTGGTCGGGCGTAGAGTTTCCACTGCTCGGCACGACGGACACGCTGAGCTGGCCGGCGCGCAGTTCGGCGCCGACGATGCGGAACGGCAGTGGCGGCGGTTCAGGCTTGGCGGCGGGCTTGCTCGATGTGCGCGGCTGGGTGGGTGTTGCTGCACGCGCGGCGGTCTGGCGCGTCTTGATCTGCTCGATCTCCGCGCGCAGCGCCTGAAGGTCGTCGGCGGCTGCGTAGCTGCTCAATGTTTTCTCAACCTGGGAAGCGCGTGCTTCCAGGATTTGGCGGGTTTCTTTGAGGTCCGCCGCCGTTGCGACAGGCGGACGCTGCTGGATGGTTCCGATGGTCTCAGCCAGGGCCACCGTCTGCGCTTCGAGGCGTTGCAAACGGGAGTCGAGCCGTTTCTCGTCGGCCTGGTCGCTCATCGCCTGGTAGCCGAGGGCCACGATGACGCTGAGACCGAGCAGCCAGAGCCAGAGCAGGCTTTGCATCACCACGGCGACAGCCGGGCGCCGCGAAGATTGGGGAGTGTTCATGGCTGGCCGCCTGGAATGGAGGGCATCAGTGGGAAGGTCTGCACCGCATCGGCGGCGGCCGGTTCGGGCATTGGTTCGATGGCCACGCTGTCGCCGGGCCGCTCGAAGCAAATCTGTCGTGCGCGGTCATCCGCGTGCAGTTCCCAGGCCGGACCAGCCAGGGTGAGCAGCGCGTCGCGCAAAGTCATGGGACCGAGATGCAGGTGCGCCGCCGGCAGCGGCAGTGCATACAACTCGATCACGGCATGTGCTGTTTGACACAGGCTGTAGCCGCTGCGTTTGAGCACATGCCGCAGCCCATCGCCGACCGTGACGCGGGCATCCGCCGGCATCGAAACATCGATGGTCTGCAACAGCAGGTCGCGCTGCGCCGCCGTGGGGGCCAGCTCGACCAACGTGTAGCGCCCGTAGCGCACAACGGGGATGTACTCGGGTGCTTCGGGTTCGGGCGCGGTCGAGACTTCCTCGAAGGCATCGGGTGCGTGCGGTGCAGTCGTTGTCGCGCAGCCGCCAGCCAGTACCAACCAAAGCAGGCCGAGAAATCCCGCCAGCAGGCGGCGTTCGGGATGGTGAAACCACGGTGGAGAGGGGCACATGGCGCGTCGTCCTGAAACATCGAGCCCTCACCATCGCCGCTCGGGTCACGAGCAGCAGCAAACAATGCGAACCAGGCAGCGCCCGATTTCCCGACAGCCTCACTCCAAAGAAAAAGGCCCCCGAAGGGGCCAGTGAAAGCGCAGATCGGACTCTGCCGAATCAATCCCGAGCCAGCTTCAAGCCGGGATCGACCTGTGCCAGTTGGGCATGCGCCCAGCAGCGCACGAGCTGGCCGTTCTCGCCGAGCGGCCGGTCCGCCACCGCCGCCGAGTACTCGTCGGTGTCGCTGGTGTCGTAGCAGACGACCTTGATCTCGCCGGTGTCGCAGCGGATGGAGTGGATCTGGCCGTCGGTCATATCGACCACGACGACCTGCGGGGCAAGGCCCAGTTCGCGGGCGGCCGACAGGATGGGGCCATATTCGGCAGCGTCGAAGCAGACGAACGGCCCTTCGTACCGGGCTTCTTCGGCCAGATCCTTGGCTTTGTAGTAGTGGGCACCCTGATCGTATTCCTCCTGGGTGGTTCTGACCTTGAAGACCGGCATGTCGGGGGTGCCGGAAACATCGACGCAGGCAACAGCGACTTGCATCTCGATCTCGCCGCCGTCTGCGGGTTCGATCGAAGGGGTGTTGGTGTTCATGGAAATCTCCTTGAAATGAAAATGCGTAGCCATGCCCGCGAAGAACACGGGCATGGCTACGAGGTAGGAACAACAGAAAGCCGGCGGCACTAGGCCGGCGATGGCGTGGGGGTCAGGCGGCGACCAATTGCCGGGCCAGTGCGACCTCGACGGAATCACCGTCCTGGTTGAGCACATCCAGCCCCGATTCGGGCACGTCGCCCGAGGTGGACTGCGAGACCATGATCTTCTTGGCCATCAGCTCTAGGCAGGTCATCTGCGAGGAACCGGCGTAGCCGAGGTAGATCACGCGCACGGACAGCTTCTGCCCGATGCGCCAGGAGCGGCGTGCCGCCTGCTGCAGCGAGTACACGTTGTAGCCCGACTGCATGAACACGATCGTCGGAAACTCCAACAGGTCCAGTCCCGTTTTAACCAGCTCGGGGTTGGTGATGAGCACATCGATGCCACGGTCCAGTTGCTCGGCGATCCAGTCCTCGCGACGGCTGGCATCCACGCTTGCGCGCAGCACCGCCACCCGAAAACCTTCTTGCTCTAGCAGCACCTTCAACCGGCTGGTCGTGTCGCGTGTGCCGGTATAGACCGTGTAGGCCAGGACCTTGCGCCCCTGCGCCTTCTCCTCTTTGCAGATGTCGATCAGCTCGCGCTCTTTCGGCGTCAACTCGAACTCGTTGAACTGAGCCGGGACGAACGCCAAGGTGTTGCGCGTGCGCGGATGCACCACGGTTTCCGACCGGAAGCAGCAATCTGGCCAGGCCAGCAGCACGTTGAGCACCACACCCAGCAAAGTCGTATCGCGTCGTGCAAGAGCCTGTTTCAGCTCCGCGGTCAGCCGACCCGCCAGATCGCGGTAGGCCGCGGCTTGCGCCGTGTCCATCGCGACTTCTCGGAACTCCTCGTCATACGGCGGCAGGACGTTGCCGCCGATGTCCTTGAGCTTGAGGAAGATCGTGAACGGCAGGATGCAGCGCAAGACGCCCTTGGGGCCGAAGCCCGGGGCCTTGACCGTGCGCACCGATACCTTGGTGCCCTTGGCCGTCTTGTGCGCCGTGCCGGTGCTCTCGGAGTAGATGTCCTTCAAGACCCCGTGATCGCGCATGAACGCCATCGCGGCCGAGGTCATGCTGCCGCTCGTGGTCGGGCGGTAGCCGTCTTCGATCATCCGCCCCGGAAGGGCTCGGAACAGCAGGTAGAACAGGTCGTCCCCGTAGCCGCCCATCAGCGTGCCAGTCAGCAGCAAGGTCTTGCGAGCCTTCGCTGCCAGCACACCCATGGCCTGGCCTTGGGCACTGCCGCCGTTCTTGTACTCGTGCGCCTCGTCGGCGATGAGCAGGTCGAACGTGCCTTGCGGCAGGTAGTCGGGTAGGGACAGGCCATTGCTGGCCCATCCCCCCCTAAGAACCGTACGTGAGAGTTTCCCCTCATACGGCTCAAGCCTTTCAAAGCCCGCTTTCGCGGACCGGCTTCACCACCTTGAGACCATTGACGTGAATCTGGTTATGACAGTTTGGATGCACCATGATGAGATTGGTGTTCCCATCCTTTCCGCCATCGACCCGCCGAATGATGTGGTGGACATGCCACCCCGTCTCCTGCGTGATCAACTCTTGGCAGATCGGACAACGACGATCCTGTGCCAACCAGAGGTTGATGAGCTTCTTCCTGCCCCGCAGTGAGTTCTGCATCTTGAGGCTTACACGCTCCTCAAAGTACGTCTCCCACGTCGGGTCGAATGGATTGGCTTCCAACTTGATTGGCCGGTGTCGCCGAATGGGCGTATCCGTTGCCTTCCGCAGTGACGACAGGATGGGGTTCCCATCAGGGAACCTTTCACCCGTCGCCGCCGCAAACACCCAGTTACGGGTGCCTACGGAGTGGAAGTAGCGCTGCTTGATCCAGACGCTGCTTTTCTGCGGATGCCGACGAACGGCCCACTGCCACAACACACGCCAAATCTCATGATCGACACGCGCGAACGTCGCTTTGGACACGACGTGCTGGTGATAATTCGCCCAGCCTTGGATCATTGGGTTGAGCATCCGAATCAGCCGAGGCTGATCCAGCGCCTTATTGCCTTTGACCGCCGAGCGCACTTTCTCCAAAAAGGTCGCCACGTTCGCTTTCGACGGCTTGATCAACAGCTTGCCGTTGTACTTGCGCACGTTTTGCCCGAGGAAATCGAAGCCCTCGTCGATGTGCGTGATCTTGGTCTTCTCGGGTGAGAGCGTGAGCCCCCGTTCCCGCATGAAGTCCTCGATGATCGGCATGACCTCCTGTTCCAGTAGCTCTTTCGAGCGTCCTGTCACGATGAAGTCGTCCGCATACCGCACATAGTTGACCATCAAACGGGTCTGTACACCGTTGGCGTACCGCTTTCTTCCGAACGCAGCATCCAGTTTGGCTTCCAGCCCGTCGAGGACGAGATTCGCCAGAGTTGGCGAGATGATGCCCCCTTGCGGGGTACCAGCTTCTGTTGGAAAAAGTTGCCGATCTTCCATGTATCCGGCCTTGAGCCACTTCCTCAGAATCTCGCGATCCGTCGGTACATGACCCATGAGCCAGTCATGGCTGATGTTGTCGAAGCAGCCCTTGATGTCGCCTTCGAGAACCCACTGCGGTGCCACCTTCTTGGACAGTGCCGTGAAGCACTGTTCGATGGCGTCCGCCGTGGACCTCTCCGGTCGGAACCCAAACGAGCGTCCGTCCGCTGTGGTCTCGGCCACGGGTTCAAGAGCCAGCAGGTATAGCGCCTGCATCGCCCTGTCTCTCATGGTCGGGATACCCAGCGGCCGCATCTTCCCATTGGCTTTAGGAATATAGACACGCTTCAGCGGTTGGGGACGATACCCGCGCCGCTTGATTGACAACATGGCTTGAGACTTGGCTTCCGGGGTGGACCATGTGATGCCATCCACGCCCGGCGTCTTCTTACCTTGGTTCTCGGTGACTCGTCTGACGGCCAATGCTTTGCCGCTGAACGAGTGGGTCAGAATCCACTGCAGGGCTTTCACCTTGCCGTGTTTTCCTTCCCGAGTCGCCTTTACGATACGCGCCTGGAGCCTTCGCACTTCACGGTGACACGCAGCCCAGTCGATGCTGTGCCATGTGACCGATTCGTGTGAGGGCGCACCCGCGCAAGCAATTTCTTGCGTAGTCATCTGCAATTCCCTCTTGTAGAAGGTTGGACAAGTTTTCTCGTAGAGAAAGACCAAGTGGAAGTCTGCCCGCTTTCGCGTGGGATGATGTCGCCTTACGGCTCAACCCCTATCCGTCCCATTACAGGACGGCATTCGCTTTCTCCACATTCCTTTACCCGCACCACCAACAGCATTCCTTACGGTCTGCCTGCCCCGAAGGGCAGCGATACGGGCTTACCGTGTTTCGCTTGAGTAACGAGATGGGTTAGACCCTGCCTTTCCACCGGCGGTCATGATGTCCGTGTGCCCCCAAAACGGATAAAGAGCAACCGACCGCATACCTTTTGGTTCAAGCCTGTCAGCATCTTTGGCTTGTCATTCATAACGGTGTTTAACAGCAGTTCACTTGCGTTGGTCATACCACCCAGCCTAGCGCCGTACCCGCATTGATGCTCGCAGGTAACGCCTTGCCTCACGGCAGCGGCGCGGCCCGAAGGCCCAGCTACATTGTCCCGGCAGCTTCACACAAGACCGTTACCAGTCCTGCATGTGCCGGTAGGCTACTGATGACGGAACATCAGGTTCCTCGTCGGGGTTGCCCCCGTTGGAACAATTACTCAGGCGACTTCACGTCGCACGCGTTTGATGAACTCGGACGGCTGGTAGCCGCCTTCGCCAAAGCCGAACTCCATGTTGGCCATCGCACGTTCCATGCGGGTGGCCTGACGGTCGGAAAACACCAGCTCGCCGTTGCCGTCCATGAGATTGATGAACTCATGGATGTTGTCGCCGAGCATCGAGGCCAGGAAGCCGTCTCCGAACTTCTGCATCAGCTTCTGCGCGGTGACTGCCCCGATGGTCGGGATGCGCTTCAAGGCTTTCAGCACGGCCGAGGACTGGTCGTTGCCGGACAGGCTGCGTGGGCGGATCAGCGTCCACAGGGGCGCTGCGCAATGGCTGCACTTCCTGCGGTACTCCTCGGCTTCAAGCGCGACCGGGTTGACCGGCTCGCCGTCGAGGTCGGTGATGACCGTGCCGCAGTCCGGGCAGGCCGCCACGTCGCCGTGGCGGGTGCGCCGCTGGGTGAAGACAGGCTTCCAGTGGAACCCCATTCGCATCCTGACGCGCCCCAGGACAAAGAACTCCTGGCCGGTCGGCTGCACACCCAACTGCTCGCGCAGCTTGATGAGCTTGACCAAGGTATCGGGGCCGTTGAGCACCCAGACCTTCGCGCCCGCTACTGTCTCCTGGATCTCGCGCCGCCACTTGTAAACAAGGTGCGGGGGCGAGAGAACCAAGGTCCGGCGGTAGCCTTCGGCGTTGAGCACAGCGGCCGTGGCGATGCCGACGGTCGTCTTGCCGCAGCCCATCTCGCCATTGACGATCGCGGCGCGCTCGCCACGGTCAATCAGCAGCTCCGCGGCGGCGTGGACGACTTCGGCCTGGGCCTGGAATAGCTTGCGCTTGAGGCTGGCGACGATGAGCTGGCGATGTGCTTGCGGTTGGCCGGTATAGACCGGCGGGTTGGCGCTGTTGAGGGCGTCGAGCAGTTCGTCGCCGAACTCGCCGACGAAATCCTGAAGGCTCAGGGTCAGAGGGGAGGATTCCGCGTCGAGCAGTTCGCCCTGTACGGGCGCGGCTTCAGCGGCATTGGTTTCGAGATCGAGGGACATGGTGATGCTCCAAAGAAAAAGGGGCATGCACCACCCCCAGCGGGGCAGTGGCATGCCCCGTGGTGGGAAGTAAATCGACGCGTGGCCGACGGTGGTTGAAGGTGCTGGCCTGGGTGGCCAGCGGCTGAACCGTGCTCAGTCCTCGGACGGCAGAACGATGACGGTGGCGTGGCGCTCCGCGTCGGTAACGATGCGAATGGCCAGCCCCGGATGGATCACGTAGTGCGATGCCAGCGATGCGCCTGATTGAAGCGCGGTGCTGTTGGCCTGCCATTGCTGGACGTTGACGTCGCCCCAGTCGCCACGGGTGTGGCGCCTGAAGTACGGGATCGGGTCGAGGCGACCCGAGCGGACCAGGCGGTCAATGCCTTTGCTGAAGATAAGCGCCCCGATGGGGAACGCCAGGCTCTGACAGTAGGTTTCGATGCGATGTGATGCCATGGGCTCCTCCTTGATGAGTCATTGAGCCACGACACCCCTGCCGGAGTGAAGTGGCTCCGTCAGGAAAATGAGGATGACGATGTGGGGACGTCAGATCAGGTCCCGCTCTTCGGGAAGCTGGATCACCGTGGTCTCGTGGTCCTCGCTGGTCTTGACGATTAGCGCCAGGTCCGGCGTGATCCTGAACTGCGAGATCATCAGGTTGTCCTGTTGGATCGCCACGTCGTTGGCTTGGCGTGTGGCCTCATCGATCTCGCCCCAGTCCCCGCGCACATGGCGCTGGACATAGGCTAAGGGGTCGATCAGGCCTCTTCGGGCCAGCCAATGCACCTTCTCGCTCAACTTCAACGTACTCGGTGCGAACAACGGTTGCTTGTGCGGCGCTGGCCGCTTGAACGGATTGGGGAACATGGTGTTTCTCCTTCGATGTGGTACAGCAGGACGGCAGCGCGTCCGGTGGATCAGCGGATGGTTAACACCTCGCCCCGTGTCGCGGAGCCAGGCGTCATGTCCCACGCGCGGATGACGGGCACAAACTTGTCGGTGAGGATGCGGGTCTCGGCGATGGAGCCGTCTTCGCGTTCGGTGAATTCCCGCTGGAGCGTCTTGTCCTTGTGGGTGTCACCTTTGACGACGAGCACGCGCCCCGTCTGGGAGCGCACAACGCCGGAGATCGCGCCCGCGGCCAAGGCCAGGGCGAGATGCCAGTGGGACAAGGCTCGCGCCGGTGGACGCAGCGACTGCTGCGCGGCCCCCAAGTGCGTGTCCAGCGACGGCCAGAGGCCTTGCAGCCTGCCAACCTCGTCGGCGAACTGTTCGGGCTCCATCGTCACGCGGAAGAAATGCTCCGGCTCGGCCGGACTGGCGGGGATGATGTATGGCAAGAACGGCCACTCGCTCGGAAGTTCCTCGGCTTCGACTTCGCCAAGCCCAACCTGCAGCAGCAGGCTGCGCACGGCCTTGACGCCATCGGGGGCCTGCTCGCGCTGGCGCACCCTTCGGCCGAAGATCACCACTTGCTTGAACTGCGTCTCCACCGCTCGGTAGATCCGCAGATCGGTGTAGTGACGTGTCAGCCAGCCGACCAGCTCCGCGTCGAGCACGTAGCCGGGAACGATGAAGACCAGCACGCCGCCGTACTGCAACAGCGACAGCGAACGCTGATAGAACAGCTTTTCGAGGCGGGCACGGCCCTGGCCCTGGTATCCGATGTTGCCGTTGACGTCCTTGGACAGGTCGCCATACGGCGGGTTGAGCCAGAGCAACCCGAAGGACTGTTTGGAGACCATCGTGTCCATCAGGTCCGCGTGCAGGCAGTGATCGACCAGACCTCGGGCATGGCGTGCCCGCTCCGCGTCGAACTCGACGGCGAACGCCTTGGCCTGCTCGCGCCCGAGGGCATGGGCGGCTTCGGCGATCGCCACGCCTTCGCCGGCGCAGGGATCGAGGATGCACATCGGCCCGTCGCTGGGCATCAGTGCGTTGAGGGCTCTTTCGAGCGTGGGTTCGTCGGTCGGGTAGTACCCGTTCTTGGCGAAATTGCGGGCGAGCCGCGGGAACATGAGGGCCATGGAAGTCTCCTGGTTGGCGGGGATGAAACACGGAAGCACGCCAAGGCGTGCCTCCGTGGGTGGGTCAGGCCGCTACCACTTCCGGCGTCCAGATCTTGGCCGGGTATGGATAGGCGGTGAGCACGTCACTGCGGATCAGGGAACCCAGCGCCAAGGTCAGCGCCGGCACGTCGATGGCGAGCCGATGGCCTTCCAGCGGCCCGAGGGCGAACGGAAGGCGGGCCAGCATCTCGCGGCTTTGCAGCAGTTCCAGCACGGTCTCGCGCCAGTGGTCGAGCAGCGGCAACGGGCAGGTGTCCCGCACCAGCATCCACAGGCGGTCAAGCCGGTGGGCACTGTCGCGTGGCAGCAATGCCAATGCGCTGGCGTTGGCCTTGTCGGGCTTGACGCAGCGCCGGTCGAACAGCCACACGTTGGACAGCGAACCGAACAGCGTTCGCCGGTAAGCGCGGGTCATGCGCTTTTCCAGGCGATCGACGTTGCCGACGAACACCGGGACGCTGCCGCCCTGATCGGTGATGATGTGGAACTGGTCCAGTCCCTGCTCGTCGCGCCCGAGGGTCAGGCGAGCAAGGAACTGCTGGACGGCGGTGTCGCGCGCCCAGATGGACAGGAAGATCAGGTTGCCCTGGTCATCGCCGACACAGGCGTCGGCCATCACGTCCGGGCATTCGTCGATGCGGTACAGCGTGGAAGAAGTGTTTGCGGGCATGGTGGTGTCCTCGGATGAACGGGAACAGCACCGCCCCCTGGGGCAAGTACTGCCCCAGTGGGAAGAAAATCGCTCAGTCCGGCTCGAACTGCCGGGTGTGCGGGTTGAAGTGAAGCGCCTCGTCCACCGCCGTGATCGGCGTGAAGCCGTCCAGGTAGATGTTGTTGAGGTACTGGTCGCGGTAGGTCAGTGCCTGCCGTGCCTGTTCCTCGGTGAGGCCGTTGCTGATGAAGTACTCCAGCATCTCCTCGTCGGAGGACACTTCGTCGTTGGACAAACTTCCTTCAACGAGTGCCAGCAGCGAGGGTGAGAGCGCAGCCAGGATCGGGTCCATGTTGGTTCCTCCTGGCTCAGGCCATCAGCGTCGCGGCGGGAGCCGTGACAGCCGTGGGTGTGCGTCGCCGTGCGTGGTAGGCGCGAACGCCTGCACGCCAGTCGGCGGACTGCTCCGGTGCGAGGTCCAGATAGGACAGCGGGCACGAGTAGTAGTACGGGTGCATGGACTCTTCCAGCGGCTTGTAGCCCCACTGGTTGCCGCTGCGTTCCAGCAGATCGCAGCGGATGTAGCGCAGGGACTGGCCCGGCGCGAGATCACGATGCACACCCTCGACCTTGGCGGTCATTTCGACCACGGACCACAGCACGTTGCCGCGCAGTGCGTGAGCGATGACCTTCGCGCTGACGCGCTCGGTCTGCTGCGGTGCGATCAATTCCGCGATCAGCTCAGACCGCGATTGGGGAGAGAAATACCAGCCCATGAGAGGCCTCCTGGAAAAAGTAGAGTCGGAGGCCTCCCGCAGGGGGAGAACCCCGACGGGTGGTGAAAAGCCGATCAAGCGGCGATGACGTGTGCCGGACCTCAGTAGTCCGAATCGCAACCGGCCGGGCAATAACCCAGTTCGATTCCGTGCGAGCAATAGCCGTGTTCAGCGTTCCAGTCCTGGGCTTCCTGCCTTTCGGCCGGTGTCGCGTAGTCCCATTCCTGTGCGATCTGCAGCGCTTGTGCGCGTTGGTCTTCGGGCAATCGAGCAACTTGCTCGTCGATCGCGGAACTGAAGCGTTCGACGTAGTAGTCGTGAGACAGTCCGCACCCCTTGGTGGCTTGTGCGGCTTCCGTCTCGCAGAGAGCCCGCCAAGCGGGTTCATCCAGAGCGGAGCGAGGGGAATCGCAAGCGATGGTGGACATGATGGAGACCTCCAAAAAGGAGCCGAGGCCTCCCCCGCATGGGGAAGGAACCCCGGCGGGTGGATGAAGGACACCGCGGATGCGGCGCCCATGGTTACGCAGGTTGCAGTTCGGCCCGGCGGCTCCACTCCTGCGTCTTGAAGTCCAGCGCGTAGCCCAGTTCGTCCAGGCGGGCGATCTGCGCGCGCAGGGCGCGGCGGTCGATGGTCGAATCCAGCTTCACGGACTCGCCCAGCGGCCACAACAGGCCGAACAGTGCGGCGTCGCCATCCTCGGTGCTGCCGGGGGCAGCAGCCGTAGCAGGCGGCGGCGCGTCCACGCCGAAGGGCGTCGTATCGATCAGCGGGTCCGCGGAGGCCTGCACGGGTGCAGATTTGGCGGACCTGGATGCCTTGGAGGCCTTGACCGGCGTTGCCGCAGGCGGCGGCCCTTGCTCTTCATCGAGCGGATCGACTTCCTGTGGGGCGAAGCTATGTGCTTCGGCCTTGCTCAGCTTGTCGATGCCGAAAAGTGTCATGCCGTCCAGGTTGGCGCGCATCTCGAAACGCATGCTGCCGTCGCTGATCGGATAGCCTTTGAGGAAGATGTAGCGGAGGACGAATTCCCCTTGGTACTTGCCCTCGGGGTACTGCTCCAGTTCGGCATCTTTTATCGTGAACTTGCCGAGTTGGCATTCGAGCTTGCCAACGTTGAACTTTCCGTTGCGGCCGTGAATGGTGCGCAGCGCGAGCTGGCCCGGGACGATAATGGGCGTGGCCGATTTCTCGGGTGCCGATGTGACTGCCATGATGCTTCTCCTTGAGAAATAGGAAAAAGGCAAGGCCCCGTGAGGGGCCATGCCGGATCAGAACGAAGCAGCCAATGCCGGCTCCTGCTCCTCGACTTCACCTGCGGGCTCGCGCTCGGCGGACTCGGCAGGCTGCTCGGCAGCGGTGTCGGCAGCGTCCTCGGCTTCGGGCGCGGATGCGTCCTGGGCCTGCGGTGCCTCGGCTTGCGCCTGGCTCGTGGGATAGACCTGGGTGCCATCGATCTTGATCAGACCGATGTGGACCAGCGTCGATTCCAGACTCGCGGCCGGTTCCCCGGCGTGCTCGCCCTTGGTGCGGATGTACGGATCGATCTTCATGTCGTTCAGACGGAAGGCGACCAGCACTTTGCGATCCGCTTCGATGGCCTGCACGCACCGGCGAACCAGGTGCTCGGCTTCAGGGGTGGCGACGATCGTGTCGAAATACCGATACTCCGGTTCATCGACAGGGCCGGTCAGCGCTGCGATGCAGCACGACAGGAAGGGATCACCGTCTTTGGGAGTGACGTCCTTCGGGCGGCTGAGGTAGCCGATGCCGCGGGTGATCAGCTCGTGCTGCTTGATCGAGGCCAGTTCGGCCCGGTCAATCAGTTCGGTCTTGAGCAGCCGGGCCTTGAGAGACCCGCCTACTTCGCCCTTGCGTTCACCCTTGTCGCGGATGAAGGGATCGGCGCGCAGATCGCCAGTACGGAAGCGCACCAGTGGGCGCTGCTTGGGATCGTCAACGCCGATGTAGCGCTGGACGAGCTTCTTGGCCTCGGCACCCGAGACTTTGACGTCGAAGTAGCGGTAGCTGGGGTCCCTGGCAGGGCCGACCAGCGCGGCGATGGTGCATGCCAGGAAAGGCTGCGCTCGGCGGCCGCCCCTGACGGGCACTTCACGGACACGCTGGATGTAGCCGATGCCCGAAGTGTGGAGGTCGAAATACGATTTCTCGTTTGAAGTGGTGTTCATGGTGAATCTCCATAGGGATGAAGCGGAGACACACCAGCCCACGCATGCGGGGAGAGGTGCGTAACCCCGCGGTGGGTTGATAAGGCGAAAGCATCCGCCACCAGAGACTGGTGGCCGCTCGCGAATGGATGCGGTGCGAGCTGGCTCGGTCACGCAGTCGAAACTGCGCCGCAACCTCGAAGACCGATGGTTGCCTGGCATGTCGCTGACGACGTCAGCAGGCATGGGGGCAGCATCGCCGGGCCTCGCGCGTGCGACAGCAATCAATCGGCATCCGGGCGCTTCCCATTTTTTCCAGGCTGCCCAGTTCCGCCCAAAAAGAAGCCCCCAAAATGGGGGCTTCAAAGGGTATGCGGACATTTTTGACTACGCCGATTCCACCGCCGCCAGTGACAGATGCGTAGCGGTGGCGGACAGCTCCAGATCATCTGAGCTTTGCAGAATGCGAGTGAAAACGCTGTCTTTCGGGTCGAAGAACTCGCCGAAGTCGTCGCCTCCAAGTTCGGCGCGTGCCAGTTCCCACCAGTCATCGAACGGGTCGATATCCGGGTTGCAGCCGACGGCATAGGCCAGCAGCTTCACGCGGCCATCGGGGCGGCGCTCTCCGCGCTCGGCGAGGAAGTACACGCCCTGGTCCTTGGCCAGGGCGACGCGGCATTGGTTGGCGATGGCCTCGGCAAGCACGGGGCGCAGGTCGGAGCCTCTGAATCGCAGTGACATGGTTGAAATCTCCTGTATGGATTAAGAAAAAGCCCTCCACCCAAACGGATGGAAGGCTTGTGGGGCAGTCGCCGGTAGGCTATGGACTGGTCAGTCGTGCCGCTGGGCTTCCTGTCTGGCATGTCAGGCTGGAACCGCCTGACGTCGCCGAGGAGCTTTGGCGTCGATCACGCTGACGTCGATCAGGCGCCAGCGCCCGTCGTCGATGAGCCGCTCCAGCACGTCACCGAGCATGTCGAAATACACCTCGTCGTGCCGATCGATCAATTCACCGTCGCGATGCAGCTCCACCACGTAGGTGTCGCCGCCACGGTCGTAGAGGATCGTCACCTGACCCTCGAACTTGGTGGTTGAAACCGTGAAGCTGATCGCCGGCGGGGTCTCGATGATCTTGGAGGGCTTGGGATCGACCCAGACGAAGTCGCGGGCACCTGCATCGACCAGCATGTGGGTGATGCACCGGAACCCGTCGGGCGCGGGCATCTCCTCCAACTGCTCGATGAGTTGGCCCAGTTCCATGCACTGCGGCTCGGGAATGGGCAGCTTGGCGGGCGCTTTGCCGAGGATATGCCTCGTGATGGTGTAAGGCGTGCCATCCGAAGTCTTCTCGGTAACGACTTCCGGGGTGTCCGCGCGCAGGCCGTCGAAACGTCGCCGGGCGTAGGGTTGGACATGAACCTTGGCGCCCTCGCTCGGGACGGTGGTCACCAGGTTGGGGTCGAGCACCGCGAACTCGCTGGGCTTGAGCTTGACGACGATGGCATCGTCATTCGCCGCGACCACCTTGCCGTCGAAGGGTTGGGGATCGATGGCGAAGCCCAGCGTCGAGGATTGCGGCTGATCATCGAACACGCGGTACTTGAACGACCGCACGTTGCGGGGCACATGGCCTGCGACAAGCGAAGGCATCAGGGTCTTGATGAGAGAGCGATCCATGGGAATCTCCTTGAGAAAGAACAAGGGATTCCCCGCCCACAAGGGAGAGGTCCCTTGTGGGTGGATGGACGCGGTACGTCCGTAGGAAGAATCGACCAGCACGGTGTCCCGCACTTGCAGCCTTGAAGGCCTCGGCTGCCAGGGCATGTGTCGGCAACGCCGACGAACATGGAGCAAGGATGGCTCTGAAATGGGCGGCCTGCCCGCAAGAAATCGCACAGCGTCGCACCCGCTTTCCAGCGCTTCGGACAAGAAAAAGCCCCTCGAAAGGGGCTTGGTTGGGTCAGGCTTCGTACACGAAGTAGTGTTCTCGCTGACGTGGGAAGAAGACATGTTTCCATGTATCGCCGCTGGTGTTGCCACCGTCGAAGACGACCATTTCGTAGTCGTCAATGTCGGTGTCCACCAGTTCGACGCTGGCGACATGGCGCATGTGCAGCGTGCCGCTCATGCGCTCGAATACCAGGATCTGGCCGATGGCGTCGTCCTGGCCCATGGCATTGACGCAGGAACCGAGCTGGTACTCGAAGTCGGACGTGCTAGGGATGAGGTTGGGGAACATGAGGTTGCTCCTATGAAAATGAACCAGCCCGGCTCCGGGAGGGAGACGGGCTGGTATGGGGAGAACAAAGAGGAAGGATGTTGTGTCGCGTGGCTGCTAGGACTCGGCCAACGGCAGGCCCAACAGCACGGGTGCGTCGGCGTCGAGAATCAGGATGCGCACATCGGCCTGGCCGGCCAGTTCAATGACGTTCGCCAGGTCATCCGGCATGCCCTTGCTTCGGTGCTCCTGGCGAAGCTGCTCCGCACTGATCCCCTCGACGCGCTCCAGGTTCTTGTCCGTCCAGGGGGTGGAGATCAGCTTGATGCCGATCGCCGGGCTGTAAGGAACCCGGAACGCGATGAACAGGAATGCCTCCGGCGTGGCGAGGTCTGCCAGGTTGGCGAGGTATTGGCCGGTTTCCTCGCTTATGTGTGCACTGCTGATTTCCCAGCACCGGCTGTAGTAGCCGGTCTCGAAACTCAGGCGCTGCACGACTTCCCGTGCCGCTTCAGCCGAATAGGTATCGCCGACGTGGATGGGGCGGCCGTCGAAGTCGTCGCCATGGATGGCATAGACCACGGCGCCGATTACGCCTTCACCGCTGACACCTTCTCCGGCATCGCATTCGGCCAGTACCTCGGCATTCACGGGTTGGGGACCATTTTTGACCACGGCGAAATCGCTGGTGATGATGCACGAGGATGAAATCAGTTCCTCGTCGGAAAAGTGCTTTTGGCTCGCGTGGACGATTCGCCAAACATGCGGGCTTCCGTCCTCGTAGCTGATGCACAGCGTGCGGACGATTTTCAGATTCCAGTAGCCGCGGAGAAATGGATTGGGTTTCAGGGACATGGCAACTCTCCAGATTTGAATAATGGAGCCAATCCCCGCCACCGGGAATTGGACCCGGTGGGTTGAAAGTGGAAAATGCGTCAGTCGGCGCTGATCGTTGGCGTCTGGGCCAGCCGTTCGGCGATGCGATGGCGCACATTCAGGCGGAAATGCTCGTCGGTGATGCCGGCAAGCAGGTTGGCGGCCTCCAGCGCGATCAACGCCGAGGCCTCTTCGATGTCGGTGGCCACGATGGTCTTGCGCAGTTGGTCGCCGAGTTGGAGTGCCTGCGAGGACGTTCTGAAGACCTGGGCCTCGCGGCTCAGGTAGCAGCCGTTGCCGCCGAACTCGAACAGCCTCGGTTTGCTGCAATGCCAGCAACCCTCGAACTGGATGGCGGTCAGGTGATGACCGTCATCGAGGCAGGAGGCGATCAGAAACAAGGCTTCCAGGTCGGCGCTGTCCTCGAACTGGTGGTGCTCGATGAGGTTCTCCAGCTCCCAGTCCTGGTCAGCACCGAAGTGCGCGGCCAGCCGTTCAAGCAGAGGTGGAATCGACAGTTCTTCGTCGTCGGGCATGGGGATGCCGAGTTGTGTGGCCAGGTCTTCCAGGCCATCCAGCACATCCGTCCAGCGCGGGTCATTGGTCTCGGCGATCTGGGCGATGTAAGCCTGCCCATTGCCGGGATGGTTTTCATCCAGCGCAAAGGCGCCGAACAGCGCCTTGATGACGGGAGTAACGCGGTCGAGCACGAGAACGCCCGTGCCTTCGTAGTAGTTGTTTGCCATGGTGGCTCCTTTCGGGGAAGTGAGCGGAGCCAGCCCATGCGGACGATGGCATCCGCGGGAATAGCCCAAGGCCGTTGGCGCCGGGCGATGGGTAAGAAAAATTGAGGGACATGGCCTCATGGGCGCATGTCCCTCACGTGGGATCGAGAGGACAGTGGCGTGCCGGAGACCGGCTCACCAGCCGCTGTAGTTCACCAGCAGGTCGGCGATGACCTTGCGGCGTTCCAGGTCGAGACCGTCGAAGTCCGACAGCCCGTCGAAGTGGCAGCGCTTGAGCATGGCACCGCCCTCGCGCGCGTTGTAGAAGCTGACCATGGCGGACAGGAACATGCGTTCGCCGCTGCTCAGGACGCCGAGGGCATCGTTGAGCCGCAGCATGTCGGGACGCAAATCCCACTTGGTGTTGGCCTGGTTCAGGCCTTCGCGGGTGCCGTCGCCGAACCATTGCGGGCCGGCGATCTCGACACCACGCTTCCAGGCCTCGAAGAAGGCTTGGGGCGCGGCAGCGAAATGCTGCTCTTCCCGCATGATCTGATCGACGACTTCCTGTGGCAGAAGCTGGTTCATGACGTGATTCCTCCAGTTGGATCAGGGCGTGGCGAGCTGGGTCCAGCCGCCTCTTTCGAGCGCACGTTGAGCCGCGGCGTAGCTGCGGAAGTACTCGCGGGATTCCCGCGAAACGGGACCTTCGGTATCGCGCGTGCCGATGTAGTGACCGGCGGCGCTTTGCAGGACTTCGAGCGGCAGGAACTTGCCGCAGTAGGTCGAGGCCAGTTGGCCGAAAGAGGCTTGCTGGGACATGGACGGACTCCTTTGAAAAGCGGGGCCTTGTCCCTCACGGGATGGCAGCTCCCGCACGCGGTTGATAAAAGGCATCGACGTCACGAGGACGCGCGTCCGCAGACTTGATGCGATGCGGACTGGTGGGCAACGCGGGAGGGACCCGCGGCAGCCTGGAACCCTGGCTGCTGGCATGTGCTGACGAATCAGCGAACATGCGGGCAGCTTCGTGCGAGGGCCGCTCGGCGTCAGTGGGAAAACGGCATCCGACCCAGCCCCGATTGATGGGCGCAGAAAAGAAAAGCCCCGCATCGAGTGCGGGGCTGTCAGGAGGGTGCGGTGGCGCTGGGTCAATCGGGCTTGTCGCCCAGGACATGCTGCTTCCACAGGTCGAATGCCTGCTCGGGCGGAAGCTCGGCGAGGATGACGATGGGCTGGGCCTGCCGGGCGCGCAGCGAAGCGAAGTACGCCTTGCGGTCGGCGATGGCCTTGAGCTTGATGCCCTTGATGAACAGCAGTTTGCCGTCCTTGATGAACAGCACCTTGTTGCCGATGTCGCGGTTGAAAGCGGCTCGCACCTTGCGTTCCGCGTGCATGGCATCGGCCAGCTCATCGACCAGGAAGTCGAGCGTCATGTCGATGTAATGGGGGTCTTCACCCTCCTGGCCGAGATCGAGCGGCGCAGGCGGCAGTTCCTTGGCGAAGGCTTCGGCCTGAGCCAGCAGCGTCGTCTTGTTATTGAGCGCGCGGAGGAATGTCGAGCCGCCATGCCCGTCGTTGCGGGCCTCGGCGATGGGAGTGCCGTCGAACACGACGGTCGCGGTGAAGCACAGCGTTTCCTCGCTGGCGAAGTCGGCGACCTTGAGGTTCTTCAGCATGATGCGGTCTTGCTTGGTGATGGTGTCCATGGAAAGTCCTGAAATCGACCGGGTGGCGACATGCCCCTGACGGGACGTGGCGACCATCCCGTGGGTTAGAGAAAGGAGGCATCGATGCCCCGGTGGGCAGCGTTCGCCGGTGAGATGCCGAAGCGAACTGGCGGGTGGCGTGGGCGGAACCCACGGCAGCCTTGACACCCTGGCTGCGGGCTGCTGCCGATACATCGGCAATGCAGGGACGAGAATGGCGCGGCGCGCAGGCTGCGTCGTCGATCAATCCGAAGCGGTCGAGCCCGTCTTGTGCAGGCACTGCACCAGCCGGTTGCCCAGCCAAGCCATGCATGGGACGGCCATGGAGTTGCCGATCGCCTTGTAGCGCGGAGCGTCAGCGGCAGGCTTCCCGCGATACGGGATCAGCGTGTAGTCGTCGGGCATGCCCTGCAGCCGCTCGCACTCCATCGGCATCAGCCGCCGCACCCGCCATTGCGACCAGTCGCCGGGGCCGGGGTCGTTCCAGTCGTAGCGGAAATGGGCCTCGAAGTCGGGGGCCAGCACATGGGGCTTGTCAGCACCGCCGCCGCTGGTACGCAGCGCGGCCGCTACGCTGCCGCCCAGCTCGGCGGCAAGACCCTGCGGCCGTCCCCGGAGGGCAACGCAGGTCACCATGGGCACGCCGTAGCCCGGCTTGCCGTTGGACAGGACGGTGCAAGCTACCTGTCCATGGCCTGACTCGAAGCGCACTTCGCCGCGGTTGTTCTGCGCGAAGGCGATGGCGGGTACGACGCCGGCGTTTGCATGACTGTTGCGATGCCCGCCGGCACGCAGCGTTGGCGTCAGGTCGATCGTGGCATCCGCGCCGCTGCCCTGGGCGGTGAAGGCGATGATCGGCACGCCCTTGCCGGTGCCGTCCTCGCTGCTGCCCTTGCCGTTGTTGGCGGTGTCGAGGGTATGGGCGATGCTGCCGGCGACGGACTGCACCATGAACGTCTCGGTGCGGATGTCGTGCTTGGGACCCGCGGCCATCAGGCATGCCGCAACATCGACGGGGCCGGTGCCGCCGCTGAATCCGAACATCGTGGTGACCTTGCCGTAGGGCTGCGTCAGCCCGGCGAATCCTGCGTATCCGCCTGCTGCTGCAGCACCCGGTTCAGTAGCGCGGGCAGCTTCTTGCCACGGCGCGCGGCCCGCAGAAGAATCCCCGAGCAGGCCTGCGCGCTCAAAAAGTACTTCGGTGGGATCGAGACCATCTCCACCACTTGCCACAAGAAACACGCGCTTGCGGCGTTGGGCGACACCGAAATATTGAGCGTCGAGCACGCGCCAGGCGATGCGGCGGCGGGGTCCAGACACACAACCAGCGTGCGCCCATTTTTCCCCTGGCGGCTGGAGCGCACGGCCTTCGCCGGCCAGTGCGCCCAGGAAATGTCCGAAGGCATTGCTGCGGTCGTTGAGGACGCCGGGGACGTTTTCCCAGACGAGCGTTGCCGGCGGGCGGCGGTCTTGGTGGCGGGTTTGGTCGATGGCATTTGCAAGCTCCACATAGGCAAGGGTCAAGGCGCCGCGCGGGTCATCCAGTCCCTGGCGGGCGCCGGCAACGCTGAACGACTGGCATGGCGTGCCGCCGACCAGGATGTCGGGCGCCGGCACGGTGCCGGCGCGCACCTGACGGGCGATCGCGGTCATGTCGCCCAGGTTGGGCACGTGGGGGTAACGGTGAGCGAGCACGGCGCTCGGGAACGGGTCGATCTCGGCGAACCACGCGGCTTCAAGGCCGAGGGGTTGCCAGGCGAGGCTCGCGGCCTCGATGCCGCTGCACACGCTGCCATACAGCAGTGGCGCGGCCTGGGGCGCACCGCGAAGGGTGCAAGGTTGCGGGTTCATGTCGGGTCTCCTGTTCGTGTGGCCCGGGGCGGGCCGGGACGTTGATAGGCAGGAGAAAGGCGCCGAAGGCCTTGCGGCCTTCGGCTCGGGAGGAAAGAACCACCCGTGGGCTGGTGCAGGCCCGGTCGTCGCTAGAACCGTCTGCTCATCAGCAATCACACCCGGCGCATGTCGTGGTTCGCGCCGGCATCGTCTGGCGCACATCCGCGCACAAAGGGAGCCCGTTTTTGCGCCGGCGGGCACCGGCACCGAATACCGCTGACCACGAAGGGTCTCCGGGTGGCTCGCGCAGCCTGGCAAGCCATCGGGGGACCCTTCGCAGAGGCGGGAGAAATGCAGATCAGCAGAACGCGGGAGGCGGTTCGCGGAGAAGCTACCTTCAGGTCCCGCGGCCGGGGATGACCAAGCGGGACGCGCACACGGACAAGAAGGCGTTGCGCGCTGGGCGTCCCGCAGGGCATGCGGGACACAGGCCGCGCCGCCGATGGCGGGCACGGCTCACGGGGAACGGGGTCGGTCAGGAGCCTTTGCGGCCGCCACTGCGCGGACGCGAGGCACTACGCTTGGACGTGCCGGATTCGACCGGCAGAGTGCCTTTGCAGTCGGGGTAGCGGCTGCACGACCAGAACGGGCCGCTCTTGCCGGTGCGCTGGCGCGTGGGCGCGCCGCACTGCGGGCAAGCCGGCCCTTGGGGAACCTTGATGGACAGGGACGTGTTGCCGTACTGCGCGATCAACTGTGAGATCCATGCAGCCTGCTTGCTGATGAATACGTCCAGCGTGAGCTGCCCAGCTTCGATCATGTCCAGCGCCTGTTCCCAGACGGCGGTTGTCCCTGGGTCGGCAATCGCTGTGGGTACCGCGTCGATCAGGGTGAAGGCCGCATCCGAGGCACGGATGGCGCGGCCCTTCTTCACGAGGTAGCCCCGCGTCAGCAGGCCACTGATGATGTTGGCCCGCGTCGCTTCGGTTCCGATGCCGACCGTATCCTTGAGCTTCTGTTTCAGGCGCGGGTCCGAGACCAGTTTGGCGACGCCCTTCATGGACTTGACCAACTCGCCTTGCGTATAAGACCGAGGGGGCAGCGTCTTGAGCGCCTTCAGATCGACGTCGGCCACCTGACATGCCAGCCCCTCGCGCAGCGCGGGCAGTACCTGGCTGCGCGCCGCAGGGGCGCCATCCTCCTCAATTTGCGGTTCGGCCAGCACCAGGCGCCAACCCTTGACGACGACCTGCTTGCCGGTGGCCGCCAGCGTCTGCTGGCCGCAGGAGAGGTTCGCCACGGTGCGGTCGAACTCGTGGTGAGGAAGGAATTGCGCCAGGTAGTGCGCCCGGATCAGCCGATACACTGCCAGTTCCTTCTCACTCATGGTCGAGAGGTTCGCCGGTTCGAGCGTCGGGATGATGCCGTGGTGCGCGGATACCTTTGCGTCGTTCCAGGCGCGTGAGCGTTGAGTGCGGTCGAGCTGGTCCATGATCGGTCGCAGCGACGGATCGGTCTTGACCAGGCTGTCGAGAACCGTTGGCACCTCGGCGAACATGCTTTCGGGCAGGTATCCCGAATCGGAGCGCGGGTACGTCGTGGCCTTGTGCGTCTCGTACAGGGCCTGAGCAATGTCCAAGGTCTCCTGCACATCCAGCCCAAGCTGCTTGGAACACACCTCCTGCAAGGTCCCCAGGTCGAACGGCAGCGGCGGGCCTTCCCGCACGCGCTCAGTTTCGACCGACACCACCTGGGCGCTGTCCGCGACGCGGATCTGCTGCGCGGCGTGCTGCGCGATGGGCTGCTGCAGGCAGCGGCCGGCGTCGTCGGTGCATGCTTTCGGGGGAACCCATTGCGTGGTGAAAGTCTGGCCACCAGCGGACAGGGACACGTCGATGGCCCAGTACGGCACGGACACGAAGGCGGCGATCTCGCGGTCGCGGTCCACGACCAGTTTGAGCGTGGGGGTCTGGACGCGGCCGACCGACAGCACGCCGTCATAGCCGGCCTGTCGTCCCAGCACCGTGAACAAGCGGCTGAGGTTCATGCCGACGAGCCAGTCCGCCCGAGAGCGCGCCAGTGCCGAGTAGTACATCGGCAGGGTCTCGGCCGACGGCCGGAGCTTGCCGAGCGCGGCGCGGATGGACGCATCGTTGAGCGCCGACAGCCACAGCCGCTCGATGGGACCGCGGTAGCCGCACAGATCGATGATCTCGCGGGCGATCAACTCGCCTTCGCGGTCGGCATCAGTGGCGATGACAAGCTGGGTCGCCTTCGCCAGAAGCGCCTTGACGACCTTGAACTGCGTGGCGGTTTTCGGTTTGACCTCGACCCGCCAGTGCTGAGGAATGATGGGCAACTGCTCCAGCGACCAGCGCTTGAGCGCCGTGTCATAGACCTCGGGGGCTGCCGCTTCGACGAGATGGCCGATGCACCAGGTGACGGTGACGCCGGAACCGTTGAGGCAGCCTTCACCGCGCTGCGTGGCACCGAGAATCCGGCCAATGTCTTTGCCCTGGGAGGGCTTCTCGCACAAGAACAGCCGCATGTCCGTCCATCCCGATTCCCGTTGTTCATGGAGTTGCTGGAATCGAGGATGCCGAGCGCCGCCTGGGGCAGCAGCAAACAAGCCGCATGCGGCGGCGACCGCTTTCACGGGATGGAATCGCTTGTACGGGAGGCGCGCGTGGCCGCAGGTGTGCGGATCGGGAGCCGCGATTTGCGGGAGCGCGTGGAATTCAGTGGACGCTGGTGGAGCTATCCCCTGGGGATAGCTCCACCAGCGCATGGAGGGCGGCGAAGACGTGCCACCGCCCTCCAAGCTGGTTCACTTCCTGCGTTTGGATTCTTTCGGCGCAGCCGGTTCCTGCGCGGCCTGGGGCTTGGGCTCTGCCTCCTGCAGCTTTGGGCTGAGGGTCACGGATTCGATGCGGAACGGCAGGATGCCGACGCTGCGCGCATTGATCTGCCAGGTCTCGCGCGGCTGATCCTCGTTGTCCGTCCAGGGTTCGCGCTCCATGCGGCCGACGACCAGCACGCGCATGCCTTTCTGGTACAGGTCCTTCCAGTGCTCGGCGTCGCGGTGCCAGATTTCCACCGGCGCCCAGAAGCCGCCCCGATCCTCAAAGGTGCCATCCTTCTTGGGTACGGGGTTATCGAAATAGACGTTCAGGCGCAGCAGGCGGCTGGGTTCGTCGTTGCCGTTGGGGAATTCGCGGTACTCCGGTGGCGAGCCGATGTTGCCTTCGCCGGAAAAATGCGTGCTCATGGTGTGATCTCCGTGGTGGTTGAATACCCGTGCCTCGTCGGCGTCGGGAGCGTGCTGGATGCCCGGCGCAATCATCGATCGCGCATTGCGGCGGGAATGGGCGTGAGTCGGCGCAGGTAGGCGTCGTCCGCCTGGGCCGCCTTGCTGGCGCATTCCTGCGCCTGCCTGCCCAAGGTGTGCAGCAGGCTGATCTGCATGTTCAACGTGATGCGCTGCAGCTCGATCGCGTGCAGGTCGGCCAGCAGGTTGACGGGCGTGCTGGTGCTGGCGATCAGCTCCCGCCACAGCGCCACGCCCATGGCCGACCTGTCGTGCCTGCGCCAGCGCAAGAAGACGGTTCCTGCGCCGGTGGTCTGTTGGGCCAGTTCGATGGACAGCAGGTGGAAGGGGTGCCCGCATGCCTGCTCCAGCACCTGTCGCTGTGCCAGGGCAATCAACTCGTCGCGCATGGCGAAGCACTGGCTGGCCCAGGCCTCGAAGTCCCCTTTACCCTTAAAAGGCTTTAAAAGGCCTTTTAGAGAGGCTGCGTGTTCCAGCCGCATGAAGGCACCCTGTTGCAGGCCTCGGAAGTAGCGGGTCGGTTGGTTCGGATCGCTCATGCCGGCTCGTCCTCGTCGGCTGCGGTTTCGGGCGGCTCTGCGGTGGTGGCTTCATCTCCGGGCGGAGGTGCTTCGGCAGGACCGTCGCTGCGCTGCTGCAGGCCACGGCGCACGATGGGCGGCGCAAACTTCGAGCGGCGAGTGCCTTCCAGCACGTCCTGCGGCAGTTCGCCGTACTTCTCCAGCGCGGCCCGCGCTGCGGCATTCTTCGACGCGAAATCATCGCGTGTGCAGCCCGAATAGCGGTACTGCTGGGCCAGCGAGAACAGGCTGCGCAGTGAATGTGCGCCCTCGTTGAGCCAGCGTTCCAAGGTGCTGCGGTCAATGAGCGCGGTGTGATGGGCGAGGATCAGCTTGCGGGCGATGTCGTCGTAGTCGGCCAGAAGATAGACCGCGGCAAAGCCGAGCTGCGCGTTGACGAAGAGCGGCAGCTTGACCGGCTGCACGTTGAGGTTTTCGCCCAGGCTAAGCGCTGGCGGCACGCTCGCCAGCGCCTGGTCCACCTGCTCGCGCAGCGATTGCAGCGTGGCCTTGGTGTGGTCGAGCTTTTCCTCGATGCGCAGCATCCAGAAGTCGCTGTACGGGTCGTCCTGCTCCGAGCCCCGCCGCATCTTGTTCATCTGAGCGATGTAGCCGTTCAGGCCGACGATGCCCGGTCGCCCCTCGGTGGCGGCGCGGCCGTGCCAGATGCGGGAAGCGTGGTGGGTGTGCAGGGTCAGCGACATCGCACTGCGCAGGGAGCCGAGATTCAGTTGCAGAGGTTCATTGGTTGCCATGGTGTCCGCTCGTTGTTGGAAAAGGAGCGGCCAGCTTCGGCAGGAAGCGGAAGGCAGTCAGTCAAGAATCCGAATCCCGGCCGGCCCCGGTTTAGGGCGTGGCGGTTGCATGCGGCATGAGCTATCCCCTGGGGATAGCTCCATGGAGCGCCAACGAACGCTGCACGCCGGGATCAGGGGGGACAACACCGATGCTGCGGCAGAGGGTCGATCCCAGGCCTGCGACAGCCTGGTGTTGTGCCCAGCAGCGGAACTATCCCCAGGGGATAGCTCTACTGGCGGCCATGGACATCTACTTTCACCACCTTGCATGCCGACTCAATTGCTGGCGAGCAGATTGCGTAGCCGCTCGATGTGCTGCTTGGCGACTTCCGGTGGCACTGGCTTACCCTGCGGCTGAGGTGGCGGTGCTGGTGGTGGCCGCTCGTTTGGCGGGACGGATGCCGATGGCGCGTCTTTCTTGGCCCAGGCATTGAACTCGCCATGGATGGCGCGCTGGATGATGCCGAACAGATACCCCGCAGGATTGCGGATGCCATGATTGCTGCATCGTGTGGCCCATTCGTCCAGCACGGCCTGTCTCAGCGCGGCATCGACCTGCTGCAATGCCACCCTGGCACCTGTCTGCTGCTCTGCCTTCAGTTCCGTGAAGCGCTTGGGCCATTGCAAATCGCCCAGCGCGCGCGCCTGCGCGGTAGTACGTACTTCATTAATACGACTACTACGTACTGTACGGGCCTGCTTCGGATTCCGAAGAGAGGCGTCTGGCGCGGGTTTCGCCCCTGCTTCGGATTCCGAAGATGGGTCATCCGCATTCCGAAGAAGGCTCGATGCTCCTTCTTCGGATTCGTGGGCGGCATCCTCCTGTGGATAACTCTCGGCGGCCGTGATGCCTTGGCTGGCGAGGCGTTCTGCCAGGACTTGCAGCCGCGACGGCAGTGTGCGCCCAGAGAGCAGCGGATCTTCCGCGATCTCCTTGAGGGTGTTCAGGCCGACCATCTGGACGGCCTTGGCCGAATGGCCAAGGGACTGGCTGACCAGTGCCAGGTAGTCGGCGTCGAGCTGCATGGCCTCGAAGGGCGTCAGTGGTTCGTCGTGCAGAACATAGAGGTTGCCGAGGATGCGGCCGGTCTTGGGGTCACGCCGTCGCCGCACCAGGCTCAACCATCTGGTGAGGCGCAACAGTGTCAACGCTCGGGCCACGGTTTCATGCGAGGCCTGCCCGGCGCAGGGCATCGACGCCAGCCAGGGGCGAAGCTGCTCATAAGTCGGGAAGGCGGTCACGCCATCGTCGTTGAGCATCAGCCGGAACACCTGCCAGGCGTTGCGCTCCAGCGGCGTCAGGCGACGGTCGAGGAACAGCCGCCGCGGCACGGTCTCATGCCGGTTGCCGCTGAAGAGGAAGGCATCGCCGGACGTGGCGGGCGTCGGCGCAGGCATGGGTGCTGGCGCACTGGGGCTGGGCTTGGGCACGAGGTCTTTCAAGGCGGCGTCGAACAGGTCCGCGAGTGCGACGGGGCCACGGCGTGGTGTGGTGTTGTCCACGGCCATGGCTCAACCCAATCCCTGATCGACCCAGCTCTTGATCGAGGCCCAGACCACCGACAGAGGCAGCGACATGCCTTCGGCCAAGTCCATGGTGGCGTCGAGGATGGAGGTTTCGTCTTCGAGATCGACATTTCTGCTGCCGGTCACGGCCTTCCATTGCCGCCACAGCTCCGTGTCCTGTTTCTCATCCAGCACGGGGTGGCGGCCCTTGCGCTTCGGCAGGCCGAGGATTTCGCGGCGAAGCGCCACCTCCTGATGGGTCAGGCCATAGAACCGACTGACCATCTCGGTGCTCGCGCCCAGCCTGAGCATGCGATCGACCGTGGCGATTTCCTTCTCCACGTCCTGCGCCTGCTTGAGCAGTCGCCGGAGCACTTCGCGGTTGACCGTCACCGAGCACCAGGAGACGTTAGCGTTGGCGAGCACGCTGATCAGCGCGGGATGCTTGAGGGCGTCCAGTTCTTCCTCGCCAAACCCCATCAGTTTGCACCGGCGCAGTTGCCCATTACGCAAGTCATAGAGGGCCTGGGCGATGACGGCCTGGTTGAGTGGGTGTGGTGCGGACATGCTGGCCTCCCTCGCTCAAATTCCAACGCCTGCAGCGCCGGCTTCAAGGTCGAGCAGGTGCCGGGCCAACCGCAGCAGCCGGAACAGCTTGACCAGCGAGGTATCGCTCAATCGCTGGGCCGCATCACCCTGGCCGTGCAGCAGCGCCGGCAGTTCGATGACGATTTGCCCGTCGTGCAGGCCGACGTCGGCGGGCCGCTGACCGGCCAGGCACGCTAACAGCGCGAGGACGGCACGGCCCAGCGGCGCCGAGCTTTGGGTGCGGGCCCGGCAGACGAAACCGATACCCTCTGCACGGTCATCAATGCACTCGTCCAGGTCTGCCTCGCCCGCGATTTCGCGGGCGAACTGTGCGATGTGGATGCGCAGGCGCTCGGCTGTGTCCAGGCCGGGATCGATGTACCAGACATCGGAGATCGGATAGAGCCCGCCAGCCTGCACAGGGATGGACTGCAAGACGCTCACCGAGAAGTCTGGCGGCAGCGCATCACCCAACTGGTCGGCGACCATACGCTGAATGGACTGGAGCCGTTCGGTCGTCGGTGCCGGCGAGACGATGTGCTCCCGAAGCAGATCGCCACCCACCGCAGGGTTGGCCGGACTTGCCTGACTGGCATCCGTGTCGCTCTCGCGCGTCGAGGGCGTTGCCGCAGGTCGGCCTGCAGGCGGCGCTGCGGATGCAGCCCCTGCGATGGGTGGCGCAGTGTTGGCAGGTGGGCGCGCGATGGTTCCCGGCTCCGGCAACGCAGGCGGCGTCGAGGGCGGCGTTGGGTCGCTGACCAAGGCGCGCTGCCGGCTCTCGGATTCGGTCATGTCCAGGGCGAGCACGTCGTAATCGACACCAAGCATCTCGGCCATCTGGCCGATCAGCTCGTCCTGTACACGCTGCGCGGAGAACTCGTCGGCCTGGACGTCGAATTGCGACAGCACGTCCTGGAAAAATTCGTCGAAGTCCTGAACCAGTGGGTGGCCCTTGGCGTAGCGCTCCCACGCGAGCATGCAGGCTTTGCGCATGACCGACAGGCGTTCGACCTGATGGCGACCGAGACCGCCATAGAGCACGGTCGGGATCGCGGGCAGGAGATACTGCACCGCGTCGTTCATGCGGCTGATGTGCGACTGTTGTACCGGGAAGCCATCGGCGGCGAGGCGGCGGGCCAGCTCGGACTGGCTCAAGGCAGTGCCGCTTTCTTGCTCGTAGAACTCGCGCGCCTTCTCGACGCCGAGGGCGCGCTCGATGAACGTGAGGCCCCCGCGCAATTCGTTCTCGGCCAGGTGGCCGGTCAGCATGACGACTTCGCCGCGGCTGGGCCACGGCCGGAACAGGCACGATACACGGAAAAACCGCTCGTCCTTGGTCTCTGACCATAGTTCGCGCAGGATCGCCAGCCGCGTATTTCCGCCGTTGCGAATGATGTAGTGGTCCTCACCTGGTCGGCGAGTGATGGCCGGCGCCGCGTCCAGACCGCGCTCGCGGATGGACGCCTTGATTTCCTCGTAGGCCGGGTTGCGTTTTTTCCTGGGATCGTGGTCGTAGGGGCGCAACTGATCTAGGGTCACGACCATGGGTGTGTCGGCGATCGGGTCGCTCAAGGTCGAGGCTGACGGGCCGCTACGCTCGAACCCGGCCGCGAGCAGCTTGCCGGCCATCTGCTGGGAGGTGATCTCAGCCATGGCCGCCTCCCTGCGCTTGGTATCGGGCCTCGCGCTCGGCGCGGCGGATTTGCGCACGGGCATTCAGGGTCGCCCGGTGGTCGCTGGCCGTCGAGCTGGTGTAGATCGCGGCGCAGCCAGGCTTGGTGAACTTGAGGTGGCCGCCAGGCGTGCGTTTGACGTGCCAACCTTCGCCAACCGCGAACTCGATCAGGGCGCGAAGCCGCTTGTGGCCACGGGCAAGCTCATGTGCGTTCGCCATGGGACCTCCCGGCATCAAGAGGGTGTGGCGGACGGCCGGACACCATGGCAAATCGGTGCCGCCATTGCGGAAATAGTTCGTCTGCGAGGCCGCGCATGGTGTCGAGCGCGGCGGGGGCGACTCTGCCCGGCGGCTGGCGGTATTCGACCCGATGCACTGGCAATCCGCGCGTAGCTGCACGCGGATACGCCTCGATGGCCGGCACGTCGGTAGCCAGCACGCGGATGCCGGCGTGGTCCTGGAAAAGATCGCGCAGGGCCTGCTGGATCAGCCGTGCATTGGCTGACACAGGGTGGACACGATTGATGAGCAGATGCAGAGGTGGAGGCTCGATGCCCAGGTGCCGGTAGGGCGCAATGTCTTCGAGCAACTGCATGGTGCCGCGCCGCAGCTCGCGCGCCGCGAGAATTTCCGGGGTCACGGGCGACAGCGCGAGGTTGGAGGCGAGCACCGCCATCTCCAGCAGCACCGAGCGCGCACCTTGGGTGTCGATCAGCACCAGGTCATAGAGAGGCGCCAGGACCGGCAAGAGATGGCGCAACCGTAGGCGCCCATCCGGCGCGTGCAGCAGCAAAGTGTTCAGCTCGCCTCGGTGGTCGTTGGAGAGCACCAAGTCCAGGCCCTCGATGATCGTGCGGGACACAAGCAGCCCGAGGTCGCGCTCGTTGAAGGCCAGCAACTCGTAGATGCCACCAGGTGCGCGGTGGCCTAGCTCGTAGTACGAGGACAAGGTGGGCTGCACGTCGAGGTCGAGCAGCAGTACACGCAGCCCCGCGTCCGCGGCAAGCCCGCCGAGGTTCGCGGCCGTGGTGGTCTTGCCGACGCCACCTTTGGTTGAAATGATGGATACGACCTGCATGGCGTTCTCCGTGTGAGGATGGGAAGTCCGCTGGAGAACGGGTCAGGCCCGGTTGTTGACGCGCTCGGCGATCCACTGATCGATCTCGATGGAGTCCCAACCGACCGCGCGCACGCCCAGGCGCAGCGCCTTCGGGAACAGGCCTTTGCGCATCAGGTTGTAGATGTGGGCGCGTTTGAAACCCGACTTGGTTTCGACTTCATCAAGCCGCAGGATGCGGCGCTCGCTTGCGGGCAGTGCAGGTGTTTGCGACATGGCGGTCACTCCTGAACGCTCAGTGGCGTTTGTTGGCGTGACCTCCATTCAATAGACATGGATGGGAAAAGACATTGCAAATGCAATCTCCGCGATTGCACATACAAGATGGAAAACCTCAGACTGTTGCGCTACGCAGCCGGCGTCTGGCCGTGGCGAACTTGCCGTTTAGCGTCCGCTCCGCGATCCCCATTGCGCCGCTGTGATGGGCGACCAATGCACTGACCACCGCCTCCTGCGTCTTGAAGCTGGAGTACGGCACGCCCGAAGGCGACTGGCCGAGCATCAGGTCCAGCATGCTGCCGATAATGTTCAGGTAGGTGGCTTCGGCGCGATCACTGATCAGGCACTGTGCGCCAGTAGAGGGCGCCATCTGCTTGAGAAGCGCCCCGTGCTTTTCCTGCAACTCATGCAGTTGGCGTTTGTACTGGTCCAAGGTGGACTTCAGGGCCAGGCGCTCGACTAGCATCGCCTGCCCAGTTTCCACCGAGATGAAGGGATGGGCGATGCGCTCGCTCCGGGAGAAGAGGAAGCACGGTCGTTGCTCGGGATAGTGCTGGCGCATCCAGCTCTTCAGATCGACGTGGCGCACCGTCAGATCAGGGGAGTCGATCAGCGCGGAATCGCGCGTCGTGATGCCGTTCCGTCCGAAGGGCAGTTCTCCATTGAGGATGCCGTCGAAGATGCGTTCGGTGCAAAGCCGCAGCTCGTCACAACGTGGACAGTCCAACGACTGCGGCAGGCGCCTTGGCGACGAAATCGAAGCCAGGATCACCTGCTCGTATCGCAGCAGCCCGGCCCAGCGGATGGACGCTTCGATCGGGCGATAGAACACCTTTGATGTTGGTGCATCATTCTTGTTCTCGTGCATGCTCCGTCTCCTTCCAGGAGAAGAACTACATGACCGACTCCTTTGTCGCCGACCTCATGGTCGGCCTGTCGCTTGTGTAGGAAGTGGGTCCCGAAGGCCGCTTCGTCATGTGGTTTGAATACTTCTCACCAGTTCGCGCAACTGGTAGTCGTCGTGTGTTCGATGTGCAAAAATCATCGATTAGAAGGTCGAGCATCGGGACGTAGGCTCGACAGCGACGCTCACGCTATCAGGGTCGTGAGAAGTTACGGTTTCTGCAAAACCGTCTAGGTATGACCTGATATGCCAGCGGTCTTAGGAAGCGCGAGGGGGCCGCAATCGTCGCCCAATGTCCAGCCGGACGCAGCAAACCCGCACCTGTCATGCTTGCCCCGTCATCCTGATATATCGATAAAGAATCGTGTGTGGGAACGCGGTGGCCAGCGTGAGCGTTCTTCCAAAGGAGCTTGGACAGAAGGTCGCCTGTGAGTTGTGGTGCTGGCGCTTCCAGGTGGCATCCGACTTGTGCCATCACCAGAACCATCTACCTGGGTTGTCTTCGCGATGATGGATGCGGGCAGACAACCGGGCGTGGGTGATGAGTTCGAGGCAGTCGCCTACGACGATGTACCGATCGTGGGTGTGGTGTGCTGAGTGCAGCTCTATGGACGTCCGTGGAACTCTTTGGACGAATTTGTTGCCGAGGACGAAAAACAAGGCTACAATTGAGGTCTTCGCTGGCCAGCCCAACGAAGAAAGTGTTTGGGAAACAACGACTTACTGTCCTAGTACACGTCTCGTTTCCCGCTCCAGTTTGTAAGATCGCGCCGCAGAAGTTATGCGGCGCCTTCGTTTTGAGGCCGGTTGGCAGAGTGGTTATGCAGCGGATTGCAAATCCGTGTACGCCGGTTCGATTCCGACATCGGCCTCCATATTGAAGGGCCCCAAGCAATTCGTTGCTTGGGGCTTTTTCTTTTGCGCGTAGAAAACAGTTGTTCGTCGTATAGCGTTTCAGGCAGCGAGCGACTCCATGAACACTATCTATACTCCACGAGCAAACTTGCGCAGGAGAATAGCCATGCGACGCCTCTCAGCCTTTGTTTTCGCCTTCTTGCTCAGTGTCCCAGCGCTGGCGATGCATTGCCCTATGGATATGAGCAAGATTGATGAGCAGCTCAAGACCAATCCACCGAAAGATGCCGCCACGCTGCAGCAGGTCCGAGAGTTGCGCGCGGAGGGCGAGCAACTGCATCAGGCAGGTAAGCACGCCGACTCGGTCAGGGTGCTCGGCAGGGCGCTGTATCTGCTAGGCCTGAAGCCCTGATCAGCGTGATCGGCGCAGACCTACCAGCAGCCAGAAGAGCAGTCCCAGAATCGGAAAGACAGCGATGCCGATTGCCCAGAGCGCTTTTGCGCCTACGGTTCGGTCACTTTTGAATACGCTGATTACCGCGAGCAGATTCAGGGCTATCAGGACCACTGCGGCCGCGATAGCCAGATACGTCATCGAATCGGGCACTTCTCATTCTCCTGGCAGTTCACATTATGACGCCGTGAACTACGCAGAACGGTTCCGTTCGGCAAAGCCATGCCGTGCCGCCGGTGCGGCTCGGTGGAAACACCGCATTACTCAGCCAAGCAGTTGTTGGAGCTCATCACTGCTAGGCACCTTGCCTTCCACAACGATTTCTTCCTCTATTGCCAGCGCCGGGGTGCGCATGACGCCCGCGTCGATGATGGCGTTGACGTCGGTGACCTTTTCAACCTCGAAATCGAGCCCAAGACGCCGCGCGGCCGCTTCGGCGTTGGCGGTGAGTTGCTGGCACTTGGCGCAGCCGGATCCATAGACAGTCAGTTTCATCGTCGTTCTCACATCAGTTGCCCATAGAGATAGCCGCTGAGCGTGGCCATCACCACGACCAGCGAGCAGTACACGATCGTTTTCTGCGTGCCGAGCACGGTGCGAATCACCAGCATGTTCGGTAGCGACAACGCAGGACCTGCCAACAGGATTGCCAGCGCCGGGCCCTTACCCATACCCGCGCCCAGCAGGCCTTCGACAATGGGCACTTCGGTCAGGGTGGAAAAATACATGAAGGCGCCCAATACCGAGGCGAGGAGGGTGGAGGTGAAACTGTTATCGCCGACAGCCCAGACTACCCATTCGCTGGGGATCAGCCCTTCATGGCCAGGGCGGCCGAGCAGCATGCCAGCGATCAGTACTCCGCCAAGCAGCAACGGCATGATCTGTTTGGTGAAGTCCCAGCTCTGCCCAACCCATTCCTGACCTGCCGCATTCTCGCGACTGGCTTGTAGCATAAGCCCGGCGATGCCAATAACCATTGCCAGTTCTGGCCACTGCGGCGCAAATAGAGCGCTAACAGCAACCAGCGCGCCGATAGCTAGCAATGGCTTAACCGACCACTTCCAACGGCGTACCAGCAGTGTTGCCAGCAATATCGCGAGGAGCGCGGTGATTGGCCATTTCCACGCGTGAATCACCATCCAGGTCGCGCTATCGGCGCTCGCCCAGTTGGCGAATACCAAGATGCCTATCATCAAGCTGAACAACGCCACGATGTCACCAATTGGGTGTCCATCGTCGTCATCGGCGAAGCCGCGTGCGTTCTTGGCTGCACGCGCATCCTCCTCACGGCGGTAGAGCAAATGCATGATGGCGCCGATCACGAGAGCGAACACAATGGCGCCCACCGCACGGGCAATGCCAAGCTCAGCACCCAGTATCTTGGCGGTGACCACAATGGCCATGACATTGATCGCCGGTCCCGAATAGAGAAAGGCGATTGCTGCACCCAGGCCGGCACCACGCTTGTAGATGCCGCCAAACAACGGCAGCACGGTGCAGGAGCACACGGCCAACAGCGTGCCAGCGACGGACGCTACACCGAACGCCACGGGCTTCGGCGAGGCCGGGCCGAGGTGCTTCATCACGGCGCCCTGGCTGATGTAGACGGCCATCGCACCAGCAATGACGAAGGCCGGTAACAGGCAGAGAATCACATGCTCGCGGGCATACCACTGCGTCAGACGCAGGCCTTCCAGTACCGCGTTTTCGAAACGGGGCTGGCCCATCGGCATGAAGAAGATCAGCAGAAACGCCGCGCACATTCCGAGCAGCACTTTGGCTTCGGTGGGATGGCCCCGCCAGAAGTTAGCCAAGTGCGCTCTCAGCGAAAGTGGTGTGTCACTGGTCGAGACAGGCTGCTCTTGTGCGGGGCTCTCCATGTCTGTGGTCCTCTCAGGCGTCTGCATCGATGGTAGTCAGCCTGCGCGCCGCCCTGCTGATCAGGGTCAAGCGAACGTGAGTGGTTCCAGCTCAATCAGCCGGCAACGCCCGGTTGTACCAGTCACGGCTGCGGTTGATGCTGCGCACCAGCCAGAGCATGACCGGCACCTCGATCAATACGCCAACTACGGTCGCAAGGGCCGCGCCTGAATTGAAACCATAGAGCACGATGGCAACGGCAACCGCCAGTTCGAAGAAGTTCGAAGCACCGATCATCGCCGAAGGGCCGGCGACATCATGGCGAACCAGAAAGCGACGGTTGAGCCAATAGCCGAGCCCGGCGATGAACAGTGTTTGCAACAGGATCGGTACCGCAAGCATCGCGATGATCAACGGCTGAGCAACGATCGCTTCGCCCTGGAAGGAGAAAAGAAGCACCAGGGTTGCCAGCAGCGCCACGATGGAAAACGGTTGGACCTTCGCCAGTGCCGCTTGGAAGGCCTTTTCACCGCGTTTCATCAGCCGGCCGCGAATGAATTGGGCAATGGCCAGTGGAATGACGATGTACATCACCACCGAGAGCAGCAGGGTGTCCCAGGGCACCGGGATCGAGGACACGCCGAGCAGCAGCGCGACGATTGGCGCAAAGGCGAACACCATCACCACGTCGTTGAGCGCCACCTGGGTCAGGGTGAAGTTGGCGTTGCCGTTACAGAGATTGCTCCAGACGAAGACCATCGCCGTGCACGGTGCGGCGCCGAGAAGGATCAGGCCAGCCATGTAGCTATCGAGCTCGGAAGCCGGGAGCCACGGCGCGAAGACATGCTTGATGAATACCCAGCCAAGCAGCGCCATGGTGAATGGCTTGACTGCCCAGTTGACGAACAGCGTTATGCCCATGCTCGCCCGCTGCGCGTAAACCTCGCGCAGTGCCGAGAAATCGATCTTCATCAGCATCGGGATGATCATCACCCAGATCAGCAGGCCGACCGGAATGTTCACATGGGCGATTTCCAGCGCGCCGACCGCTTGTGCGGCTGCGGGCAGTCCCAGACCGAGGAGGGTGCCGGCGACGATGCAGAGAAAGACCCAGAGCGTCAGATAACGCTCGAAGAATCCGAGCGGGACGCCGGCGGCTTTCTTGCCGGCCACTTCACATTGACTGGACATCGTTAATTACACCTTTTCGCATGATGATCGGGATTGCATCGGTGGTTGCTAGGGGCGCTGCAGGGACGTTGCGGCAAGTGCCTGAACGACCTCATCGACGGTACTTCGCGCCGTGCGGGTGACGCCGATCAGCGTGGCAGACGCCATGCCGGTCCAGTCGCCGTAGCCAACCAGCCATAGGTTGGGCTGCTTCACGACCCGGGTATCCTCTACCTGTATCTTGCCATCCGCCTCGACGACACCGAGTTCACGAAGATGATCCAAGGCTGGTCGAAAACCGGTGCACCAGATCACCGCGTCCAAGTCCGCAGAGCGCCCATCCGCGCACTCGACGCCCGTTTCGGTGAATCGCACAAATGGGGGTTCGGCTACCAAAACGCCGCGCTCGCGGGCTTCGCGCACCGGCGGCACCATGACGATGTCACCGAAGCCGCCGGCCGGCTCGTCGATGCTGCACCCCTCCTGCTGCGCCTTCCAGCGCGCGGTGGCGCGCTCGAACAGCACGCGGCCGTCGACGCCGTCGGGCAGAAAAGCAGGTGGCTCCTGGGTGATCCAGAGTGTTTCGCTGACACTGGATAGCTCGGCGAGGAGCTGCGCGCCGGAGTTACCGCCGCCTACCACCATCACCCGTTTACCTGCGAAGGGAGCGGGGTCACGGTAGTGCGCCGAGTGAATCTGCACACCCTGAAAAAACTCGCGCCCTTCATAAGGCGGAATGAAAGGCTTGCTCCAGGTGTCCGTCGCGCTGATGACTGCGCGAGCCAGCCACTGATGATCGCCTGCTTGCACACGCCAGAGATCGTCGAGGCGGCTGATCGTATCGACTCGAACCGGTCGCTGAATCGGAAATTGATAGCGGTCTTCGTAACGTCGCAAATAATCGATAACGTCGTTGCGCGTAGGATTGCCCAGCCCGGCCGGAGCAGGCATCGGCCAGCCAGCGATTGAACTCCAGGCGGCCGGTGAGAACAGCCGCAGCGAGTCCCAGGCATGCAGCCAGGCACCACCGGGGCCGGGCTGTTCATCCAACAGCAGATAGGACAGCGACGTGCGCCGCAGAAAGTACGCGGTCGTCAGGGCGGACTGTCCTGCACCAATGATGATGACATCAAGAACATTGGGTGCTGTCATCAAGCGGCTCCCGTATGTTGATATTCGTTCGAATAAATATATGCGATACGCAATATACGCCTCTTGCCCCGGCGCAACAAACTTGCCTATCTACAGCGCGCTGTAGATAGGTGGCCGAGCTCAAGGATGCTTTACTTGCTTATACGCTAAGCAATATATTCGCCCAGGCATATCTTATGGGGAACGGCTTCATGGCCTACAAATCGCGTGTCCTGTTCGTCTGCGTCGCTAACTCGGCACGCTCTCAGCTCGCCGAGGCGTTGCTTCGGCATACCGACTCGGATCACTTCGAGGCGTTCAGTGCAGGCACAGCACCGACCGAGGTCGATGCGCGCGCCCTGGCGGCGCTCGAGCAACTCGGCGTGCCGACCGCGGGTTTGCGTAGCAAATCGCTGACGGAACTGGAAGAGCAGCAGTTCGATTTCGTGATCACCCTCTGTGACAAGTCATCGCTGGAGTGCCACGCGCTGCCTGGCGCGGGTGAGTACATCGCCTGGAACTTCGAAGACCCTGCCAGCAGCGACCAGCCGGATGCCTACCGGCACACGCTTCACGAGATACATGAGCGGATCAAGATGTTCGTGTTGGTCAAGAACAAGCGCTGAGAAGATATCAATGGTCGAGCACCTGACACCTACCACTGTATTCAAATGCCTGGCAGACGAGACTCGCGTGCGGGTTGCATTGCTAATCGCCCGTGAGGGAGAGCTGTGTGTATGCGAGCTGACCTGTGCGCTGGATGAAAGCCAGCCGAAGATCTCGCGGCATCTGGCGCTGCTGCGCGGCTGCGGAATACTGGAAGATCGCCGTCAGGGCCAATGGGTGTATTACCGGCTCCATCCGCACCTGCCTGACTGGGTGACCGACATGCTGCAGCCGATCCTGGCCGCGAACAAGAACTGGTTGAGCGACAACGTGCAGCGCCTCGAAAGCATGCGCAACCGCCCCGAACGCGCCAGTTCATGTGCCTGAAGCAAGGATGACTATGAAGATTCTCTTTCTCTGCACCGCGAACAGTTGCCGCAGCATTCTGGCCGAGGCGCTGTTCAATCACCTTGCGCCGGTCGGCATGCGCGCGTTCAGCGCCGGCAGCGAGCCAAGAGGCGAAATCAATCCACTGACGCTTGAGGCGCTGGCGCGGACCGGCATTGCGGCTGATGGCTTGTATAGCAAGAGCAGCGATGCGCATCAGGCGCTGAATCCCGACTTCGTCATTACCGTCTGCGACAAGGCCGCTGGCGAAGCGTGCCCGGTGCATTTCGGCCCCGCCACCAAGGCGCACTGGGGACTTGTCGATCCTTCCGAGAGCGTCGGTAGTCCCGACGAAATCGAGGCGGCGTTCGATGCCACGCTGGCCAAGCTCAAGCTACGTTTTACCGCGTTTCTAGCGCTACCGCTCGCACAACTGGATGCCGCTACGCTGAGAACCGAGCTGGCGCGCATCGGCACACTTTGAACCTTGCAGGACATGCCTAATGAACGACGATCTGCCCAATATCGACCCAGATCTGCTGGATATGCCTGACCTGGACAAGCTTGCTCTGCCGGCAGGTCCAGAACACAGGCCACGCATCCTGCTGCTCTATGGCTCTAACCGGGAGCGCTCCTACAGTCGCCTGCTGGTACAGGAAGCTGCGCGCCTGCTCGAGCGTTTCGGCGCGGAGACGCGCATCTTCAATCCATCCGGATTGCCGCTGCCGGACGATGCGCCTGATAGCCACCCGAAGGTGCAGGAACTGCGCGAGCTGATGCAGTGGTCGGAGGGCCAGGTGTGGTGCTCGCCGGAACGGCATGGCTCGATGAGCGCGGTATTCAAGGCCCAGATCGACTGGGTGCCGCTGGCCATGGGCGCGGTGCGGCCGACCCAGGGCAAGACGCTGGCGATCATGCAGGTCAGCGGCGGCTCGCAGTCGTTCAACGCCCTGAACCAGATGCGGGTGCTGGGCCGCTGGATGCGTATGGTCACCATCCCCAACCAGTCCTCCGTGGCCAAGGCCTTTCTCGAATTCGACGACGCCGGCCGGATGAAGCCCTCGGCCTACTACGACCGCGTGGTGGATGTGATGGAGGAGCTGATCAAGTTCACCCTGCTGGTACGCGGTCGGGCCGACTACCTGGTCGATCGCTATTCGGAACGCAAGGAGTCAGCCGAAGCGCTGTCCCGTCGCGTCAATCAACGCTCCATCTGACTTCCAGGAATCGCCCGCGTGTCTCATCCCTACGACATCCTCGATGTGCCCGGCAGCGCCGGTCGGCTGATCTTCACACCGTGTCCCGGCAGCAAGGGAAGCAGCGTCGACGAGGCGCTGGCGACCCTGCAAGCGGCCGGCGCCGACGCGCTGATCACCTTGATGCCCGACGAAGAGCTGGCCCGCAACGAGGCGACGCAGCTGCCGCAACTCTGCACCGAGCGCGGCCTTGAATGGTTTCACCTGCCGGTGGCTGACGAACAGGTGCCGCTGGCGGACTTCGAACAGGCCTGGGAGCGATCGGCAGACCGTATCAATGAACTGCTGGATGCCGGCAAGCGCGTCGCCATTCACTGCAAGGGTGGCTCTGGTCGTACCGGACTGATCGCAGCGCGCATCCTGATAGACCGCGACGTGCCGCGCGCAACCGCTATCGCCAGCGTCCAGGCGTTGCGCCCCAAGGCTATCCAGCATCCGGCCCATGTCGGCTGGATCGAACGCTTCGGCGCATGACGGGCTTCGCATGCTGAATACGCTTGGCCTGTTCGTCATTACCGCGATAGCGGAGATCGTCGGCTGCTATCTGCCGTACCTCTGGCTGAAACAGGGCAAGAGTATCTGGTTGCTGCTGCCGGCTGCGCTTTCCCTCGCGCTGTTCGCCTGGCTGCTGTCGCTGCATCCCACCGCCGCCGGGCGCGTGTATGCGGCATATGGCGGCGTGTATGTCGGCGTGGCACTGGTCTGGCTGTGGCTGGTCGATGGCGTGCGCCCGACCTGGTGGGACCTGCTTGGCTGCGCCGTGGCGATGCTAGGCATGGCGATCATCATGTTTGCGCCACGAACTTCCTGATTCACCTTTCAAAAGCGAGTCATCCATGAGCATCAAAGTTGGCATCAACGGCTTCGGCCGCATCGGACGTCTGGCACTGCGCGCGGCATGGGATTGGCCAGAGCTGGACTTCGTGCAGATCAACGATCCCGCTGGCGACGCGGCGACCCATGCGCATCTGCTGAACTTCGATTCCATCCACGGACGTTGGCAGCGCGAAGCGAGCGCCGATGGCGACTGCCTGGTGATCGACGGCCAGCGAATAAAGGTCAGCGCCAACAAGGCGATCAGTGAAACCGACTGGTCGGGCTGCGATCTGGTCATCGAGGCCAGCGGCAAGATGAAGACCGTGGCGGTGCTGCAGCAGTATCTGGAGCAGGGCGTCAAACGCGTGGTGGTCAGCGCGCCGGTGAAGGAGCCGGGCGCACTGAACATCGTCATGGGCGTCAACGATGGGCTGTTCGATCCGGCGCAGCATCGCATCGTCACCGCAGCGTCCTGCACCACCAACTGCCTGGCGCCGGTGGTTAAGGTGATCCATGAGCAGCTCGGCATCCGCCACGGCTCGATCACCACCATCCATGACCTGACCAATACCCAGAGCATTCTTGATCAGCCGCACAAGGACTTGCGCCGCGCCCGCGCCTCGGGCATGAGCCTGATTCCCACGACCACGGGATCGGCCACGGCGATCGCCGAAATCTTCCCGGAGCTGCGCGGCAAGCTGAACGGCCATGCCGTGCGGGTGCCGCTGGCCAATGCCTCGCTGACCGATTGCGTGTTCGAAGTGGAGCGCGCTACCGATGCCGCCGAGGTGAACCGGCTGCTCAAGGCCGCGGCAGAGGGCGAGCTGAAGGGCATCCTCGGGTATGAGGAACGACCACTGGTTTCCATCGATTACCGCACCGACCCCCGCTCGTCGATCATCGATGCGCTGTCGACCATGGTCGTCAACGGCACTCAGGTGAAGATCTACGCCTGGTACGACAACGAATGGGGCTATGCCAACCGCACCGTGGAACTGGCGCGCATGGTGGGGCTGGCAGGGTGAGATGCCGCTGAGTGGCGTTCGCTGAGAGCGGTGCGGGCTATGGAAGAACGGCAGGGTGGCGGGCTGAAGCCCACCCTACGGCAAATCCGTGACTCGACGCCCCCGACTCTCGGCATGCCACGCCATAGCTCCTCGCCAATCTAGCTACGCAATGCACCTGCTCAATCAATCCGGAACCGACCATGCAAGCCCTTGCCCGACTGTCCCCCGCGGTGCGCCAGTACCTGATCGTCACCGGTAACTACTGGGCGTTCACGCTTACCGATGGCGCGCTGCGCATGCTGGTAGTGCTGCATTTCCATTCGCTGGGCTACACGCCACTGCAGATAGCGGCGCTGTTTCTGTTCTACGAGGTGTTCGGTGTCGTCACCAATCTGATTGGCGGCTATCTCGGCGCTCGACTCGGCCTGAACCGGACGATGAACCTCGGCCTGGCGATGCAGGTCGTGGCGCTGTTGATGCTCACCGTGCCTGCGGCGTGGCTGACTGTGCCTTGGGTGATGGGTGCGCAGGCGTTGTCCGGTATCGCCAAGGACCTGAACAAGATGTCGGCCAAGAGCTCGATCAAGCTCCTGGTACCCGACAGCCAGCAGGGCACGCTGTACAAGTGGGTGGCCATCCTCACCGGCTCGAAGAATGCGCTCAAGGGCGTGGGATTTTTCCTCGGTGGCGCACTGCTGACGCTGCTGGGATTCGCCGGCGCGGTCCTGGCGATGGCTGCGGTGCTAGCCGTGATCTGGATCAGCAGCCTGGTCCTGTTGAAAAAGGATCTTGGCAAGGCGAAGGCCAAACCAAAGTTCAAGGACATCCTCTCCAAAAGCCAGGCAATCAACGTGCTGTCGGCCGCGCGGCTGTTTCTCTTCGGGGCTCGCGATGTCTGGTTCGTCATCGCGCTACCGGTGTACCTGAGCACCGTCTTCGGCTGGAATTTCTGGATGGTCGGCGGCTTTCTGGCCTGCTGGATCATCGGCTACGGCATCGTCCAGTCGATGGCGCCGGCCATTACCGGCAAGCGCAGCGGCAAGGTACCGGATGGACGTGCGGCCTTCATCTGGGCCGCGCTGCTGGCGGCGCTACCCGCGGCAATCGCTGTGGGCCTGACAACTGATGCATCGCCCCAATGGGTGCTGATCGGCGGGCTGCTGCTATTCGGTGCGCTGTTCGCGGTGAATTCCTCGCTGCATAGCTACCTGATTGTCAGCTATGCCAAGGAAGACGGCGTCTCTCTGGACGTGGGCTTCTACTACATGTCCAACGCCATGGGCCGCCTGATCGGTACCCTGCTCTCAGGCTGGGTATTCCAGGCCTATGGGTTGCAGGCTTGCCTGTGGGTGTCTTCTCTCTTCGTACTGCTCGCCGCGATTATCTCGCTGCAGCTGCCGCGTCATACGCAATAACTGAGTAGGGAAGGTCGAGCGCGAACGCCCGACCTGTATCGCTCAGTAGGTGTACTGCAGTTGTGCCCAGAGTTTCTCGGTGTCCACCGAATAGTCATCCGCGTCGTAGCCGGCGTACTTGACCGTTGCGACCAGCCCTTTGACCAGCGGGATGGCGCGGCTGTAACCGATGTTGATCTCTTCCCCGTACTGCTCGCTGCCGCGTTCGGCGCGGAAATCGTGGTACCAGGCCTGCAGCGTGCCGCCGAAGAGCGGTAGTGTGCCCCCCAGGTAAACGTCCTGCACACCGTCCGCCGGCGTCAGGAGGAAGGTATCGGCCCAGCCCTGAAAGGCGTGCTTGGTGGCCAAAGGCGTCTGGAAGGCGCGATTGCCCGGCCCCGAGTCGCCGCCCAGTACTTCCACGCCCGCTTTCAAAGTCGCACCCTTGAGGGCATAGCCCAGCTCGGCCAGGTAGTACTCGCTGCTCAGCTCCTGAGGATTGCCGGCGTAGTCCTGCTGGCGAGCATATTCAAGCGCATAGCTGATGCCGTGGAGGCCACCATTCAGACGCAGACCTGTGGTTTTGCTGGACAGGGTGCCGAGCGCAGCGGCGGGTGCAGTGGCGATGTTGTCCAGTCCCAGCAGATAGCTGTAGGCGGTGGCCGTCAGCTCCGGTGAGTGCGCGTAGCGGGCGTTGAACAGATGGCTGTGGCCTTCGATATTGGCCGGGTTGGCGCGATTGTCGAAGCGGTTGTCGCCCGGGCCGAAGATTGTGTTGATGTTATCGATGTAGGCGTAAGTCAGCGTCAGCTTGTCGAGCGGTTGCAGCTGGCCCAGCACGCCGTCGTAGGTTTGTTCGTTCTGCCGCCAACCGACGCCACCGACGAAGCGCTGGTTGTCCAGATTGATGCGCTGGCGGCCAGCAATAGCGCTGCCGAACGCATGGTCGTAGCGCAACAGCGCCTGGTTGATCTCGCTGCCGTCAGGGTCCGGCACTGCCGAGTAGTCGGTTTGGCCGTTGCGGGTGCTGTTGTAGGCGGCATCACCCAATCGACTTACGTTGTCTGCTTCGACCAGAGCCGACAAGCCGTACCACTTGCCGGTCTGAAAGCCGACGCGAGTGCGCAGCGTCTGGGCGTTGGCGTGCTTGAGTGCGTTGTCCTGATCGACGTGCTCGTAGCGATAGCGCAGGTCCAGAATCGGCTTAGCGTCGGTGAATATGGTGCTGAAGTTTTCCTGGGCAAAAACCGCCGGACTGCATAGCAGGCCGGCGCTCAGCAGGTAGGAGGTCAGGTGATGTGGATGCAGGTTCTTCATGTGCCGCTCCTTGGTTGACATCGGAGCGAACGATAGGCTGCTTACTATTTTTGCCATTGACAGCCGTCAAGGCTGTAAAAATGCCTCTGGAAAGCACCTCACGGCCCGTTCCAGAGTCAGCCAGGGGTATCTCTAGCTATGTGCTGCGGCTTTCAGCATGCCGATATCATGTGCCGCTCGCCGAATCAGCGCGGCAGCGTTCGGAGCGGACTTATCCTGACCGCTCCGGCGCTCGCGGCGCCAATGCGCCATTGGCTGAAGTGCGCTGATATCTGATCGGGTAACCAGTTCTTCGAGTGATCGCTTGCTCATGTTCGCGTCCTCACATTGTGAGTTCGGTGGAGCGTCCTTGCGCCATGGGGAGTCCATGAGCAGACAATGCGCGATGATTGTTACAGTGGTTTGGCAACAGGGCCGAACCGGATAGTCGGTGCAGAGAGGAGGGTAGCTACCGCATCTGGGTGCAATCAGACTTCGGCAATGACGCTGACGCTGGTAATACCGGCGTTCCAGATCATCTCGTAATGTGCGGTCTGGATAATGGACAGTACGCGTCTTGGCGTTAGAAGAGCCCAGCAATGCTGGCCCGGATTTCGTACCGAGTGATAACGCAACCCGGGAAATCCACCCTGTCTGACCAGGCGACCGAACTGGCGAGAGTGGGTGTAATCATCAGCGTCGTAGATCGGTTCCGACATCGGCACACTCGTGGCGTCCAGCAGCCCAGCCTCGTTGAACTGACATGACAGCCCGCGGAAAACGAACCGCTCGAAGTTCAGACCTTCGACATTCGACCAGTATTGCTCTTGGTGATGCCTGACCTCTGCTAGCGCCGTTTCCATGCTGTCGGCCAAATACAGCACGCCGTAGCTGCCATCGCTGAAGCGAGAACCCGCAGGATTGACGTGGGTGAATGGCGCCGTGGCGTAGGAGCAGCCCGGAATGCCAAACGGTATTTCTGATCGCGGGATCAACTCGAGACGGCCAGTCTCGTTATGCAACCTCGGATTAGTCAGCGCCTGAAGTTGATAGAGAATCTCGAACTCCTCGGCGTCGGCTACATCATCGAACAGATCGATGGGCGGAAACTTGGAGTTGACCAGCCGATAGGCCTGACAACGGGCATCGGCCCGCACGGGAAGCCCTTTCGGCACTACCACTGCGCGCCTCGCAAACTATCGATGCGACGGAACGACTCGTACAGGGAAATCATGTCGCCCTGAGCCATCACTTCCAGCGGCGATCGTCCATTGAAGAATTCGTTGTGATTGGGCATTGCCGCAAAGCCGTAAGTATTCTCCGGGTTATCGAACATCAGCCGCAGTGCCGCATGGATATTGAGAATAAAACTGACGCGCTGCATCTGGTCCGGATCCAGACTGACCGACCAATCGGTATTCCGCAGTTTGGCGCGTGCATGTGTACTGCGGGAAATACGCAGTATCCGACAGGCCTGTTCGGTAGACGCCTGCCATTTTTCAAGAATGTTCACCGCAGTACGAAGGCCGGCGGCGCACTGGTCTTTGGTAAACGCGGGTGCCTGAAGAGTCGCAGTCATGGCAATTGCTCGATTGATTCCATGGACTCAGCATAGCACTATATGTATCTGCAGATACATATACGCGCGCACTATCTTTCTGGACATTGATAAGAGCAACAGCGCGTTGCGGTAAGTTCGATATGAACGTCAGCCAACAACCAAGCAGTAAATTGCGTTCAATGGATTTGACGTTCGCCAGGCGCTGCGGCCGTAACAGGAACGCTCGCGCCAATTGCAAAAATGAACAAATGCGCAAATGGCAGAACGGATATTGGAAGGCTGAAAGCCTTGAAAAGACTGGTGCCCGGAGCGGGGGTCGAACCCGCATACCCTTTCGGATGAGAGATTTTAAGTCTCTTGCGTATACCAATTTCGCCATCCGGGCGGAGGCTGTGTAGCAGTGTGCCGATGGGGAATCGGCGGCGCAGGACTATAGCGAGCCTCCGTGCACCACGCAACCCGAACGGCGTCTCTTACGTGACCTCAGTGTTGGATGCTGGCGAAAACTGCCACCAGCTCGGCAGCAGACGGCCTATCTGCGGCCGGCCGAAGCGGTCGTCGATCAGATGCACGACGCCCTCGTCGCTCTGTGTGCGGATAACCCGGCCCGCGGCCTGCACGACTTTCTGCAGCCCTGGGTAGAGGTAGGTGTAGTCGTAACCCAGGCCGCGGCCGAACAGCTGATCCAGGCGTGTCTTGAACTGCTCATTGACCGGATTGACCTGGGGCAGGCCCAAGGTGGCGATAAAGGCCCCGATCAAGCGGTTGCCCGGCAGGTCGATGCCTTCGGCAAATGCGCCACCGAGCACGGCAAAACCGACACCCTTGCTGTGCTCGGTGAATCGGTCGAGAAATGCACTGCGGGCCGCTTCCTGCATACCGCGAGTCTGCTCCCAGAAGGGCACATCCGGATACTGCTCGCGTAGCAGCGCGGTCACCTGCTGCAGGTAATCGAAGCTGCTGAAGAACGCCAGGTAGTTGCCGGCTCGCTCGTGATATTGCCGGGCGATGAGCTCGACCACGGCACCCAGTGAGGCTTGACGGTGCTGATAGCGGGTCGAGACGTGATCGGCCAGGCACACCCGCAGCTGATCGGCCTGGAACGGTGATTCGACCTCGATCCAGGCGCTACCCGTGGGCAGGCCCAACATATCGGCATGGAACCGGCGCGGGTTCAGCGTGGCCGAGAACAGCACCGTCGAACGAGCCTGCTTCAACCGTGGCGCGAGGAAGGGCGCTGGAACCACATTGCGCAGGCACAGCATCGACCGCTTGGTCTTGCCGCGGCCAATTGCGGGTAACAGGCTGATATCGAACAACGAGTGCTCACCGAACAGTTCAGCGACCCGGCAGAAATGCATGGCATCGAAATAGGCCCGTTGCAGCTCTGCATCCAGCCCGCCGGGTTGTTCGCCAAGATAATCGGTGACGGCGCTGACAGCCTGTTGCAGCGCGCCGAGCAGTTTGAGCGGCAGCTCGGACTGCACCTGATAATCCACCAGCTGCTCGCGATGCAGGTCGTTCCAGCAGCGCTGTACTCGGCCCAGTGGGCGTTTCAATGGCGCCGGTGCCTTGCTGCCGAGACCGGCGAAGGCCCGCTGATCGAGCTCAGCGCTATACATGCCGCGCGCGCGTTCGAGCAGGTTGTGCGCTTCGTCCACCAGCACGCTGACACGCCAGTCGTTGTTGAGCGCCAGGCCGTAGAGCAGGGCGCTGATGTCGAAATAGTAGTTGTAGTCGCCGACCACGGCGTCCGCCCAGCGCGCCAGCTCCTGGCTGAGGTAATAGGGGCAGACCTGATGGGCGAGGGCGACCTCGCGCAGGGCCGCTTGATCGAGCATGCTTTGCTGCAGTGCCGCTGCTCTGGCTGCAGGCAAACGATCATAGAAGCCTTTCGCCAACGGGCAGGATTCACCGTGGCAGGCCTTGTCCGGGTGCTCGCAGGCCTTGTCACGCGCGATCAGTTCGAGCACACGCAATTCACCCGCACCGTTGCGCTGTAGCGTTTGCAGTGCATCCAGCGCCAGGCGGCGGCCGGAGGTCTTGGCAGCGAGAAAGAACAGCTTGTCGAGCTGCTGGCCGGGAAACGCCTTGAGTTGCGGAAACAGCGTGCCCAGGGTCTTGCCGATACCGGTCGGCGCTTGCGCCATGAGCGTGGTGCCGGTACAGGCTGCCTTGTACACCGCCTCGGCGAGTTGCCGCTGGCCGGTACGAAATTCGTCGTGGGGAAAGCGCAGGGCGGAAAGTGCCTGGTCGCGCGCGGCGCGGTGGGCCATTTCCTGTGCGGCCCAGTCGAGAAACGCCTGACACTGGGTCTCGAAGAATGCGCGTAGCTGCGCTGCGGCGTGGCGCTCGACGAACTGCGTTTCCTTGTGGCTGGCGACGTCGAAATAGACCAGTGCCAGCTCGACCTCGTCGAGCTGGCGTGTCTGGCACAATAGCCAGCCGTATATCCTCGCCTGCGCCCAGTGCAACTGCCGATGGTTGGCCGGCTGACGTTCCAGATCACCGCGGAAGGTCTTGATTTCCTCCAGGCGGTTCCGCGCCGGGTCGTAGCCATCGGCGCGGCCGCGCACCGTGAGTTTTCCGTATTGGCCCTCCAGAGCCACTTCACGTTCGTAGCCCTCGCCGCGCCTAGCGGTGACCTGGGCGTGGCCGGCGATACCCTCTAGCGCGGTGGGCGAGGGCGTGAAGCGCAGGTCCAGATCGCCAACCTTGGCGGTGAACTCGCAGAGTGCGCGCACCGCGACCCGATAGCTCACGCCACGACCTCGGCCCACTGCACGTGACAGACTGCGATAGGCAGGCCGTGCTGATGGGCGTAATCGATCCAGCGCTTCTGGTTGTCCTGCAGGCGATCGCCCGGGCCTTTCACCTCGATCATCCGGTAGCGGCGTTCTTCGGGCCACAGCTGGATGAGGTCCGGCAGGCCAGTGCGATTGCCGCAAACATCAGCGAGGATGCGCTGAAACATCAGCTTCAGATGCGCGGCGGGAATGCACGCCAGAGCATGGGTCAGCAGCTCCTCGTCGAGCAGCCCCCAGGTGACGAACGCGTTATGTATGCCGAGCTTTGCCTGAAAGGTGCGCCAGATGCAGTCGCGGTAGTCGTCACTGTCCAGACAGGCCAGGCAGGCAGCAAACAGATCGGCGCGCCGTTGTTGAAAATCCGCACGATTCAGATCAGCCGGCGCCCAGTGGAAAGGGTGGAAGAACGCACCGGGAAGCGGTGCGAAGATCGCGTCCCAACAAAGCAGGCCGAACAACGAGCCGACCAGGGCATTCTCGACGTAGTAGACGGGCGCGTCTGGCGTCGACAGGTGCTCGCGCACCGCATGCTCGACGCTACAGCCGGCCCGGGGCAGGACCAGATCGAGCTGCTCCGGCTTGCGGCTGAGTGAGCGCATCGTAGGAAAGTCAAGGCTGCGCTGCAGGCGCGGCTTGATTCGCTGCAGTTGCTGCAGCTCGTGCTCACTCTGCGGCGCAGCCTGCGCCTGATCTAGCAGCTCCAGCGCTGCTGCAGGCTGGCCACAGCGTTCGAGCACACGAATCGCTCGCTCGCGAGCACCGGGATAGCCATTGGAGGCATGCAGACGCAGGGCTTCTGCCAGGTCACCGATGCGCTCGAACTGTTGGGCGATACGCAGCAGCAGCTTGCCGCGGCGACTCTCCAGCCAGGCGTTGGCATAAGGCACCTCGGGCACGTCGGCCAGCACATCGCTCAATGGCTCGCCGGTATCGAAACGCTCGCGGCAACGATGTAGATGCAGATAGGCATCCAGCTCGGTGCGACAGTTGAAGGCACGTGAGCTGGGCGAGAAGACGACCTGCTCGTAACGATAGATGCCAAGGTCAGCCAGAACGAACTCCGACCAGTCCTGATGGATGTTGCCGAAGAACAGCAAACGCAGGCGCTCACACAGATCGTCTATGCATAACGCGAATACAGCGTCTTCGATCTGGCTGCACCACGCCTGAAACGGCCTGGCCATCTGGTGGGCGGCGCGCAGCTTCTCCAGCAGTTCGGCCTTGCGCAGGCTGGCTGATGCAGGCGCCCCAAACACCTGCAGCAGCTCGCCTTTGGTCAGCAAAGCGAACAGCTGCTCGAGCGTCAGGGCCGAAGATGCATCGACCCACCCCTGATCGATCAATGGCTCGACTGCGTGCCGCGAACAGCCAATCTCCGGATAGCGCAGCTTGCTTGCCCGAAACAGCATGCCCTTGCGCATGACCATGCGTACCAGCAGTGCCTGGGAAGGCTGCGGTAGCAGGGCAAAACGATCAATAAACGCCAGCTCGGTCTCATCCAGCAGATCACTGTGGTGACGGCTCACCCAGGCCAGAACCTGTTGGAAGTTTTCGAGGTAGTAGAAGGGATTTTCCAGAGCCTGACGCATTGCACATCCCGCTGCAGCTGGGGCGCGCGCGGCCCACTCAAAGACTGGCTATTTATACAGCTTGAGCGGCATTTGGCAATTGTCCGGTGATAAGCGGAAGCCTCACGGACAACAGCAGGCGGCTGAGCGCCGCCTGTTGTGGAAGTCGCGAGCTCAGACCGTGCGCGAAAAACGACCGCGCTGCTCGCCGCCGAGGTAGGCGTCGAACGCCATGGCGACATTGCGCATCATCAGCTGCCCCTGCGGCAGCAGGACCAGTGCGTCGTCGTGCAGCTCGACCAGGCCATCGGCAACCGGTTCGGCAAGCTTTGCCAGCGAATCGGCGAAATATTCCCGGAAATCGATGCCATGTTTCTGTTCGATCTGGCGGTAGTCGACGCGGCTATGGCACATCAGCGAAACGATCACGTCACGGCGCAGGCAGTCGTCGTCGCTCAGTTTGTAGCCGCGGTGCACAGGTAGCATGCCGTCGTTGAGCCGCGCGTAGTATTGCGAAAGCTCCTTGACGTTCTGGCTGTAGCTGTCGGCGACCTTGCCTATGGAGGAAATGCCCAGGCCGATCAGGTCGCAATCGGCATGGGTCGAATAACCCTGGAAGTTGCGTTGCAGCGTGCCGTTGGCACGCGCCAGGGCCAGCTCATCTTCCGGCAGGGAGAAGTGATCCATACCGATATAGATGTAGCCGGCGGCGGTAAGGCGCTGGATGGTCAACTCCAGCAGCTCGAGCTTGCGCTCCGGCGGCGGCATGTCCTCTGGGCGAATCAGCTTCTGCGCTCGCACCAGCTCAGGCAGGTGGGCGTAGCTGTAAGCCGCGATGCGATCGGGGCGGATGTCGATGATCTTGTCCAGCGTGGTGTCGAAGCTGGCCACCGTCTGCAGCGGCAAGCCGTAAATCAAGTCGACGCTGATGGACTTGAATTGCGCATCACGCGCGGCCTGTACCAGCTCGCGGGTCTGCTCTTCGGTCTGGATGCGATTGACGGCGATCTGCACCTGCTCGTCAAAATCCTGCACGCCGAAACTCAGCCGGTTGAAGCCCAGTTTGCGCAGACCGTGAATCTGCTCAGGCGTGACGGTGCGCGGGTCGACTTCCAGCGAGAACTCGTGGTTGTCGCTGTCATCCATGTTGAACGCCTGATGCAGGCTCGCCATCAGGTCGGCCAGCTGCTCGCTGGTGAAGTAGGTAGGTGTGCCACCGCCGAGGTGCAGCTGAGTGAGCTTGCGCGAACGATCGAAGAGTTCGCCCTGCATGGCGATTTCGCGCTTGAGATACTCAAGGTACTCGACCGCGCGATCGGTCTTGTGGGTGATGATCTTGTTGCAAGCGCAGTAGTAGCAAAGGCTCTTGCAGAACGGGATATGGATGTACACCGACAGCGGCTTGGGCGTTTGCGCCTGATTGCTGCGTGCGGCGGCGGCACGGTAATCATCCTGGGCGAAGGCCTGGTGGAACTGCGGGGCAGTGGGGTAGGAGGTGTAGCGCGGACCGGGACGGTCGTATTTCTCGACCAGGGCGCGGTCGAAGCTCGGCAGTTGGTCCATGTTCGTTGTCACCTAAGGTTGAATTCGGAGTCATGCGCGGAATGCGGTGTCACCTCTTGGATGTCCGCCTCCGGCAGGTCATGGGCGCGGATTATGGACGATTCGCTTCTTCGCGCCGACTGTCTCAGATCAAGAATAGCGCCCCGGCGGCACTCCAAACCGCACCGTTTGGCGATTCGAAGTGCGCACGGGGCGCGGCCGTGGAGGCAACGCCGTGGTGGTCAGAGCTTGAACTGGCCGACCAGGCGATTCAGCTCAGTCGCCAGACGCACCAATTCGTCGCTGATCTCCGAGGTCTGCGTTGCGTCGGCGGACGTGGTATCGGCAATACGGCTAATGGTCGAGATATTGCGATTGATCTCTTCGGCAACCGAGCTTTGCTGCTCGGCGGCCGTTGCGATCTGGGTGTTCATCTCGTTGATGGTGCCGACCTCGCCGGCGATCAAGCCGAGGCTTTGTGCAGCTTTCTCGACGCATTCCGATCCCGAGCGGGCACGCAATTGTGCCTCCTTCATCGCCTGGACCGCATTGCGTACGCCGCTTTGCAGTTGCTCGATCATCGCCTGGATTTCTTCGGTGGATTTCTGTGTGCGCGAGGCTAGCGTGCGCACCTCATCGGCAACCACCGCAAATCCGCGACCCTGTTCGCCAGCCCGTGCGGCTTCGATCGCTGCGTTCAGGGCGAGCAGGTTGGTCTGCTCGGCGATGCCATTGATCACGCCGAGCACCATGTCGATGCTGGCGCTGTCGCTTTCGACGCGCTGGATGACCTGAGCCGCCTTCTCGATTTCGGCGATCAGCACTTCGATACCGTCGAGTGCCTCGGTGGCAACCTTCACGCCGGCCTTGGATTCACTGTCCGCGCCTGCAGACGCAGTAGCAGTCTGGCTGGCGTTACGTGCGACTTCCTGCACGGTTGCACTCATCTCGTTCATCGCCGAGGCGACCATGTCGGTTTCGCTGCGCTGCTCGTTGACGGCAGACAGCGTCTTCTCCGCTACATGGGAAACCCTTTCCGATACGTCGCTCAGTTGACGAGTGACTCCTGTGACTGCTTCCAGGCTATGGCGGAACTTGCCAATCATGTGATTGAAGGCATCGCCCATTGCACCGATCTCATCCTTCGCCCCTACGGCAACGCTACGGCTGAGGTCTTCATCTTTAGCCATGGAGTCCATGGTGTGGCGCATGGCATTGATACGACGGATGATCACATGGCGCACGGTCATGCACATGACGACCACGCCGATGACCAGCAGCAGCAACTGAATCCCCGCACTGATAAGGATGTTGCGGTCGACTTCCTCATCAAGAGCCTTTAGGTCATAGCTGATGCGCACGGCTCCCATGACTGCATTCTCGGCGCTTTGGTGACAGGTCAGGCAGTTGGTGCCGCGGTAGTCCGCATGAGCAAGAATTGGATTGATGACTGTGAGCACACGGCTGCCATCGCGCTTTTCTACCTCAATGATCTCTTCCCCGCTCAGTGCACGGCGGTCCAGAGCATCGGCGGGGGCCTGGTGGTCATAGCCGGGGCCGAATACCTTTGTGATTTCGTCGCTGCGGATGATGCGCGCATCAATGACGCCTGGTCGTGCAAGGATTTTGTTCCGCAGCACCTCTCGCTGGGCCATGGTGCCAGTGAGCATCATGGTGTTGATGCTATCGAAATAGGAGTCGGCGGCATCCTTGGTCTGCTGCTCGACAACCTGCAGCACAAGTCGCTTCTCCGTGCTGGCCGCGAAAAACAGCGAGGCGGACATGATCGCAACCAGCACCAGTACGAGCGCCAGATTGATCTTTGTCTGTACGGACATTTGTCGAGAGGCAGAACTGTTGTTCATGGGTTTCCTTAGTACTACTGCCACACGGAGGTAGCGGTCATTACGCACTCGTTTTTACGGGTTCTCTTCGACGCAGCGGCAAGCCGGACAATCTGAAAGTCATATCGGCGGGCCAAACGAATTCTTGAAGTCATCGCGAATGATAGCCATGCGCCATTATTTGGACGGGCCATGGTATGGCTTTCCAGCAGAGGAAGATCGCCATTGGCGACCAATAACAGCGCTATCACCGGTTTTACTGATTTAGGTCAGTAACGCTTACACCTTTCGGGTACGAAGACTGCTATCAAAGCGTAATAGCCAATTGGCAGAGTTATGTATCTATAGTTGTGCGTCATTTTCGAAGCATGAATCCACGGTAGTGCCGGCATAGCTTTACAGAATGACGAAGCCCGATTAGCGTTGCGGCGCCGTCTGAGCGAAGTTGTGCGGCAGGCATATTTTCTGCATTCGTCCGTTGCGCTTGCTGCGAACCCCTGTGGAAAAAGATGGTCGTAGGCTCTACGCCGGCAAGACCGGGCAACACTGCAAGGCAGCTGCTGTTTTCGATGGCAGTGCATCGACTGGAACCTTTATTTCAAGGACTCACATGATCAAGAAATGCCTTTTTCCCGCTGCCGGATATGGCACACGTTTTCTTCCTGCAACCAAAGCCATGCCCAAGGAAATGCTGCCGGTGGTGAACAAGCCCCTGATTCAGTACGGGGTTGAAGAGGCACTGGCGGCTGGACTGAACCAGATCGCGATCGTTACCGGACGTGGCAAGCGTTCGCTGGAAGACCATTTCGACATCAGCTACGAGCTGGAACATCAGATCCGCAACACCGACAAGGAAAAGTACCTGGTCGGTATTCGCCGCCTGATCGACGAATGCAGCTTCTCCTACACCCGCCAGGTGGAGATGAAAGGCCTCGGCCACGCTATTCTCAGCGGTCGCCCGCTGATCGGCGACGAACCTTTCGCCGTGGTGCTCGCGGATGACCTGTGCATCAACCTGGACGGCGACCCAGTACTGGCCCAGATGGTCAAGCTTTACAACCAGTTCCGTTGCTCGATCGTGGCGATCCAGGAAGTCCCGCCGGAAGAGACCAGCAAGTACGGCGTAATCGCCGGCGAGATGATCCGCGACGACATCTTCCGCGTGAGTCACATGGTCGAGAAACCCAAGCCGGAAGACGCGCCTTCTAACCTGGCGATCATTGGCCGTTACATTCTCACCCCGGACATCTTCGATCTGATCGAACAGACCGAGCCGGGCAAGGGCGGCGAAATCCAGATCACCGACGCGCTGATGCGTCAGGCTCAAGATGGTTGCGTACTGGCGTACAAGTTCAAGGGCCAGCGCTTCGACTGTGGTAGCGCCGAAGGCTACATCGCAGCGACCAACTTCTGCTACGAGCACTTCTACCTCACCGGAAAGGCGTTCTGACACTTGGAATCTGATGGGTCTTCCGCAGGGCGAGCTTCACACCGCTTCGCTACCTGATGCGGGAAAAGGGCCTGCCCTGCGGACCAGGATCCTTACAAAAGCCACCTTCGGGTGGCTTTTGCGTTTCAAGGGGAGGGTATGTCCTCGGCGCCAGGCCCGAGTGGTTGTCCGTAACTGAACTCGACATAGTTGCCCGCCGGGTCACGCAAACCACAGTAGTAGCCTACTGGGTAAGGCTCGTCGCGCGGCTCCCATATCAGACAGCCGGCCCTGCGCGCCATGTTGGCAATCGCATCCACTTCCTCCCGGCTAGCCAGCGCAAAGCCGAAATGGCTGTAGTCATCCGCCGCCAGCGATCGATCCTTGCCGCCGGGCATGATTACGAATATGAACTCACGCTCTTTCCCAGGCTCCGCCATCCAGACGATGCGCGAACCCTTTCCTGCACGCTCGTGAAACACATGCATGCCACAGAATCGTGCATAGAATTCGATACAAGCTTCCAAATCCGGCACGTGCAGAGCCAAATGGGTGAGGGTAGGGCGCATGTGGCACTCCTTCGGTGAATCAGGCCGAAAGCCTGGGTTATGCTGTTCGCTACACAAGGAGACAACATTACATGGCTTACGACTTCGATCTATTCGTCATTGGCGCAGGTTCCGGTGGCGTGCGTGCTGCGCGCTTCGCCGCAGGTTTTGGTGCAAAGGTGGCAGTCGCAGAAAGCCGTTACCTAGGCGGAACCTGCGTTAACGTCGGTTGTGTGCCGAAAAAATTGCTGGTCTACGGCGCCCATTACGCCGAGGACATTGGCCAGGCCCAGGGTTACGGCTGGACCATCGACGGCGCGACCTTCGACTGGAAAACCCTGATCGCCAACAAGGACCGAGAAATCCAGCGACTGAACGGCATCTACCGCAGCATTCTGGTGGATAGCGGCGTGACCCTGATACAAGCGCATGCGCGCCTGGTCGATGCCCATACCGTCGAAGTCGAGGGCAAGCAGTACACCGCCGAGCACATCCTGATCGCTACCGGGGGCTGGCCCCATGTGCCGGCGATTCCGGGGCGTGAACACGCCACCACATCCAATGAAGCTTTCTATCTCGAATCCCTACCGCGCCGTGTGCTGGTGGTCGGTGGGGGCTATATTGCGGTCGAATTTGCCTCGATCTTCCATGGCTGCGGTGCCGATACCAAGCTGCTCTATCGCGGTGAGCTGTTCCTGCGTGGTTTCGACGGATCGCTTCGCGACCACCTGAAGGACGAGATGATCAAGAAGGGCGTGGATCTGCAGTTCAATGCCAACATCGTGCACATCGACAAACAGGCTGACGGTAGCCTGCTCGCCACGCTGGAAAACGGTCGAACGCTGGAAGCAGACTGCATCTTTTACGCGACGGGCCGTCGCCCAATGCTCGACAACCTGGGGCTGGACCAGACCGGGGTAGCGCTGGATGCCCGAGGTTTCATTGCTGTCGACGATGAATACCGCACGTCGGTGTCTTCGATCCTGGCGATCGGCGATGTGATCGGTCGCGTGCAGTTGACACCTGTCGCACTTGCCGAGGGCATGGCCGTCGCGCGGCGGCTATTCAAGCCCGAGCAGTATCGCAAGGTCGATTACACGACCATCCCGACCGCGGTGTTCAGCCTGCCGAACATGGCGACCGTCGGACTGACCGAGGAAGAAGCTCGCGAGCAGGGTTACAAGGTGACGATCTTCGAAAGCCGTTTCCGTCCGATGAAGCTCACCATGACCGATAGCCTCGAACGGAGCCTGATGAAACTCGTGGTGGATTCCGAGACCGACCGTGTTCTGGGTTGCCACATGGCCGGGCCGGATGCCGGCGAGATCATGCAGGGGCTGGGCGTAGCGCTAAAGGCTGGTGCAACCAAGCAAGTGTTCGACGACACGCTGGGCATTCACCCAACCGCCGCCGAAGAATTCGTCACTATGCGAACGCCCGCAGCGATCTGAAGACGGGAAGGGCGCACCGACCCAAGCGGCGCGCCTAATGACTCAGTGATGATGCCCTGACGCAGCACCGCTGGCAGCCGGGGCATCGACTTCAATGCTGACTTCAGTGGTGATCTCTCCGCCATTTTCGAACTGCAGCGTAACAGGGAAGCTTTCGCCAGCCACCAGCGGCTGCTTGAGCCCAAATAGCATCACATGGTTGCCACCCGGCTTGAACTCCACCTTGCCACCAGCAGGTACGTCGACCGCTTCAATCCGCTGCATCTTCATCATGTCGCCCTGATGTACGTGGGTATGCAGCTCGGTTTTTTCAGCACGCGAAGTCTGCGCGCCGACTAAACGCTGCGGCTGCTCACCGCGATTTTCCAGAACGAAATACACCGCACCGGTTGGCGCGCTGGGAGGCATCGCACGCGACCATGCCTGGCTGACTGCCAGATCACCTGTAGCGGCTTGCACCGGGGCGTGGTCGTGATTGTGATCCTGCGCAACAGCAGGTAGACAGAGCGCTACAAGAGTACTGGCGGCCAATAAGCGAAGCAGCATGAGAAAACTCCAGTTCCGTTTAGATGCCGTCATATTACGCCGCTGCAGGCTTGCAACGCGACGCGGCGTAACGCGACATTGGATTGAGAGGTTACGCAGCTGAGTGTTGGCAGTCACCACACTAGAAGCTAATCAGGTCTTGGCAAAGAATTCGAAGCTGCCGGAAGACAGAGGGCAGCGGAAGCCCAAGGCGTTGAGGGGATCAGTATCCACCATTTAACATAATATAGATTATGCGAATACTGAGTATCATTATGGGGTGGGACTATCCGCTTGAGTTGCCTGCAGCATGTGATTCGCAACGTATCAACCAGATGGGAAGCTCTGCCGGGATGTCCCGGCAGGATGCTCAGTTCTTTCTGACGTTCTGATACAGCATCAGCCTCGATGTCTCGTGCAGGCCGCGCGTGAGTGCGACAAGACGCTTGAACTCCTCAGGGTGCTGGTCGGCTACGTTTTCCAGTGGCTCTTGCGAAGCGATGTCATGGAGGGTCGGTTGACTGCCATCGTGCTGCATCTGCAGAAGAAAATCTTTGGTTACGCCGCCGATTACCGGGAATGTGCCTTCCCTGAGCACCAGCGGAACCACGCGTTCGCCTTCGGGAGCTGGCTGCTGGATATCGCGTCCCATTGCACCGTTACGAAACTCCATCCCAGCCATGCCCAGCACGCTTGGCAGCAAGTCGACCAGGCCCACGGCTTCTTCAATTACGCGGGGCTCGAGCAGCTTGGGCGCATGAATTAGCAGCGGCACGTGATTGCTCTCAAGCCCCAGCTTTTCAAATGCTGGAGGCATGTGAGGGATCTGACTGATACGGGTGTTGTGATCACCAAACATCACGAAAATGGTGTTGTCGTACCAGCCGCCTTCCTGCGCAATCTCCATCAGGCGCCCGATATTGAAGTCCAGAAGGCGGACCGCATTATATTGCGCCACGCTGCGGGAGCCGGCGCTCTGGACTTTCTCAAGCGGCAGATCGAGCACTTCGAAGCCATCGTTCTGCTTGGGTATGGTGAATGGCCGATGATTGCCAGCAGTCTGGATATAGGCGAAGAACGGCTTGCCCTCCCCCTGCTCTCGCAGTATCCGGTCGCTCTCTTTGAACAGGTCCAGGTCGGAGACTCCCCAGACATCGACCATGGGCGATTTCCAATGACGCTCTTCAAATAACTGGATGTCGTCGATGCTCTGGCGGATCAAGGCGTTCATATTCGCCCAGCCGGAGTTGCCGCCAATCATGTAGTACTTGTCGTACCCCTGCAGGGCGTTCACAAGACTGTGCTGACGAGTGATCAGCGGGTTACGCGTCGCGGTTTCCTGTCGTGACACGTCCGGAACACCGGAAATACTCGCCCAGACGGTTTTCGCAGTGCCGGTGACGGGAACGTAGAAGTTCTTGAAGAACAGGCTTTGCTTGGCCAAGCGATCAATATTTGGGGTGGGATTGAGCGGATTGCCGTAGGCACCCACGGCGCTAGTTCCTAAGGACTCAAGCATGACGAAGACGACGTTCGGCGGTTGCTTCCCGGCAATCGCATATGGCTGAGCGCCCTGCTCTCGGCTGAAATTCAGCGTTTTGGCATCCGGTTGATCGACGCCCAGATACCGACTGACGACTTCGTAATGAACCTCAACCTGATCTCGGTCGTACGGCTGATTCGGCACCTTCAGAGTGTCGTAAAGGAAGACTACCGGGTTCAGGCCGAGCGCAGCGATCTGGTTGTCGCCAGAGAAGAAGGCGTCACTCCAGCGGAGCGGCACGGGGTTGTCCAGGTTGATATTTTCTGTGCGGCCGAGAATGCCCAGGAAAACAACCGCAACCATTGCCGCACTTCCCCAGGTCCGCGAAAAGCGACTGATCAGCTTGGCCGGGCGATCCAGCGTTATCCGCTCGAAGCGCACCAAGAGCCACCAAACCAAGGTGGTTGTGGTGACCCATGCCAGCGAAATCCAGACCACGGGATAGGTTTGCCAAACCATGTCGGTAGATATCTGCGCGTCTTCGAGAAAGCGCAATACGGTGGCGTTGATGCGCACACCCAGATAGGCGTAGTGCCCGAAGTCGATGACATAAACGAGAAACACTGCACCAAGTGCAAGTGCCAGATACAGCCGTGCCAGCCAACGAACGGCGTGCGAGCGCGTCATGTTCCAAACGGGAATCCACGCGAGCAGCGCGACCGGCAACATTAGCAAGATTGCCAGCCGAAGATCGAATCGCAGCCCTATTCCTAGTGTTTCCGGTACGGCTTCGACCTCGCTGAGTGCGCCAGTTTCAAACCCCGAAAAGCCAACGAAGAAAATCCCGCGCAACACTGCAAGCACGATGAACAGAATTGCGACTGCACCAAACCAATAGTGCAAGCGCCGCGAATGGAGCCAACCCATTATTCAAAACCTCGTTATTGAATCGTCAAATGCGCCAGCTAGCCATCAGAGGCTTACGGTCCGGGTGGAATCCTGTCGTCCATTCATCCTGCGCAAAAGCGCCTTGGCAACATAAACAATCAGTGCGCCGAGGCTGAACAATGCGATGAAGGGGTCCAACAGGTAATCCCAATAATTGGGGGAAGGCTTGAGGCCCAGGCTGAATGCCAGTGTTGCCAGCCCCAGCATGCACACACCCAACCAGTTCTTCAGTATCACGAGCCCCAAGGCAACCACACCGACAAGCGCAATCAATGGACGTGGGCTATACCCGATTTGATAGGGGTCGAAGTAAGACAGGCCCATGGTCGCCGGATAGAGAAAGAGCGATAGCCCTCCCATTAAAATGAATAGCTGAATCAGTGCATTTGGGCTTGGCGGTACTACCAAACGCATACGTAACGCTGCGAAAAACACCAGCGCGACCAGCGTTGTAACAGCCACATCGTCGGTAAAACTGCGCATGTAAGCAGCCAGCGAAAGACCATTCATGGGAAGGAAGCTGACCATTAGAAGTAACAACAGGCCAGCCCCGTTAATAGCCCGACTCAGGCCGAACCCAGAAAGGACAATGAACACGAGTAACGCAAAGGTCAGATGCGCTTGCCAAAGCTCGGGCATTAGAGCTGCTCCTCAAGCCAGGCATCATTGAAGCTGACGTGTTTGATGAAAGTGTTGTTCCAGGAGTAAACCAAATGGTAGAGGCCATCGGCACTGCGAATGAAGTACGGGTACTCGTATTCGAAGTCGCAGCCGTGGGCGCTACAAACCCGCCTATCCAGATTGGCAAGAAACTCATCTACCAGCGGCAGGCGTCGCGCACCGCTGGAAAGGCGGAATTTGTCGCCGATGATCTCTCTATATGCCTGCGGGCTAAACGGATTGCCTTCTGGATCTGGCGATTCGTCAAGGTCGAATACTGGCTTCCAGAGCTCTAGGCCAGAGTTGGTTTCCATCAGGCGAAGACGGAAGCGCCCGTCCTCAAGATCGTTCAGAGCAACCAGCAGCCCATGATTCGGCGTGGCGACCGCAGCGAGGGAGGAGTTGGGATTGGCCGGATCAATGGGATAAGGCTCGCTCCAGGTTCGCCCTGCGTCCTCCGTACGACTTGCAAGCACCTTATGGTGGGCAGCCCCCGCATAACGCAACATCGCAATAGCCCTTTGTTCATCCATCGGCACAACCGTGGGCTGCAGCGAATCCATGCCCTTGCTGATTCGGCTTTTTCCAATTACGTCGCCGCTTGGGCTGATATATAGATACTCGGCAAACTTGCCGAGAAACTCGTGGTAAACGGGCAGCCCGATTGTGCCGTCGCTATGGAATACCGGGGCGTTGCGCACCAGCGTGCTGATATTCAGGAAGGGAGTAGTAATTAGCTGCTTTGGCGTCGACCAGGTCTCGCCAAGGTCGTCCGAGTACATGGCGTTTATGGCGCTTCCAGCCCAGCCCCCAATCGATACCGACACATAGAACAGCCACAGTTTGTTATCCGGTGCCAGCGCGATTACCGGATTACCCAATTTGCGTATGTGTTTCTGAGTCGCTTCCTGGGTCGACTCCCGCGTTGCCAGAACCAGCTCGCTGCCCCACTCCCCCGTAAGGTCGTCGTAGCGGGCGCCCCGGACCTGTACATCCGCGGCGCCCTCTCTCGAGCCTGCAAACCATACGGCCATCAATCCGCCGTCCGGCAATGAAGTCACCGAAGACGCATGAACGAACTCATCTATGTCAGAAGACGCAAAACGGGTGCTGTAGAACGGTGCCGCAGCATCGATCAGCCCAACGGGGCCTGTCGTCACAGCAAAACCAGAGACGGCTCGATCAGGATAAAGCCACCAGGTGCTAGTGAAGACGGCAGCAACAGCGATGGCACAGAGCCAAGAAGGGAGAAATCCGTACTTTCCAGAACTCATAGAAAACCATATCCATATAAACACACGACGCATCCAGCGCTTTGCAAGAAACGACGAGACTCATGCCTCGGAGCGCCAAGGCGTGGAAGAACCGTGTTGGTTGGTCTCTACAAGGGAGGTACTCGACTTATGGGTGGCAGAGGCCGCAGGCCGTACTAAAGCAGCCGCCGATCATGGCCGAGCGCGGCGGTCGGCGCAACCTCTCAGCTTCGAACTACGGCCTGCCTAATTGTTGATGGTGTACCGGCACACCGCCCAGAACCCTGATAAGTACAAGTGCCGTTGCGATGCTGGCATCGCAATATAATGCCGCAAAATCTCCGTGGCAAATTGCCGCACCCTACCCTTTGGGCTTGGGATATCGCGACGGCTGGCGTGCCACTTCGGTTATGAATGGGTACCCAGCACGGCCAACCCGCCCGCTTTATTGCACGAGGCCATAGCGCAGCACTGATGCGTCGCTAGGAATGCCGATACGGCAAGCAACCCTGCACGAAACCAATACTCAAGATCACGACCTCGCAGCACTGAACGATCAATAACATCGCGGCCTGAGACTGGCAGTTCGATACTAGCCCTCAGATCGCGTCTAGATCGTTCCAACTACCAATTCAATTGCAGATGTGGCCATCCAGGTTTCATCCAATTGCAACAAGACAGGGCCTCAATCGAGCAACAACCGTTTGTGCTCGATTACCGGAGACTTTGTATGACTAACCACGCCCTGTGCGGGCTTGTAGCCCGCTCCCCTTTCAAGCAACAGCGCTACCATTTTGCCCAGCTACACAGCGCTGTGAAATTGCTCATCCCCCTGCTGCGAAGTGCATTGGATGAAGACTGGGTCGCCGTCCAGAAGGCAGAACGGCAGATCCGGGACCTGAGCCAGGAGGGCGAAAGGATCGCGCGAGATATCTGCCTGCATCTACCCACCACATTGTTCATGCCGATTCCGCGCGGCGACATCATCGACCTGCTTCACGTGCAAAGCGAGCTGGGAAAGTGCAGCAGCGAAGCAGCGCGTCTTGTATCACTGCGCCAAATGGCGATCCCGATGGCATTGCAAGACGAGCTTCGTGTTCACCTTCTACGGGCCGTAGATGCAATCACGCACGTCATGGCCATCATGGAAAAGCTGGATGAGCTACTAGAAAGTCGCTTTCGCGGCCGCGAAGCCGTTCTGGTTCAGACGCTGATTAACGAACTGATCAATATCGAACTGTCCTCCAGGCAACGCCGCGACGAAGCCGCGAAAAAGCTGATCTCGCTGGAGGCGAACCTTCCGGCTACAGAAGTGGCTGCGCTGGATCGATTTATAGAGCTGATCGCGGACATGTCCGCGCAAGCGAAACAAGTCGGCTTGCGCTTGGAGCAGTTGCTGGCGGCCTAGAAAGTCCAGGTCGCGGGGCTTGTGCTGACTGCCCCCCAGCAACGCTTGATGCGCGATGACGCGAGCGGAGGCCCGCTCGCATCACTGTCGTTAGAAGCTAAAAACCTTGCGCTGGGGCTCCAGCATGGCGCGCGCCATGGCGTCTGGTTTGGCGACGGAGACTCCATCCTTGAGCTGCTCGGCGGCATGTCCTGTATTGGGCAGGTACAACGCGCAAACCGAAGCGGTCGCGCCCTTTTTCAGGGCAGCGCTCAATAGCTGCGCCGGCGTCACGTCATTGGGTTTCAAGGCTTCACCTCCGGCATCCTTGAGGGCCAGATCGCCGCCTTGGTCACACAGCAGGATGTCGACTTGAGCGCCCTGAGCCTGCATCTGATTGGCCAGTACCATGGCCATTCCCTGGGTCATATTGCTGCTATCACTGAGGATCACCGTAACGGCCTGGCTCTCTGCGACTGCGAGGCATGCAAAACCGGATAAGGCGGTTGCGGCTAGGAATCTCTTCATGTTCGTTTCTCCGTCACGCTAAAAGCTAATCGGATTTCAAGCCGGCAAGATCTGCAATGCCGACAGCGGTGTATAGGCAGCGCAGCAAAGTCCGTGCGCCCGCGACCCACATTATATACCCATGGGGGTATATTCCAATCGTAGACTCTAGGCTGTTGTCTGCACACCAGCGTCGCTGCGGCATAACGTCTGGCCAGGCAGACGTGCCGATCGCAGAGTCGTGAATCGGTTGGGGAGGTCCGGCGGCAGCTAGCGCATGCCTAGCTGCTTGCGCATCTGCGCGGTGATTCGCTGGCTTGTTTGCGCGATATCCGCCCAGGGGTCATCAGCACCGAGTTCGTGCAGCCGCTCCATGAGATTGCGAACCGTCCACCTGTTCGCGCCTTTCAGCTCCGCCAGCTCCTCCCGGTAGACCGGCACGGAAACCGGCAAGCCGTCTCGAGCACGCGCCGAATACGCAGCAACGGTGCTGGCCCCGCGGCTATTGCGCAGGTAGTCAATGAAGATGCGCCCGACCCGGTTTTTCGGCCCGCTTACTGCCGAAAAATGTGTAGGCAGCAACTTGGCCAGGTACTTGGCGATAGCCTGGCTGAAGCCCTTCACTTCGCCCCAGTCGTGCACCGGGTCGAGCGGCACCACAATGTGTAAGCCCTTGCCGCCGCTGGTCTTGAGAAACGATGCCAGGCCAATTTCGTCCAGCAGCGTCTGGGTCAGCTGAGTCGCTTCGATCATGCTCTTCCAGGGCAGCGCCGGGTCAGGATCGAGGTCGAGCACAAAGCGGTCTGGGTGCTCCAGTTCGGGCGCTACGGCATTCCAGCTATGCAGCTCGATGGTCCCCATCTGCGCGGCCCCGACCAGCGCTTCGGTGCTTTCGATAACCATCAGCGCGCCATGTTTCGGATCGAGTGAGGGATCGAGCTGGGTGATATGCGGTATGGCCAGCTTGTCGGCATGCTTCTGAAAGAACAGCTCCCCGCTGATGCCCTCCGGTGCACGAACCAGCGCGAGGGGGCGTGCGCGCAGTTGCGGCAGCGCCCAGGGGGCCACCTGCGCGTAGTACCGAGCCAGTTCGATCTTGGTCGTGCCGCTGCTGGGGTCAATCACTCGCTCGGGATTGGAAATCCTGACTTTCCCGCTGCCAACAGGATCTGCCGTCTTCGCGACTGGCGTCCTGGATGCACGCGCGACTGGCTTTGCTCGCTCATGGGTAATGGCTTCGGCAGGTTTATCCGAGCGCAAGCCATGAAACACCGAATGGCGGACGACGCCCTGGCGAGTCATCTCGGCATAAGCGACTTCACACATCAGCTGAGGTTTGAGCCACTGCGCGCCCCGTGTGTCGGCCGCGGGCGGTGCCTTGGACAATGGGCTGTCATCGGTCTCCAATTTCTTCAGCTGTTTGTGCAGTGTCTGCAGTGTGGCGTGATTGAACCCGGTGCCCACCTTGCCGGCATAGCGCAGCTTACCCTCTTCATCATGCAGCCCCAGCAGCAGCGCACCAAAGCCGGTGCGCGTACCTTTTGGCTGGGTGTAGCCGACGATGATGAACTCCTGGCGATTACTGCATTTGATCTTCACCCAGCTATCGCTACGTCGAGAGACGTAGGAGCTGCCGGCGCGCTTGCCGATCAGCCCTTCGAGCTTCATCTGACAGGCGCTTTCGAGAATGCTGTCGGGCTGCTCGGTGAAGCCATCGGAAAAGCGCAGCAACTCGCTATCGCTGCGGCCCAATAGCTCCTGCAGTGCCGCACGGCGGTGTTCCAGCGGTACCTGGCGCAAATCCATACCGTTCAGAAATGGCAGGTCGAACAGGTAGTAAAGAATGCTGCCGCTACGCCCCACCTCGAAAGCGTTTTGCAACGCCTGAAAGTCCGGCGTGCCCTCCTCGTCCGCTACTACGACCTCACCATCCAGCCAGGCGGACTGCAGTCCCAAACCTGCCAATGCTTCAGCTTGCTCTGGCATCTTGGCAGTCCAGTCATGGCCATTGCGGGTAAACAGACGCACCTCTCCTGACTCGATCCGAGCCAGCATGCGATAACCGTCGAACTTGATTTCGTAGTGCCAGTCACCATTAGGTACCGCATCGACCAGCGTCGCCAGCTGCGGCTTGAACGTATTTGGCAACTCTGCAGCGACTGCACCTTCGAGCGTTACGCTTGAGCGATGCTTGCGTGTGGTTCGCTTGACCGGCTTTTTGACCGGCTCGACAGGTGCCATTTGGGTGGGAGTCTTGGCGACACCGCGTTTGCGCGGTACGAGCGCGCGATCACTGAGCACGCTATCCGGCTCAGCGACAACGACATCGTAGTCGCTCTCGTCGCGCGCAGCTTCGTCCCGGGATTTGATTAGGAACCACTGTTCCTTCTTGCCATCCAGATTCGTACGCACCAGGTTCCAGCTACCTGCGAGCTTTTCGCCCTCCAGCGTGAATTTCAACTTGCCTTTGCGATAGCCGTCCAGAGCGTCGCCCAGGGGCAGCCAAATGCCACGGTCCCAGACGATTACATCGCCAGCGCCGTAATGCCCCTTTGGAATGCTGCCTTCGAACGTGGCGTATTCCAGTGGGTGATCTTCCACGTGCACGGCGAGCCGGCGCACCCTTGGGTCCAGGCTAGGACCTTTGGGAATTGCCCAACTTTTCAGCGTGCCGTCCAGTTCCAGGCGGAAGTCGTAATGCAAGCGCGTGGCATCGTGTTTCTGGATGACGTACTGCAGCGCCTCACGCTTGCGCGATTTCGCCCGTACCTTGCCGGAGGGCTCAGGGGTCGCGGCGAAGTCACGCATACGCTGGTAATCATCAAGCGCCATGACCCGGTCTCCTCGTGCGCAGCCGTTACTCCAGCTTGCCGGCGTCGGTAGAGGTATCGTTCGGGCCGCCTGGCGCTGAATGGCGATTCGGATCAGTCGAGTTCTCGTCCTCGCCCATTGGCGGCGCCACGGGGCGGCCGTCCTCGGTTACGGTCCGGCCTTGTTCATCCGTGCGCGTCTCCACCTCCTCCTGAGGCGTGGGATTACCCATCGTGCTCGGGCGTGAACCCGTACCATCCCTGGGTGTGCCTGCAGGAAACTGGGCGATGGCAGGGGCAGCGACCAAAGCACTCAGGATTGCCGTGAGTAATAGTCTTTTCATGTGCGTCTCCGCGAGGGGCTGGCGCTAGCACGCGCGTCTGGTATTAGTTTGGTCACCCCCTGCAGGTATGAGTTCAGGATCGCCTGTCTCGCAGGCCTTCCGATAAACGGCGATGGCCGGCAAGCGCCTGCCAGAGCGCCCTTGCGAATTAATCCGCCAGGTGGACATATCGCCGCATTTACAACCCGGGGCTGGCTGCTACGGTTGAAAGACGCTACGACAAACAGGGAGCGCAGCAGCCGTTACGCTGCGATTCAGCCACCTTCCAGATTCAGGGAGGATTTATGAGTACGCGACTTCCTCTGTTCAAAATAGAAGCCATTTTGCACACCTATCTGCGGCCGTTTCAGTGCGAGTGCCGCGATGCTGACAGCTCGCTGAGCGTGCGCCTTTTCCACGAGCCACCGGACGAAGAACTTACCGTTCTAGGGATTTCCTATGACCAGTGTCGCGATGCAGCCAATCTGGTGCGCTTGGCGCAAGAGCTGCGTATAGAAATGTTCGCGACCCGCAGCACGCTGGCTGAAGCCGAGACCCTCGAGCGAGCCGGTTGAACGAAGCCGCTTAACGCGGCGTACGGATAATCCGACTGCTGGAGGTTTGTCCGCGACCCATGTACTTCAGAAACACATCGTGGCCATAGCTATGGGATTGGACCGGCTTCTGGCGTCCAAAACGTTGCCAGGCCCGCTCATGGAGATAGAACACCACCGTGTTGCACAGCGGCTCTATAAGCGCCACGGCGCCGCCCAGCACCACACTGCCGGTGAGCGCATATACGACGATGAATGCTGTAGCAAAATGCAGGACGGCGAAGGTCAGGGTTTTGACGAGCGGTCTTGGTTTCATTGATTGCTTCCACGGGTGCACGCCATCTAGTGGCCGCACCGCCCTTATCAAGTCACGAAAGCCCGGCAAGAAAGGCCGGGCGTTACCCGCTTAGCGCTTGGCTTCCACGTTTGGCTCAACAGCGCGAGTTAGATAGGCCTGCGTCAGTTCCGGCAGGTGCTCGCGCAGCCAATCAGCCATCGCGACCTCCTCTACCAGAATGCGCTCGCAAACTTCCTTGGTTTGCATATCACCCACCGCTTCGGCGGCGGCGATAAGGATGGTGTAGGAAGCGATTTCCAGGTTCTCGAACACGTAACCCATCTGAGCGCCCTTGACGATTTCGTCATTGACCATCATTCCGCCCATGGCCTGCCCCATCGCCATCATCTTGCCGCCCAGGTCTTTTAGACCTGAGTAGGATTTGTCGTAGCGCTGCAGGCACCCTTCGATCAGCTTCGCCTGGTTCTGGGTCTCAGCGATGTGCTGTTCGATACGCGCTTTAAGCTCTGGGTAATGTTCGATACGGCTCGCCTGCTTGTTCAGCATGGTCTCGGCCTGGGCTTCCATGGCGTGGGCGTCGCGAAGCCACTCGATGAGGCGCTCGGTACGTACATCATTGCCGGTCTGTGCACTCTGCATGGTTCTTCTCCGTCAGGTCTGGAAATTCGGGCCGTGTTTTCCGGCGCGCTTGTATTTTGTGAAAGACCCTGCCGACGAGAGTTCCCCCCATCCGTCCGGCGCGCCAGGCGAGTGGACGAGCCTGAACTTTTGTCACACGCTGCCTGTCACTGGCCCTGACGAACGGCGAACTGGAGCCCTTGCTATCGAACTTCCTGCCTTCCTTTTGCAATGGGATCAGTACATCAGCCAACCGGCACTGCGCACGCTCGTAGCGGCCATGTTCGTTGTGTTGGTACTGAGCTTGTTCGGCCGCCTGCTGACGGCTCTGATGCTGCGCTTGGCGCGGCTTTTCCTGTTCACACGCGAGCTCTCCGAGCACCTGGAAAAACCCATTCGGGTGCTGCTGCCATTGATTGGGTTGCAAGGTGTCTGGACATCCGCCCCTGACGATTTGCTGTTGATAAACGCAGCGCGGCGAGTCACTACCCTGCTGATCATCGCTGCGCTGACATGGCTGGTGATGCGGTTATTGCGGGGGTTGCAACAGTTCATCGAGCTGAGAAACCCGGTGAATGTGGTCGACAACCTGCGCGCTAGGCAGATCCAGACGCAGTCACGTGTCCTGCTGCGAACCTTGACGTTCTTCGTCCTGCTGATCGGCGCGGCGGCAATGCTGATGACGTTCCCCGGTGCCCGCCAATTCGGCGCAAGTCTGCTGGCCTCTGCGGGTCTTGCAGGCCTGGCAGTGGGCTTTGCTGCAAGGCCGGTACTGGCCAATCTAATTGCCGGCCTGCAGATCGCGATGACCCAGCCGATCCGACTCGATGACGTAGTCATCGTCGAGAGCGAATGGGGCCGTATTGAGGAAATAACCGGGACCTATGTAGTCGTCCGCATTTGGGACGACCGCCGGCTGGTCGTGCCGCTGCAGTACTTCATCGAGAAGCCCTTTCAGAATTGGACGCGCCGTGGCTCCAGCCTGATCGGCACGGTATTTCTCTGGGCCGATTATTCACTGCCACTCGAGCCGCTACGCGAAGAGTTGCGGCGCCTTTGCAAGGAAGTCCCTGAGCTGTGGGACGGCAGGGTATGCGTGCTGCAGGTGACCGATACCAGCGAGAAATCGATCCAGCTGCGTGCCTTGGTCAGCTCACCGGATTCGTCTCGCAACTGGGATCTGCGCTGCCACATTCGCGAGAACCTGCTCGGCTTCATCCAGCGCCAATACCCGCACTCGCTGCCGCAGGTCCGGGCAGACCTAAGCGTCGGGCACAAACAGCGTGTCGATATGTCACCGCCGGAGCACGTCGAGCCCGAGCGCCAACCACCTGTGTAAAACCTAGGCGCTAGCAGTACCGTGCAGCTTCTTCAGCAGCCCTACGTACATTTCCGGCAATCGGATCAAACCGTGCCAGGCGGCCAGCTTGCGTATTTCCACACGGCCACCCTCGAACTGCACCGTTTCGCTCATCACCAACACCCGTTCGCCCCGCTTCAGTGCATACGCATAGCACTGAGTACCGCCCTCGTCCTCCTGGTCATCGTCCGCAACACCGGTATTGGCGATCGCCATGTTGGCGCTGCTGGCGGCACGAAGGGCGCCTACGGCCATCTCGCGGGCCACCTCCTCGCTGGTAAGGCCGAACTCCTCGATGGTGTCGAAATTCACCTCTAGCAAGCGGTTCTTGGCCTCCGGCGAGTACACCACGAAACCGCATTCGAGCACCTTTCCGCACCCAGGAATGTCACCTAGCAGGGATGCCATCAGCCCACAGGTACAGGATTCGGCGGTGGCCAGTACAAGCGCTTCGCGCTGGAGAAACGCAACGATGTTCTCAATCTCTTGCATGGTTCTTGCTCCGCCATTTTCGTGGGTCATCGCTTAACGACTCTATATTCCGAACAGGTTGTCTGGTTGCGAGTTCCTGCGGCGGCTGTTGATCGGATTTTAAGAACTTCTACCGCGACGCCCGGTCTTGTTTTTGGTAGGGCCAGTGCAGTCCTACGTGCCCTCGTGGCAACTCAATTACAAGAAGCAAGTTCAGCCCGGTCGTGTTCATGGTATGTGGCGGTCATCAGATCGTTGCATAGGAGAAATATGCTCGTAGCTGGCGCCGGCACCTGGAACGCCGGGGCTCTGGGGAGATCGAGATGAGTATTGCCGCTGTGAACGCCCGGCCTGTCGGATTACCGAAGGCCCAACCTGTTGTACCCCCGGTTACCCGCCCTGCCCTGCAGATTCGCAGTAGCCACGACGACAAACGCAAAATCCTGTTCGTTACCTCCGAACTGACCGACCTGGTCAAGACCGGCGGCCTTGCCGATGTGTCTGCTGCACTGCCCCGCGCGCTTGGTGCACGACACGACGTGCGCGTGCTGATCCCCGGCTATTCACAGGTGATCAACGCCGGGCATGCCATCCGCACGGTTGGCTCGCTCAATGGCTATGCCGATATACCCGGCTGCCGAATCGGCCGGATGGACATGCCCGATGGCCTGATCATCTATGTACTGATCTGCCCCGAGCTCTACGAGCGCGACGGCTCGCCCTACGGCGATGGCCATGGCAATGACTGGCCGGACAATCCGATTCGCTTCGCCCGTCTGGGCCTGGCTGCGGCGGAGATTGCCGCCGGTACCGCCTGCATCAGCTGGGCTCCGGAACTGGTGCATGCGCACGATTGGCCAGCCGGGCTGACGCCTGCATACATGCGCTGGCGTGGGCTGAATACACCGAGCGTTTTCACCATTCATAACCTTGCCTATCAGGGCAATATCGACATGTCGCAGCGGCGCCAGCTGGGCATCCCCGCCGACGCATGCGACCCCGAACGCATGGAGTTCTACGGCAAGCTTTCGCTACTCAAGGCCGGTATTGCTTATGCCAACCGGGTAACCACCGTAAGCGCCACCTATGCCGAGGAAATCACCACGCCGGAGTTTGGCTGCGGCATGGAGGGGTTCCTCAGCATGAAAGCCCGCCAGGGACTGCTCAGTGGGCTACTTAACGGTATCGACGAGAGCTGGGAGCCGGAAACCGATCCCTATCTGGTGAGCGGCTTCAGCGCGCGGCGCTGGACCGGCAAGGAGGCGAACGCCGCCTATATCCGTGAATCCTTCGGCCTCGAACAGTGCGGGGCGCCTTTGTTCGCCGTGGTTTCGCGCCTGGTTCACCAGAAAGGCGTAGATCTGACGCTCGATGTGGCCCACGCCATCGTCGAAGGCGGCGGCCAGCTGGCAATCCTGGGGCAAGGCGATCACCACATCGAGAACCGGGTTCGCCAACTGGCAGCCCAATACCCTGGGCGCGTTGCGGCACACATCGGCTTCAACGAGACCGATGCGCGTCGGCTGTTCGCAGGCAGCGACTTCCTGCTGATGCCGTCGCGCTATGAGCCGTGTGGCCTGAGCCAGATGTATGCCCAGCGTTATGCCTCCTTGCCGATCGCACGTCGCACGGGCGGTTTGGCCGACTCCATCGAGGATGGTGTTACCGGCTTTCTGTTCGACGAGCCAGACACGGCGAGCTACCGCCAGGCTGTTCAACGGGCGCTAGCCATTCATCAGCACCCGCAGTTACTCGGCGCAATGCGCTGTCGGGCAATGGCGACGGGATTTTTCTGGCGCCACGCCATCGAACCTTATGACGCGCTTTACCGGCAATTGCTCGGCGAGCGTCGCGAGGTCCGTCTTTTAATCTGAAGAGGTCGTTAAATGCAGAAGCAGCGTGCCCATATAGGGCATCACGGTCCGGAGTTGCTGGATGACGGGACGACCCGCTTCCGACTCTGGGCGCCCGATGCGCAAAACGTCAGTCTGATCGTTGTAGGCGCACAAACGCTGCCGATGACCGCCACAGAAGATGGCTGGTACAGCATCGACGCTCCCTATGGCGCCGGTACGCTGTACCGGTTTCTTATCGACGATGATCTGCACGTACCTGACCCCGCCTCGCGCGCTCAGGCCGGCGACGTCCATGCGCCGAGCCTGGTGGTCGACACCCATAACAACTATCTGTGGCGCAACAGCAGTTGGCTGGGCCGCCCATGGCACGAAACCGTGCTGTACGAGATGCACGTCGGCCTCTACGGCGGCTTCGCAGCAATGGAACGGCATCTGGCTGAACTTGCCGAGCTGGGCATCACCGCGATCGAGCTGATGCCCATCGCGGAGTTTCCTGGCGACCGCAACTGGGGTTACGACGGTGTACTGCCTTATGCGCCAGAGGCGGCCTATGGCAGCCCCGAAGAACTCAAGCATCTCATCGACACCGCACATGGGCTGGGACTGATGGTCTTCCTCGACGTGGTTTATAACCACTTCGGCCCGGACGGCAATTATCTCGGCCACTATGCCAAGCACTTTTTCCGCCACGACCAGCAAACGCCCTGGGGCGACGGTATTGATTTCCGCCGCCGCGAAGTGCGCGATTTTTTCATCGACAACACGCTGATGTGGCTGATGGACTATCGCTTCGATGGTCTGCGTTTCGACGCCGTGCATGCCATCCCCGATCGCAGCTTCCTGACTGAACTTGCCGAGCGCGTGCATGCAACGGTGGAGCCCGACCGTCATGTACATCTGGTGCTGGAGAACGAAGATAACCGCTCAACGCTGCTCACCCAGGGGTTCACTGCGCAGTGGAACGATGACGGCCATAACGTGCTGCACACCCTGCTGACCGATGAAAGCCAGGGCTACTACGCCGATTACAACCAGGACGCGACCGCCAAACTGGCGCGTTTTCTCGGCGAAGGCTTCATCTATCAGGGGCAGAACAACCGCCGCGGCGAAACTCGTGGCGAGCCCAGCGGACATCTCTCGCCGACATCATTCGTACTGTTCCTGCAAAACCACGATCAGACCGGCAACCGCGCCTTCGGCGAGCGCCTGAGCACGCTAGCCGACCCGGATGCACTGCGCGCGGCGACTGCCGTGCTGCTGCTGTCGCCCATGATCCCGCTGCTGTTCATGGGCGAAGAATGGGGCTCACGCCAACCCTTCCTGTTCTTCACCAGCCACCACGGCGAGCTCGCCGATGCCGTGCGTGAAGGCCGCCGTAACGAATTCGCAGAATTTGCCGAATTCGCCGACGAGGCCACGCGCGAACGGATTCCAGATCCGAACGCAGTGTCCACGTTCGAGGATTCGCGGCCTGACTTCGACGCACGTCACCACCCGGAACATGCCGAATGGCATGCGCTATATCGCCAGCTGCTACGCATTCGCCATGCGGAGATCGTGCCGCGTCTAGCCGGCTCACAGTTCCTCGATGCACGCGTTCTGGCCGATGCGGCAGTGCTCGTTAACTGGCGATTGGCCGACGGCAGCCGGCTGCGGCTGGAGCTCAATCTCGGCGCGCAACCCGCACCACTTCCCGCCTTGTCCGCCACCGCCGAGCTGCTGTTCGCGAGCCGTGAGACGGTCGGCGACACGCATGACCAGTTGGCGCCTCGTATGGCCAAGCTGTATCTGGAGAAAGCCACATGAGCGACGAATCCCTAATCTGCTTGGCCGAAGCTGCGGGCCTGTCCATCGATTGGATCGATGCTGATAACCGTGAGCAGCGGGTCGAGCCGGCCGTACTGCGCGAAGTGCTCGCGTGCCTCGGACTGGCCGCAGAAACGGCTGAAGATGTCGATGCCAGCCTGGAAATTCTCGCGCACAAGAACAACCACGGCGGCGTTCCCCCGTTGTTGACCTGCTACCAACACGCGGCACTGGAGCTAGGTGGTTTTTTTCCGCCGTTGAGTCGATTTCAGCTGACGTCGGAAGACGGCAATGTCCAGCACGGCATGCTCGACGAGCAGGCGCAATTGCCGGCAATCGATACGCCGGGTTACTACCAGTTGACCATCGACAAATACCAGCTGACCGTCGCCATAGCTCCATGCTCCTGCCCGACCGTCGCTGAGCTTGCTGGAGCCGACGCCTGGGGGCTGACCGCCCAACTGTACAGCCTGCGCCGCGCCAACGACGGCGGTCTGGGCGATACCCAGGCTCTGGAGACGCTGGTACGCAATGCAGCAACCCATGGCGCCGACGCGCTGGGCATCAGCCCAGTACATGCCATGTTTGGAGCGCATATCAACCAGTACAGCCCGTACTCGCCCTCCAGTCGGTTGTTCTTCAACGTATTACATGCAGCACCAGGTTCGATTCTAGGTGAGCGACCGCTGCGCCAGGCCATCGAAACCTGCGGGCTTGCTGAAGAGCTGCAGCGCCTGGAACAACTCGATCTGATCGACTGGCCCGCCGTGGCCCAGTCGCGTCATCGGCTGTTGCGGCAGTTGTTCGACGACTTCAGTAGCGGTGGCAATGCGCTGCAGGCTGATTTCGACAGTTTCCGTGCAAACGGTGGCGAGGCGCTGGAGAACCACTGCCGTTTCGAAGCACTGCACACCCATTTGCGCAACGCGCAGGGCCACACGCAGCACTGGAATGATTGGCCGGAAGAGTTTCGCGACCCTGCAAGCCCTGCGGTTGAAGCGTTCGCCCGCGACCATGCCGATGAGGTCAGCTACCACGCCTTCGGCCAATGGCTCATGGCTCGGGGACTGGAGCGCGCCCAGGTTGCCGCGCGCAGCGCCGGGATGCGCATCGGCCTGATCTCGGACCTGGCAGTCGGTGCCGATGGCGGCGGTAGCCAAGCCTGGAGTCGTCAGGCAGAGCTGCTGGCGTCGCTCAGTGTCGGTGCGCCTCCGGATGTCATGAACCGTGACGGGCAGAACTGGGGCATCTCCGCATTCTCGCCTTGGGGCCTGCGTCAGCATGGTTTCCGCGCCTACATCGAGATGCTGCGCGCCAACCTCGCACACGCCGGAGGTATGCGCATCGATCATGTATTGGGCCTCAAGCGCCTCTGGGTGATGCCCGCTGGGGCCAACCCGAAGCATGGCGTCTACCTCAACTTCCCGTTCGACGACATGTTGCGGTTGCTTTGTCTGGAAGCCTGGCGGCATCAGGCAGTGATTCTAGGCGAGGACCTCGGCACGATTCCCCCCGGTTTTCGTGACGTCCTTGCCGCGCGGGGCATTCTTGGCATGCGCGTACTGTTGTTCGAGCACCATGACGGAAATTTCCAGCGCGCGGCGCAGTATCCCGCTCAGGCCTTGGCAACCAGCACCACGCATGACATTCCCACGCTGGCGGGTTGGTGGCAGGGCCACGATATCGACTGGCGCATCAAGGTCGGTCAGGTGCGGGAATCGGATCGCGAGCAGCAATGGAAGGCACGGGAAAAAGAGCGCGCCGGACTGAATCAGGCGCTGTGCGAAGACAGTGGCAAGAACCCGGGACATTTGCTGAGCGCCGAGCAAGCGGTCGACGCAGCTGTCTGCTTCCTTGCTCACACCCCCGCGCCGCTGGTGCTGCTGCCGGTCGAGGATGCACTCGGGCTGGAAGAGCAGACCAACATGCCCGGCATCGTTGAAACCCATCCCAACTGGCGTCGCCGTTATCCCGGCGACAGTGCAACGCTGCTCGACAGCCCGGCTAGCCGCCGGCGACTGGAGTCATTTGCGCAAGCCCGCCGTAACCATCGTGGAGCTGCGCACCGATGAAAGCCCTTACCGCAACCCTGCGACTGCAATTTCACCGCGATTTCACCCTCGACGATGCCACCGCGCTGGTGGACTACTTCGCCGAACTTGGCATCAGCCACATTTACGCGTCGCCGCTGCTGACCGCGCGCCCCGGCTCGATGCACGGCTACGACGTGATCGACCCCACCCGCATCAACCCCGAGCTGGGTGGCGAACCCGCGCTGCAACGCCTTGTCGACGCTCTGCGTGCGAAAGGCATGGGCCTGATTCTCGACATCGTGTCCAACCATATGGCCGTTGGCGGCGCCGGCAACGCATGGTGGCTGGACGTACTTGAATGGGGTAGCCGCAGCCCCTACGCGCAGTTCTTCGATATCGAGTGGAATTCGCCCGATCCGCTGCTCGAAGGCCAGCTGCTGGTTCCCTTCCTCGGCAGCGATTACGGCGAGGCATTGCAGCAAGGCACCATCAAGCTGCGCCTGGATATCGACAACGGATCGCTATACGCCGAGCACTACGAGCATCGCTTCCCGATTACCCCGCCGAGCTACGGCGAAGTGTTGCGTGCTGCCGACCATCCGCAGTTACGCACCCTGGCGCAGCACTTCGATGCCCTGAAGACGGAGCCGGCACCCTACCAGGCTGCGCGTTTGTTGCGAGCCGAACTTGCCGAGCAATTGCAGAACGCCGATACCCGCCAGGCTCTGGAACAGGCTCTCGGCACCTATGATTCCACGACCGATGACGGCTTCCGCCGTCTGCACAGCCTGCTCGAGCGGCAGAATTACCGACTGGCCAGCTGGCGGACCGCCGGTGATGACATCAACTGGCGGCGGTTCTTCGACATCAACGAGCTGGGCGGCCTGCGTGTCGAACGGCCAGTGGTGTTCGAGGAAACCCATGCGAAGATTTTCGAGCTGATCGGCGATGGTCTGGTCGATGGCCTGCGTATCGACCATATCGACGGCCTGGCTGATCCGCGCGGCTATTGCCGACGCCTGCGTCGGCGCGTCGACCGGCTGAACGCCGGGCGTCCAGCGGACGCCGTGCAGGATCATGTGCCGATTTATGTCGAGAAGATCCTCGCGGGTGGTGAGCGTCTGCACGATGACTGGGGCGTGGACGGCACCACCGGTTACGAGTTCATGAACCAGGTGTCGCTGCTGCAGCATGATCCGGCTGGTGAAGCAGTGCTCTGCGAGCTATGGAGCGAGACCAGCGGACGCACCACCGACTTCCAGGAAGAAGCTCGGCAAGCACGCCAGCTGGTGCTGACCGGCCCGCTGGCCGGAGACTTCGAAAGCGTCGCTCAAGCCTTGCTGCAGGTCGCTCGTGGCGATGTGATGACCCGCGATATTACCCTCGGCGCGATCCGTCGGGCGTTACTGGAGTTGATCATCCACTTCCCGGTGTACCGCACATACATTGCTACGCCAGGTCGTCGCGAGGCCGATGAGCCATTCTTCCAGCAGGCCCTGGAAGGCGCGCGCACAACGCTGGGCGAAGCGGATTGGCCGCTGCTCGATCACCTGCAGCGTTGGCTTGGCGGCGAAAGCCTGCGCAAACTGCCGCGCGGGCCGCTACGTAAGTTGCGCCGTTACGCCTGCACGCGTTTCCAGCAGCTGACTTCACCGGCTGCAGCCAAGGCTGTGGAGGATACTGCCTGCTATCGCTCCGGCATTCTGTTGTCGCGCAATGACGTCGGCTTCGATCCGCAGCACTTCAGTGCACCGCTGCAAGCCTTTCACGATGAATGCGCGCAGCGCGCCGAGCACTTCCCACGCAACCTGTTGACCACCGCCACCCACGACCACAAGCGAGGTGAAGACTCCCGTGCTCGGATGGCCGTGATCAGTGAGCGGGCCGAGTGGTTCGCGGCCAAGGCCCGGCATTGGCGCGACCTTGCAGCCAGTACCGTGCAACAGCTGGACGACGGTCCCGCCCCCTCTCCCGCCGATGAGCTGATGCTCTTTCAGATCCTGCTAGGCAGCTGGCCACTGGATCTGCGCGCCGATGATGCGGCAGCGATGGAGCAGTACTGCACTCGTATCAAGCAATGGCAGGAAAAAGCCGTACGCGAAGCCAAGCTGCGTACCACCTGGAGCGATCCCAATAACGCCTATGAGAGCGCCTGCCGTGGTTACGTCGAAGCCCTCCTGCTTGGCAGTCAGGGCGCACCATTACGGAACGAAATCGCCTCGGCTGCTGCGGACCTGGCCCCTGCCGGTGCGCTGAACGGGCTGGTTCAAAGCCTGCTACGCATGACCACGCCCGGCGTACCCGATCTGTATCAGGGCACCGAGTACTGGGATTACAGCCTGGTCGATCCGGATAACCGGCGCCCGGTGGACTTCACCGCCCGCCAGGCCAGCCTCGAGAGCACCGCCGTAGCCGACCAGCTTCTGCAAAGCTGGCACGACGGTCGCATCAAGCAGGCATTGATCAGCCGCACGCTGCAGCTGCGTCGCCGCCATCCTCTTCTATTCAACGAAGGCCGCTATTTGCCGTTGGCCGTAAATGGTGAACACGCGCAGCACCTGCTCGCGTTCGCCCGCGAGCTGGACGGCGAATGGTTGGTCGTGGTGGTGCCGCGTCTGGCGGCCGGGTTACTGGGCGATAACGACGTACCGCAGGTGCCAGCACAACGCTGGGGCGACACTCGGATCGCATTGCCCGATGCGCTGGACGGTATCGAGTTCGAGCGACTTTTCGACGGCGAGACAGTCACATCCCAACAAGGCAGCCTTGAGGCTGCGCACGTTCTGGATCGGCTGTCGGTGTCCGTCCTGCATACGTTTACCAAAGCAACAGGAGAATCCCAACAATGAGTTCAGAAGAGCAACGTATCCGCGAGTTCGCTTACCAGATCTGGCAATCCGAGGGTTGCCCGGAAGGCGAAGAAGAACGCCACTGGGCAATGGCCCGCAAGCTGGTCGAGGCTGAATATGGTGCGGCCGCTGCCAAGCCTGCCAGCCGCCCGCGCAAGGCCGCCACCAAGCCCACCGACGCGACACCCAAACCCGAGGCCAAGGCAGCGACAGCTGCCAAGCCACGCACCAGCCGTGCTGCGCCGAAGGCCGGCACCGATGCCAAGGCGGGTACGCCTGAAGCCATCAAGAAAACACGCACCCCGCGCGCGAAGAAGAAGGAAAGCTGACCGGCGGCAAGCATCTTGTCGGCGTTGGATCGGTCGAATGATCGTCCGCGCCGACACTCGTCTCGGTTCGCCTTGCAGAATCCGCCCATGGAGATTTCATGAGTAAGAAAAAGCCCTATACGCCACAGGTTTCGACCCCGTCCAGGATTAGCGAAGGTTCGCCCTTCCCGCTCGGGGCAACCTGGGACGGTCTGGGGGTTAATTTCGCCATTTTCTCCGCCCACGCGACCAAGGTTGAGCTTTGTCTGTTCGACCCCAGTGGGGAAATCGAGCTCGAGCGTATCGAGCTGCCCGAGTACACCGATGAAATCTGGCATGGCTATCTGCCGGATGCGCATCCTGGCCAGATCTACGGGTATCGAGTCTACGGCCCGTATGACCCGGAAAACGGCCACCGCTTCAACCCCAACAAGCTGCTGATCGACCCCTATGCCAAGCAATTGGTTGGCGAGCTGAAATGGTCCGAAGCGTTGTTCGGCTACACCATTGGCCACCCTGACGGCGACCTCAGTTTCGACGAGCGCGACAGCGCGCCGTTCGTGCCCAAGTGCAAGATCATCGACCCGGCATTCACCTGGGGTCGCGATCATCCGGTCCAAGTGCCATGGGACCAGACGATTATCTACGAGACCCATGTACGCGGATTCACCATGGAGCATCCGGCTGTCGCAGACGATGTGCGCGGCACATTCGCCGGCTTCAAGACGCCGGAAGTGATCGACTACATTCGCAAGCTCGGGGTTTCGTCGATAGAATTCCTGCCGATCCATGCTTTCGTTCAGGACCAGCATCTGCTGGAGAAAGGCATGGCCAACTACTGGGGCTACAACAGCATCGCGTTCTTCGCGCCGCACCCCAAATATCTGGCCAGCGGCAAAATCACCGAGTTCAAGGAGATGGTCGCGCACCTGCACAACGCCGACCTCGAGGTCATTCTTGATGTGGTCTACAACCACACGGCTGAAGGCAACGAGCGAGGCCCTACCCTGTCCATGCGCGGTATCGACAACGCCTCCTATTACCGTCTGATGCCGGATAACAAGCGCTACTACATCAACGACTCCGGCACAGGCAACACGCTGGACATGAGTCACCCCTGCGTCCTGCAGATGGTCACCGACTCGCTGCGTTACTGGGCCACCGAGATGCATGTGGATGGCTTCCGTTTCGATCTGGCGACCATCCTCGGCCGCGAACACGACGGCTTCGACGAACGCCATGGCTTCCTGGTCGCCTGCCGCCAGGACCCGGTCCTGGCCAAGACCAAATTGATTTCCGAACCCTGGGACTGTGGTCCCGGCGGTTATCAGGTCGGCGGTTTCCCACCGGGCTGGGCGGAGTGGAACGATCAGTTTCGCGATACCACTCGTGCCTTCTGGAAAGGCGATGACGGCCAGCTCGCCGACTTCGCCAGTCGCCTGACCGGCTCTGGCGATCTGTTCAACCAGCGCGGACGCCGGCCGTTCAGCTCAGTCAACTTCATCACTGCCCACGATGGCTTCACTCTCAAGGATCTGGTTTCCTATAACGAGAAGCACAACGAAGACAACGATGAGGGCAATCGCGACGGCAGTGACAACAACCTGTCCTGGAACCACGGCGTAGAAGGCCCGAGCGATGACCCGGAGATCATCGATCTGCGCTACCGGCAGATGCGCAACTTCCTGGCCACGCTGCTGTTCTCCCAAGGCACGCCGATGATCGTCGCTGGCGACGAGTTCGCCCGCACCCAGCACGGCAATAACAACGCGTATTGCCAGGACAGCCCGATCGGTTGGGTCAACTGGGATATCAGCGAGGACAGCTACGGCCTGCTGGGCTTCACCCGCAAGCTTATTCGCCTGCGCCAACGCTATCCGATGCTGCGCCGCAGCCGCTTCCTGGTTGGCGCCTACAACGAAGAGCTGGGTGTAAAGGACGTGACCTGGCTGGCGCCGAACGCCGAGGAGCTGTCCATCGAGCAGTGGGAAGACGCGCACAACCGTTGCATGGGCATGCTGCTGGACGGGCGCGCTCAGCCAACGGGAATCAAGCGCGCGGGGTCCGACGCTACCTTGCTGCTGATCGTCAACGCCCACCACGACCTGGTGAATTTCACGCTGCCGGAAGTGCCGCAAGGCATCTACTGGAACCGCTTGATCGACACCAACCACCCAACCGCACGGCCCGAGCGTTTCGACTTCAATGATGAATACGCCGTAACCGGACGATCCTTGCTACTGCTTGAGTTGATCAAGTCGGAAGAATGACCTGATCGAACACCCGCACCTGGCGCAATGTCAGGTGCGGGTTTGGCGGATTCACTCAAAAAAAGACACGCGGCAGTGAACCTCGTCGCGTGACTCAAGTCCCAAAACCAGCGCGGCCCCCTAATCAACTAACGGATTCGTTCTGCTCGTCGCCGGCAGCCCTGTCATTTCCGTGATGGATCACACGTCATGCTCTCTCTGCGACCGCTTATCTATCCCCTTTTGTTACTGATCGGGCTCGTCCCACTGACGTCTGCCTTTGCCTCCAGCACCCAGGTGAAAGCCGCCGACAAGCCAGGATCAGTGCGCTTGTTGATCAATCGCGCCGGCAGCGGCAAGGCGATGGATGTCAGCAACACCCTTGAAGTCCCCGTGGAAGTCACCTTGCGACTGACCCGGATGGTCAACGTCGCTGGCGTCGGCAAAGGCGTGATCCGCAAGACTGTGCCGGCCAACAGCAGAGTGCGGGTGGCGACGCTCAGCAAACGCCAGGCTGGCGGGCCCATCATGTTCAAGCATTCGTTCAGTTACGCGCTGATCTTCTCGCCAGAACCGGATCGGCCAGGATCAGTTGCCGGGCCGGCCTATGCACTGCCCTGGCAAGGTGGGCCGTTCCGAATTTCTCAAGGGGCTGGCGGCGACTTCAGCCACAACTCGCCTAGTGGCCGATACGCAGTGGACATCGCCATGCCCGTAGGCACACCCATCGTGGCGGCACGGGCGGGCACCGTGGTGAAAGTCCGCAACGGTCAGGGTGGGCGCTTGCCCGACCCGGCTGGCAACTACGTACGCATTGAACATGATGACGGCACGCACAGCGCCTACCTGCACCTGAGCCGCGGTTCGGTACGGGTCAGCCCAGGACAGAAGGTCAAAGTCGGCACGCTGCTCGGCAAGTCCGGCAATACCGGCCGCAGCACCGGTCCGCACCTGCACTTCGTGGTGCAGAAGCCCTACGGCAGCTCGATGTTGTCGATTCCTTTCCGCTTCACCCAGCCGGTGGAATCGCTGCCCAACTTTGCGCTGAGCAGCCAGTAATCGGGGCAAGCGTCAGAGCATGCGCTGCATGATGTCGTCTCGCTTGACCAGGCGGTGGTAAAGCGCCGCGGCGATGTGACCGATCACCAATAGAACGGTCAGCCAAGCCAGTGGTGAATGGACTCCGCCAACCGAAGCCGCCCAGGCGATTTCCGGGCCCTTCTCTACCAGCTGCTGGCCAAACACCTTAAGGCCGTAGCCATTGCCGACCAGATACAGCACACCGGTAATCGGCATCAGCAGCATGCAGGCATAGAGAGCCAGATGGCCGCCCTTGACCAGCCACGCGGTGGCCGGATCATGCTGCGGGCGTTGCCTGAGCTGACTCAGTGACCAGACGATGCGCAGCACTACCAGAACCATCAGCACGGCGCCCAGGGAAACGTGCCAGGGCACGAGCGTCTCGCCGACCCAGTGCTCACCTTCGGCGATGCGGTCGCCCAGTTTGAGAAACTGCCAGACGATCAGCAGCGCCATCAGCCAGTGAAATACCCGCGAAACGGTGCCGTAGCGACTTGGCGAATCGAGCGTACGGCTCTCCGCCCGCCCGGCAGCGGGCTGCACACCGGCCTCGGCTTTCCAGGCGATAACCAGCGATTCGTCGCCGGCCATGCGCTCCAGGTGATCGGCGACCACCTTCTGCAACTGCTGCAGCTTGGCTTGATCGGCAGTCTCCAACTGCGCGTCCAGATAGCCCTCGCTGGCGTGCAGACTGCAGCGACCGAGCGGCAGTTCGATCACTCCGCCCTGCTCGTCCAGCTGCACGGGAAATTTGTGCCGCCAGTGGTTACATAGGCGCTTGATCAGCCGCTCGGGGTTTTGCGCAGCGATGCGGGCATGGGCCTGATACATGGATCGTTTCTCCTGTTGGATGGATACGCGTCAGCCAAACCGGTAGGCCGAGAGCGTGGTATGCATGACGCGGTCGCTGAAGACCCTGCGCCCTTTCGAGTTCGCCGCGGCGCCCGCAGCCACCAGTAGCGGGATCAGATGCTCCTCGGCACGAGACGGATGACATAGCCTTGCTGCGGGTGCTGCTTCCCAGTGCTGCAGAGCGTCATCACGCTGCTGCGGGGTGGATTCCACCGCTGCGCTAAGCCAGTTATCGAACTCATCGGAAATCGAAGCGAAGCGTGGATCGCCATAGCCGCGCATGTTGTGAAAACTCATACCGCTACCGACGATCAGTACGCCTTCATCGCGCAGCGGCTGCAGCGCGCGGCCAGCCTGGATATGCGCGAGAGGATCGAGATCGTTGCGCAACGAGAGCTGCACCACCGGGATATCCGCATTGGGAAACATGAGTTTCAGCGGGATGAACGTGCCGTGGTCAAAGCCACGCTGTTGATCTTCGTGGGCGCATAGCGAAGTACCTTCGAGCAAGGCTGTGATGCGCGTAGCAAGCTGCGGATCGCCTGATGCCGGGTAGCGCAGTTCATAGGTATGCGCTGGAAAGCCGTGATAGTCGTAGATCAACCCGGGTCGCGCAGCGCTGGTTACGCTGAAAGTTGGCTGCAACCAGTGACCGGATACCAGCACGATGGCCGTGGGCTTTGTCGGTAGCGTCGCAGCAATCCCATTGAGAAACTCGGCCGTGGCATTCCAGGCGGTCGGCGGGTTCCAGTCCATGAAGAAGCAAGGCCCGGCGCCATGAGGCACGAACAGCGTCGGCATGGTTTGGTCGGCAGCTTGGGCACTGGCAGGCATGATCGGGCTCCGGGAAGGACATGGGACAAAGCATGACCTACACTCAAGGGTGAGAGAACCCATTAAGAAGCACAGACAGTTTTTACTCTGAGTAGGAGCCGCGATGCTCGATAGAATTACCGGCATGCGCGTATTCGTTCGCGCTGCCACGGCAGGCAGCCTCTCGGCGGCAGCGCGCCATCTGGACATGTCGCCGGCAATGGCCAGCAAGCACGTTGACGCACTGGAGGCGCGCCTTGGGGTCAAGCTATTCCACCGCAGTACGCGTCGCCTGAGCCTGACCGAGGCCGGCAGCAACTATCTGGAGGCCTGTCAGCGCATCCTGCCGGAGATCGAGGAAGCCGAAGCCAGCGTAGCGTCGCAACGGATCGAGGCCACCGGGCTGCTGCGAATGAATGTGCCGCTGACGTTCGGCACGCACTTCATCGCCCCACTCATTCCGGAGTTCAGCCGCCGCCATCCGGCAGTGAAAGTGGAGCTAGGCCTAACCGACAGCCGGGTCGACCTGATCGACGGCGGCTGGGACATGGCCGTTCGTATCGGCCAGCTGCAGGACAGCTCCATGCAGGCACGGCGGCTTGCAGACTGCCCGTTGCTGGTCTGTGCCTCGCCGCGCTACCTGGACGAACGTGGAGTGCCGCGCAGCGTCGCCGATCTGGGGCAGCACAACTGCCTGGGTTACAGCCTGCCGAACCTCGCCGCAGGCAAGGTCTGGCCCTTTGGCCGCAACGGCGAGGTGCGGATCGCAGTCAGCGGCGACCTGGTGGCCAATAACGGTGAAGCCCTGGTGGCCGCCGCGGTCGGTGGCCAGGGCGTGATCTACAAGCCGCAGTTCATTGTCGCCAAAGCCCTGCGCAGTGGTGAGTTGGTTGCCCTTGAACTGGACCAGCCTTGCGTCGAGCTCGGCGGGATTCACGTGGTCTACCCACCCGATCGCCGTCCACCAGCCAAGGTTCGGGTAATGATCGATTATCTGGTCGATGCATTTTCTGGCGACCTGCCGTGGAGCCTGACAGCAGACTAGCTTTGCCCTTCGCCTGCAGGGCACGTTCAGCGCCCTACTGATCACCATCGCACTCGCGCCTGCCGTGCCGAATCTCCCCCAGCCTCCCGAGAAAAGATGAACCGCTGCAGCGCGCAAAAGTCGGAACAGATGGGCGCGTAGGCATTGTTGCCGCGCTTTATCGAGCTTCCGCTATTCGCGGGACGCTCTGATTGAAGCCGGGACACCGGTGCATCACCGGTCGCACTGCCGCTTCGTGCGTCGGAGTTTTTCATGCGCGCATCGGCGATTAGGAGTGTTTATGAACGCGGTCAACCTCGTTTTTCTCGAAGAAAAAGGCGCAGCGGCGAGCGCCCTCTTCACCCAGCAGATCCTCACGTAGGGCGGCAGTATGGCGAGCATTCATATCGGCATGTCCGGCTGGCGCTATGCCCCATGGCGTGGCGACTTCTATCCCAAGGGGCTGACGCAGAAGAAAGAGCTGTGCTTTGCCTCGCGGGCGGTGAGCAGCATAGAGATCAATGGCTCGTTCTACTCGCTGCAAACGCCCGAGCGCTATGCCGACTGGTATGCCGACACGCCCAGAGGCTTTGTCTTCAGCATCAAGGGACCGCGCTACATCACCCACGTGCGCAGGCTCCAGGAGGTTGAAAAAGCACTCGCCAATTTCTTCGCCTCGGGCATTTTCCAGCTCAAGGAAAAGCTCGGCCCGATCCTCTGGCAGTTTCCGCCGTCGTTCAAGTTCGATGCAGAACTGTTCGGGACGTTTCTCCGTCAGCTGCCCCACGACACCGAAGCAGCGCTGGCAATCGCCAAACAGTGCGAGCCACGCATGGAAGGCCGCAGTTATCTGTCCATCGACCGCAAGCGGCGCATGCGGCACGCCGTCGAAATACGCAACACAAGCTTCGTCGACCCCGAATTCATCGCCCTGCTGCGCAAGTATCGGGTCGCACTGGTGGTGGCCGATACCGCCGGCAAGTGGCCCAACTATGAAGACCTCACCAGCGATTTCATCTACATCCGCCTGCATGGCGCCGAGGAGCTCTATACCAGCGGTTACACCGATGAGGCTTTGGCCAGCTGGAGCCATCGCATCCAGCTTTGGAGCGAAGGCCGTCAGCCTGACGATGCCCGTCTGATCAGCAAGAAAACACCACGGGCGCGCCGCTCCCGTGAGGTGTACTGCTATTTCGATAACGACGTGAAGGTCCGCGCACCCTATGACGCGCGGCAACTGCTGCACCGGCTCGGCCTGGATGAACACCTGCAGGCCACGCCCGGCCAACTAGAAGGAGCTGAAGTTTGACTCTGGACAAAGACCACCCAATCGAAAGTGCCGATCTCGATGCCCACATGGCTACGGCGGTCAACTCGATCCGCCTCCTCACCGTAAACACCCACAAGGGTTTCACGGCCCTGAACCGCCGGTTCATTTTGCCGGAACTGCGTGAAGCCGTGCGTAGCGTTTCAGCGGACGTGGTGTTCCTGCAGGAGGTACTTGGCACCCACGATAAGCACGCGATGCGCTTTCATAACTGGCCCTCCACACCGCAATACGAGTTTCTGGCCGACAGCATCTGGACCGATTTCGCCTACGGTCGTAATGCGGTCTACCCCGACGGCGACCACGGCAACGCCCTGCTATCCAAATTCCCGATCATTCGCTATGAGAACCTCGACATCTCCATCGCCGGACCGGAGCGGCGCGGGCTGCTGCACAGCGTGCTGCAAGTGCCCGGGCACGATGAATTTCACGCCATCTGCGTGCATCTCGGCCTGCGCGAGGCGCATCGCCAGCAGCAGTTGGCGCTACTTTGCGACCTGCTCGACTCGCTACCAAAAGGTGCGCCTGTGGTGGTCGCCGGTGATTTCAACGACTGGCGGCTGAAAGCCACCCAAACGCTGGATCGCTGTGCAGGGCTGCACGAAGTGTTCGCCGTGTCCCACGGCCAGGTGGCCAAAACCTTCCCGGCGCGTTGGCCAATGCTACGTCTGGACCGAATTTATGTGCGCAATGCCAGCAGCCACAATCCACAAATACTTGGTAACAAACCCTGGACACACTTGTCCGATCATCTGCCCCTAGCGGTGGAGATACATATATGAGTTACCACTGGAGAGACGGTAATCGCCTTCAGTTACTGGAAAACGGCGAAGAGTTCTTTCCTCGAGTGTTCGAGGTGATCGCCCAGGCCAAGAAAGAGGTGCTGCTGGAAACCTTCATCCTGTTTCAGGACAAGGTAGGCACCGAACTGCAGAAGGCGTTGATAGCGGCCGCCGAAAACGGTGCCAGCGTCGATGTCACTGTCGATGGTTATGGTTCGGCGGACCTGTCCGGCGACTTCGTCACCGCCATGACCCAGGTCGGCGTACGCATTCACATGTTCGACCCAGGCAAGCGTCTGCTGGGGCGGCGGCTCAATGTGTTCCGCCGCATGCATCGCAAGATCGTGGTCGTCGATGGCGAGACTGCCTTCATTGGCGGCATCAACTTTTCCGCCGATCACCTGGGCGACTTCGGCCCGGCCGCCAAGCAGGACTATGCCCTGCAGGTGGAAGGTCCCGTAGTGCGGGATATCCATCATTTCGCCCTGAGCCAGATCGCGCCGGACAAACCGACACATCGCTGGTGGCGTCGCCGGCTGCGCCAGCAAACACCTGGCTATGGCGGCATCAGCCGCGGCGAGGCACGAGCATTGTTCGTCACCCGCGACAACGACCAGCATCGCAACGACATCGAAGAGCACTACCTTCAAGCAATTCGAGATGCACGCTCCAGGCTATTGATTGCTAACGCTTATTTCTTCCCCGGCTACCGCGTATTGAGAGAAATACGCAATGCAGCTAGGCGCGGAGTACGGGTACGCCTGATCCTGCAAGGCGAGCCGGACATGCCGATCGCCAAGTTCGGTGCGCGAATGCTTTACAACTATCTGATGCGCGACGGAGTGGAGATTCACGAATACTGCCGCCGACCGCTGCACGGCAAGGTCGCACTGACCGATTACGAGTGGTCGACTGTCGGTTCGAGCAACCTCGATCCGCTGAGCCTGTCACTTAATCTGGAAGCGAACCTGATCATTCGCGACCACGTGTTCAACCGCCAGCTGCATGAGCGGCTTGACCACCTTCTGCAGGCCGACTGCAAACGCATTCCTCTGGAGCGAATCATTCGTGGCTTCTGGTGGCGAGCGCCCTTGGCGTTTCTGATCTTCCACTTCCTGCGGCACTTCCCGGGGTTGGTAAGCCTTTTCCCCGAGCACAAGCCACGCCTGGAACTGATCGACGTCGAAACGCCGCCGCTGGATCCAGTGCCCTCTCCCATTCAACGAGAACAGCCATGACCCAGACTAGCCAGGGCGAGGCGAAAAGCGGTTGGCGTCGGCGCTGGCCGCTGATCAAGAAAATCCTCACCTACGTGTTCTTCGCTCTAGTGGCGGCTCTACTGATCGGTCTGGCGCGCAACCTCGACTGGCAGGAGGTCTACAGTACGCTGCGAAACTATCGCGCAGAAACGCTGTGGATGGCGGGCGCCGCGGCTGTGGGCAGCTATGTCGTGTACTGCTTTTTCGACGTGCTGGGTAAAGGATATGCGCGCCACGATCTACCGGTGCGACAGATCCTCCCGGTGACCTTCGTCTGTTACGCGTTCAACCTGAACCTCAGCGCATGGGTCGGCGGCATCGCCCTGCGTTTCCGCTTGTACTCCAGGCTAGGGTTGCGACCGTCGCAAATCACCCGGGTATTTACGCTGAGTGTGCTCACCAACTGGCTGGGCTACATGTGGCTGGCCGGGATGATTTTCTTGATGGGCTGGATAGAGCCTCCGGCGAGCTGGGATATCGGCTTTACCGCGTTGCGTATAGTCGGCGCCGGGCTGCTCGTGGCGTGCGTCGTCTATCTGGGCCTCTGCGGATTTTCCAAGCAGCGCTCCTGGACCGTGCGCGGCCACGAAATACATCTGCCGTCGCTGCGTCTGGCGCTGGTGCAGTTGGTTCTGGGGGCGGCGAACTGGTCACTGATGGCGCTCGTGGTGTACTTCATGCTCTCTCAGAAGGCGGACTACCCCGAGGTGCTCGGGATTCTAATGATCAGCAGCATTGCCGGCGTGGTAGCCCATATCCCTGCCGGGCTCGGGGTAATCGAAGCCGTGTTCGTCGCCATGCTCGCCGACGAAATGAGCAAGGGCGCCATCGTTGGCGGTCTGATCGGCTATCGGGTGGTGTACTTCCTGATTCCTCTATTGCTGGCGACGCTGGTCTATGTGGTTCTAGAGGCGAGAGCGAAAAAGCTCCGCAGCAGCAACCAGACAGGTGAGCAGCAGCCGGCGTCGCAGGAAGCGGGTTAAGCGAGCGGTTGCGGCGCCTGTGGCGACGTAGTCAGCCTTATCGGTGGGCTGGAGCCCACCCTACGAACGCCCCGGTGCGGAGCGAAGCTGCACCCTTATCCGACTAAACCCACTCTACAAACCGCCTAGCCCGCAACGCCCCCCTGTAGGGTGGGCTTCAGCCCACCGATTGCGTGGATGCGAGCAGCAAGTCGCTAGCCTTACCCAGCCCCGGCTGCGAACCACACGCTGCTCGATGGCGCATGCCGACGTGCAAATGACTACCCGCAAACGCAAAGACGCCGCTCGAAGCATCCGAGCGGCGTCTTGCGTCCTGCCTGGCTATCAGTCTCTAGGCCTGGCTTGTATCCCTAGACCTGCGGTCGCAACACCAGTACACCAAGGGGGGGTAAGGTCAGCGACAGCGAAACCTTCTCGCCATGACTCTCGATCGGCTCGGCGAGCATGCCGCCACCGTTTCCGGTATTGGAGCCGCCGTAGCAACCTGCATCGCTGTTGAAGACCTCCAGCCACTTGGCGTCCACCGGAACGCCGATGCGGTAGGCCTCACGTACCACCGGCGTGAAGTTGGCAACCACCAGCAGCGGATGCCCGGTCGAGCTCTTGCGCAGCCAGGCGAACACGCTGTTGGCGCGATCATCGCCGATCAGCCACTGAAAGCCCTGCGGGTCGCTGTCCAATTCGTGCAACGCCGGTTCCTGGCTGTACAGCCGGTTCAGATCGCGCACCAGGTTCTGCACGCCACGGTGATCGGCCTCTTCGAGCAGATGCCAGTCCAGCTCGCGGTCATGGTTCCACTCGCGCCACTGGCCGAACTCGCTGCCCATGAACAGCAGCTTCTTGCCCGGGTGCGTCCACATGAACGACAAGTAGGCGCGCAGGTTGGCGAACTTCTGCCATCGATCCCCGGGCATCTTGTCGACCAGCGAGCCTTTGCCGTGGACCACTTCGTCGTGGGAAATCGGCAGGACGAAGTGCTCGGAATAGGCGTAGACCATGCTGAAGGTCATCTTGTCGTGGTGGTACTGCCGATTGATCGGGTCTTCCTGGATGTACTTCAGCGAGTCGTGCATCCAGCCCATGTTCCACTTGTAGGAGAAGCCGAGGCCACCTTCGCTGGTGGGCTTGCTGACGCCCGGAAAGGCTGTCGATTCCTCGGCGATCACCAGCGCGCCAGGGGTTTCCGTGGCCACTACGTCGTTCAGATGGCGCAGGAAGTCGATCGCCTCGAGGTTCTCGCGCCCGCCATGGCGGTTGGGAATCCACTCGCCGTCCTTGCGCGAATAGTCGCGATAGAGCATCGACGCCACCGCATCGACACGCAGGGCATCGACGTGGAATTCGCGCAGCCAGTGCAGCGCCGAAGCGAGCATGAAGCCGTGCACCTCGGTGCGGCCGAGGTTGTAGATGTAGGTATCCCAGTCCTGATGGAAGCCCTCGAACGGGTGCGCGTATTCGTACAGCGCGGTGCCGTCGAATTCGCCCAGGCCATGGGCGTCGGTGGGAAAGTGCGCCGGCACCCAGTCGAGGATCACACCGATGCCGGCGTTATGGCAGGCGTCGACGAACTCGGCGAAATCATGAGCGTTGCCGTAGCGCGCACTTGGCGCGAACTGCGAGAGCAGCTGGTAACCCCAGGAGCCGCCGAAGGGATGCTCCATGATCGGCATCAGCTCGATGTGGGTGAAACCCATGTCCACTACGTAGGGGATCAGGCGCTCGGCCAGTTCGTGCCAGTCGTACAGGCGGCCATCGTCACCACCGTCACGTCGCCAGGAGCCCGCATGCAGCTCGTAGATGCTCATCGGCGCCTTGACCGACTGGCGCGCGGCGCGCTGCTGCAACCAGCAATGGTCCTTCCACTGGTAGTCCAGCGGCCGGGCGATGACCGAAGCGGTGCCCGGCGGGTGCTCGGTTGCCAGGGCGATCGGGTCGGCCTTGAGCGGCAGGATGCCGTTCGGCCCGAGAATCTCGTATTTGTAGGTATCGCCCGGCTGCAGTCGCGGGATGAACAACTCCCACACGCCGGACGGAAAGCGCAGCCGCATCGGATGACGGCGACCGTCCCAACCATTGAAGCTGCCGACTATCGACACTCGGCGCGCGTTGGGCGCCCACACGGCGAAGCGCACGCCCTGCACACCGTCCACTTCCAGCACCTGCGAGCCGAATACCCGGCCGATCTGCCGGTGATTGCCTTCGGAAAACAGGTGCATGTCCAGCTCGCCCAGTTGCGGACCGAAGCTGTAGGGGTCTTCAGTGATCTGCTCGCCGCCGGCCCAGCGAATCTTCAGCAGGTAGGGTTGCTGATGTGGCAGGCGGATAAAGAAGAATCCGGGCACCTGCCCCTGCTCCATCACGGCAAGCAGTTGCTCATCGCGATCAAGCACTTCGGCACCCAGGGCATTGGGCAGGTAGGCGCGTATCACGATTCCCCCGCCGTCAGGATGCGGCCCGAGAATGGAAAACGGGTTGCCATGCTCGGCTCGCACCAGGGCGTCTACATCGGCGTCGCTGGGCATCAGGGTTTCCCCTGGCATGGTCAGAACCGGACGATCAGTCATTGGAGCCTCCATCGAAAAGCTGTTGTGCCAGGGCCAGCAATCCCTGTAGCGGGACGGGCAACCAGGTTGGTCGGTTCTCCGCTTCGTAAACGATCTCGTAAGCGCATTTTTCCAGGCTGAACAGCAGCAGTGCAGCATTCGCGCCATCCGCGTCGCGCCAGTCGTGCGGCAACTCGGCGGTGGCCTCGCGGTAGGCTTCGAGGAAGGCCGCCTGCGCACTGCTCTGGTAACTCGCCGCGATACGCTGCCGCGCCTGATCGGCCTCGGGCGTGCTGTCGCTGACCTGCGCACCGCGGATGGTCATGGCAGCGGCGTACTCGAACGAACGCAGCAGGCCTGAGACATCCCTGAACGGACTATGTTTGGCGCGCCGCTCATCCAGCGAGCGGGCCGGCTCCCCTTCGAAGTCGATGAAGTAGGCATCACCCTGCACCACCAGCACCTGGCCGAGGTGCAGGTCGCCGTGGACACGGGTCCGCACGCCACCAACGGTTCTAGCAGCCAGACGTTGCACTTGTTCGAGCAGCTTGTCGCGCCGCGCCAGCAGTTGGCCGAGCGCGGTAGCCTCCTTGCGATCGAAGCTCGAGCGATGTTCCTCGAGGCGCTGCAGGGCCTGTTCCAGCTGCGCGCTGACGCTCTGCTCCCACTGCTTGGTGTCGGCTTTGCTGGTGCTTTCGTAGGCGAAGGCCGGATCTTCGGTCTGCGTGGCAAGCGCCATGTGCATCTCGCCGAGCTGCTGACCGAGCAGGCGGTTGAAGGCCTGTAGTTCGTCGAGGGCGCTGAACTGGTTCTCGTGCATCGACACGCCACCGGCGATTTCGTCACGCACCGCGCGGTCGAGGTTGTTCAGCGTCCACACCCAGGCATCGCCCTGGCTGTCGAGGAAATGCTGGATCACCATCAGGGCAACCGGCTCGCCCTGCTTGTTGATGCGGCTGACCTGACCGAGCATGCCGGAGATGTGGGCGAAACCGCGTTCAGTGAGGAAACCGCCCATTTCCAGTTCAGGGTGGACGCCCGGTGCCACGCGACGGAGCAATTTGATCATCACCTTGTTGTCGATGATCGCCGAGCTGTTCGACTGCTCCGCAGAGATAAAGCGCACCTCGGGGTGCCCCGGCAATTGCAGGTCGGCCAGTTGCGGCATCGGCACGAAGCGGATCTCACCGTCGTTGCAAGGCAGTACCAGCTCGTCGCGCAGGCCCTGAATGACTGCGGCGCTGAACTGCTCCAGCGCGAAGGCGTCCGTCATCAAGCCGACCTGCGGTCCCCGCCGCACGCGGGCCAGAGCCAGTTGCTGCGGCAAAGCAGCTTCGAAATCGGTCTCGGCAAGAAAACCCAGCGGCAGCTGGTACAGATCGCTGCGTCCGGCGGATTCCACGCACAGCTCGCTGAGCAGCACCGGGCGGTTCGGATCGCCGAATGGCACGCAGTAGCTGATACGGACCGACTCGATCGCAACATCCTTGGCGGCGAACCAGCGCCGTTTGGGGAGGTAAGCCGGCAGCGATTCGGTTTCCAGAATACGCCGGTTGGCGGCAGTAAGGGTATCCAGGCGCTTGAGCACCAGCGTCTGGAAGTCCGGCATGGTATCCACCGGCTCCTGGTGCCAGCTCGGCATCTGGTTGGTTGGCGCCAGCTGGAACCAGTAAAAGCCGTACGGCGGCAAGGTCAGTAGATACGGCAACTGTCCGATCGGAGGGAATGCACTGCCGCCGACCATCTCCACCGGCACCATCCCGGCGTACTGCGACATTTCCAGCTCCGCCGCCTGGGCAGATCGCGAAACGTTGGCCACGCAGAAGATAATTTCCGATTCACCATTCGCCCCGGTGAACTCACGCATATAGGCGAGGATGCGGCGGTTGCTCGGCGCGAGCATCTTCAGGGTGCCGCGGCCGAAGGCCTTGAACTGCTTGCGGATGGTCAGCATCCGCCGCGTCCAGTTGAGCAGCGAATGCGGATCGCGCTGCTGGGCCTCGACGTTGATCGTGTAGTAGCCGTAGAGCGGGTCCATCACCGGCGGCAAAACCAGGTTCGGTGGATCGGCGCGGGAGAAGCCGCCGTTGCGGTCCACCGACCACTGCATCGGCGTGCGTACGCCGTCGCGGTCGCCGAGGAAGATGTTGTCGCCCATGCCGATCTCGTCGCCGTAGTAGATCACCGGCGTACCGGGCATGGAGAGCAGCAGGCTGTTGAGCAACTCGATCCGCCGGCGATCCCGCTCCAGCAGTGGCGCCAGGCGCCGGCGTATGCCCAGGTTGATCCGTGCGCGCTTGTCCGAGGCATAGTAGTTCCACAGGTAGTCGCGCTCCTTGTCGGTCACCATCTCCAGCGTCAGCTCGTCGTGGTTGCGCAGGAAGATCGCCCACTGGCAGTTCTCCGGGATGTCCGGGGTCTGGCGCAGGATGTCGGTGATCGGGAAGCGGTCCTCCTGGGCGATGGCCATGTACATGCGCGGCATCAGCGGGAAGTGGAAGGCCATGTGGCATTCGTCACCCGGGCCGCCGTCTTCTCCGCCGAAATACAGCTGCGTGTCTTCGGGCCACTGGTTGGCTTCGGCCAGCAGCATGCGGTCGGGATAGTTGGCGTCGATCTCGGCGCGGATCGCCTTGAGCACCGCGTGAGTTTCCGGCAGGTTCTCGTTGTTGGTGCCGTCGCGCTCGACCAAATAGGGAATCGCGTCCAGGCGAAGACCGTCGATACCCATGTCCAGCCAGTAACGCATTACCGCCAATACCGCTTTCATGACCTGCGGATTGTCGAAATTCAAATCCGGCTGGTGTGAATAGAAACGGTGCCAGAAATACTGTTTGGCTACCGGGTCCCAGGTCCAATTGGAGCTTTCGGTATCAAGGAAGATAATCCGCGTGCCGTCGTACTTCTTATCGGTATCGGACCAAACGTAGAAATCCCTAGCAGCAGAACCCTTCTTGGCCTTGCGCGCGCGCTGGAACCAGGGGTGCTGATCCGACGTGTGGTTGATGACCAACTCGGTAATTACCCGCAGACCACGCTTGTGCGCCTCAGCGATGAAACGCCGGGCATCAGCCATGTTTCCGTAGTCAGGATGCACGCCGCGATAATCGGCAATGTCGTAACCATCATCACGTCGCGGTGACGGGTAGAACGGCAGCAGCCAGATGGTATTCACGCCAAGGTCGGCGATGTAATCCAGCTTTTCGATCAACCCAACGAAGTCACCGACCCCATCGTCATTCGAATCGTAGAAGGACTTGAGGTGTACCTGATACACCACCGCATCCTTGTACCAGAGCGGGTCCTTGATGAAGGCGGCGGGTTTGCGCGGTTTTGCCATGTGCTTCATTCCTGTAGCGGTGTGAAGGCCCGCGGGCAATCGGCGGGCAACGGCGGAGCCGCAGCTGAATCCACATTAAGAGAGCAACATAACTAATTGATCAATATGGATTAATAGCTGCAACCTAGAATTTACTTGAGGTCCGGATCTGGCTGTTGAGCCGTTAGGCGCCAGATCCCGAATGGCAAGTGCGCCGGATCGATACGCATCCATTGAGTCTTGCCGTACCAGGTCCAGCGATGGCCATTCATCAAGTCCTCACCCTGGGTATGCGCGTCGTCCGGCAGCCCGAGTTCCCACAGCGGCAGTTCGAAATGCGCTTCCTGAGCGTTGTGCGGGTCGAGGCTGATAGCCACCAGAATGAAGTTCGACAGGTCCGCGGTGCGCTTACCGAAGTAGAGAATGTTGTCGTTGTAGGCGACGTACGCCTTGAAGCCAAGGTGCGTTTGCAGCGCCGGATTCATCCGGCGGATGCGATTGAGCTGGGCGATCTCGGCAACGATGTTGCCCGGCGCGTGATAGTCGCGAACACGGATCTGGTACTTCTCGGAATCCAGATACTCTTCCTTGCCCGGAATCGCCGCCGACTCGCACAGCTCAAAGCCCGAGTACATGCCCCACAGGCCCGAACCCATGGTGGCCAGCGCGGCACGAATCAGGAAGCCCGCACGGCCAGAGTCGTGCAGGAAAAATGGATTGATATCCGGTGTATTGACGAAAAAATTCGGTCGGTAGCAGTCGCGCAGCGGCGGCTCGTTCAGCTCGGTGAGGTACTCGCTCAGCTCGGCCTTGGTGTTGCGCCAGGTGAAATAGGTGTAGCTCTGGCTGTAACCGATCTTGCCCAGCCGCGCCATCATGCCGGGGCGTGTGAACGCTTCGGAGAGGAACATCACGTCGCGGTCGCGCTCGCGGATATCGGCAATCAGCCACTCCCAGAACGGCAGCGGCTTGGTGTGCGGGTTGTCGACCCGGAATATCTTCACGCCCTGCTCAACCCAGTGCCAGACCACATCGCGCAGCGCCAGCCACAGAGCCGGCTTGGCATCCTCGGCATAGAAGTCGACGTTGACGATGTCCTGATACTTCTTCGGAGGGTTCTCCGCATATTTGATGGTGCCGTCCGGGCGCCAGGAGAACCAGCCTGGGTGTTCCTTGAGCCAGGGGTGATCCTGCGAGCACTGGATGGCGAAATCGAGGGCGATTTCCAGGCCGTGTTCACGCGCCGCTGCAACCAGCTCATGGAAGTCGTCCAGTGTGCCCAGTTCGGGATGAATGGCGTCGTGCCCGCCATCCTCGCTGCCGATGGCATAGGGGCTGCCCGGATCGTTCGGACCGGCCAGCAGGCTGTTGTTCGGCCCCTTGCGGTGCTGGCGCCCGATCGGGTGGATCGGGGGGAAATACAGCACGTCGAAGCCCATGTCGCGAATGGCGGGCAGGCGCTTGTGCACGTCGCGGAAGGTGCCGTGGCGATTCGGGTCGTCGGTTTCAGAGCGCGGGAACAACTCATACCAGCTGGCGAACTGCGCCAGCGGGCGCTCGACATCCAGCGGATACACAGCACTGCGACTGCAATGTTCGCGAGGATCCGCCGTGGCCATCGCAGCAGCCGTGTCCGGCGCAAGCAACAGCGAAACGCGCTCATCGTCGGTGTGGGTTATACCGAGGCGGTGCACCAGATCGTCGAGCACCGCGCGGTTTTCACCTTGGGCGCGGGCCGTGGCCTTTTCCAGCAACAGCCGCCCTTCTTCCAGTTCCAGATGCACCGGCACGCCAGCGGTGTGTTTTTTCGACAACTCGTAGCGATAGGTTTCGAAAACATCCCACCAGGCCTCGATGACGAACTCATGCTCGGCCACCTGGGTCGGGGTGAACTGGCCTTGCCAGGCGTCATTGCCGAGCAGCTTCAGTCGCGCGCGACGCCAACTGGTTTCGCCCTTCTCACGCCAGCACACGGCGGCGGCAAGCTGGTCATGCCCGTCGGCGAAAATCTTGCTGGTTACGACTACCGGCTGGCCGATGACCGCCTTGGCAGCAAAGCGCCCTTCATCCAACACCGGCAAGGTGGATTCGATGGCGATGCGCGGCATCTGCAGGGCTTCTTCGAGTCGAGGGTGAATCGTCGCGGTAGGCTTTGCATCACTCATCGAAAGGGGCTCCTGGGGCGTGGGTTCGGTCTGCCCGAGCCGCCTCTGGACGCGTCAACGTGCGGTTCGGGAGGCGACCGGTACGGTTTTCGTCGGCTCTTTCTTCCGAGCCAAGGGACCCTGGAAAGTTCAGCCCCGGGCGGCCGTTAGCCAGCCCGTCCGGCGACCGGTCGAGCCTGGTGGAGCGCAATACGGCAGTTGCCGGTTTCAAGCCCCCCGTGAGCGGGTGCCGAACCCGACCACGCCGAATGTCGCCAGCGCCGCGAGCAGCGACGATTGGCCGGAACCTCGCCCATGTAAGCCGATCAATGCAGAACGGCCGCCAAGGCTGAGCTGGCTAACACCAGGAGAACGACGATGACTCACGTGCGACCCGATGTGCCGCAACCCGACCCGATCGTGCATGACAAGCCGGGCGATGTGCCGCAGGTGCCTTGTGCCGAGGAGCTGGACGAACACAAGCCCGGCGCGCCATATGGAAACCAGACCGTGGCGGATACCGACGATCCCCAGACGACCTGATCGCTCGCCGCCACACTGATGTCTCAACCTTTCTCCAGGCGCTTGAGCAGTGCCTGCGTCAGCCCCTGTCGAACGGCGCCGTAGCGGGCCCACGGGTCGCTGCGTAATGCCCGCAAACGCTCATCCAGGTTGCCGATGTTCCAGCGATCGGCTCTCTCCAGCTGCGCCAGCTCCTCACGCTCGACAGGCACGGATACCGCCAGCCCCGGACGCGCCCTGACCGAATAGGCGGCAACGGTGCTCGCCCCGCGCTGGTTGCGCAGGTAGTCCACGAAAATTCGCCCGACCCGATTCTGCGGGCCCATCTTGTCGACGATCAGCTCCGGCGCCTCGCGCGCCAGCCGCTCGGTGACCGAGCGAGCGAACTGCCGGGCCAGGTCCCAGTCGTGCCGACGATCGAGCGGCATCACGACATGCATGCCGCGGCCTCCGCTGGTCTTGAGGAAGGCCTGCAATCCCAGGTCGTCCAGCAGCCGCAGCGTCAGCTCGGTCGCTTCCACCATGCTCGACCAGGGCAACGCGGGATCGGGGTCGAGATCGAAAATGACTCGATCGGGCCGCTCGACGCGATCACTGCGCGCGTTCCAGGTGTGGAACTCGACGGTACCCATCTGCACGGCCTCGATGACCGCGGTGATGTTGTCCGCCTGGATCAGCCGCGCATGCTCGGGATCGAGGTTTTTCGGCAGTGCGCGCATGTGCGGCATCTTCAACCGACCGCAATGGCGTTGGAAAAAGCTTTCGCCGTCGACGCCTTCAGGTGCACGAACGATGGACAGTGGCCTGCCAGCCAATTGCGGCACCAATCGGTCGGCGACCGCCAGGTAGTACTCGGCCAGCGCAAGCTTGCTCGCGCCGCTGGCCTTGTCGATCACTCGCTGCGGATTACTGATGCCGACGCCGCCCACCAGCGGGCGGCCGGCGCTCTTGCGCTGCTCTGGCATGGGCTACCCCGATCAGCTCGCCTTTTTGCTGGATTTGCTGCCCGCCGCTGGCGCCTTGCGCGTGCGCGAAGCCGCCGAGGAAGATTTGCTCGTTTTGGCCTTGCTCGCAGTCTTGGGCTTGGCCGGCGCCTTTTCCTCCTCCTCGTGGTCGTCCTCTTTGCTGGCCTTGCCCGGCTTGGCAGCGAGGCTGCGCTTGAGCAGTTCGGTAAGGTCGATGACATCCGCCGAACGACGATCCACCGCTTCCTCCGGTCCGCCGACCGCTTCCAGCTTGCCTTCGCGGGCCTTCTTCTCCACCAGCTCCATGATCTGATCCTGGAAGGTGTCCTTGTACTGTTCCGGCTTCCACTTCTCGGTCATGTCCTCGACCAGGCGCTTGGCCATGTCCAGCTCACGCTCAGCCAGGTCCGGATCGAGCGCTTCGTCCTTCAGCTCCAGGTATTCGACCCCGCGCACCTCATCGGCCCAGCGCAGGGTGTTCATCACCAGCGCCTTGCCCAGCGGCATCACCACCGCCAGATGCTGCTTGTTGCGCAGCACCACGTTGGCGATACCGACCTTGCCAGTCTGGATCAGCGTCTCGCGCAGCAAGGCGTAGACCTTTTCGCCGCGGCGGTCCGGCGTCAGGTAGTACGGCGTGTCGATGTAGAGAAAGGAAATGTCCTTGGCATCGACAAAGGCGACGATATCCACGGTCTGGGTCGCCTTGGGATGCGCTGACTTGATCTCGTCGTCACTGATCACGACGTAGTGCCCCTTCTCGTACTCGACGCCCTTGACGATGTTCTCGCTGTCGATGTCCTCGCCGGTGGTCTTGTTGATGCGCTTGTAGCCGACCCGGTCCATGCTGCGTTTGTCCAGCCAGTCGAAGTCGATGCCCTGGCGGGTGGTGGCCGGTACCAGCGCCACCGGGATGTGTACCAGTCCGAAACTGACTGCGCCTTTCCAGATCGTGCGTGGCATGGTCGTTCTCCAAGCGTTGATGTGGCCGAGCCAATTCGTTGGCCCGGCAATGGGTCAGCCGTTGACCACGGTGCCGCCGTTGACGTGGATCACCTGGCCGCTCACGTAGGCTGCATCGCTACTGGCCAGGTAGACATACGCCGGCGCCACTTCATCGGGCTGGCCGGGGCGCTTCATCGGCGTGTTGGAGCCGAATTCGGCGACCTCGTCGGCATCGAAGGTCGACGGAATCAACGGTGTCCAGATCGGTCCGGGCGCGACGCCGTTGACACGAATGCCGCGCTCGGCGAGGTTCAACGACAGCGAACGGGTGAAGGCCGTGATTGCGCCCTTGGTGGCCGAATAGTCCAGCAGTTGCGGGCTGCCCTTGTAGGCAGTCACCGATGTGGTGTTGATGATCGAAGCGCCCTTACCGAGATGCGGTAGCGCCGCCTTGGTCATCTGAAACATGCCGAAGATGTTGGTGCGGAAGGTCTTCTCCCACTGCTCTTCGCTGATGTCTTCGAGCTTTTCCTGCGGGTGCTGCTCGGCGGCGTTGTTGACCAGGATGTCGAGCTTGCCGAACGCGGCGAGGGTCTCGTCGATGACCTTGCGGCAGACGTCGCGATCGGCCACATCGCCGGCGAAGGTCAGGCAGCGACGGCCGTACTGTTCGACCACAGTGCGGGTTTCCTCGGCGTCCTGATGCTGGTCGAGGTAGAGAATTGCCACGTCGGCGCCCTCACGGGCGTAGAGCACGGCCACCGAGCGGCCGATGCCGCTGTCACCACCGGTGATGATCGCCACCTTGCCTTCGAGCTTGCCCGCCGCCTTGTAGTCTTCGCCGCCGTATTCCGGGCGCGGGTTCATCAGCCCTTCCTTGCCGGGCTCGGGCTGCTCCTGCGGCGGTAGGGTCTGATTGTCTTCAGCCATGGAAAATCCTCCGTCAAGGTTATGAGCCTGTCTTCGGAGGACTTGAACGGCGCGAGAAAAGTTTCTACGGGGCGATGAGAGGGCCCTGTACAGGGCCCTCGAAGGGTCAGTTCAGCGTCAGCACGACGCGGCCGCGGGGTACGCCGCTTTCGACATACTGGTGGGCTTCGACTGCCTGCTCGAACGGGAACTGGCGGTCGAGCTGCGGCCAGATCAGCCGATCCACGGTGAGCTGGTTGATATGCTGCAGCGCACGCTCCACGGCTTCACGGTTCTGCTCAATGCCCAGCTCCGGCTGCCCGGTGAAGTCGCACAGGCAGTGCAGGAAGAACTTGAAGTTCTTCTTGAAGGCCGCACACACCGGCAGGGCCGTTTCGTTGCCGCCGTTCATGCCATAGAGGATCAGCTTGCCCAGCGGCGCCATGACGTCGCCGAGCAGTTTCATCTGCGAACCGCCACAGGCATCCAGCACCACGTCGACGCCGCGGCCTTCGGTCACCTTCTGCAGGCGGCCGACCAGGTCTTCCTCTTCGGTGACGATCACCGTCTCCGCGCCCAGCTCGCGCAGGTAGTCGCGGTCCTCGCTGGTGTCGCAGGTGGCGATCACCCGGCCGCCCAACGCCTTGGCCAGCTGTACGGCTGCCGGCCCGGTACAGTGAGCCGCCTGGTTGATCAGCACGTACTGGCCGGGTTCCAGCTGGGCCAGTTCGACCAGCGCGAAATAGCTGACCAGCATCGGCGTGTAGTGGATCGCCGCCTCACTGGCACTGAGCATGTCCGGGTAACGCACCAGCGCCTGCTGCGGCAACAGCGCATGCTCGGCGTAGAGCGGATACTGATTGAGATCGTGGGCCGGGAAGCCGGCAACATGATCGCCGACACTGAAGCCCTGAACGCCCTCACCCACCGCCAGCACCTCGCCCGCCACCTCGCTGCCGAGCCCGGCAGGCAGACGCGCGTGTCGTGGCGCGAGGTCCTGGCGCCAGAGCACGTCATTCCAGCTGACGCCGATGGCGCGCACGCCAATCAGCACCTCGCCTGGGCCGGCAACCGGCATTGCGCGTTCCTCGTGGCGCAACACGTCGGCCGGGCCGAACTGATGAAAACGGATGATGCGGGACATTTCGACCCCTCACTTACTACTGTGCGAACGGACTCTATCGTCAGTATCGTCACAACTCCAGTGAACGGCGTGGATTCCCATCGATAGTTCCCATGCGCGGTAATGATGGAACTACGTATGTATGCTTGCCGGCGCATTGCAGCTTTGTGCATTTCGAAAGCGGGATCGGGCATGCCGTTGGCAGCCGAAGCTGTCTAGAATGCAGACCACCCTCCAGAGCCGGACGCCTCCTGGTCCGGCTGCAGGCTCGACGTGAACCAGGTATGAATCGCAACGACCTTCGCCGTGTTGACCTCAATCTGCTGATCGTCTTCGAAACGCTGATGCACGAGCGCAGCGTGACCCGCGCAGCGGAAAAGCTGTTTCTCGGCCAGCCGGCGATCAGTGCCGCCCTGGCACGACTGCGCACGCTGTTCGACGATCCGCTCTTCGTCCGTACCGGCCGCAGCATGGAGCCGACCGCCCGCGCGCTGGAGATCGCCCAACTGCTTTCACCGGCGCTGGACTCGATCTCCACCGCCGTTAGCCGCGCCTCGACCTTCGACCCGGCGACCAGCACCCAGGTGTTTCGTATCGGCCTGACCGATGAAGTCGAGTTCGCCCTGCTACCGCCGCTGCTGCGCCGCCTGCGCGCCGAAGCGCCGGACGTGGTGCTGGTGGTGCGCCGCGCCAACTATCTGTTGATGCCCGGCCTGCTGGCGTCCGGTGAGATCTCGGTGGGCGTCTGCTACACCGAGGAGCTGCCGGCCAATGCCAAACGCAAGGTACTGCGCCGGCCCAAGCCGATGCTGCTGCGTGCCGACAGCATTCCCGGCCGGCTGAGCATGGAGGACTACTGCAGCCGTCCGCATGCGATGGTCTCCTTTGCCGGCGATCTCAACGGCTATATCGACGAGGAACTGGCGCTGCACGGCTGCAAGCGCAAGGTGGTCCTGGCGGTGCCGCAGTTCAACGGCCTGGCCAGCCTGCTTGCCGGCACCGACATCATCGCCACCGTCCCGGACTACGCCGCCGCGGCGCTGGCGGCCAACGGTGGCGTGCGCGCCGAACCGCTGCCCTTTCAGACCAGCCAGGATTTCGAGCTGTCCATGGCCTGGCGCGGCGCCCAGGACAACGACCCCGCCGAGCGCTGGCTGCGCTCGCGCATCCAGATGTTCGTCGGCGATCCGGATAGTCTCTGACAGGCCCGACGCCTGGGGCTTCGCAGCGCGTGCCGGGTAGACAGGCCTGCTCCCGCCAGTGATGCGCTAACCGTTTTTCGTGGTTTCAAGCGTGGTCGCTCGGGAATGCCGCGTCGAGGCTTCGGCCGCGGCAGGGTTCATTCGCGGCCAATACCGCTCCCACGCAAAGGTGAGCAATATCCTCGCGCTGCGCTGATAACGAATGCGCAACCATCACCGCCAATGATATTCACCTTCGCCTCGTTCGATTTTTGCTGAACGGCTTGACCACGCAGACTCCTGCCATCAACAAATCCGACTTGCGGAGTCAAGCATGGAACGTTCGTTCAACGCCTTGCGTTTTCCCCTTATCGCCCTGACGGTGCTGATCACCGCCGCTTGTGGCAAGGCACCGGAGGCCACCCAGTCGGGCATGCCGCCGCCCGCCGTCAGCGTCGCGGAAGTCATCGAGCAACAGGTGACCGAGTGGGATGAACTCACTGGCCGCCTGGAAGCGCCGGAGTCGGTGGAGATCCGCCCGCGCGTGTCCGGTTTCATCGACAAGGTGGCCTTTGAGGAAGGCGCGCTGGTGAAGAAAGGCGACCTCTTGTTCCAGATCGACCCGCGCCCGTTCCAGGCTGAGGTCAAGCGCCTGCAGGCGCAGCTGCAACAGGCTCGTGCCAACCAGCAACGCACCGTCGCCGAAGCCGAACGCGGTGAGCGCCTGCGCAAGAAGAACGCGATTTCCGACGAGCTCGCCGACGCCCGTGTCAGTGCCGCCAGCGAAGCCCGCTCGGCAACCGCGGCGATTCAGGCGCAACTGGACCGCGCGCAGCTGGATCTCTCCTTCACCCGCGTGACCGCGCCCATCGACGGCCGCGTCGGCCGGGCGCTGATCACCGCCGGCAACCTGGTCAACGCCGGCGAGGCGCTGCTGACCACGCTGGTCTCCACCGACAAGGTCTATGCCTATTTCGAGGCCGATGAGCGTACCTACCTCAAGTACCGCGAGCTGGCGCGCAACGGCGACCGCGGCGAGGCGACCCCGGTCTACCTCGGCCTGTCCAGCGAGGACGGTCACCCGCACCTGGGCCACATGGACTTCGTCGACAACCAGGTCGACCCGCGCACCGGCACCATCCGCGGTCGCGCCGTGTTCGACAACCGCGACGGCAGCTTCACCCCCGGCCTGTATGCACGCCTGAAGCTGGTCGGCAGCGCCACCTACGACGCCGTGCTGATCAAGGACGTCGCCGTCGGTACGGATCTGGGCAAGAAGTTCGTCCTGGTACTGGCTGAAGACGGCACTGTCGCCTACCGCCCGGTCGAGCTCGGTCCCAAGCTCGAAGGGCTGCGCATCGTCCGCAGCGGCCTTGCCAAGGGCGAAAGCATCGTGGTGAACGGTCTGCAGCGTGTGCGCCCGGGCAGCCCGGTGCAGCCGGAGTCGGTACCGATGGCCGACGCGGAGACCCTGGCCACATTGCGCCAGCAGAACCGTGCGATCAGCGAAGCGATGAAACCGCAGGTCGTCGAGCGTAGCCTGGCTCAGCGTCCTAGCAGCTGAGCTTCTCCCCCAACTGACCTGAACTCCGGCGCGCCTGCCGCGCCAATCCGATCGATCCGCCAGGGCGCCAGACGCGCGCCCTACCCCGGAGTGCGCCATGAATTTCTCGCAATTCTTCATCAAGCGGCCGATTTTCGCCGCCGTGCTGTCGCTGGTGATCCTCATCGGCGGGGCCATCTCGCTGTTCCAGCTGCCGATCAGCGAATACCCCGAAGTCGTCCCGCCCACCGTGGTGGTACGCGCCAACTTCCCCGGCGCCAACCCCAAGGTGATTGGCGAAACCGTCGCATCCCCGCTGGAGCAGGCCATCACCGGCGTCGAGGGCATGCTCTACATGTCGTCCCAGGCGACCGCCGACGGAAAGCTGACCCTGACCATCACCTTTGGCCTGGGCACTGATCTCGACAACGCCCAGGTGCAGGTGCAGAACCGCGTCACGCGCACCATGCCGACCTTGCCCACCGAGGTGCAGCGCCTCGGCGTGACCGTGGACAAGGCCTCGCCGGACTTGACCATGGTGGTGCACCTGACCTCGCCGGATCAGCGCTACGACATGCTCTACCTGTCCAACTACGCCGCACTCAACGTCAAGGACGAGCTGGCGCGGCTGGATGGCATCGGCGATGTGCAGCTGTTCGGCATGGGCGATTACTCCCTGCGCGTCTGGCTCGACCCGGAGAAGGTCGCCTCGCGCAACCTCACCGCATCGGACGTGGTCAACGCGATTTGCGAGCAGAACCGCCAGGTCGCTGCAGGTTCTCTGGGCGCACCGCCGGCACCGGGCGCGACGGACTTCCAGCTGTCGATCAACACCCAGGGCCGCCTGGTCACCGAGGAGGAATTCGAGAACATCATCATCCGCGCCGGTGAAGACGGCTCGATCACCCGCCTGAGGGATATCGCCCGTGTCGAGCTAGGCTCCAGCCAGTACGCGCTGCGTTCGCTGCTGAACAACCAGCCCGCCGTCGCCATTCCGGTATTCCAGCGCCCGGGTTCGAACGCCATCGAAATCTCCGATTCGGTACGGGCACGCATGGCAGAGCTGAAACGCGACTTCCCGGAAGGCGTGGACTACGAGATCGTCTACGACCCGACCATCTTCGTGCGCGGCTCCATCGAAGCGGTGGTGCACACCCTGCTCGAGGCCATCGTGCTGGTGGTGCTGGTGGTGATTCTGTTCCTGCAGACCTGGCGCGCCTCGATCATTCCGTTGGCCGCGGTGCCGGTGTCGCTGATCGGCACCTTCGCGGTCATGCACCTGCTCGGTTTCTCGCTCAACGCGCTGTCGCTGTTCGGCCTGGTGCTGGCCATCGGCATTGTGGTGGACGACGCCATCGTCGTGGTGGAAAACGTCGAGCGCAACATCGGCCTCGGCAAGTCGCCGGAGGAAGCGACCCGTCAGGCCATGAAGGAAGTGACCGGCCCGATCATCGCCACGGCGCTGGTGCTCTGCGCGGTGTTCATCCCGACGGCGTTCATTTCCGGCCTCACCGGGCAGTTCTACCAGCAGTTCGCGCTGACCATCGCCATTTCCACGGTGATCTCGGCCTTCAACTCGCTGACCCTGTCGCCGGCACTGGCCGCCGCACTCCTCAGGTCGCACGACGCACCAAAGGACGGCTTCTCGCGTCTTCTCGATCGAATTTTTGGTGGCTGGCTGTTCGCGCCGTTCAACCGCATGTTCGACCGCGCCAGCCATGGCTACGTCGGCCTGGTGCGGCGCATCCTGCGCGGCAGCGGCATTGCGCTGGTGGTCTATGTCGGCCTGGTCGGCCTCGGTTACATGGGCTTCGCCAGCACGCCGACCGGTTTCGTGCCGCCGCAGGACAAGCAGTACCTGGTCGCCTTCGCCCAGCTGCCGGACGCCGCCACGCTGGACCGCACCGAGGACGTGATTAAGCGCATGTCGGAAATCGCCGGCAAGCACCCGGGCGTGGAGAACACCGTGGCCTTTCCGGGGCTGTCGATCAACGGTTTCACCAACAGCCCCAACAGCGGCATCGTCTTCGTCGCGCTGAAGGACTTCAGCGAGCGCAGGGACCAGAGCCTGTCCGCGGGTGCCATCGCCGCTGAGCTCAACGGTCAGTTCGGCGTCATTCAGGAGGCCTTCCTGGCGATCTTCCCGCCGCCACCCGTACAGGGCCTGGGCACCATCGGCGGCTTCCGCGTGCAGGTGCAGGACCGCGGCAACCTCGGCTACGAGGAGCTGTACACCCAGGTGCAGAACGTCATCGCCAAGAGCGCCGACTATCCGGAGCTGGCCGGCCTGTTCACCAGTTACCAGGTCAACGTGCCGCAGGTGGATGCCGACATCGACCGCGAGAAGGCCAAGACCCACGGTGTGCCGATCGACGAGATCTTCGACACCATGCAGGTCTATCTCGGCTCGCTGTATGCCAACGACTTCAACCGCTTCGGCCGTACCTATCAGGTCAACGTCCAGGCGGACCAGAAGTTCCGCCTGGCACCGGAGCAGATCGGCCAGCTGAAGGTGCGCAACAACCGCGGCGAGATGGTCCCGCTGTCGACCTTCGTCAACGTCACGGACAGCGCCGGTCCGGATCGGGTGATGCACTACAACGGCTTCCTCACCGCAGAGATCAACGGTGCCGCCGCACCGGGATACAGCTCCGGTCAGGCCGAGGCGGCCATGGAGCGTCTGCTCAAGGCTGAGTTGCCGAATGGCATGAGCTACGAATGGACCGAGCTGACCTACCAGCAGATCCTCGCCGGCAACACCGCGATATTCGTCTTCCCGCTCTGCGTGCTGCTGGCCTTCCTGGTGCTGGCCGCGCAGTACGAGAGCTGGAGCCTGCCGCTGGCGGTGATCCTGATCGTGCCGATGACGCTGCTGTCCGCCATCACCGGAGTGATCCTGGCCGGTGGCGACAATAACGTGTTCACCCAGATCGGCCTGATCGTGTTGGTGGGCCTGGCGTGCAAGAACGCGATCCTTATCGTCGAGTTCGCCAAGGACAAGCAGGAGGAAGGCATGGACCGGCTGGCCGCAATTCTCGAAGCCTGTCGCCTGCGTCTGCGGCCGATTCTGATGACCAGCTTCGCCTTCATCATGGGCGTGGTGCCGCTGGTGCTCTCCAGCGGAGCTGGCGCCGAGATGCGCCACGCCATGGGGGTCGCGGTGTTCAGCGGCATGCTCGGGGTGACCTTCTTCGGTCTGCTGCTGACCCCGGTGTTCTATCTGGTGATTCGTGCCTTCGTCGAGAAACGCGAAGCCCGCAAAGCGGTTTACAAGGAGGTCCGTGCATGAAGTTCTTCGCCCTTTCCCTGCTCACTCTGGCATTGAGCGCCTGTGCGGTTGGCCCGGATTACCGGGCGCCGCAACCGGAACCGGCGCGTATCGGCGGTACTTCGGCTGGCGACTACGACCGCACGCGTTTCGAGGCGGCTTGGTGGCAGCAGTTCGACGACCCGACGCTGGACGCCCTGGTCGGCGAAGCGCTGGCCGAGAACCGCGAACTGCGCATCGCCTATGCCCGCCTGCGGTCGGCACGGGCGATTCGAGACGACGTCAGCAATGATCGTCTGCCCACTGTCACCGCGGGCGCCAGCGCCGATATCGGCAAGGCCCAGCAACCGGGCGTGACCGAACAGCGCGTGAATGCCGAACGCTATGACCTGGGGCTGGACATGGCCTGGGAGCTGGACCTGTTCGGCCGCATCCAGCGCCGCCTGGAAGCCAGCGAAGCGCAGGCCGAAGCCGTCGAGGCTGACCTATACCAACTCCAGGTCAGCCTGATTGCCGAGCTGGTAGATGCCTACGGTCAGCTGCGCGGTGCCCAGCTGCGTGAGCGCATCGCCCGCGACAACCTGGCCAACCAGCGCAATTCCCATGAGCTGACCGAACAGCTGCGCGAAGCGGGCGTCGGCAGCGAACTCGACGTTCTGCGTGCCGATGCCCGTCTGGCGGCCACCGAGGCCAGCCTGCCGCAGCTCAGGGCGCAGCAGGCGCGTGCGCGCAACCGCATCGCCACCCTGCTCGGCCAGCGCGCCGATCAGCTCAGCGTCGACCTCTCGCCCCGCGAACTGCCGGCAATCGCCAAGGCGCTACCGATTGGCGATCCCGGCGAGCTGCTGCGTCGGCGCCCGGACATTCGTGCGGCGGAACGCCAGCTGGCCGCGGCCACGGCCGATGTAGGTGTGGCGACGGCCGATCTGTTTCCGCGGGTGAGTCTGTCGGGCTTTCTCGGCTTCGTTGCCGGGCGCGGCTCGCAGATCGGCTCCAGCGCGGCACGGGCCTGGGGCGTGGCGCCGAGCATCAGCTGGGCAGCGTTCGATCTGGGTAGCGTGCGTGCCCGTTTGCGCGGTGCCGAAGCGGACGCCGATGCGGCGCTGGCCAGCTATGAGCAACAGGTATTGCTGGCACTGGAAGAGTCAGAGAACGCATTCAGTGATTACGCCAACGCCCAGCAGCGCCTGCTCTCATTGCTGCGACAGTCCACGGCCAGCCGCGCCGCCGCACAGCAGGCGGGGATTCGCTATCGCGAAGGCACTGCGGACTTCCTCGTGTTGCTGGATGCCGAGCGCGAACGGCTAGTGGCCGAGGACGCCCAGGCGCAGGCTGAAGTCGAGCTCTATCGTGGCGTGGTTGCCATCTACAAAGCCCTCGGCGGCGGCTGGAAGCCAAGCGCCTGATACCTACCTCTCGTTGGATCGACTTTCTGGTTGATCTCTTCTGCCCCGGGTATGGCATCGCCACGGGGCATTTTTTTGCCTGCTCGGCGGCACGCAACCGGATCGACTGCCTAGTTCATGAGCGGAACGCAACACTGATTCTGACCTGAACGCCTCCCCTCCTTGGTTCATTTGCCCCGCTGATGACCCGCGGTTTTTCGATGCGGGCGAAAAGATGTTCGCCGTCCTCGGTTTTCGCGGCGAAACCCTAAAACGCTTGTGTAATCTGCCGTGGCAGACGCGGCGCAACAGCGTCAGAGCGGGCGCAATTGGAGGTTCGCCAAGCAAAAATGTGACACGGTCTTGCTCCCGTCGGGTTGGTTCGGGAAAGCGCTTTCAGTCGTCACTTATCTTTGGCATAAGGAGCGGCTGAAAGCCTAGAAGTATCCTCGCGGTCGGTCCGCACGGATGCACTGCCAACCAACCAGAACAAAGAGTCTTTCATGAAGCCGATCATTACTCTTGCTGGGCTTGTGCTGGCGGTCGCCAGCGCCTGTGCCCATGCGGAGCCCATCGTCATCAAGTTTTCCCATGTAGTGGCCGAAGACACCCCCAAGGGCAAGGGTGCGCTGATGTTCAAGCGCCTTGCAGAAGAGCGTCTGCCCGGTCAGGTGCGGGTTGAGGTCTACCCCAACTCGACACTATTCGGCGATGCCAACGAGCTTGAAGCGCTGCGCAACGATGAAGTCCAGTTGCTCGCTCCCTCGCTTGCCAAATTCGAGCAGTACACCAAGCAGCTGCAGGTATTCGACCTGCCCTTCTTATTCGATGATCTCGACGCCGTCGATCGCTTCCAGAAACGCTCCAAGGGTCGCCAGCTGCTGCGCTCGATGGAAGACAAGAACATTACGGGCCTGGCCTATTGGCACAACGGCATGAAGCAGCTATCGGCGACGCGCATGCTGCGCCAGCCGAGCGATGCGTCGGGGTTGAGCTTCAGAATTCAGCCGTCGGCTGTGCTCGAAGCACAGTTCGGTGCAGTCGGCGCCAGCACCCAGAAGATTCCGTTCGCCAATGTCTACGACGCATTGCGCTCCGGTACCGTGCAGGGCGCGGAGAACCCCTGGTCGAACATTTACAGCAAGAAGATGCATACCGTTCAGCCGTACATCATCGAAAGCGACCACGGCGTCGTCGACTACATGCTGGTGAGCAACACCCGCTTCTGGATGGGGATGCCGCACAGGGTTCGGTCCGAGCTCGAAGCCATCGTCGATGAGGTTACCTTCATGGTGAACCAGGAGGCCGAAGCGCTGAACAAAGCGGATCGCGAGCGGATTCGTCAGGCTGGCACATCGGAGATCATCACGCTGACGCCCGAAGAACGCCAGCGCTGGCGCGATGCAATGCGCCCGGTATGGAAAGAGTTCGAACCCGTTATCGGCGCGGATATCGTCAACGCTGCTGAAACCGTCAATCGCAAGCAACACAACTGAACGGCCTACCCGGCATAACGAAAAGCCCCGCCAATTTGGCGGGGCTTTTTTCGCTCAACTGCATGAGGCTCGCTGAAACGCTCAGCGCGCGGGTGGCGTTGTCGACAGCACCGGCTCCTGATCCAGCTGCTGGCTGTCCCAGCCACCGCCCAATGCGGCAATCAACAACACGCTGGCGGTCAGCCGATCACCCAGCAGCGTCAAATTGGTTCGCTCATTGTTCAACGCCGTGGTCTGTACCGTGGCTACGCTAAGAAAGTCGACCATGCCGGCCCGGTACTGGTTTTCGATCAACCGCAGCGACTCCTGAGCGGACTCCAGTGCTTCACGCTGCACAACGGCCTCCTCTTCAAGCACCCGCAATTGCACCAGGTAATCCTCGACTTCGCGGAAGCTGTCGAGCACGGTTTGCCGATAGGTTGCCACGGTCTGGTCATAGCCCGCCTCTACGCGCTCCAGCTCCGCGCGCCGGCCGCCGAAATCAAGCAGCGTCAGCGCAAGTTGCGGACCGAGTGACCAGAACCGGTTGGGCACACTGAACAGATCGCTGAAGCTGCTATTTCGGTAGCCACCGCTGGCCGACAGGGTCAGGTCCGGATACCACGCGGCCTGCGCAACACCAATATTGGCATTGGCTGCCATCACCTGGCGCTCGGCCGAAGCGATATCGGGCCGACGCTCCAGCAACTGCGACGGCACAGCGAGCGGTATCGCCGGCAGTGGCGGGATGTCATCGCGTACAGCGATGCCCAGCTCCGATGGCGCCACGCCGATGAGCACCGCGATTGCGTGCTCCATCTGCGCCCGCTGCCACCTGAGATCGATGGCCTGGGCCTGAGTGCTCTTGAGCTGCGTCTGCGCCTGACTGACGTCGGACTTGGGTGCGATGCCCGCCCGGTACTGATTCTCCGTAAGCCGAAGCGAGCGTGCGTAGGCGTCGACCGTCTGGTCCAGCAGGCGCTGATGTTCGTCGATCACCCGAAGCTGCAGATAGGTTTGCACCAATTCCGCCTGCAGGCTCAGCCGAACCGCAGCGAGGTCCGCGGCACTGGCCTGCATGTTCGCCCGGTTAGCCTCCAGATTGCGCCGCAGGCGGCCCCAGATATCCGCCTCCCACGACGCACTGAGCCCAGCTTCATAGCTCTCACCCACGCCGCTGCTGTAGGTACTGGTGGTGGAATTGGACCCGCCGCCACCCTGTGCAGAACGGGTCACCCCTGCGCTGCCGGAAAGGATCGGAAACAGCTGCGAGCGAGCGCCGCGAACCAGTGCGCGCGCCTGACGAAACTGCGCCTCGGCAGCAGCTAGATTCTGGTTGGAAACGTTCAGCCGCCCGACCAGCGCATCCAGTTCGGCATCGCCGTACAGTCGCCACCATTCACCGCGTTGCAGTGCATCGGCTGGCGCAGCGGGCTTCCAACCTTCGGCCTGCTTGAAAGCTGCCGACGAAGGCAGGTCCGGCCGTTGATAGTCGGGCCCGAGCGTGCAGGCACCCAGCGAGAGGGCCAGTGCGACAACAGCGAGGGGGCGCAATGCAAAATTCAGCGACAACGGGTTCATAGCGAGTTTTCCAGGGCGGCGTCGGTGCGCACACCGCGCCAGCTGTTGAAACGATGACGCAGACGATCCAGGTACAGATAGACCACCGGCGTGGTGTAGAGCGTGAGGATCTGGCTCAGCAGCAAACCGCCGATGATAGTCAGACCCAGCGGCTGGCGCATCTCGGCCCCTTCCGCACCGCCGAGCAGTAGCGGCAACGCACCGAGGATCGCCGCCATGGTGGTCATCAGGATCGGCCGGAAACGCAGCAGGCAGGCGCGGTGGATCGAATCGGCGGGCGACAGCTTGTCCTGGCGCTCGAACTGCAACGCCAGGTCGATCATCAGAATGGCGTTCTTCTTCACCACGCCGATCAGCAGGAACAACCCAAGCAGCGAGATCAAACTGAACTGGTCGCCAGTAAGAATGATTGCCAGCAAGGCGCCCACGCCTGCCGACGGCAGTGTCGAGAGAATGGTCAACGGGTGGATGTAACTCTCGTAGAGGATGCCGAGAACGATGTAAACCAGTAGCAAAGCGCCGAGAATCATAAGCGGCTGCCCTTGCTGGGTGCTCTCGAATGCACTGCCGGTACCGCCGAGGCGGCCCTGTACCTCACTCGGCATCCCGATCGCGGCGATGGCGCGCTCGATAGCCAGCGTTGCCTGGTCGAGACTGACCCCGGGAGCGAGGTCGAAATCGATGTTCTCGGCAGCGAACTGTCCATCGTGGCTAACGCGATCTTCCTCCAGGCTACGCTCGTAGCGGGCGAAAGCAGCCAGCGGCACGCGGCGGCCATCAGCGGTTACCACATGAATCTGCTCCAGCACCTCCGGGTATTGCGCGTAGCTCGGGTCGATTTCCATGACCACCTGATACTGGTTCAGCGACTCATAGATCGTCGAAATCTGCCGCTGGCTGAAGGCGTTGTTGAGCAGCGTTGTCACAGTGCTCATATCGATGCCCAGCCGCTTGGCTGCATCGCGGTCAACCTTGAGGCTGATCTGTTGCGCGCCCTCACCGTCGTTGGCATCAATGCTGGTCAGCTCTGGCAACGCTGACAGCGCTTGGGTAACGCGCGGCACCCAGGTGCGCAGGTCGGCCAAGTCGCTGGCCAGCAATGTGTAAGCATAGGCCGAGCTGCTTTGCCGTCCGCCACCGAACTGCAAGTCCTGATCGGCCATGAGGAACATTCGCCCGCCGGGTACCTTGGGCTGAGCGCTGCGAATCCGTTCGATGACTTTCTGCGCTGAGATACCGCGCTCGGCCAAGGGTTTGAGCCGGACGATCATGAACGCATTGTTGATGCCGCCCTGCCCTCCGATGAAGCCGGCAACGCTCTCAACTGCCGGATCGGCCAGGACCGCCTTGCGGAAGATCTCCATTTTCGGCTGCATGACCTGAAAGGACATGCCGTCGTCACCACGAATGAAGCCGGTGAGCTGCCCGGTATCCTGCTGCGGCAGAAACGTCTTGGGCACTTGCACATACAGCACCACGTTCAGCGCAATGGTCGCCAGCAGGCTCAACAGGGTGATGCGACGATGGCGCAGCGCCCAACTCAGCGACCGGTCGTAATGGCGCAGCAACCACTGATGCGCCTGATGGCTCCAGCGCTGCAGGCGCCCGTCCTTCTCGGGCTCGTTTGGTTTCAGCCAGCGCGCGCAGAGCATCGGCGTAAGCGTCAGCGAAACCAGCAGCGATACCAGGATCGCCGCGGCCAAGGTGATGGAAAACTCCCGGAACAACCGCTCGACGATGCCGCCCATGTACAGAATCGAAACGAACACCACCACTAGCGAGAGGTTCATCGACAGCAAGGTGAAGCCGACCTCGCGGGTGCCGATGTAGGCAGCCTGCAGCGGTGGCACACCATCATCGATATGCCGTGCGATGTTCTCCAGCACCACGATGGCGTCATCCACCACCAGACCCGCAGCAAGAATCAGCGCCATCAGCGACAGAATGTTCAGGGAAAATCCGAACAGGTACATGACAGCAAAGGTGCCCACCAGCGAAACCGGTACGGCCAGCGCAGGGATCAGCGCCGTGCGCAGGCGGCCAAGGAAAAGGAACACCAGCACGATGACCAGGCCCACTGCGATCAGCAGGGTGCGCTCGGCCTCGTGCAACGTGGCGCGGATCACCGGCGAGCGGTCCATGGCAACGTTCAGATCGACGCTGCCCGGCATGATTGCCTGCAGTGCGGGAAGCTCTCGGCGAATGCCTTCGATGGTCTCGATGATGTTGGCGCCGGCCTGGCGATTGACGATCAGTAGCACGGCCTGTTCGTTGTTGAAAAAACCGCTGTTGTAGCGATCCTCCACTGAATCCCGTACCCGCGCCACGTCACCGAGACGCAGCGCGGCACCATCCTGGTAGCGGATGATCAGCGGCGTGTAGTCAGCCGCCTGGTGCAGCTGGTCGTTGGCGCGGACCTGCCAGTGCTGGTCATCGGTTTCGACCATGCCCTTGGGTCGGCGGACATTGCCATTGGCGATGGTCTGGCGCACTTCATCCAGGGATACGCCGTACTGCTCCAGCTGCTGCGGCTGCAACTCCACCCGTACCGCCGGCAGCGAACTACCGCCAACCTGGATCTCGCCGACACCGGACACCTGCGACAGCTTCTGCGCCAGGATGGTGGAGCCAAGGTCATAGAGCTCGGCCTTATCCAATACGTCAGAGGTGAGCGAAAGCACCATGATCGGCGCTTGCGACGGATTGATCTTGCGGTAGGTGGGCATGCTGCGCATACCGCTGGGCAGCAGGTTGCGCGCGGCATTGATGGCGGCCTGCACATCGCGGGCCGCACCGTTGATGTCACGCTCGAGGTCGAACTGGATGATGATCCGCGTCGACCCCTGGCTGCTGCGGCTGGTCATCTGGCTCACCCCCGCAATGCTGCCCAGCGAGCGCTCCAGCGGTGTCGCTACGCTGGACGCCATGATCTCCGGGCTGGCGCCAGGCAGGCTGGCCTGCACGGTGATTACCGGAAAATCCATGTTCGGCAACGGGGAGACCGGCAGCAGACCAAAGCTGACGCCGCCCAGCAACAGGATCGCCAGGCTCATCAACATCGTCGCCACAGGCCGGGCAATGAAGGGTGCCGACAGGTTCATGCGCCCCTCCGCGCTATCAACGGCCAGCTCACGCTTCGGCCTCCAGCAGCGGCTCGCGACGACGACCGAAGCGCTGCCCCAGCCGATCGAAGAACAGGTAGATCACCGGCGTGGTGAACAGAGTCAGCAACTGGCTGAGCAACAGTCCACCGACCAGCACCAGGCCCAGCGGCTGGCGCAACTCGGCACCCGAACCGGAGGCCAGCATCAATGGGATCGCGCCGAACAGCGCCGCCAATGTGGTCATCAGGATCGGTCGGAAACGCAGCAGTGCCGCACGGTAGATCGCATCCTGTGGGCTCATGCCCTGATGTCGTTCGGCCTCCAGGGCGAAGTCGATCATCATGATCGCGTTCTTCTTGACGATGCCGATCAGCAGGATGATGCCGATGATCGCAATCAGCCCCAGGTCGTTACCGGTCAGCAGCAAGGCCAGCAAGGCACCGACCGCCGCCGAAGGCAGCGTTGAGAGGATGGTGATCGGATGGATATAGCTCTCGTAGAGCACCCCCAGCACGATGTACATCGTCACCACCGCAGCGAGAATCAGCAGCAGCGTACTCGACAGCGAGGCGCGGAATGCCTCTGCAGCGCCCTGGAAGCGCGTCTGAATACCTGCTGGCAGGCCGATCTCCTGCTCCACCGCTTCGATGACCTCCACTGCCTCACCCAGCGATACGCCAGTAGCGAGATTGAATGACAACGTCACCGCCGGAAACTGGCCGATATGGTTGATCAGCAGCGGTGCGTTGCGTTGCTCGATATTTGCCAGGCTCGATAACCGCACCGGCGTGCCGCCTTCGCTCTGCACGAACAGTTGCTCCAGCGCCTGCGGACCGAGGCGATTGCCCGCTTCTGCTTCCAGCACCACACGGTACTGGCTGGCCTGGGTGAAGATGGTGGATATCTGCCGCTGGCCGAAGGCGTCGTACAGCGCATCGGTGATGTCCGCGACCTGAATACCGAGGCGCGCCGCAGCGTCGCGGTCGATGTCCAGGTATATCTGCAGACCGTTGCTCTGCAGGTCGCTGGCCACGTCGGTCAGTTCCGGCCGTTCACGCAGGGCCTCGACCAGGCGCGGCGTCCACTCCTGCAGCAACTCGCTGTCCGGCGTTTCCAGGCTGAACTGAAATTGCGTACGGCTGACGCGATCCTCGATGGACAGGTCCTGCACCGGCTGCAGATACAGCTCGATGCCCGGCACCTTCGCCAGTTCCGGGCGCAAACGGTCGATGATCTGGCTGGCGGTGAGGTCGCGTTCGCCGTGAGCCTTGAGGTTGATCAGCAGACGGCCACTGTTGAGCGTGACGTTATCGCCATCCACGCCGATGTAGGACGACAGGCTATCCACCGCAGGGTCGGCTAGGATCACTCGCGCCAACGCCTGCTGACGCTCGCTCATGGCGCGGAAGGAAATCGACTGCGGCGCCTCGCTGATGCCCTGAATCACCCCTGTGTCCTGAACCGGGAAGAAACCCTTGGGCACGGCGAGATAGAGCACGACGGTCAGGCCAAGCGTCGCCACAGCGACCAGCAGCGTCAACGTCTGGTGACGCAATACCCAGGTCAGCCAACGCGAGTAACCGCCAATCAATCGCTCGACCCAGTCCGGCTTGGCCTCAGCGGCGGTTTGCGGCTTGAGCAGCTTGGCGCACATCATCGGCGTCAGCGTCAACGAGACCACCAGCGAGATCAGAATCGCTACCGCCAGGGTGATGGCGAACTCGCGGAACAGCCGGCCGACCACATCCTGCATGAACAGCAGCGGGATCAATACGGCGATCAGCGAGAACGTCAGAGAGATCAGCGTGAAGCCGATCTGTCGCGCGCCCTTGAGCGCCGCGTTGAGCGGCGTCTCGCCCTCCTCCAGGTGCCGCGCGATGTTCTCCAGCATGACGATGGCATCGTCCACCACGAAGCCGGTGGCGATGGTCAGCGCCATCAATGTCAGGTTGTTCAGGGAGAAGCCGCAGACGTACATCACCGCAAAGGTGCCGACCAGCGACAGCGGCACAGCGATCGACGGGATCACCGTGGCCGATAGCTTCTTTAGGAAGACGAAGGTCACCATTACCACCAGAAAGGTGGCGAGCATCAATTCATGCTGCACATCGGTGACGGCGGCGCGGATGGTTTGGGTGCGGTCGGTTAGAACCACCACGTCGAGCCCGGCCGGCATGCTGGCGGTCACTTCAGGCAAAAGCGCCTGGATGCGTTCGACCACGTCGATGACGTTGGCTCCGGGCTGGCGCTGAACATTGAGCAGCACCGCCTGGCTCTCGTTGGCCCAGGCGGCAAGGCGCTCGTTTTCGGCGCCGTCGACAATGTCGGCTACATCCTTCAGGCGCAGGGCCGCACCGTCCTGATAGGTGAGAATCAGCTCGGCGTATTCCTCTGGCGTCTTCAGCTGGTCGTTGGCATCGAGCATCGACACCCGGGTCGGGCCATCGAAGTTGCCTTTTGGCTGGTTGACGTTGGAGCTGGTGATCAGCGAACGCACGTCTGCCAGCGACAGCCCATAGGCCGCCAGCGCCTCGGGATTGGTGCGGATGCGCACTGCCGGGCGCTGGCCGCCGGCAATGCTGACCATGCCGACACCGCTGATCTGCGCCAGTTTCTGCGCCATTCGCGTGTCGACCAGGTCATGCAGCTTTGGCAGCGGCAGCGACTCGGACGTGACAGCCAGTGTCAGTACCGGCGTGTCCGCAGGGTTGACCTTGTTGTACACCGGTGGCGCGGGCAAATCGTTGGGCAACAGATTGTTTGCCCCATTGATGGCCGCTTGCACCTCCTGCTCGGCCACGTCCAGCGCCACGTCCAGCGAGAAACGCAGTGTGATCACCGACGCGCCACCGGAACTGGTCGACGACATCTGGGCAAGGCCCGGCATTTGCCCGAACTGCCGCTCCAGAGGCGCGGTAACCGCGCTGGTCATCACCTCCGGGCTGGCGCCCGGATAAAGCGTCATCACGCGGATGGTCGGGTAGTCCACCTGCGGCAGTGCCGCCACAGGGAGCAGCTTGTAGGCGATCAGGCCTGCCAGCAGGATGGCGACCATGCTCAGCGTGGTCGCCACCGGCCGCAGGATGAACAACCGGGAGATGTTCATCGCGTTTCGCGCTCCGCGGCCTCGCCGCCTCCAAGCACCGGGTTCTCTGCGGCCTGCTCAGCCATGCGTTGACTGTCCACTACCTCGACCTCTGCACCGTCGCGCAGGCGGTCTGTACCTTCCATGACGACCCGCTCGCCGACTTGCAGGCCCTCAAGCACTACAGTGATTTCGCCATTGCTGGGTCCAGCCTTGAGCAGGCGCAGCTGCACCTTGCTATCGTCGCCAACGACATAGGCGAAGGTGCCGCGCGAGCCGAACTGCAGCGCCGCCGATGGAATCAGCACGGCGTCTGGCAGCGTTTCAACACGCAAGCGAACGTTGACGAACTGGTTCGGCATCAGCAACTCGGCCTCGTTGTCGAAACGGGCCTTGAGCCGCAGCGTTCCAGTAGTGGCGTCGATCTGGTTGTCGATGCTCTCAAGCACACCTTCGCCAAACAGCACTTTTTCGCCACGATCCCAGACCTGCACCGCAAGCTTGTCACCCTGGCGATAGCGCGTAAGCACCGGCAGCAGCTCGCCCTCGGGCAAGGTAAAGCTGATCGACATCGGCTGAGTTTGAGTGATCACAACCAACGGATCGGTGTCATTAGCTGCCACCAGATTGCCCGCATCGAGTTGACGCAGGCCTACACGACCGTCGATGGGTGAGCGTATCTGGGTGAACTCGAGGTTCAGACGTGCCTCATTGACCGCAGCCTGGTTGGCTGCCAGCGTGCCCTGATATTGGCTGACCAGCGCTTCCTGGGTATCCAGCATCTGCTTGGCGATGCTGTCGTCAGCATACAGTCCGCGGTAGCGCTCGAAGTCCACTTGTGCGTTCTTCAGCTGTGCGCGGTTTTGCTGCAAGGTGCCCTCTGCCTGCTGCAGCGCGACCTTGTACGGGCGCGGGTCGATCACCGCCAGCAGATCCCCCTTCTTGACGCGCTGCCCCTCCTCGAAACGCAGTTCGACCAGCTCTCCACCTACACGGCTGCGCAGATTGACAGTGTTCAGCGGGACTACGCTACCGAGCGCCTTGTTGTACACCTCGAACTCGCCCTTTTCGACCTTTGCCACCCGTACGGGAACCGGCCCGCCAAAGGCACCGAAGCCCGGGCGGCCACCGGGGCGCTGGGGCGTTTCCTGCGGCGAGGGCCACAACCACCAGACCAGCAGCCCGATGGCGACAGCGGCAAGAATGAGCAGCAGCCAACGAAGGCTGGAACGAGCAGAACTAGGATGAGCCTCGGACATGAACGCGGGTTCGCTTGAAAAGGAGCGTGAACCATAAGCAGTCGCGAACCGCTCGCAAAGTGCCTTTACGGCATTTTTACTTATCGACACATTTGATCGGGCTCAAGGAGCTGATTCGAGTTTGGAACCAAGGCATTAATGCCCAGTCTATCTACCGTTCGACTTACTGGCCTTTAGCTTGTACGCCAACGCTAGTGACCAGGCCCTCACCTGCAGCACGTCGCATTGGACGTTGTCGTGTCGTTAACCGGCCACCTATGGATGGCCGCAAAGGATCAAGGAATGAACACTTCACTGGTCATCCTGGCACTCACCATAGCCAGTTTTCTTCTCGGCTTTTTGCGCGATATCTTCATCGCGCGGGAATTCGGAATCAGTTGGGACGCTGACCTGATTTTCGTTGCCCTGATCCTGCCGATGTTCTTTGAGAATTTTCTCGGGCTGGCGCTGCGCGACGCGATGATTCCGTACCTGCAAAAACTGCGCAGCCAATCCGATGAGGTATTCAGAGCAGTGGCTCGCTGGCTGTACTGGCGCATCAGCCTCGCCGGAGTAGCGGTCGCTCTAATTATCATCGTCGCCAACTACTGGATTCTCAGCCTGCTCGCTCCGGGGTGGAGTGCCGCCCAGCTAGATGCCGGACAATTGGTTTTCTGTGCCGGGGCTATGCTGATTGCAGTGCAGGCAGTGATTTATTGCCAAAGCTCGCTGCTGAACATGGACGGTATTTTCATATTGCCAATGACCCGCACTGTCCTGCTCAACGCAGGAGCGATCATCGGCATTCTGATATTCGGGCCTCAGGGCATCGTTATCTTCGCAGGCATGCTCCTGCCGCAACTGATGCTCATCGTGCTGCAGCACCGCCGCCTCGGGTACCTGAGTGGCTGCAGCAAGGCAGCGGGTAAAGGTCGCGGCGGCGACTTCGGTAAGGCACTGGCCCCGGTATTGCTCGCTGCGGGCGCGCAGCAAGCGTGCATCCTTGCCGAGCGCATCTTCGCTTCCTATCTGGAGGACGGCACCATCACCATGCTGTCGTTCTCCTACCGCATCGTAACCATTCCGTTGACGCTCTATGCACTGTCGATTCTGGCTGTGCTTTTCCCGAAATTCGCATCCAGCTGGCATGACAATGACCACGAAGCCTTTGCCGCAACCATCCGCAAGGGACTGCTCGCCACGCTGCTGTTCCTGGTTCCGGCCGCCGTTGTGCTCAGTTCCTTCCCAGAAACAGTGGTGACGGTACTGCTGGAGCGCGGGGAATTCGGCGCAGAACAGACAAGTGCAACAGCGCCTCTAGTTGCACTCTATGGATTGGGTTTGCCAGCTATGGGATTGGCGCTGCTCTGGGGTCGCGCTCTATTGGCCCAACAACAAGGACGACTGTTCTTCATAATCACGTTGATCAGTTCATCAATGACCATTGGCCTCGACGCCTTGCTGTACCGCCCTTACGGTGCTGAAGGGCTCGCGCTGGCTTTTTCCGCTGGTGCTTTGCTACAAGCGTTGTTCATGGGACTCTACGTGCATCGATCTGCACCTGCAGCGCTGGGCCTGCGGGTTTTGCTGCGCTGGACCGTCACCGCCAGCGTTCTGGTTGTTGGCCTGCACTTTGTTCCGCAGCCCCATGGTCTTATCGAATTGTGCCTGTATATCGCGCTGGTTCTGGCCGCCTTCGCTGCCGGGGTTGGGCTGCTTGGTGAGCGCGACCTCTTCCGGCCGAGCTATTGGTCAATGCGTAACGTCTGATGCCACGGCGGCGATGCCTTGTCGCCGCCCTCACCCCGATCAAGCACAAACAAAAAGGCCGCTGACATACGACAGCGGCCTTTTTGTTGCGGTAATGATCAGCCTCCGAACGCAAGCATCCCCATTGTTTGAATGCTCGGTGCAGTCCAGCCTGTCGAACTGCGCTCAACCTCGATCAGACGGGGCCTTCGCTGCTCCATTACGATATCCAGTGCGCGACTCGGCAGGATGTCGATATCGTCGAACGTGATGATCTGACCCGGCTCGACAGCACGTTTGAGTGCGGTCTTGCGTAGCAGCCCGATCGGCACGTGATCTGGATGCTCGGCCAGCTTGATGGCTTCGCCACGGAACTGGAAACCACCAATGCCACGCTCGATCAGCTCGCCGGGCTTCATCGCACGTTTGGCGATGGCGGCGACACCCAAGGTCGGCTCGGTCGAGTTATTGAGCAGCACGCCGCCGCCGTTAAGCACGCGACGTACGGTTTTGCCAACCTCCAGCGAGCAGAGGTGGAACGGGCGCACCAGCGTGTAGAACGGCCCACGTCCCAGCTTGAAGTATTCGATGGCGCGCGCCTGATCCTCGTCGTGTTTCCCTACCAGAAATACGCCGCCGGCTGGGTAACCGGAAGGGATGACGTAGTCGACGATCGGCTGCCCTGCTCGCTCGGCCATCATTCCTAGCAGGCTGGCGCTGTCGTCCAGGTTGGTAGAGGCCAGTCCTTCCATCCCCTGACGGGTGATGGTGGCGCCCAGTCCATTGCCGATGATCACCTGTTCGATCTGCACCTTGGTGCCGTCGGTAAAGGAAGTCGTCTGATCGACACTGATCCCCTGGCGGTTGGACCAATAGATCATGTCCTCGGGGGAAGGATCATGGTTCAGGTAACCCTTCATATTGCCGTAGACCAGCGGCTCGAATCCCATCTGCAGCGCGTCTTCACGCAACGCAGCAAGGGAGCCGGGCTGGTCGCCCTCAGCCTCAGTGAGGAAGCCCTTACCAGCCAGATAAGAGCCTGTAGTTACCTGCAGCTCGGCGTTGACCGTCACCACCTGCAATCCGGCTTGGAAGGCTCGCTCGATAACTGACGTTCCATGGAATACGTCACCGCTGCATTCGACGATAAGGTCTGAATGGTCGATGAGCTCGTCCAGGGAATTAGTGAGCACGTCTGCCAGTGGAAAGTCCGCCATCGAAGACAGCGGGCGACGCGTTAAAACACGTGAAATCACCATGTCCGGGTAATTTTGTTTGATCAGCCGAACAAAGCCACGGGCGATCATTCCAGTTCCGGATACACCGATTCTTTTGATATCTGAGGTAGGCATAACTGAATCCATTCAATGGGCATCAGCGCTATGACAGCGGCTGTGCGAAAAGATTTTTGAAAAGCTGCCTATTTGCCACTTTTGCAGACTTCTCCACACCCGTGAATCCTGGAACAGGTGACGTGAGAGAAATTAGTTGCCAGCCGATGAATATGCTAATTGACGACGACAAGCGGTTTGCAGGCCGCCGTTATTATTCCGCCGCCAGAAAACAGAACGGCGAGCGCTTTATAAAAGGCTCGCCGCTTTGAGCTAAAAGACCGGGCAATCAGCCAAGCGAAGCGATAGCAGCCTCGTAATTCGGCTCGCTACCGATCTCACTAACCAGTTCGCTATGCAAAACTCGATCGTGCTCGTCCAGCACGATGACTGCACGTGCAGCCACGCCAGTTAGAGGTCCGCTGGCGATGGCCACACCGTAGTTCACAAGGAACTCGGCGCCGCGCATGGTGGACAGGTTGACCACATTCTCCAGCCCTTCGGAGCCGCAGAAACGCTTTTGGGCGAACGGCAGATCCGCAGAAATGCAGAGCACCACGGTGTTTGCCAAAGCACTGGCCTGCGCATTGAACTTGCGCACCGACGTGGCGCAGGTGGGCGTATCAACGCTCGGGAAAATGTTGAGGATCTTTCGCTTTCCGGCAAAGGCCGTCAGCTCGACATCGGCAAGATCAGCGCCGACCAGACTGAACGCCTTGGCCTGTTGACCGACTTGCGGAAAATCGCCAGCCACTTGAACCGGCGCGCCTTTCAGGGTGATTTCGGGCATTTACGTCGTTCCTCATATAAAAGGGCAGAAAAAAGGCCGTGAACCCAACGAATCCACGGCCCTGGGTGATGTTCGAGCAGACGATGAATCGCCATTGCGTTCAACGACTGACATCGGACATCAGCTACGTGCGAAATATTCCTTGGTGAGTTTGACCACCACCGGACTCAGCAACAGCAGCGAGATCAGGTTGGGGATAGCCATCAGGCCGTTCAGCGTATCAGCCAGCAACCAGGCGAAGTCGAGTTGGGCAATCGCTCCGAAGGGCACTGCCAACACCCAGATCACACGGAATGGCCAGATGGCCCGAGTGCCAACCAGGAACTCCCAGCACTTTTCGCCGAAATAGCTCCAGCCAAGGATGGTGGTGAAGGCGAAGACCACCAGCGCGATAGTGAGGATGATGCCGCCAACACCCGGCATGGCCGATTCGAAAGCCGCAGCTGAAAGCGCCGCCCCGCTCTCGCCACTGGTCCACACGCCGGTACAGATGATGGCCAGACCGGTTACCGAGCAGACGATGATGGTATCGATGAACGTACCCAGCATGCCGATCATGCCCGAACGGACCGAGCTAGTGGTGGTACCTGCGGCCTGAGCGATACCGGCAGTACCGAGGCCCGCTTCGTTGGAGAAAATTCCGCGGGCGACACCAAAACGAATCGCAGCGATCACGGCAGCGCCAGCGAAACCACCGGTGGCGGCAATCGGCGAGAAAGCGTGAGTGAAGATCAGATCGAACGCAGCCGGAATGGCCGAAGCATTCACCACCAGCACTACCAACGCAGCGATCAGATAAGCCAGGCACATGAACGGCACCAGCGACGCGGCCACCACACCGATGCGGCGAATGCCGCCGAGAATCACCAGACCCACGGCCACCATGGTGATCAGACCGGTTGCCCACAGTGGCACCGAGAATGTGGTTTCCAGCGCGTGCGCCATGCTGTTGACCTGGACCATGTTGCCGATCCCGAAGCCGGCCAGGCCGCCAAAGATGGAAAACGCGGTACCAAGCCAGAGCCACTTCTTGCCCAGGCCGTTCTTGATCGCATACATCGGACCGCCGACATGCTCACCACGGTCGTCCTTTTCACGGTAGTGAACCGCAAGTACGACTTCGCAATACTTGGTGGCCATACCGACCAGCGCGGTGCACCACATCCAGAACAACGCACCCGGCCCGCCAAGGAATATCGCAGTGGCCACACCGGCGATGTTGCCGGTACCTACGGTTGCCGCCAGAGAGGTCATCAGCGCCTGGAACGGGCTGATTTCACCGGTCGCTTCGTCACCTTTGGTACGCCCGCGCCACATCAGGGCGAAACCGGTGCCGATACGGGTCAGCGGCATGAACTTGAGCATGATCATCAGCACCAGGCCAGTACCGAGAATCAGCACCAGCATGGGTGGGCCCCAGACGAGGCCGTTGATGCTATTGACGAGGTTATTCAGAAATTCCATTCGAGCACCTTATTTCTTATAGGCGAGTTCCCTCGCGTTAGGGTCGCGCTACCGTGGAGCCGTTGAAAAACATGACGCTTGTGGCGGTGGTTTTTCAGCGGCCAGGTAACGACGATTCCGATCCGCCTCTGGAGCTTGTAAGCGCTGAGGCGGCAGGCGCATTGCAAGACTCGTGCTAGAGCGTTGCGCGGTTATGACCGCGACGGTCGGAAGCGTGGATGCTACCACTGCATTCGTGCATTGGGCTTGGGGCAATCGCGCCAGATTCGATGACCGAATCGACCTGAAAACCGGGCCGATCGGTCAAGCCGCCGATAACTCGCGCCCAACGCCTAACAAATGACACTGAAAGCGAAATCAGCGTAGCCCACTATGGTGCGCCTGCCAGGGGCGACTGATGCGAATTGGTGCAAGCCGTGACGGTGCCGTTGCGGACGACCGCAGGTTGAGGGTAAGCGGCCATCGCGTGCAAGCGCCAGCAGAGTGCGGCGCTGCAATCGATCAGAAATCCCGGCGATAGAACACATCGAGCGAGCTTGCCAGACCACTGGCGGCTTCGAGGAAGATCCGCCGCGTCAGCTGATAGCGCAGGGCGATGGTGTTGGACGGCTCAAACACCCCTACCCCATAACGCAGCGCCAGTCGCTCGGTCAGGCGTCCGGTGGCCACGACGCTGGTTCCCGCGCCGGTGCCTTCGGTGTCCAGCTGGAAGTCCTGAATGCCCAGGCGTTGAGCCAGGCCACCAGTGATCGACGAGCTGCCAGCCAAACCGAGCCCCAGCGCTGCCTGCGCTAACAGATTGCTATCCCCGGTATCGGCACCCAGCGCTCGGCCCAACACCAGGTAGGCCAGTGCCTGCTCCTGGCTCATTGCCGGCTCGGAGAACACGTCGATGCGTGGCTGCTCCGCGCTGCCGGTGATGCGTAGACCGGCGACCACGTTTTCTGCGTCGATTCGACGGATCGCTTCGATATTCAGGAACGGCTGACTGATCATGCCGGTGAACAACAGTTCGGCACGTCGAATGGTCAGCCGCTGACCATAGGCGCGATAACGGCCGTTCTTCAGCTGCAGCTCGCCGCGTGCGTCCAGGTTGTCTCCAATGTGCAGATAACCGGCAAGATCGGCAGTCAGACCGAAGCCGGAGAAACGCAGGCGGTCCTGACCCACCTCTACGTCGATGTCCATCTTCACCGCCAGCGGCGTGGCCGGCTCTTCGGCTTCGCGTCCAACGATTACCGTATCTTCGGAAATCCTCACGGTCGCCGGCGGCAGCTCTCGCACGGTAATTGCACCTCGGGGCACTTCGATACGACCGCTTACTGCCAGTTCCTGCCCGCTCAGCACGATGCGCAGGTCTGGCTCGACCTCCAGATCAGCGTACGGCTCGACGACTACCGGCAAACGACTGCCCTTGATGGCGAGGTCAAGGTCAAGTTCATCCTGCCAGTCCAGCGCGCCGCTCAGGCTGCCGCGCCCTTGCTCGCCAGCCCGCCAGTCGCCATCGATGTTCAGCCGTTCGCCCTCGATCAACACGCGAACTCGCAGATCCTCGAACGCCGTGGGCAGTTCACTGCCGGCTATTTCGCCGCCGGTGAGCAATAGCTGGCCATTGAGCGTCGGCTGCTGCAGGCTGCCGGCCAGCTGACCGCTACCATTGAGCTGCCCGCGCAGCCGCTCGGCCATCGGCACGAAAGGCCGCGCCACCGCCAGGTCGAAGCCACTCAGGCGAAACTCACCATTGATGGGCTTCGCCTCCGGCCGTGGATCGATCTGCAGCTGAACCTCAAGTTCACCCAGCTCGCCGCCCTGGAAGCGCAATTCATTGTCGATCCGCTCAGGCAGCAGACGACTGTTGAGTACAAGGGTCTGGTACGGGAAGTCATGCCACTCATCCGCATCACGGATGCGCAGCACACCGGGTCCGGCATCGACCTGAATTCGGCCGTTAGGGCCGCTGGCGGGTAGGTCCAGTTCGATATCCGCATTGAGCTCACCCTGCCAACGGAGGTCCTCGGGCAGATATTCGGCCAGGGACTGCAACGCAAAGTCGCGCAGGCGGTAGCGAATCCGTGGGTCCGGCATCAGGCGCTGATCTTCTGCGCAAAGGGTGGCGGGCCCCGAGAGCCAGCAATGTGCACCCAGATCCAGGCGCCCATCGGCGAAGCGCTGCAGCGTTGCCGGGCGTTGCAAGGCCCAGTTCTGCTGCTCGGCGCTTAGCTCGCCACGCGTCAGTCGCCCGACCCAGTCCTCGCCACGCAGCCCGCCATCGAATGCCAGTGCCAGATCGAGCAACGGGCCCTGCAGTTGCAGGTCTGCCTGGTGTTTTTCCGCCGTGCCTTCGGCATTGACCTGTAAAGCGCCGAGATCGGTGTCGCCTGCGCGAATGCGCTCGGCGTTCAGCGCCAGGCGACCACGCTCGCCGTCGGAAAGCTGGCCCTGAAGGCTGAGGCGCCGCAGGTGATTGTCCTGGTACGCAAGATTGCGCCCGCTGAGTTCCACCTGCGCGCTCGGTGCCGCAGCGGTCCCGCTCAGCGCCACCTCGCCATTCAGCTGCCCACGAAGATCCGGCCAAAGCTGCGCCAGGCGGCTCAACTCGAGCTGCAGCTGCCCTTCCAGCGTTTGCGCCCAGATGCCGCTGCCGTGCACACGGTTATCCCCCATGCGCAGGTCTACGATCGGCAGGGTCCAACGCTCGCCCTCCCCACTGGCCTGCAACTGCAGGCTGGTGTTCTGGCCGCGCAGGCGCCCGCTGATATCGAGGCTCGCCTCGGCCTGCAGGCGCTCATCACGCAGAGCGCCCTGGCTTTGCAGGGAACCACCAAGGTTTCCCGGCAGCTCAGCCAGCCAGTACGCCGGGTCGAGATCGCTTAGCGCCAGATCGGCTTTCCAATCAAGACCTTCGGCGAACCCGATGCTGACCGAACCCACTGCGCTGCCCTGCCCGGCGCGCAGTTCCAGCTGTGGCAGGTGGACTGATTCAAGGTTACCGCTGACCGGGCTGTTCAGCGTGAAGTCACCCGCCGGTCCCGTCATGGCGGATTGGAAGTTGCCGAGATAATTGCCGTCGTCGTACTGAATTTGCGCCTTGAGTTCGCGCAACGCCACCGGTGGCTCGTCAATATCCGGGTACAGCCGCCGCCAGGGAAAATCGCGCCAGAGCAGGTCGGCGTTGGCTTCCAGACCATCCTGCCAATCGACATCGCCGCTAAGCCGCACATCGCGTTGCTGTCCGGCGTCCAGTTCGAGCATGGCAATCTGTGCTCCACTCGGGCCGACCACTCCCTCGAGCGCCACGCGGACCACACCGCCCTCCCCCGGCAGCAGGGTTGTGCCGAGCACGCGGTAGCCATCATCCATGTTGCCGGTCGCGGTCAACTGCAGATCATTCAGACGCAAGGTTTCCGGCAGATCAGGCAACGCCTTGAAACCGTGGGCATTCAGTTTGATGGTAGCCGGCAGGTGCTCGTCCAGCGCACGCAGTTGGCCGCTAAGGGTGCCGTCCAGATAGCCCTGACTTTCCACCTGCACCTGCAGCTGTTCGCGCAGATCACCGTCGACGGCAATCATCAGCGCCCAAGGCTGCTCGTTCGGCGACTGCAACGCGGCCTGCCCTTCCAGTTTCAGCGGCCAGGCACCACTGGGCAGCAGCCGGCCATTCAAGGAGAGATCCAGATCATCCCGGCGCACCTCGAGCTGCTGAATATCCAGGCCATCCGCACGCCAATTCGCCTGCAAATGCAGGCGCCGCAGCTGCTCACTGCCATTGAGCGTTACCCGACCGATGTCGATCCGCTCGACTTGCAGCGCCAATGGCAGGTCGAGATCCGGCAGGGTGAAGGGTTCAGCGTCGGGGGCCGGTTCGGTTGGGGGAAAATTGAGAACGATATCCCCGGCTATCAGCTCGTCGATACACAAGGTGCGTTTGAGCAGGCAGCCCGGCGCCCAGGCAAGACGCGGCTGTTGCACCTCGACACGGTTACCGCCCTGCTCCCATAGCAGCCGATCGGCTTGCCAACGTTGGCCTAGCCTGCCGTCGAAGGCTTCGACCGTCAGCCCCGGCACCTGCGCTAGTAGCCAACGACTGCCACTGGCGGTGCCGAGTAAGACGCCGACAGCGATGGCCAGCAGCAATACCAGCGCAAGCAGCGTCCAACCCACCCCACGCAATAGCCGCATCACAGCTCAGGCCCCATGGAGAAATGCAGCCTTACGCCGCCTTCGCTGTCCAGCGGATGGGCGACATCGACGCGAATGGGCCCAACTGGCGACACCCAGCGCACACCAACGCCAACGGCGCTTTTAAGAGTGGGAATTTCCAGAGAATTGAAGGCGTTGCCCTGATCGACGAATGTCGCCACCCGCCATTTCTCGGCGATCGAATACTGATATTCAGCGCTGACGGCGAACTGGTAGCGACCACCGATCTTGTCGCCGTCTGAATTGGTCGGTGACAAGCTCTGGTAGTCGTAGCCGCGCACGCTCTGGTCACCACCGGCGAAATAGCGCAATGAGGGCGGCACGTTGACGTATTCGTCGGTCCAGTTGCCGCCCAGCTGTACACGGCCGAGAAAGCGATGCCGCTGGCCCAATGTGGTCAGACCGCGCAGCAGCACGTTGGCGTGAATCAGATCCGCATCGGACAGCACACCCGTCTTGGCCCCAGCAACCTCGAACTGCAAGCGGTAGCCGTGGCTTGGGTCGATGCGGTTATCGCTGCGCAGGTAGCTATAGGCGACACCCGGCATCAACAAGGTGCTGGTACCGGAGTCATCGCCCAGACGATATTCCTCGTGCTGCCATTTCAGCGAGAGCACACGTAACCAGCCGCTGGGCAACCGACTGTGCCATTCCGGGCCCACCTTGAGCAGGCGACTGAGGCTGTCGGTGCCAGCAATTTCCTCGTATTGGTAACCACCTACGAAGCGCAGCTTGTCGGTCAGAGGTGGATCAAGGGGAATGTCGTACCAGAAGCCTACGTTCTGCCGCGGTGCCGACAGTTCGGTTTCGGCACCGTAGCTGTGGCCCTGTGGGTTGACCCAGTGACGCGTCCAGTTCATCCGTATGCGCGGGCCGACATCAGTGGAATAGCCCAAGCCGAGGCCGAATGTGCGCGGTTTACGTGTAGTAAGCGCGACGGCGACTGGAATGCGCTGCTCGCTGGCGCTGGTGGGGTTGGCGTCCACACGCACACCTTCGAAATAGCCGCTCGACTGCAGCGCCTGACTAAGCTCGGCGATCAGTTCGGAGTCGTAGGGGGTATCGGCATCGAATGGCACCATGCGCCTGAGCAGGTCGTCATCGAACGGCGAATCGCCTTCGAATCGCACATCCCCCAGGCGGTAGCGTGGCCCGCTGTCGAAAACCAGCTCGATATCAGCGGTGTTCTCTCGGGGGTCTACCGCAAGCCGCTGACGGGTGAAACGACCGTCGAAATAGCCGAAGCGCGACGCCTGGTTGAGGAACTGCTGCTTCACATCCTCGTAACGACCGTGATTGAGCACATCGCCCTGGCGTAACGTGCGCTGCGCGACGCGAAAGCCGGAGAACTCCGCTGCCGGCCCATCAAGACGCACAGTGATATTGCGCAGGCGCACCGGCTCACCGGTTTGCACGCGCAGCACCAGAGTGGGCTCATCGCCTTCGCGCACATCGGTTCGAATCCGACTGCGGTAGTAGCCCAGCGCTTGCAGCGCTTTCTCCGCCTGGCTTTGCGCTACGCGGCTATAGCGCAGTAGCTCGCTGGCGTCGCGATCACCCAGATCGCCGATGTAGTTCTCGATGTTTTCGCGCAACGCCCGGTTCTGTGGCTCGATACGAACGTCGAGCTCAGCGGCGCTGGCATCAATGCTGCTCAACATCAGGATTGCGGCTACCAGCGGGCCGATTCGGTTCGATTTGCACATGGCGCGCAATGCTAGCACGGGCTTGCTGGCAGGCCCGCACAGGCGGGCTAGGCAGGGCGTAAAGGGAACTTGCGGGGGGACGGGCATCGGCTGATATCGCGTGGCTTCAGACCAGTCAGACTGGCCTGCCCGGATAAAATTCGGCCGCACCTAACGCGCGGCTTCCATCCGCGTTGGCGCCGGGTGGAAAAAGATGTGCTCCACCACCGGCCCGACGGCGATCTGACCGATCTCTTCGTAGCCTTGCCGCTGGTAGAAGTTCAAGTAGCGCGGGTTGCCGGTGTCGATTACCAGGCCTTGGGATGTTTCATCTTCGGCGCACCATTCATGTACCGCCTGCAACAGTTGCTCGCCATACTGCTGCCTCTGGAATTGCGGATGCACGCCGAGTAGCGGCAGCAGATGCACAGCCCCTGCCGGCAGGCAGGCCAGCACCGCGGCGTGATAATCCAAATAGCGACGCGTGCAGCGGAACCCCGCGGTCAGCAGCATTCGTGCCCGCCAGGCCCAGCTCTCGGTGACGTCCAGCCGACGCTGTGGGGGTGCGATCAGCGCAACAGCAATCAGCCGATCTTCCACGAGCAAACCAAGCCCTGGCTGCTGCTGGAGGAAATGCTGGTTTACTAGCTCCCGCACCGTCGCACGCACCCGCTGCTGGTAACCGGGCCGGTCCGCTTCGAACAAATAAGCGAAGGTCGGCTCGTGACGGTAAGCGTGATACAGCAGCGAACGGGTTTCGCGGTCGTAACCGCTATCGAGCATGCGAACCTCGGCGGACATCGGCATGGTAACTCTCGGTTTCTCTGAAGGATGATTGCAACTTAGCAGCGCTTGGCACGGCTTGCCACGCCGCCAGACCACCAGCCTGCGACCAGTTAGTAACCCAATGATGCATGCGCCTGCCTGGCATGGAGGGGCGCATTCGGCTGCTCCTGACGGTTGGTGCCTACAGCGCCACACCTCTAGAATCACTGCTTTCAGCCCACGGCAGCCTTGCACACCGACTCAGCGCACTACGCTCGCCGCCTTTGAGACCAACACCGACCTTACGGAAATTCATGAAAATAGTCTCTTTCAATATCAATGGATTACGCGCAAGACCTCATCAACTTTCTGCCATCATCGAAAAGCACCAGCCGGACGTCATCGGCCTGCAGGAAACCAAGGTTTCTGACGAGCAGTTCCCGCTGGCAGACGTTGAGGCGCTCGGCTATCACGTTCACTACCACGGGCAGAAGGGCCACTATGGCGTTGCCCTCCTCTCGCGCCAGGCACCGTTGGAGATACACAAAGGCTTCCCTGGTGACAGCGAGGAATCTCAGAAGCGCTTCATCTGGGGTCGCTTCGCCGATACCAACGGCCAACAGGTGACCGTCATGAACGGCTACTTCCCCCAGGGGGAAAGCCGTGACCATCCGGTGAAGTTTCCGGCGAAGACCAAGTTCTATGCCGACCTGCAGGCTCTGCTCGAACAGCAGTTCAGCCCCGACGAGTTGTTGGCGGTGATGGGCGACTTCAACATTTCCCCGCAGGACTGCGACATCGGCATTGGCGAAGTGAACGCCAAACGCTGGCTGCGTACCGGCAAGTGCAGCTTCCTGCCGGAGGAGCGCGAGTGGCTGGAACGCCTCAAAGGCTGGGGCCTGCAGGACAGCTTCCGTACCCTAAACCCGGAAGTCGTCGACCGCTTCAGCTGGTTCGACTATCGCAGCCGCGGCTTCGAGGACGACCCGCGCCGCGGGCTGCGGATTGACTACATCCTGACTACCGCTGCGCTACACCAGCGCGTGACCGGCTGCGGCGTCGACTACGACATCCGCGCAATGGAGAAGCCTTCCGACCACTGCCCGGTATGGATCGAGCTGCGCTGACAGCATTGAGCATGTGCCAGCGGCACCGTACGCACTGTCATTTTTCGGTAACCGAATCGTCTTAATCTCGCGACCTTCTACAAGGAGGTCGCAAGATGGCATTACGTTCAGTTGGACGGTATCGGAATCGGGCGTTGCCCCTGCTATTGCTCGCGTTGGGCGGCGTATCGAACAGTGTTCTTGCGGCCCCGCCAATTCCGGCGGACGGATCGGCCGTGCTGCGCATTCACGGCTCCAACACCGTGGGCGCCAAGCTCGCCCCCATGCTCATCGCCGGGCTGTTCGAAGCTGAAGGCTATCAGGAGGTGAGCATCCACCCGACCGAGGTGGAGAATGAACAACGCATCAGTGCGCGCACGCCTCAGGGCAAGCAGGTGTATGCCACGGTGGCCGCGCACGGAACCGGCACAGGCTTCGCTGGGTTGAAGAATGGTCAGGGTGATCTCGCAGCAGCCTCCAGGCCGATCAAAACCAGCGAGCGCGCCGAACTGGCTGATCTGGGCGACATGCGCAGCGGCAAGGCGGAACAGGTCATTGCCATTGATGGTCTGGCCATCATCGTGCACCCGGGCAACCCCATCGATTCGTTGACCACCACGCAACTGGCCAGGCTGTTTGCCGGCGAAATCCGCAACTGGCGCGAGCTCGGCGGACAGGACCTGCCGGTGCGGCTGCATGCGCGCGATGACCGTTCCGGTACCTACGACACCTTCAACGAGCTGGTATTGGCGCGCCAGGGCAAGCCGCTCTTGAGCGACGCCCGCCGCTATGAATCCAACGACGAACTGTCCCGCGCGGTCACCCTGGATGCAGGCGCCGTCGGCTTCACCGGCCTGGCCTCACTGGGCAAGGCCAAGGCGCTGGCCATCGCCGATGGTGCCTCGCAGCCGATGCTGCCCTCCCGCGCCCTGGTCGCGACCGAGGACTATCCGCTGTCGCGCCGGCTGTTCCTCTATGCCCATCCGCGCCGGCAGTCGCCCTGGACCGCGGCCTACATCGAGTTCATCCATAGCAAGGCCGGGCAGAGCATTGTCGAGCGATCCGGCTACGTCGCCCAACATGTCGAGGCGATTCGGCAAATCGCACTCGCCGACATGCCCGCCTTCTATCAGCAACTGGCGAGCGAAGCCCAGCGCCTGACGGTCAACTTTCGCTTCGAGGAAGGCAGCGCTCAGCTGGACAACAAGGCCCAGCGCGACCTTGAACGGGTCGCCGATTATCTGCGCGACAACGGCAAGCTGACCGATAGCGCCGCGCTGGTGGGCTTCGGAGACGCAACGGGCGATCCGGCGCGCGCGGCACTGCTCTCCAAGCTGCGCGCGATGACGGTCCGTCGCGAGCTGAACAAGCGCGGAGTATTCCTAAAGGAAATCAATGGAATGGGGGCTGAGCTTCCAGTTGCATCTAACGACGCGGGAAGTGGCCGGGTGAAGAACCGCCGCGTGGAAGTCTGGGTGTATTAATGAGTGCAAGATCGTATCGTCCGCCAGCCGCGGGCGTACTGTCCCGGTACAGGCGTCGGGTTTAAGCTCGGGCGATTTCTGGCAGCAGGAATCGTCCATGTACCTCGTCTGTGGTGAAGCGCTTTTCGATGTGTTCGCGGCCTCGACCGACAGCCGCAGTCGCCTGAACCTGGAAGCCGTCGCAGGTGGCTCGCCGTTCAACGTTGCCGTCGGGCTGGCCCGGTTGGGCGCGCGGGCCGCGCTGCTCGGTGGGCTCTCCCGCGATCATTTCGGTCAGCTCCTGCTAGAGCTGCTGCAGGAAGAAGGCGTTGCCACCGAGCATCTCGCCATCTTCGATGCGCCGACCACGCTGGCAATGGTCGCCATCGGCGCCGATGGCAGTCCGGTCTACAGCTTTCGCGGCGAAGGCTGTGCCGATCGCCTGTTGCATACCGAACAGCTGCAGCCGCTGCCTGCTGGCATTCGCGGCATCCATTTCGGTTCATATTCGCTGGTGACGCCGCCGATTGCCGATACGCTGCTGGCCTTGCTGCATCGCGAGCATGCCCAGCGCCTGATTTCACTCGATCCGAACATTCGCCTCAACGTCGAACCCAGCCTCGAACGTTGGCGCGAGCGGGTCGAGGCGTTCGCCGAACGTGCACATCTGATCAAGGTCAGCGACGAGGACCTGGCCCTGCTCTATCCGGGCATTGCGCCAGCGAGTATCGCCCAGCGCTGGCTGGACCATCACGTCGAGCTGGTGGTGCTTACCCGCGGTGCCGACGGCGCGCAGCTCTTCAGCCGCAAGCACGGCCAGCTGCAAGTGGCAGCGCAGGCGGTAACGGTGCGTGACACCGTGGGTGCCGGCGACACCTTCCAGGCCGCATTGCTCGCCTACCTGACCGAACAGCAGCTGGACTCGCCGCACGGGCTTGCGCAAATGGGACCTGCGCAACTGCAGGCCATGCTCGCCTTCGCCAGCAGCGCCGCCGCCATCATCTGTTCCCGGCGTGGTCCGGACCTGCCCTACCGATACGAAATTGCCTGACCGGTTTGGCCATTGCGCCCTCAGCGGCTATAACCCTTCGTGGCCTTTCACGACAACGGACCCTGCATGAGAGCGTTGAAGATTACCGACCCGTCCTACGAGCTGATGGACGACCACCACGGCAACTCGCTGATCTATCGCGAACATGGTTTCCCCTGCCCGCTGGTGCGCTGGCACAACCACAAGGAATACGAACTGCATCTGATCGTCGCCAGCTCCGGCAAGGTCTTCGTCGGCGACTACGTGGGCAATTTCGGACCGGACAGCCTGTTTCTCACCGGCCCGCACCTGCCGCACAACTGGATCAGTCAGGTCGAGGACGGCGAGGTCGTCGCCAAACGCGACATGCTGGTCAACTTCACGGACGAGATGCTTGAGGCGGGCCACGCTGTCTTCTCCGAGCTACGGACCTTCACGCCGATGCTTGAACGCTCGCGCTACGGCATCGAGTTTCGCTGCCCGCAGACCATCGCCCAGGCACGCCAACTGATGCAGCAGATCGCCGACAGCCGCGGCGCCACCCGCCTCGGCTATTTCCTGATCATGCTCGAGCTGCTTGCCAAGTGCGACGACTACCAGCTGCTCTCCGGCGCCACCTCGGCACAGTTGAGCGACGAGCAGCAGGCCGACCGGACCAACATGGCGGTCAACTACATCTTCGAACACTACATGCGCGAACTGCCCCTGGAGGAAGTCGCCAGCCATCTCGGCATGAAGCCCACCTACTTCTCGCGCTTCTTCAAGCGCGCCACCGGGCGCTGCTACGTCGAGTTCGTCAATAGCCTGCGCATCAGCAAATCCTGCGAACTGCTGCTCGATCAGGACAAGCCGGTCACGGATGTCTGTTTCGAATCGGGTTTCAACAACCTGTCCAATTTCAATCGCCGCTTCCAGCAGCTCAAGGGCATGACCCCGTCGTGCTATCGCCGCCTGATCGAACAACGCCTGACCGAGCAGAACCTGGCCAGCTGATACGCTTACGGCCGGGCAGGTCTAGCGCCCTCTTCCTCGCCCGCTGCCCCACTCGCGTCTTTATGATCGTGGCAAAGCCTCGTTCTTGAGCCTCTACAACAAGTCCGGACGGTGCCGCTGCCGGCAGTCCACCTCGGTCAACCGAGTGCAAAAAAGTATCGAAGCGAGTGCAGTCACGGCTTTGTCGCGCGGCCACTGCCGGCGTTGTAATGCCTGCCAGACGCTCGTAGCGCAGTACGCGGGTAACAACAAAAACAATAAGTGCTTCCAGGCCCCTGATCTGGAAGAGGAGTCCACGAATGAAAGCAATCAACTTGCTGCTCGGTTCCGCCTGCATGGCCACGATTGCGCTGGCCCAGGCTGCCGAAACCCTCACCGTCGCCACCGTCAACAACGCGGACATGATCCGCATGCAGCGCCTCTCCAAGACCTTCGAACAGCAGAATCCCGACATCAAGCTCAACTGGGTGGTGCTCGAAGAGAACGTTCTGCGTCAACGCCTGACCACCGACATCGCCACCCAGGGCGGCCAGTTCGACGTACTCACCATCGGCATGTATGAAGCCTCACTTTGGGGCGACAAGGGCTGGCTGGCGCCGATGAAGGATCTGCCAGAAGGCTACGATCTGGACGACGTATTTCCTTCAGTACGCGAAGGCCTGTCGGTAGACGGGACGCTGTACGCCCTGCCGTTCTACGCCGAAAGCTCGATGACCTACTACCGCACTGACCTGTTCGAGCAGGCCGGTCTGGACATGCCCGAACATCCCACCTGGACGCAAATGGCCGGGTTCGCCGAAAAGCTGCACAAGCCCGGCGAAGACCAGTACGGCATGTGCCTGCGCGGCAAGGCCGGCTGGGGTGAGAACATGGCACTGGTGACCACAGTCGCCAACTCATTCGGCGCACGCTGGTTCGATGAGAAGTGGCAACCCGAGTTCGATGGCCCGGAGTGGACCAAGGCCGCCAACTTCTATGTGGATCTGCTGAGCAAGTACGGCCCGCCCGGCGCTTCCAGTAACGGCTTCAACGAGAACCTGGCCCTGTTCAACAGCGGCAAGTGCGCCATGTGGGTCGACGCAACGGTAGCGGGCTCGTTCGTCACCGATACATCGCAAAGCAAGGTCGCCGACAAAGTGGGCTTCACCTTCGCTCCGCAGGAAGAGACCGATAAAGGCTCGGCCTGGTTGTACTCTTGGGCACTGGCGATCCCTACTAGCTCGCAGCAGAAAGAAGCCGCCAAGCTCTTCACTGCCTGGGCAACATCGAAGGACTACGCCAAGCTCGTTGCCGAAACAGATGGCGTTACCAACGTGCCACCGGGTACTCGTGAGTCCACCTACAGCGACGAGTACATGGCCGCTGCACCCTTTGCCAAAATCACACTGGAATCGCTGAAGCAGGCCAATCCCGCCTCGCCTTCCGCTAAACCCGTGCCCTACGTGGGCATCCAGCTGGTGACCATTCCGGAATTCCAGGCTATCGGCACTCAGGTCGGCAAGATGTTCTCCGCGGCGCTTACCGGACAGATGCCAGTCGAGCAGATGCTGACCGCTGTGCAGCAGTCGACCACGCGCGAGATGAAGCGCGCCGGCTATCCCAAGTAAGCGCCCCAAGCAGGCATCGTCCCTTCCTAATCGAAGGTGAACACCGGAAAGGGCTCGCCCGAGCCCTCATGGCCTTCTTTCAGCCGGAGCACACCCATGGCCACCTCATCCACAGCCTTGCCCAAGGCGTCTGTCACCGACACGGCAAGCGAGCCGAGCGAGCGAAAGCCGCGCCGCTTTGGCCCCAGCTGGTTCCTCGTCAGCCCGTCCGTTGCGCTGTTGCTGCTGTGGATGCTGGTTCCGTTGTCGATGACCGTCTACTTCTCGGTGATTCGCTACAACCTGCTCTATCCCGGCGACAACGATTTCGTCGGACTGGAGAATTTCCACTACTTCCTGACCGATGCCGGTTTCATACCGGGCATGACCAACACACTGATCCTGGTGGGCAGCGTGTTGCTGATCAGCGTCGTGCTCGGGGTATTGATCTCCGCGCTGCTGGAGGCGGCTGACTTCGCTGGGCGCGGGATTGTACGCGTGCTTCTGATCTCGCCGTTCTTCATCATGCCGACCGTCAGCGCGCTGGTCTGGAAGAACCTGATCTACCACCCCGTCTCGGGAATTCTCGCGGCCGTCTGGAAGTTCTTCGGGGCGCAGCCGGTGGACTGGCTGGCCCAGCATCCACTCGCCTCGATCGTGATCATCGTGTCATGGCAATGGTTGCCCTTCGCGATACTGATCCTGATGACGGCCATGCAGTCCCTCGATCAGGAGCAGAAAGAAGCCGCCCGCCTGGATGGCGCTGGCCCCATCGCGATCTTCTGGCACCTCACCCTGCCACATCTGGCCCGCCCGATCGCCGTAGTAGTGATGATTGAAACCATCTTTTTGCTCTCTGTCTTCGCCGAGATCTTCACCACCACCAGCGGTGGTCCCGGCTATGCGTCAACCAACCTTGCGTACCTGATCTACACCCAGGCACTGCTTCAATTCGACGTCGGCATGGCATCGGCCGGCGGCTTGATCGCGGTAGTCATCGCCAACATCGCGGCGATCATCCTGGTGCGGATGCTCGGCAAGAATCTCACCGAAAAATACTGAGGACAGACCGATGCTGACGCTCAAACAAAGTCGCCGCCTCAATACCCTGGTAGTCGGGCTGTTCGCCTGGGCCGTGGCGCTGCTGCTGTTCTTCCCGATCTTCTGGATGCTGCTGACCAGCCTGAAGACCGAGATCGACGCCTTCGCCACACCGCCGCAGTTCATCTTCACGCCGACGCTGGAGAACTACCTGCAGATTCAGGACCGCAGCGGCTACTTCAAGTACGCATGGAACTCGGTGACCATCTCCTTCGGCGCCACTGCCCTAGGCATGTTGATTGCGATACCTGCGGCCTACTCGATGGCCTTCTACGAGACCAAGCGCACCAAGGGCACGCTGTTGTGGATGCTCTCGACCAAGATGCTGCCGCCGGTGGGCGTACTGGTGCCGATCTACCTGCTGGCCAAACAGTTCGGCATGCTGGACAGCCGCGCAGTGCTGATCATCATCTACACGCTGATCAACCTGCCGATTCTGGTGTGGATGATCTACACCTACTTCAAGGACATCCCGCGCGACATCCTCGAAGCGGCGCGTATGGACGGTGCCACGCTGATGCAGGAAATGGTTCGCGTGCTGCTGCCGATCAGCAAGGGCGGGCTGGCCTCGACCATGCTGCTGTCGCTGATCTTGTGCTGGAACGAGGCCTTCTGGTCGCTGAACCTGACGTCCTCCAATGCTGCCCCGCTGACCGCCTTGATCGCGTCCTACTCCAGCCCTGAGGGGCTGTTCTGGGCCAAGCTTTCGGCCGTTTCCACCCTCGCCTGCGCCCCCATTCTGATATTCGGCTGGATCAGCCAGAAGCAGCTAGTCCGCGGCCTGTCGTTCGGCGCCGTGAAATAACGCCGCTGAGCTGAGAAGAACAATAGAGGATTCGAACATGGCAGACCTGAAGATCCACAACCTGAAGAAAGGCTTCGACGGCAACGAGATCATCAAGGGCATCGACCTGGACATCCGCGACCGCGAATTCGTCGTCTTCGTCGGCCCCTCCGGCTGTGGCAAGTCCACTCTGCTGCGCCTGATCGCCGGGCTCGAGGAGGTCAGCAGCGGGCGGATCGAACTGGACGGGCGCGACATCACCGATGTCAGCCCGGCCAAACGCGACCTGGCCATGGTTTTCCAGACCTACGCGCTCTATCCGCACATGACGGTGCGCAAGAACATGTCCTTCGCCCTGGATCTCGCCGGCGCGGACAAACAGGAAGTAGCGCGCAAGATCGAGGCAGCCGCCCGCACCCTGGAGCTGGAACCGCTGCTCGAACGCAAGCCGCGACAACTGTCCGGCGGCCAGCGCCAGCGTGTCGCCATTGGCCGCGCTATCGTGCGTAACCCCAAGGTCTTCCTGTTCGACGAGCCGCTGTCCAACCTCGATGCCGCGCTGCGCGTGCAGATGCGTCTGGAGCTGTCGCGCCTGCACCAGGAGCTGCAGGCGACGATGATCTACGTGACCCATGATCAGGTTGAGGCCATGACGCTGGCTGACAAAGTGGTGGTGCTCAACGGTGGGCGCATCGAGCAGGTCGGCTCGCCGATGGAGCTCTACCACAACCCTGCCAACCTGTTCGTCGCGGGCTTCCTCGGCACGCCAAAGATGGGCTTCTTGAAGGGCCGCATCAGCCAGGTCGACGCCACTGGATGCGAAGTGGAACTGGATGCAGGCTGCCGGCTGTATCTGCCGCGCAGCGGCCCATCACTCGCAGTGGGGGACGTCGTCACCCTGGGTATCCGCCCCGAGCATCTCAACCGCAGCACCGATGGCAACTGTCAGCTTGAGGTTAAAGCAGACGTCAGCGAACGACTGGGCAGCGACACTTACTGCCATGTCATCACTCAGGCGAACGAGCCGTTGACCATGCGCATCCGCGGCGATTTCACGCCTCGTTATGGCGAATCACTGAAGCTGACTCTCGATGCCGCGCATTGCCACCTGTTCGACGGCGATGGGCTGGCCGTCGGCCAATCTCTGCAACAGGCCGCTTGACGGGTAACCCGTCACGATTCAATCCCGGCGAATTGCTGCTGCCTACGGCGGCGATGACGCCGTAGGCTTTTCGAAACTTAGCCCAGCGAGGCCTGACATGAAGTTGAAGCAACAGAATCTGCCACAGCTGCCGGCCCACATTTCACGCCCGGCCTACGCGATAGACGAGGTTACGGCCGGCATCGCGCACATAGGGGTTGGCGGATTTCATCGCGCTCACCAGGCAGCATATACCGATGCCCTCATGAACACCGGCGAGGGGCTGGAATGGGGCATCTGCGGCATCGGCACGCGCGCCGAGGAACGCTCCATGCGCGACGCGCTGGCCGCGCAGGACTATCTCTACACCCTGGTCGAGCTCGACGACCGGCCTGACACCGAGGTCCGGCTGATCGGCAGCATTCGCGGCATGCTGCTGGTGGACGAGGATGGTTCCGAGGCGGTGGTTGCCCGCCTGGCCGATCCGGCGATTCGCATCGTCTCGCTGACCATCACCGAGGGCGGCTATTGCCTGGACGACAGCACCGGCCAGTTCAATGCGCAACTGCCCCAGATTCAACATGACCTGCAGCACCCGCGCAGCCCGGTCAGCGTGTTCGGCCTGCTCTGCGCGGCGCTGGCCAAGCGCCGCGGCGACGGCGTCGGACCCTTCACGGTGATGTCCTGCGACAACCTCCCCCACAACGGCGACGTGACCCGCAAGGCCACGCTGGCCTTCGCCGGCCTGGTCGACCCCGACCTGGCCCGCTGGATCGAGCGCAACGTCAGCTTCCCCAACGCCATGGTCGACCGCATCACGCCCATGACCAGCACGGCGCATCGCCAGGACCTAAAGCATCAGCACGGCCTCGATGACGCCTGGCCGGTAGTCTGCGAACCCTTCGTGCAATGGGTACTGGAAGACCGCTTCGTCGCCGGCCGGCCGGCCTGGGAAAAGGTCGGCGTGCAGTTCACCGACGACGTTTCGCCCTACGAGGAGATGAAGATCAAGCTGCTCAATGGCAGCCACCTCGCGTTGACGTACCTGGGCTTTCTGCGCGGGTATCGCTTCGTCCACGAAACCATGGCCGATCCGCTGTTCGTCGAGTACATCCGCCGCTACATGGACGAGGACGTCACGCCACAGCTGGCTCCCGTGCCGGGGATCGACCTCACGCAGTACAAACGAACCCTGATCGAGCGATTCTCCAATTGCGCCATCGCTGATCAGCTGGAGCGCGTCTGCTCCGACGGCTCCTCGAAGTTTCCCAAGTTCACCGTGCCGACCATCAACCGCCTGATCGCCGATAACGCCGCCCTGGACCGGGCCGCCCTGGTGGTCGCCGCCTGGGCGCTGTATCTGCGGGGAGTAGATGAAAACGGCGTGCCGTACCGCATCCCCGATCCGCGCGCGGACTTCTGCCAATCCCTTGTCGCGGAGGACGACGGCCTCGCCGAACGCCTGCTCGACCGCGAGGAGATCTTCGGCACGCAGATTCCGCGTTCGCTCGCCTTCCGCGAAGCCTTCGAGCGCAACCTGCTGCGGCTGCGCACGCTGGGGGTCAGCGGCACCCTTGATCTGTTGCTGACGCAGTGAGGGACCCGGCATGTTTCTCGGAATCGATTGTGGCACCCAGGGCACCAAGGCGCTGTTGCTCGACGCCAATAACGAGCGCGTGCTCGGCCAGGGCTCGGCCGGCCACGATTTGATCAGCGGGCCCAATGGCCGACGCGAGCAGGACACCGAGCAGTGGACCGCCGCCTTCGCCAGTGCTACCGCCGCGGCACTGGCCGAGGCCGGAGTCGACGGCGATGCCGTGCTGGGCATTGGTGTGTCCGGGCAGCAGCATGGCTTGGTTACGCTCGATGCCGCGGGCCGCGTGTTGCGCCCGGCCAAGCTCTGGTGCGACACGGAGTCGACTACGGAGAATCAGCGCCTGCTCGACTGGCTAGGCGGTGAACAGGGTTCGCTGCAGCGCCTCGGTATCGTCATCGCGCCGGGCTACACGGTTTCCAAGCTGCTGTGGATGAAGGAGCAGCACCCCGCGCTGTTCGCACGCATCGCCCATATCCTGCCGCCCCACGACTACCTCAACTACTGGCTGACCGGACGGTGCGCGAGCGAATACGGCGATGCCTCCGGCACCGGCTATTTCGACGTGCGCGCGCGGCAATGGGCACCCGAGATCCTGCGGCATGTCGACCCCAGCGGCCGCCTGGAGGCGGCGCTGCCGGAGCTGATCGAACCCCATCAGCCGGTCGGCCGGCTACGCCCCGAACTTGCCGTCCGGCTGGGCCTGAACTCCCAGGCCATCGTGGCGAGCGGCGGTGGTGACAACATGATGGGCGCAATCGGCACCGACAACATCCGCCCCGGCGCGATCACCATGAGCCTGGGCACATCCGGCACGCTCTACGCCTTTTCCGGCGAACCCCGTATCAGCCCACAGCCGGCGGTGGCCACCTTCTGCTCGTCCAGCGGGGGCTGGCTGCCGCTGATCTGCACCATGAACCTGACCAATGCCAACGCGGCGATGCGCGGCCTGCTGGAGCTGGATCTGGAGGCGTTCAACGCGCTGGTGGCGCAGGCGCCGATCGGCTGCGAAGGCGTCACGATGCTGCCGTTTCTCAACGGCGAGCGCGTCCCCGCCCTGCCCCAGGCCAGCGCCAGCCTGCACGGCCTGACAGCCGACAATATGAGCCGCGCCAACCTCTGCCGCGCGGTGCTCGAAGGCGTGACCTTCGGTCTGCGCTACGGGCTGGACCTGCTGCGCGAAAGCGGTATTCGCAGCGAGCGGATTCAGCTCATCGGTGGCGGCGCGAAGAATCCGTTGTGGCGGCAGATCGTCGCCGACATGATGGCGACGCCGGTGGTCTGTACCCGCCATAGCGAAGCCGCGGCACTGGGTAGCGCGATCCAGGCAGCGTGGTGCCATGCCAGGCAGCGTGATCCCGCGGCGAGCCTCGCCGAGCTGTGCCAGCGCTGTGTCAGCCTTGACGAGACCACGGCGGTCGCGCCTGACACCGCCGCGGTTCTGGCCTACGAGCAGGCCTATCGGCGCTATCGACAACTGGTGGCCAGCATCTACGGTCAGCAGACGCCACCGGACCTGACGCCGGTCGCCTCCTGAGGCGCAGCGCTCGATTGGCAGGCAAATAGCTCATAAAAAAAGGCAAAGCCACGGCGTGTGGCTTTGCCTTTGGTCCTGCGCGCCTGGGACGACGCCTCAGCGGCTGCGCAGCGCCTCGCGCGGCACGTACTTGCCCAGCTCGTGACGAGCAATGGCCACCCGATGCACCTCGTCCGGGCCATCGGCCAGGCGCAGCGTGCGCTGCATCGCCCACCAATGCGCCAGCGGGAAGTCCTCGGAAACACCAGCGCCGCCGTGAATCTGGATGGCGCGATCGATGACCTTCAGCGCCACGTTGGGTGCGACCACCTTGATCTGGGCGATCTCGCTGGCGGCGATCTTGTTGCCTACGGTGTCCATCATGTATGCCGCGTTCAGCGTCAGCAGGCGCGCCATGTTGATCTCGATGCGGCACTCGGCGATGTAATCGAAGTTGGCACCCAGCCGGGCCAGCGGCTTGCCGAAGGCGGTGCGGCTGACGGCGCGTTCGCACATCAGCTTCAGTGCACGTTCAGCAACGCCGATAGAGCGCATGCAGTGGTGGATGCGGCCTGGGCCAAGACGACCCTGGGCGATCTCGAAGCCGCGGCCTTCACCGAGGATGACGTTCTCGTACGGTACCCGCACGTTTTCCAGCAACACTTCCGCGTGGCCGTGCGGCGCGTCGTCGTAGCCGAACACCGGCAGCGGGCGCAGCACCTTGACGCCGGGGGTATCCATCGGCACCAGGATCATCGAGTGCTGGGCATGGCGCGGCGCGTCCGGGTTGGTCAGGCCCATGAAAATCATGATTTTGCAGCGCGGATCGCAGGCACCCGACGTCCACCACTTGCGGCCGTTGATGACCCACTCGTCGCCCTCGCGCACCGCGCGGGCTTCCATGTTGGTGGCGTCGGACGACGCCACGCCCGGCTCGGTCATGCCGAAGGCCGAACGGATTTCGCCGCGCAGCAGCGGTTCCAGCCACTCGCGCTTCTGCGCCTCGCTGCCGTAGCGCACCAGCACTTCCATGTTGCCGGTATCCGGCGCCGAGCAGTTGAACGCTTCCGGGCCGAGGCCCGAGCTACCCATGATTTCGGCCAGCGGCGCGTATTCGGTGTTCGTCAGGCCGGCGCCCAGTTCCGATTCCGGCAGAAACAGGTTCCACAGCCCCTCTGCCTTGGCCTTGGCCTTGAGCTCCTCGACAATGGCGGTCGGCTGCCAGCGATCACCCTCGGCGACCTGCTGGTGGAACACCTTTTCGGCGGGATAGACGTGAGCATCCATGAACGCTTGCACGCGCTCTCTCAGCTCTTGAACCTTCGGGGAGTAGGCGAAATTCATGGGCGACAACCTTCTGGCAGGTAATGTTTTGTAGTTTTGAATGCTAGAGGACGCCTGGTGATTTATCTAAGCTATTTTCCTCGTGTATAAACATTCATCACCGATATATGATCGGCGAATTCCGATACACGCCGGAGAGCACAACAATGAACCTGAACAAGGTCGATCTGAATCTATTCATCGTCTTCGACGCCATCTACACCGAAGCGAACCTGACACGCGCCGGGCAGATCGTCGGCATCACCCAGCCCGCGGTTTCCAACGCCCTCGCCCGCCTGCGCGAAACCTTCAACGATCCGCTGTTCGTGCGCACCGCGCAGGGCATGGTGCCGACGCCGATGGCGCAGAACATCATCGGCCCGGTGCGTAATGCGCTGCAGCTGTTACGGGTTTCGGTGCAGGAAAGCCGGACCTTCAGCCCGGCGCAGGCGAACAAGACCTTCCGCATCAGCATGACTGACCTCACCGAGGCGGTGATGCTGCCGCCGCTGTTCCAGCGCCTACGTCGCCTTGCACCGAACGTGAAGATCGAGAGCATGCTGGCCAAGCGCCGCGAAACCACCAAGGAACTGGCCGCTGGCCGCCTGGACTTCGCCATGGATGCGCCGCTCAACACCGATCCACAGGTGCGTCACGTCAAGCTGCTGGAAGATCGCTACATCTGCGCCATGCGCCGCGGCCACCCGCTAGCCAAGGACAAGCTGACCCTGGAGCAGTACCTGTCGCTGTCGCACATCCATATTTCCAGCCGCCGCAGCGGGCTCGGTCTGGTGGATCTGGCACTGGGCAAGATGGGTCTGCAGCGCAAGATCGCCCTGCGCTCACAGCACTACCTGATGGCGACCCAGGTGATCGACCAGACCGACATGGCGGTGACCGTTCCCGAGCGTTTCGCCCGGCGCCACAACCTGCATCAGGTCGATCTGCCGGTGGACATCATGCCGCTGGAAACCCACATCTATTGGCATGAAAGCACCGATCAGGACCCGGCCAACCGCTGGATGCGCGAGCAGATGATCGAGATCGCCCAGCAGGTCACCGCGCAGCAGGATCTTTGACGCGCTGGCGGGTGAAAGCCCGCCTCAGGCGCTGTCGCGCATCACCACTTCGAAACCCACGTCGATACAACGCTCGGCAGGCTGCTGACCTCGCATCAGGCTCAGCAGCATCTGCGCCGCCAGCTCGCCGATCTCGCCACGCCGGGTGCGCACCGTGCTCAGCGCCGGATGCATCCAGGCCGCCGCCGGCAGGTCGTTGAAACCGGCGATTGCCAGCCGCCCCGGCACTTCGAGTCCCAGCTGATGGGCGCGAAACAGCGCCCCGAGGGCCAGGTCGTCGTTGTTGAAGAACACTGCGTCGATCTGCGAGTGCTGCGCCAGCAGCCGATCCAGCAGCTCCGCGCCAAGCCCAATGGACGACAGCTGCGGTGTCAGCAGCTCCAGAGTTGGCTCATAGCGACCCGCCTGGCGCATGGCCTGACGGTAGCCTTCGGCGCGTTGCAGGGTCCGAGGGTCGAGCTGCGCCGCGGCGAAGGCGACGTGACGGTAGCCGCGCTCGAGCAAGGTGCGGGTCATGGCCACGCCGGCTTCCAGTTGCGAGAAGCCTACGCAGTAGTCGTCCGGCCGCTCGCTCAGCTCCATCAGCGTAACCATCGGTGCGGTGTAGTTGGCCAGCACTGCACGCGCGGCATCGCTGCGCTCGAACCCGGTGATCAGCAGGCCAGCCGGCTGATGGGCCAGATAGGCGCGCAGCAATCGCTCGTCCTCTTCGGGGCGATAGTGGCTGACGCCGATCATCATTTCGTAGCCCGCCGGCATCAGCACGCGCTGGATGGCCTCGACGGTGTCGACGAACACCGCGTTGGACAGCGAGGGGATGATCACCGCCACCAGATTGGAACGCGAACTGGCCAGGCTGCGCGCCGCGGGATGCGGCACGTAGCCGAGCGCCTTTACCGCCTGCTCGACACGCTCACGCAATGCATCGGAAACGAGATCAGGTTGCGACAGCGCGCGGGATGCCGACATCAGCGAGCAGCCGGCGCTACGTGCGACATCCGAGAGGGTTATCCGCTCGGCAGAGCGGCGACGGCGTGTGGTCATGATCAATCCAGCATCTGAAGGCGGCGAATTCTATCAGCGGTATGGAAGGCAGCGCCCTACTGGGACGCTTTCTCCACTTCGGCCTGCACCTGGTCGAACAGCTCCTGGCCGACCGCGTCGATCACCGTCTGGATCGCCGGCTGCGCCCTCTCGCGCATGCGCTGGATCTCGTCCACGCTCACCTCATTGATCTGCATGCCACGCTCTTTCAACGTCGCCAATGCCTGGCTGGCCTCGCGGCGGGTGTCTTCACGCTCGGCATCGCGCGCCTTTTCCGCGGCTTTCATGAGGATGTCCTGCTCGGTCGCGGACAGCCCATCCCACCAGCGCTTGGAAACCGTGACGATCCAGGGGCTGTATACGTGATTGGTCACGCTCAGATACTTCTGCACCTCATAGAACTTGGACGAGAGGATGGTGTTGAACGGGTTTTCCTGGCCATCGACTGCCTTGGTTTCCAGTGCGGTGAACAGCTCGGAGAACGGCAGCGGCACCGCGTTGGCGCCCATGCGCTTGAAGGTGTCGATGAACACCGGATTGGGCATCACGCGCAGCTTGATTCCGTTGAAGTCTTCGTACTTTTCGATCGGCCGGGCGCTATTGGTCACGTTGCGAAACCCATTTTCCCAGTACACCAGCCCAACCAGGCCTTTCTCCTCGAGCTTGTCCATCACCTGCCGGCCCACGGGGCCGTCCAGTACCTGATCGGCCTGGCGCGGATCGGTAAACAGGAACGGCGTATCCCACACCGCCATCTCCTTGCTGATGCCGACCAGCGTCGCGGTCGAGCCGACCATCATCTCCTGCGCGCCGCCGATCAGCGCGTTCTGCATCTGGTCGTCCGAACCGAGGCTGGCGGAGGCGAAGGTGCGCACCTTCAGCTTGCCGCCGGAGGCCTTGGCCACTTGCTCAGCCAGCAGCTTGGCCGCCCTGCCCTGGTTGCTGTCTTCGTTGAGGCCGTAACCGAAGCGGATCATGCGTGGGCGGATGTCGTCCGCCGCCTGCGCGTAACCGAGGCTGAGTGTGCTGCCGAGCACGGCGGCGGCCAGGGTGCTGATGAGAAGTCGTTTCATGTCGCGTTACCTTCTTGTTGTTGGACGTTGGGTTGTTGAGCGCTTGGTTGCACGACCGGCGTTACCGCAGCCAGGCCAGGGGTACGGTGATGATCGAGGGCACGGCGATAAGCAACCCGACGATCACCAGATATATAAGGAAGAACGGCATGACGCCACGCACCAGGGTTTCCATGCGCAGTCGGCCGATGCCGCCGACCACGTTGAGCACGGTGCCCACCGGCGGTGTGATAAGTCCGATGGAGCCGATCAGCACGAACATCACGCCGAAGTACACCGGGTCGATGCCGGCCTTGATCGCGATCGGCGCCAGCACCGGGCCGAGGATCAGGATGGTCGGCGTCAGGTCCAGCACCATGCCGACGGCGATCATCAGCAGCATGATGGCGACCATCAGCAGTTTCGGGTCCTGCGCCAGCGGGCCGAGCATCGCCGCGATCTCGTCGGGCAGCTGCGCCAAGGTGATCATGTACGCCGACACGGTTGCGGCGGCGCAGAGGAACATCACCGAAGCCGTGGTGCGGCTGGCACGGGTCAGCACCTCAACCAGTCCGGCCCAGTTCAGCTCGCGATACAGCAGGGTCGAAACGGCCAGGGCGTAGACGGCGGCGACCACCGCCGCTTCGGTCGGGGTGAACAGACCGCCACGCAGCCCGCCGACGATGATCACCGGCAGCATCAGCGCGGCAGCACCGTCGACCAGCACGCGGCGGCGCTCTGCAGTGCTGGCCTTTTCCTGCTTCGGTTCGTCGATCCGCCGGGCGATCAGCGTCCAGGCCACGATCAGGCCCATGCCCATGATCAGCCCCGGCACCATGCCGGCGAGAAACAGCTGGCTGATCGAAGTGCCAGTGACCACGCCGTAGATCACGAACGGCATCGACGGCGGAATGATCGGCGCGATGATCCCGCCCGCCGCTACCAGGCCCGATGAGGAACTCAACGGGTAGCCGCGCTCACGCATCATTGGCAGCAGCAGCGTCGCCAGCGCGGCGGTATCGGCCAATGCCGAGCCGGACATGCTGGCCAGCAGCACCGAAGCGGCAATCGCCACGTAACCCAGGCCGCCACGCTTGTGGCCGAAATAGGCCTGCGCCATGGCGATGATGCGCCGCGAGATGCCGCCGGCATTCATCAGTTCGCCGGCCAGGATGAAGAACGGCACCGCCAGCAGCGGGAAGCTGTCAGCGCCGGCCTGAAGATTCTGAGCCAGCAGCTGCACGTCCCAGAAATCCAGGTACCACATCAGCACCGAGCCCGTGAGCAGCAGCGCGAAGGCGATGGGCATGCCAAGGGTCATGAAGCCCAGCAGCGATGAAAGGAAGACGACGACGGTCATACAAGGTCCTCGGTTGGGCAGTGCCCGTATTGTTCTGAATGCGGCGTCGCTTCAGTCCGCGGTGACATTCGCAGCGGCGGTGGCCGATGGCTGATCGCGCCGCCAGACATTGACCAGCTGCACCAGCGCCAGTACCGCCAGCGCGACCATGCTGGCGGCCACGGGCAACATCGCCAGGCCCAGCGGATAACCGACTACCGGGCTGTTGATGGTCCAGCCGAACTGCATCTGGTTCCAGCCACCCCAGGCCGCCAGGCAGCTCGCAGCTGCCACCAGCAGCCAGCTGACGGAGTCGACGACGCGGCGGAACAGCCGCGGGAAACGGTCGCGCAGCATGGAGAAACTCATCAGCTCGCCGCGGCGCATGCTCGAAGCGACGCCGACAAACACCAGCCAGACGAACGCCAGCCGCGACAGCTCCTCAGCGCCGGTCCAACCAGTGCCGAAGGCGTAACGCAGCACCACGCTGGAGAACACCACGATGACCATGAAGGCCATCAGCGCGGCCATCAGCCAGTCGGTCAGACGGTCGAAGTGTTGCGCGACCGTGCCGCTGTAGATCGGCTCGTTGGTCAAAGGCGGCGCCGTGGTAGCGCTATCAAACGGACGCGAAGAAAGATCGACCCGGGTTTCGATCAGCTCATCCAGACCGGCGCCCTGCATCCAATCGACGATCTGGCGCAGAACGACTTCGCGGGGCTGGCTGGCATCCACGGTCAATACACCGGGTTCGCCCTCGGGTGATTCGAGGGTGGCGAATTGGCTGTCGACCAGGGAAATCGGCATGAAATGCCCCGCCCTGCCACCGACTCGCTGTATGGCGGTTTCGTAATCGATGGCCAGATGGGCGAAACGCAGCTCCGGGACCGCGCTGCGCAGCAACTCCCGGTAGCTGCGCTTGAGCGCCGAGCAAGCCAGCACGAAGCCGCGGCCCGCCGCCAGGGTGCGTTGCATTTCGGCGATCAGCGCGTGCAGCCACTCCACGCGATCGGCGTCGGACAGCGGCGTGCCGGCACGCATGCGCGCCACGTTCTCTGCCGGATGAAAGTTGTCCGCTTCGATATGCGGCAGGCCGAGCGCATCGGCGACGGCGTGGCTGGTGTCCGTCTTGCCGGAACCGCTGACGCCCATGACGACCAGAACCGGAAGCGCGGAAGCCTTTGAGGTATGCACTGAAGGCATGCGAGGAATCCATTGTTTTGCTTGTTTGGCTGGATGTTAGCGCTATCACACATCACGATAGAACTACCGCTCGTCGACCATACGGTCACGAAACGGCTGTTTTGGCACGGCATTGCGGTCGACTTTCGCGGCGGCACGACTACAATCGCGCCCCTGTGCAATCGAGGACACGAGCATGCCCAAAGCCATGTGCCGCCACATTCTGGTCAAGACCGAGGCCGAAGCTGCGCAGCTGAAAAAGCGCATCGCCAATGGCGAAGCATTTGACGTGCTGGCGCGCAAGTACTCGACCTGCCCGTCCGGCAAGAAGTGTGGCGACCTCGGTGAAGTGCGGCCTGGGCAGATGGTGCGCAGCATCGATCAGGTGATTTTCAAGAAGCCGCTGCGCGACGTGCACGGCCCGATAAAGAGCCAGTTCGGCTACCACCTGGTGCAGGTGTTCTACCGCGACTGAGCTGGCGCTTAGCCAAAGCGTTGCAGCTGCATCTCGCGCAGGCGACTTAGCGTGCGGCGGAACGGGAATGCCAGATAGCCCTCGGTATACAGCTCGTCCAGTGCCACGTCGGCTTCGATATAGAGCGGAATCCGCCGGTCGTAGCACTCGTCCACCAGCGCGATGAAGCGGCGCACGGCATCATCCCGCGCGGCGAGCCTGGGCAACTGGCGATCACCCGCCACCACCCGCGCGGCTCCATCCTCGGTGCCACGGGCAATGCGCCCATCGCGCTGCGTGCCGCCGAGCTCGGGCACGTCACCAATGAGGATCGCCGTGAAACGGTCGCACAGCTCGATGAAGTCCAACGCCGAGAACGGCTGTTCGCACAGATCGGCGAAGCGGCACCAGAGCACCGATTCGCTACGCCGCACGACGTCGAGCTGGCGGCGGCTGAGCGCCAATGGCTCGGTGCTGACCGCTCCATCGGCCAGCGCCTCGAACGTCGCGGCTAACGCAGTGGCGCCGTCGAACGGGGCGATCCAGTAGCGCTGCAGCGCAGCGCCGGGACGCAGGCGGTGATCGGCGCCACCATCCACATCCACCACATGCATGTGTTGCACAATGGCATCGATGGCCGGCAGAAAACGCTCACGATTGAAGCCGTCGGCGTACAGCTGCTCTGGCGGCTGGTTGGAGGTAGCGACGATCACCACGCCGTGCTCGAAGAGCACCTGGAACAGGCGTCCCAGGATGATTGCGTCACCGATGTCACCGACGAACAGCTCGTCGAAGCAGAGCACGCGAATCTCTTGTGAAAGTTCTCTGGCCAGGGCCTGCAACGGATCGGCCATGCCGTTGAGCTGGAACAGCCGGATATGCACCCAGCGCATGAAATGGTGGAAATGCTGCCGCCGCGAAGTAACCGTCAGGCTTGCGTGAAACAGATCCATCAGCCAGGTCTTGCCACGCCCGACCGGTCCCCATAGGTAGACGCCGAGAGGCAGGTCCGCACCTGAAACAAGCGCCTCATGACAGGCCTGAAGCCGTGCAACGGCGCGCTGTTGAGCCGCATCGGGCACGAAACCGTCTTGCGTAATGGCCTGCTGATAACGTTCAAGGGGCGAGTCGACGTGCATGATCGTCCGGCGCAAAAGCCGCCATGGTAGCGCGCGACCGCTCAGTTGTGCCCATCCTGCAGCAGTCGCTCGGCCTGGGCGTCGAGCTGCTCCAGCAGCATCGCCTGCGCCGGCAACAGTTGCTCGTGAACACGGGTCAACGCATAGACCGGCACGCTGATGGCCGGCTCGAGCAGACGGGTCTGCACCTCGCCGCCAGTGGCCGCCAGCGCGGTGAACGGATCGACCAGCGCCACGCCCTGCCCCGCAGACACCAGCTGCCGCGCCAGCTGATAGGTCTGCACCCAGGTAACGACGCGCGGCGGCGGATCGAGCTCCTCGATGTGCCCGCGCAACAGGCTGCCCAGTGCATCGCGGGCGTCGATGCCGATCAGCGCTTTACCCGCCAAGGCCTGCAGGCGCAGCGGGCGGTGCAGTTCATCCGGCTGCCACCAGCCAGGCGGCGCGATCACGTGCATGCGTCCCTCGGACAATAGCCGGCTGCTCAGTCCTGGATGCTCCACCGCCTGTGACGTCAGCCCGAGATCGGCTTCACGCAGCAACAGCGCTTCGACGATTTCCGCCGTGTGCTGCGTCGCGAGCTGACAGACCGTACGTGGAAATCGCTCGCGCCAGGTGCGCAACGCCTGTGGCAGCAGCGCCTGAGCCAGCGCCGGCGTGCAGATCAGGCGCAACGCGCACTCCTCGCCCCGGCCGAGGCTGTCTGCAAGCCGCCGCAGATTCTGCAGGTCGATGGCCAGGCGTTCGGTCTGCTGCTGCAGCACCCGCGCCTCGGCAGTGGGCTGCAGCTTGCCGCGCACCCGGTCGAACAGCGCAAAGCCCAGTTGCTGCTCGGCATGCTTGAGAATCTTGCTCGCCGCCGGCTGGGAGATATGCAGCAGCTCGGCCGCGGCCGTCAGGCTGCCGGTTTGCAGGATCGCCTGGAACAGTTCGATATGACGCAGCCGCATGCATGTCCCCCCTTCAGTCAATCGAGCATAACCGCAGGTTATGGGAACGCTCCATCCTTTCATTGGCCGCCTCGCTTGCACGCGACCTAGGCTGCGCTGATCGAGTCGGAGGAGCAGTTGCATGCGGGTAGCAGTCATCGGCGCAGGCGTTATCGGACTTGCCACCGCCTATTCACTGGTGCGCCAGGGGCACAGTGTCGAGCTGATCGAGGGGCGCGACGATGTCGCCCTGGAGACCAGCTTCGCCAATGGCGGGCAGCTCAGCTATCGCTACGTTTCGCCGCTGGCCGATGCCGGCGTGCCGCTGCAGGCGATTGGCTGGATGCTGCGCGGAGCCGATGCCCCGTTGCGTTTCCGACCGCAGGCGAGCCTGCATCAGTGGCGCTGGTGCCTGCAGTTCCTGCTAGCGTGCCGGCGTTCGGTCAACCAGCGCAACGCGGCTCACTTGCTGCGGCTCGCCCTGCACAGCCAGCAGATCCTGCGCAGCTGGCGCGAGCAGGACCAGCTGGACGGCTTCGCCTGGCGCGCCAACGGCAAACTGGTGATCTATCGCGATCAACACAGCCTGCACAAGGGCGCAGCGGCCATCGACGACGAATCAGGGCAGCGGCTGCTGGACGCCGCGCAATGCGTCGACGTCGAGCCGGCGCTGACGCCGTTGGCGTCATCGCTGCACGGCGGCATCTATTCGCCCGGCGACGAGGTTGCCGACTGCCATCTGTTCTGCACCGAACTGCTGCGGCGACTGCGGGCATCGCCTGCGTTTCATCTGCATACCGGCCAATCGGTAAGCGCATTGCGCACCGAAGGCAAGCGCGTCCGCGCGGTCATGCTCGGGCGCGATGAAGTCGCCATCGACCATCTGGTAGTGGCGGCCGGCACCGGCAGCGTCGGGCTGCTTCGGCCACTGGGTATCGACCTGCCGATCTACCCGCTCAAGGGCTACAGCCTGACCGTTGCGCTGGCCGACCAGGACCGCGTGCCGCAAACCAACGTCACCGACTACGACAACAAGGTCGTCTACGCCCGCCTCGATGACCAGCTGCGCGTCGCGGCGATGGTGGATATCGCTGGCTGGGATGCCGGGCTAGACCAGCAGCGCATCGCCACCCTGCAACGTCTGGCTAGTGCGACCTTCCCCGGTGCCGGCGACTACCAACGCGCGCGGCAATGGGCAGGCCTGCGCCCGGCGACGCCCCAAGGTACGCCGCTGATCGGCCGCAGCGGATTCGACAATCTCTGGCTCAACGTCGGCCACGGCAGCCTCGGCTTCACCCTGGCCTGTGGCAGCGCCGACCTGCTCGCCAGCGTAATCGGCGGATCACCACCCGCTGTCTCCCTGGACGGCTTGAGCCTGCCCGCCTGACCACTCAAAGAGGAAACCGATATGCCCGTTCAACGCATCGAGAGCAATCCGCGAATGTCCGCCGCAGTCGTTCATGCAGACCTTGTGTTCCTCGCCGGCCAGGTGCCGGACGACCGCAGCCTGGATGCCGCAGGACAGAGCCGCGAGGTGCTGGCGAAGATCGACCGGCTGCTGGCCGCCGCCGGCTCCAGTCGCGAAAACCTGCTCAGCGCGCAGATCTGGCTGAAGGACATCGACGCCGACTTCGCCGCCATGAACGAGGTCTGGAGCGACTGGCTGCCAGCAGGCTGCGCACCGGCACGGGCGACGGTACAGGCGCGCCTGGCCTCCCCCGAGGTGCTGGTCGAGATCATGGTGATCGCTGCGCGCGCCTGACCACAGCGGTCTATCGTTCCTGCGCCGCCGACACCGCAGTGCAACTACCCAAAATACGAACAAAAGAGGGAACCGCAATGAACCATCAGATCCGTAACGGCCTGTTCGGCATCACCCTGGCCGGCGTGCTCGCCAGCGCCTTGGCGAGCACCAGCGTGCTGGCGCAGGAGCGCTTCGTCACCATCGGCACCGGAGGGCAGACCGGCGTGTATTACACCGCCGGCCAGTCGGTGTGCCGCTTCCTCAATCGTGCCGAGGTGAAGCCCGCCATCAAATGCAACGCACCCTCGACCGCGGGCAGCGTGACCAACATCGTGTCGTTGCACAAAGGCGAGTACGACTTCGGCTTCATCCAGTCCGACCATCAGCACAAGGCGCTGCAGGGCCTGGCGCCCTTCGACAAGGAAGGCGCCGTCGAACTGCGCGCCGTGTTCTCATTGCAGTCGGAGATTCTCACCGTGGTCGTTCGCAACGACAGCGGCATCACCGATCTGGCCGGACTCGAAGGCAAGCGGGTAAACATCGGCGTGCCCGGCTCGGGCAGTCGCGACACTTTCGAGGAGGTCATGCAGGCCAAGGGCTGGACGAACGCCAGCTTCGCCCTGGCCGCGGAACTCAAACCGGCGGAAATGGCTTCCGCCCTGGGTGACAACAACCTGGACGCCATCACCTATGTGGTCGGCCATCCGAGCGGTGCGATCCAGGAAGCCTTGACCAATGTGAAGGCCAGGATCATTCCCGTGCAGGGCGCCGAGATCGACAACCTGCTAGCCAAGGCCGATTACTACAGCGCAGTGGAAATTCCCGCCGGGCTCTATCCGGGCGTGGACGGCGCCATTCCGTCGATCGGCGGCAAGGCCGTGCTGGCGACCACCAGCAAGACCGACCCGGAGGTCGTCTACCAGCTGGTCAAGTCGGTGTTCGACAACCTCGACCGGTTCAAGCGCCTGCATCCGGCCTTTGCCGATCTCAAAGCCGAAGACATGATTCGCGTCGGACTGACTGCGCCACTGCACGAGGGCGCCGAGCGTTATTACAAGGAGAAAGGTTGGCTGTAGGACAACGAGATCAGCGGGCGACAGCGCCCGCTGAGTACAGGCTCAGAGTTCCACGGACAGGCTAACACTCAGGTTGCGCGGCTCACCCGGCATGACCCAGACGTTGCTGTAGGAGCGCTCGTAGTAGGTCCGGTCGAAGGCGTTGTTCAGGTTCACGCCGAGGGTCAGCTTTTGCGTCGCCTTGTAGCGCGCCAGCAGATCCACGGTGGTGTACGACGGCAACTCGAAGTCGCTATCGGCCTGCCCTGCCCGATCACCCACGTAGTTCACCGCGCCGCCAAGGGAGAGCCCACTGAGATCGCCATCGACGAATTCGTAGGTGGTCAGCAGGCTGCCGCTATGGCGTGGCACGTTGAGCAGCCGGCTGCCGCTGGCCAGGGTGTTGTCGCGGGTCACCTCGGCATCCACATAGGCATAGCCACCGATCACGCGAATCGCGTCGGTCAGCTGTCCTGCCAGCTGCAGGTCAATCCCGCGGCTGCGCACCTCACCGGCGGCGATCTGAAAGCCGCTGTTCGCCGGATCGCTGGCCAGCACGTTTTCCTTGGTCAGATGGAACGCTGCGGCGGTGAGCCCCAAACGGCCGTCGAACAGGTCGAGCTTGACCCCAGCCTCATAACCCACGCCCTCTTCCGGGTCGAAAGTTCCGCCGCTGAAGTCCGCGCCATTGTTCGGCTTGAACGACTGCGAGGCGTTGGCGAACAGCCCGACCTCCGGTATCAGCTGATAGAGCACACCGACACGCGGCGTGACCTTTTCATGAGTCTGCTCGGTGCGCCGGCCAGCAACCTCATTGTCCAGACGTTGCTCGTAGTGGTCATAGCGGGCGCCGATGACCCCGAAGAGCTTGTCGGTAAAGCGCATCTGATCCTGCAGATTCAGCGCCCGGCTATGCACCAGCTCGTTACGGTCAACCGTACGCGCCGGGTTGAATGCCGGACGTGGCGCACCGTAGACCGGGTTGTAGAGATCGATGGTGCGCAGGTTGTTGGAGCGCAGCATGAACTCGCTCAGGGCGTAACGCTCGTACTCGGTGCCGATCAACAGCTGATGCTCGATCGAGCCGGTATCGAAACGCCCGCGCAGCTCCAGTTGGGTGATCGCGTCCTGCCAGTCGTAGTCGCGATAGCGCAGGTTGCGTGTCAGCGTGCGGCCGTCTGCTGCGACCGCTGCCGCTTCGGTCGCGTAGCCATCCATCCGGCCCTGCTTGTAGTGGCTGGCCAGGCGCAGCGTCCAGACTTCGTTGAGGTCGTGTTCGAGTTCGGCCTGCAGCGTTTCGTTGTCGTTGCTGATCGGCCCATCCGAGGGTTCGCCATAGAACGCTGAGCGGGACACCTTGCCCAGGTCGCCACCGGGCGCGACCACGCCGCGATCGAAGGTCTGGCGGTTGCGCACCACCTCTGCCTGCACCAGCAGCCGCGTATCAGGGCTCAGCTCCCAGCTGAAGGACGGCGCGACGAACTGGCGCTCAGCCTCGCGATGATCGCGGAAGCTATTGCCATCTTCGATGGCGATGTTCATGCGATAGAGCATGTTGCCGTCTTCATCGAGCGGCGTGTTCACGTCCAGCGCAGTGCGATAGCGATCCCAGCGACCGGCGCTGAGATCGAGACGGGCAAAGCTGTCCAGCTGCGGGCGCTTGCTGACGATATTGATCGTGCCGCCCGGATCACCGCGTCCGTAAAGGCTGGCCGAAGGCCCCTTGAGCACTTCGACCCGCTCGATATTGGAAGCGTCCGGTGGGTTCATGAAGCCGCGGTTGACGCTGAAACCGTCCTTGTAGAACTCTCCGGTGGTCAGCCCGCGCACGCTGTACTCGTACATGGTCAGGCCACCGAAGTCGTTCTGCCTGGCGACACCGCCGGCGAAGTCCAGCGCCTTCTCAACGCGCGGGCTGTCCAGATCCTGCAGCACGGATGCTGGAACGACGCTGATCGACTGGGGTATTTCCTCGATGGGTGTGTCGGTTTTCGTCGCGCTGCGCGTGCGTTTGGCGCGGTAGCCCTGAACCGGTCCATCGGCGCGTTCCTGATCTGCCGTGATGGTGACGGAGTCCAGTACCGCCGCTTCCTGTGCCCCTGCCAGCGGTACGCCAACCAACATCAGCGCCGTTCCGGCACCCACCCACCTCAATACTGCACTTGCGTTATTCATGCTAAAACTCAAACACCGATGTTATATCGTAACAATGCTGTAGGTTTAGCAAGCGAGTGTCAATGGAACGATTCGTATATGCGCTTGAACCAACGGGTTGGCGATCAAGAATCTGGTAAGCAGTTGGCGTGCGCGTGAAAGCCTGGACTAACGCCAGGCTGCCCCTACAGGTTCATTGGCCCGGCATCAGCATTTCGGGCACCTCGCGCCCGGCGACGAACAACTCGTCGACCAACCGTGTCACCTCCGCCTCGTTGCGAACCCGGTACCACTTGCCGGCCGGATAGACGCTCAGCGTCGGGCCCTGATCGCAGGGGAACTGGCACTGCGTCCGGGTGATGTGGACGCCACCGGCGCATTCGAGCTTGCCGGCGGCCTTGAGCTTTTCCCTTAGCCCCTTCCACAGCGGCAAGGCACCGCGACGTGTGCAGCGCGGGCCATTGCATAGCAGCACGCGGTGCTCATGCAGGGGAATCTTCGACCAGGCGTGCACATCCGGAAGCGGTGCGACGTCGGTGCACGGCAGGTGCAACTCCGGTCGGTCGATCAAGGCGCAGGCCGCTTCGACGGGCAGCGCCTCGGCGGTGCCAATTGCACTGGCCACGAAGATTTGCTCAGCGCCTTCGAGCTGCACGAGTTCGCTACGCAGCCAGTCAAGATGAGCGCTGCTCGATTGCGGCTCGAGGTCGATCACCAAGAGTGGCCGACCGCTTTCACTGACCGCATTCCACAGCGGTTCGTAGCCTGAGCCTGTATCGATCACGTCCCGCAGCGCTTGTTCGTCGCGCAAAGCAGCCAGACGTGCACGGAATACTTCGGCGAACGAGCCTTCAGACAGGTCGGGACCGACGAACAAGACGCGGGCGTAGGGTGAATCAGCGGTAGTCATTGGCTCTCTCCTTAGCGGCGCGCAGCATAGCAGCGACGGGCGAAGGCGAGCGATCAGGCGCTGGAATCGACGCCGACGGTTTTGAGCGCCGAAAACAGTTCATCACGGCGTGCGAATTCCCGGCTCACCGCCGGTAGCAACGGGCGACGCAGGAGCAGGACCGGCAGGCCCCGCTCACGAGCCACCTGCAGTTTGGGTTCGGTGGAGTCGCCGCCGCTGTTCTTGCTGACGAGCACATCGCAATTCAGCCGGTCGAACAGCTGCCGCTCGGCCTCAAGGTCGAACGGACCGCGGTCGCCGATAATTTCGGCTCGGTCAGCCGATGCCTGTGCGTCCAGGCAACGAACTGTCCAGTGTTGGTGTTCAGGAATTTCGTGCAGGTGCGCCAGCGGCTCGCGGCCGAGCGTGAAAAACGGTCGCTGGAAATCGCCCAGGGCGCCGATCAGCTCAGCCCAGTCGTTCACCTCGTGCCAATTGTCCCCCTCGCCTGCTTGCCAGGCCGGGCGGCGTAACGCCCAGCATGGAATTCCCGCCTGTTCCGCCGCGATTGCTGCATTGGCGCTGATCTGCGCCGCGTAGGGGTGCGTGGCATCGACCAGCAGCTCGATACGTTCCGCCGCGATGAAGGCAGCCAGCCCCTGCGCACCGCCAAAACCGCCTACGCGGACCTGGCACTGGAGGTCGCCGGGCACGCGTCCCAGACCGGCCAGACTGTAAACATGCGAGGAGCCAAGGCCGCGAGCAAGACGCAAGGCATCGCCCGTGCCGCCGAGCAGGAGGATGCGGGTCATCGCGGCTTCTCGACCTGCAACAGCGTGATCGGCAACGCTCCACGCCAGGTATCGAAACCGCCCAGCGGCTGCGCATGCGCCACGGATATCCTCGTCAGCTCGCCGCCGATGCGTTCACGCCAGCTCATCAGCAGCGCCTCGCTCTGCAAGGTCACCGCATTGGCCAGCAACCGCCCGCCCGGTTTAAGGCTGGCCCAGCATTGCTCCATGACACCCGGAACCGTAACGCCGCCGCCAATGAAGATCGCGTCCGGCTCGGGGAGGCCTGCCAGTGCCTCAGGCGCCCGGCCTGCCACCAGACGCAATGCTGGAACGCCCAGCGCGTCGCGGTTGTGTTCGATATGGGCCTGACGCCCGGCATCGGCCTCCACCGCGATCGTCCGGCAACTGGCATGCGCACGCATCCATTCGATGCCAATGGAACCGCAACCGGCGCCGACGTCCCACAGCAGTTCGCCGGGCATGGGTGCGAGCCGAGCCAAGGTCAGCGCGCGGACGTCCCGCTTGGTCAGTTGGCCGTCGTGTCTATAGAGCTGATCGGCAAGACCGGGTGTGAGCGGCAGGCGCTGGGCATTCGAGTCCGCTACGCATTCAACAGCCAACAGATTCAGATCGGCAATCACATCGAATGACCAGTCCGCTGCAAGGGAATCCAGCCGCCGTTCCCTGGCGCCGCCCAGATGCTCAAGCGCGGTCAGACGGCTCGCACCAAAGCCCCGGCTCGTCAACAATTGCGCCACCTGAGTGGGGCTGGTTCCGTCGTTGCTGAGGATCAGCAGCCGCACACCAGGAGATATTTTGGCGCTCAGTGCCGCGAGCGGTCTGGCAACCAGGGATACCACCTCCGTTTCCTGCAGCGCCCAGCCAAGACGTGCCGCGCCCAACGAGACTGACGACGGCGCTGAGAACACCCGCATCTCCTGTGCATCCAACTGCCGCGCGAGCGTGGCGCCAATGCCATAGAACATGGGGTCTCCACTTGCCAGCACGCATAAAGGCGAGCCGCGACTTGAAAGCACCGGTTCCAGGCTGAACGGCTTCGGCCAGCACTCTCCCAGGCCCTGCAAGTGATCGGGCAACAGCGCCAGCTGCCGATCACCGCCGATGATGCGTGTTGCCTCACCGAGAGCCTGCCGAGCCGCTTCGCCGAGCCCGGCCCAGCCGTCTTCGCCGATCCCCACCACCGTCAACCAGGGCGTCATCCCGCCTCTCCATCACAATGCCAAGCCTTCGTCGGGACAGGCTTGGCTGTCGCGTCGTCCGGCAAAGCGGGCATAATAGCGCCTTCGTCGGTGCCCGCCGCGACCACGCCACGGGCCTAAGAGGGAATACGGAGCGATCTGATGATCGTGACCGAGCTGCCCCCGCAACTGTAAACAGCGAATCCTCCGCACACACGCCACTGGGAAACCGGGAAGGCCGCGGACGATGAAGACCTGTCAGCCAGGAGACCTGCCGACGACGCTGGTCGCGAGTGCCAACATCGGGCGGGGTGTACCGATGCCAACTGAGTTCAACGAACTCTCCCGGTCTGGTCGCCGCGTCTTTTGGTTACAGGTGCACCGTGCGCGACCATGCCTCCCATGACTGAACTGCCCTTTCCTCGCCCAAGCGCTTGCCCTGGCCTGCTGCGCATCGTGCAAGCGCTGGACGGCGGCATCTGCCGAGTCAAGTTGCCTGGCGGCGCTCTGGCCGCGAGTCAGGCGCGCGCGATCGCCGAGGCGGCGCAGCGCTTTGCGAGCGGCGTGCTCGAGCTGACCAACCGCAGCAATCTGCAGATCCGTGGTGTACGTGCCGAATCCGAGCAAGAGCTGATCCGCTCATTGCTGGAAGCGAACCTCGGCCCGTCGGTGCTCGATGCCGACGATGTGCGCAATCTCATGCTCAGCCCCGCGGCCGGCCTGGACCCTCAGCAGCACATGGATACCCGGCCACTGGCCGACGCACTCCTGGCGCTCTTGCAAAACAATTCCGCGCTGCACGTCCTGTCCGCCAAGTTCGCCATCCAGCTCGATGGTGGTGAGAGCCTATGCATGCTCGAACACCCTCACGACCTCTGGTTACGCGCCCTCCCCGGCGCCCCGCAGTTGATATTCGGCCTGGCCGGCTGCCCGACCGACAAACCGCTGGGCATGGTTGCCGCTGCGAACGCCGTACAGCTGGTCGAAGCGATCCTGCTGACCTTTCTGGAGTGCGCCGTCCCTGAGCAGAGCCGCATGCGTCAGCTGCTCGAATGCATCCCGGCCGATGAACTGGTGCGACGGGTTCAGGCGCGCCTGCCATTCGCAATTTCACCCGTAGCGGTTGAATGCCAACGCCAAATCCCTGCCGCTGCCCCGCCGATTGGCATCATCGCGCAACGCCAGGCAGAGCTCGCGATGGTCGCGGCCAGCGCGCCGCTAGGGCGGATCAGCGCCGAACAACTTGGCGCCGTTGCCGAACTGGCGCAGCGGCATGCAGATGGCAGCCTGCGGCTTACGCCCTGGCAGGGTCTACTGATTCCAAATGTGCAGATCCACGAGGCGGACAACGTACTCGCAGCCCTCACGCAAGTCGGGCTGCTCACCAACAGAGCCGCTCCCCTGCCCAACCTGATTGCCTGCACCGGTTCTGCCGGCTGCGCGCGCGGGCTGGCCGACACCAAGCACGACGCTCTGGCGTTGGCGGCCTGCCTGCAACAACACGACGCGCACCCTCAGGTTCACCTCAGCGGCTGCTCGCGATCCTGTGCGGCTGCGCATGTCGCGCCGTTCACACTGCTTGCAGTCGGTGACGGCCTCTATCAGCTCTACGAGCGCGCCGCGAATGTGGCCGGTTTCGGCCAACCACTGGCACCCCCCATGAACATCGACCAAGCGGGCGCCTGGCTCGCCCAGCACCACGCAACGGGACGCATCCATGCTTGATTACATCCGCGACGGTCAGGAGATCTACCGGCGCTCCTTCGCCACCATTCGTGCAGAAGCCGATCTCAGCGCGATTCCGCCTGACATGGAAAAGCTCGCCGTACGGGTGATCCACGCCTGCGGAATGGTGGACATCGTCAGTGAGCTCGCCTTTTCTCCAGGCGCCGGGGCGGCCGGCCGTGCCGCCCTGCACGCCGGCGCGCCGATCCTCTGCGATGCACGGATGGTGGCCGAAGGCATCACCCGGCCACGCTTGCCGAAGAACAACCGGGTCATATGCACCCTCCATGACGATGGCGTGCCGGACCTGGCGCAGGCGCTCGGCAATACACGCTCTGCGGCAGCGCTGGAGCACTGGCGTGAGCATATGGAGGGCAGCGTGGTGGTGATCGGCAACGCGCCGACCGCGCTGTTCTACCTGCTGGAAATGCTCGATGCCGGCGCGCCAAAACCTGCGCTCATCATCGGCATGCCGGTCGGCTTCATCGGCGCGGCGGAATCCAAGGACGCGCTGGCAGCGGACAGCCGCGGCGTACCCTATGTAGTGGTTCGCGGCCGGCGCGGCGGCAGTGCGATGGCGGTGGCTGCGGTCAACGCCCTCGCCACGGAGGTGGAATGATGGACGGCAAAGGGAGGCTGATCGGGCTGGGTGTAGGCCCGGGTGATCCGGAACTGATCACCCTGAAGGCCCTGCGCCTGCTGCAAAGCGCGGCGGTTGTCGGCTATTTCGTGGCCAAGGCGAAAGCCAGCAAGGGCCACGGCGGCAACGCCTTCGGCATCATCGAGCAGCACTTGACCGACCAGCAGCAGCGCATGCCGCTGGTTTATCCAGTTACCACCGAAAAGCTCGCGCCGCCGCTCTCCTACGAGGATGTGATCGCCGACTTCTACGACACCTGCGCGGTTCAGATTGCCGCTGAGCTCGACGCCGGGCGAGACGTGGCCGTGATATGCGAGGGCGACCCGTTCTTCTACGGCTCCTACATGTACCTGCACGACCGCCTGGCTGCGGACTACCCGGTCGAGGTCGTGCCGGGCGTCTGCTCGATGCTGGGCTGCACCTCGGTGCTCGGCACGCCTTTGGTTTACCGCAACCAGAGCCTGTCCGTGCTGTCCGGCGTGCTGCCGGAGGCGGAACTCAAGCAAAGGCTGCGTGACGCAGAGGCGGCCGTGGTGATGAAGCTCGGGCGCAACTTCGAAAAGGTCCGCCGCGTACTGCAGGAGCTGGGACTCGAGAAACGCGCGCACTACGTCGAACGCGCCACCATGGCCAACCAGAAGATCGTTCCGCTGGATGAGGTGGAGCCGATGTCATCTCCTTACTTCTCGATGATCCTCGTTCCCGGCGAGAAATGGCGCGGCTGAAGCTGCGATTATTCCCCTGTCCCACCCGACTCTCGGATGCCCTATGCCCGGCCTCGCAACTACCGCACCCGCCATCGTCGTACTTGGCGCCTCTGCCCTCGACACCGCCAGACGGATACAGCGCGTCTATCCAGGAGCACAGGTTTATGGGCTGAGCGGACGCGCTGTCGAAGCCGACAGGCCGTACGATAACTTTGGCGAGCATCTGCGCGATCTGTATCGAGCCAACACGCCGATCATCGCGCTGTGCGCGGCGGGGATTGTGATCCGCAGTCTGGCCCCAGTACTGGGCGACAAGGACAACGAGCCCCCGGTACTGGTGGTTGGTGAGGATGGCAGCGCAGTGGTGCCCTTGCTCGGCGGCCTGGCAGGCGTAAATCGGATGGCCCGGGAGATCGGCGCCGCACTGGAGGTCAGCCCGGCCATCACCACCAGCGGCGAGCTGCGCTTCGGCGCTTGCCTGCTCTCCCCGCCGTCCGGTTATGTGCTGGGGGATCTGGAACAAGGCAAGCGATTCGTCAGCGACCTGCTGGCCGGCGCGCCGGTGCGCGTCGAAGGTCCGGCGCCCTGGCTGGATGAACTCAGCCTGCCGCTCGACCCGCAAGCGCAACACCGGGTGTCCGTCAGCCCGCTCCGGCAGGACGATGCGTGCACGTTGAGCATCCACCCCAGGCTGATCGCGATTCATGTCGAACGCGTTGGCCCGGAACTGGATACCGAAGTTCAGCAGCTGATCGATGAATCCAGCTTTTCGCCGCACAGCCTTGCCTGCCTGATCGCACCGCTCCACCTCATGTCCAGCACCGAGCTGCAACACGTGGCCAGCCAGCTTGGCCTGCCGATCCGCTACAGCGACGACACCACGCAATTGCCGGCGCAGCACAGTCGCAGCCAGCGCGCACGGCTATTGCTCGCAGATGAGCCGATCGACATCAAGCAGATCGGTCAGCCCCGCGGCTCGCTGACGGTGATTGGCCTCGGACCGGGCGCTCCCGAATTCATGGTGCCTGCGGCGCGCCAAGCGCTGGACGAGGCGCAAGACCTGCTCGGTTACGAGACATACATAAAGATGGCCGGCCCGCTCAGGCCAGGCCAGGTCAGCCACAGCAGCGACAACCGCGAGGAGCTGCAGCGTGCAGCCCATGCCTTCGAGCTGGCCGCCAGCGGTCGCCGGGTTGTGGTGATATCGTCCGGCGACCCCGGTGTGTTTGCCATGGCCGCCGCGGTACTGGAAGCGCTGCACGCATCAAGCGACCCCCGCTGGCACGCCGTGGATCTGCAGGTGCTGCCAGGCGTATCGGCGGCGCTGGCCACCGCCGCCAAAGCCGGCGCGCCGCTGGGTCACGACTTCTGCATGCTCTCGCTATCGGACAATCTCAAACCCTGGACGCTGATCGAGAAGCGTCTGGAACACGCCGCTGCGGCCGATCTGGTCATGGCCTTCTACAATCCCATTTCCAAGGCGCGGCCCTGGCAGCTCGGGCGGGCGCTGGAAATACTTCGCCATTACCGCAAACCGGAAACACTGGTTGTGCTTGGCCGCGACATCGGTCGCCCAGCCGAAGCCCTGACTGTCACCACGCTTGGCGACCTCACGCCCGAACAGGTGGACATGCGCACGCTGGTCATCATCGGCTCGTCGCAGACCTGCCGGTTTGCCAAGCCGGACGGTGGCGACTGGGTCTATACCCCCAGAAGTTACCCTGCCGATTGAACGGAAACCTCGTTTTAGACGTGCCGAAAGCCGATAAACCCACTACCCTAGCGACGCTTGATGGTTCTGCCCCAAAGGCAGAGGCAAGAGGGAAGCAGGTACGCCCACGGGCTACTCCTGCGCTGCCCCCGCAACTGTGAACGGCGAGTTCACCTGCAAATGAAGTCACTGGCCTGATCGGCTGGGAAGACGCAGGTGCACATTGACCCGTGAGCCAGGAGACCTGCCATCAGCGTGCCGATCCCGGCGCCTTTCAACCCGCATCCCTCGGAGGGAGAACGATGCATATCGAACCTGGCGTACTCAACGCCGCAAAAATCGTCTTTGCCAACGCCGCAGCCGTTTCAACATTGGCCGTGTTCCTGCCCAAGCTGATGTGGCGCCCCGACATCTGGGTCAAGACCCTGCTCGCCGCGTTGTTCTTCTCCATCTTCATGGAGGTCTTTCACATGCCGGTCGGCGCCTCGGAACTGCATTTCGTGGGTGCGTCGGCTGTCTATGTGATATTCGGCTTCGTGCCGACGCTGTTCGGATTCGCTATTGGCCTGCTGCTGCAAGGGCTGCTGTTCGAGCCGTCCGATCTGGTGCACCTGGCGGTCAACTCGCTGTCGCTGATCCTGCCGCTGATCGCCGCCCATGGCCTGCTCGGCCGGCACTTCTTCGCCCAAGGCGGGCGCGTGATTCGCTGGGCCGAAGTGGTCAAGTTCGACGCAGCCTTTTACGGCGGCGTGGTGCTGATGGTCGGCTTCTGGCTGTCGCTGGGTAACGAACCCACGCCTCTGCAGAATTGGGCGATGTTCGCCGTTTCCTACCTGCCGCTGGTGCTGCTCGAGCCGTTGTTCACCTGCCTGGTTGTCCGCACGCTCAAACGCTTTGCAGATAACCCGCTGATCAGCCGGTTCACCACCGTCAAAACCCTCGCGACCGCCTGATCAGGCCACGCCAGCGCTGACGATCAGTCTTCGTCAGCGCTGCGGCGACGCAACAGGTAGCTGTCCATCATCCAACCATGCCGCTCGCGCAACTCGGCGCGGGTGCCGCGGATCTGCTCCGCCACCTCACCGACCTTTCCTGCAATCAGCACCTCATCCGCGGTGCCCACGTATGCGCCCCAATAGATGTCCATCTCCTGATCGACGAACAGGCAGTAGGTATCCCGCGCATCGAGCATCACCAGTACGCTATCCAGCCCGTCAGGAAAGCCCTCGGCCAATCGCCGGGCCGGCATGACCTGAAAGGCCTGACCGATGCTGTTGAAGCAGACTTTGTGCCGGGCCGCCAGCGCCTGCAGGCTGGTGATGCCGGGGATCACCTCGTAGGTGATGGGCTCCGGGCTCGCCTGCACGATGTCCTCGACGATGCGCAGCGTGCTGTCATACAGCGCAGGATCACCCCAGACCAGAAAGCCGCCCACCTCACCATCGGCCAGCTCATGGTGGACCATCTGCTCGAACACCCGTTGCTTGTCCTGATTGAGGTCGACAACGCTGGCCCGGTAGTCGGCGACACCTCGCACGCGCTCGGGGCATTCGGCCTCGACGAAGCGATACCCCGGCGTGTCGATGAAGCGCTCGCAGATGTGCTTGCGCAGGTGGATGAGCGAGTCCTTCGAGGCGCCCTTGTCCATCAGGAAAAACACGTCGACGCGGTTCAACGCCTTGATCGCCTGGACCGTCAGAAAATCGGGATCGCCTGCGCCAATGCCGATGATCAGTAGTGTTTTCACAGGTTCTGGCTCCATTGCGCTAAAGGTTGGTCGTTTAGACAGGGTTGTTCAGGGTCGCGAGCGTGTCGATGTGCTGATACTCCGCGCCCAGTTCTTCGGCCAGTTTCCGTGCACGGCCCAGGCGGATCGGGGCGCTCTCGATGTCTACCAGCACGACCGGGCAAAGACTCGGTTCCAGAGCTGTCGACTCACGCAAGCGGCCGTCCGTGAGGACCAGCAGTCGATGCTGCTCGGCGGGCTTGAGTTGCTGCCGACGACGCTGCCATGCTGCCGCCTGCTGCAAGGCATCCAATAGCGGCGTGCCGCCACCTGCGCCGAGATCAGCCAGCCATTGTTGCTGCACACCGGTCACCTTGTGACCTGGCCAAACCCAGTCGGCTTGCTTGCCGTTGGCCCGCAAAAGCGCCAGCCGCACTCGTTGCCGCCGGGCCTGCTCGAACACCTCGCCGAGCAGCCCTTTCGCCTTGCTCAGCGCACCGTGGCGACGGGTCGAGCCCGAGGCATCGACGATCACCAACCACACTTCACCCGCCCGCCGACTGCGCGGCCTCATGACGAGGTCATCGCGGCGCTGCGGCCTGCCGTTGAGCATAAAGGTCGCGGCCCAGTCGATCCGCCCAGACACGCCGCCGCGACTGGCGCCGTGCCGCCCTCCATTCACGCTACCCGGTGCTGCTCGTGCATCCGCGCCGGAGGCGCTGCGTGGGCGGATGCTCAGGGCTTTTTTGACCAGCGAGGCGGTTCACGCCGAGCACCCACAGGTTGAACCTGGGCCGGCAGCTGCCCCCAGTCGCCAGCGCCCTGATCATCCCTGGAGGTACCGGCGTCTTCCTTGGGTTGTGCCTGCGGTGACTGCTGCTGCGGCGGTGAAGGCGGCGTTGCCTGCTGCTGCCGATGACGCAGAACAAAATCGGCCACCGCATCGATGTCCTCGGCCTCGATGCGTACCGAGCCACGCCAGGCCGCATGGGCGCGAGCAGCTCGCAACCAGACCAGATCAGCTCGCAACCCATCGACCTCGGCGGCAAAGCAACGCTGACTGATTTGCTCCAGTGCTGCCTCGTCCAACGGAATATCGCTCAGCTGGGCGCGCGCTTGCTGGCAGCGCGCCCGCAGCGCCCCCTGCTCTTCCGACCAAGAGGACAGAAAGCGCTGCGGATCGGCATCGAAATTCAGCCGACGGCGAACGATTTCCGCCCGCTGTGCAGGCTGTGGCCGCGCGTCCAGCGCAACGTTGAAGCCGAAACGGTCGAGCAACTGCGGCCGCAGTTCGCCCTCCTCGCTGTTCATGGTGCCGATGAGCACGAAGCGCGATGGGTGCCGATGGGAAACGCCGTCCCGCTCCACATGGTTGATGCCGCTGGCCGCCGCATCGAGTAACAGGTCGACCAGGTGATCCGGCAGCAGGTTGACCTCGTCGACATAGAGCACGCCGCCATCGGCCTTGGCCAACAAGCCCGGCGAGAACTCGGCGCGCCCTTCACCCAGAGCTGCATCGAGATCCAACGAGCCCACGATGCGTTCTTCACTGGCACCCAACGGCAAGGTGACGAACTGGCCGCTTGGCAGCAGGTCCGCCAGCCCTCGCGCCAGGGTCGATTTGGCCATGCCGCGAGGGCCTTCGATTAACACACCGCCAATCGCGGGATCGATTGCTGCCAGACAAAGGGCCAGCTTGAGGTCATCGGCTCCGACCACGGCGGCGAGGGGGAAATGGCTATCGGGCATGGCAGGCATCCGTAGAGGCAGAAAGCGGTACGTAGGGTGGGATGGAGGAAAGGCGCTCGCTCATGACTCCTCGCTATCGATCAGCAGATTTTCCAGCGCTTCCTGATACTCGCCGGGCTCCTCCCAGAGCCCACGTTGCTGGGCTTCCAGCAGGCGTTCGAGGATGTTCTGCAGGGCCTCGGGGTTGTGTAGCTGGATGAACTCCCGGGTATCTCGGTCCAGCGCATAGGCATCGGCCAGCAGCGCGTACTGGTGATCATCGATCAGCCCGGTGGTGGCATCGAAGGCGAACAGGTAATCCACCGTGGCCGCCAGTTCGAAGGCGCCCTTGTAGCCGTGCCGCTTCATGCCGGCGATCCACTTGGGGTTGGCCGCGCGGGAGCGCACCACCCTGCCCAACTCTTCTTTCAGGCTGCGGATTTTCGGGTTGTCCGGCTGACTGTTGTCGCCGTGGTAGCTCGCCACCGATCTGCTGCGCAGGGTTTCGGCGGCGGCCAGCATGCCGCCCTGAAACTGGTAGTAGTCGTTGGAATCGAGAATGTCGTGTTCGCGGTTGTCCTGATTCTGCAGCACCGCCTGTACCTGTTGCAGCCTCTCGGCGAAGCGCGCCCGCGCCGGCACGCCTTCGTCGTCCTTGCCATAGGCATAGCCGCCCCAGTTCAGGTAGACCTCGGCCAGGTCCTCGCGGCTCTGCCAGCGGCTGTCCTCGATGACGTTCTGCACCCCCGCACCGTAGGCACCGGGCATCGACCCGAAGATGCGCCAACCGGCCTGACGCCGCGCTTGTGCCTCGTCCAGACCGCCGTCCTCAAGCTCGAGGGATTCACGCCAGACCCGCGCGGACAGCGGATTCATGTCCTCCGGCTCATCGAGATCGGCCACCGCTTGCACCGCTTCGTCGAAGATGCGAATCAGGTTGGCGAAGGCATCGCGGAAGAAGCCGGACACTCGCAACGTGACGTCCACCCGTGGCCGACCCAGTTCTTCCAGCGGCACGATCTCAAAACGTTCCAGCCGGCCGCTCCCTGGCTGCCAGACCGGCCGCACGCCGAGCAACGCCATGGCCTGCGCCATGTCATCGCCGCCGGTTCGCATGGTCGCGGTGCCCCACATCGACAGTCCGAGTTGCCGCAGGTAGTCGCCATGGTCCTGTATATGCCGTTCGAGCAGGCGCTCGGTGGCTTGCACTCCAATGCGCCAGGCGGTCGGCGTGGGCAGGTTGCGCACGTCGACGGTGAAAAAATTGCGGCCTGTCGGCAGCACATCGAGGCGACCACGGCTCGGCGCACCGCTGGGGCCAGCCGGCACGAAGCGGCCCTGCAAAGCCGCCAGCAGGCCCGCCATTTCTTCCTCGCCGCAACTGTCCAGCATTGGCGCGACCTGCCCACGCAGCTGCTCGATCACTTCGCTGCTGGCCGGTCCGAAGCCCTGCGACTCGCCGTCGATAAGCCCCAGCGCAAGCATCTCCAGCCGCTCCCGGGTGTCGCCATGGGTGCGCCAGAGGCTGGCATCGCAACGCTGTAGCACCTCGGGCCGCGGCCCCAGCCAGGGCGCAGCCATGTCACAGTTGATGGGGTCGAAATCCAATCCCAGATCATCGGCCAGTGCCCGCAACAGGCTGGCGTTGGCCCCTATCCCGTTGCCTCGGGGAATGCGCAGCAGCGCAAGCAGGGTGTCACGCCGCAGTTGTCCGCTGGGAGACTCGCCGAACACGTGCAAACCATCGCGTATCTGGGATTCCTTCAGATCGCAGAGATAGGCATCGAGCTGCGGCAGCCAACTGTTGGGATCGTCGCTCAGTTGCAGCCCCAGCTCGCGGTCCAGATTGGCCTCGCGCACCAGCACAAGGATCTCGCTGCGCAGCTCGGACGCGCGCCGCAAGTCGAGCTGACTGGCTTCGTAGTACTCGTCGGCCAGGCGCTCGATGTCACGCAGCGGGCCATAACTTTCGGCGCGCGTGAGTGGCGGCATCAGGTGGTCGATGATCACCGCCTGGGTACGCCGCTTGGCCTGGGCCCCTTCGCCCGGATCGTTGACGATGAAGGGATAGATATTCGGCAGCGGGCCGAGCACCACGTCCGGCCAGCAGCAGTCGGACAGCCCAACGCTCTTGCCCGGCAACCATTCGAGGTTGCCGTGCTTGCCGACGTGGATCACCGCATCAGCGGTGTAGCGCATGCGCAGCCAGCCATAGAACGCGAGGTAGCCGTGCGGCGGTACCAGATCGGGGTCGTGATACATGGCGGCCGCGTCGAGCTGATAACCACGCGCCGGTTGTATGCCAACGAAGGTCGAGCCGAAACGCAGCCCGGCGATCATCAGCCGACCAGAACGAAACATCGGGTCCTGCTCGGGCGTGCCCCAGCGATCGATCACCGCCTGCTGGTTGGCAACTGGTAGCCCACCGAAGAACGCCTGGTACTCCTGCAGTGTCAGGCTCTGGGCACAGGGCCGCAAATCGAGGTTATCGAGGTCGTTGGTAACGCCGCCGAGTAGCTCATGGATCAGCGCCGTGCCGCTCTCGGGCAGATCGGCCACCGGGTATCCCTGCGCCTGCAGTGCGCGAAGGATGTTCAGCGCAGCGGCCGGCGTATCAAGCCCGACCCCGTTGCCGATGCGGCCGTCACGGGTGGGATAGTTGGCCAGGATGAGCGCGACTCGCTTGTCGCCGTTAGGTAACCGCGCAAGGCAAGCCCACCGCTGCGCAAGCTCGGCGACATGGTCCATGCCTGGCAGATGCGGTTGGTAGCAGATCACGTCGCTCTGGCTGCGTTCGCTGCGCCAGGCCAGGCCCTTGAAACTGATAGGCCGGGTAATCAGTCGGCCGTCCAGCTCCGGCAGCACGATATGCATCGCCAGGTCTCGCGACCCCAGGCCCTGAGCGTTGGCCAGCCATTGTTCGTGGTTATCCAGGGCGCAGATGGCTTGCAGCACCGGGATGTCCAGACGGAAGGGCCGCAGGTTTGGAGCGTCCGGGCTGGACTGGGCGAAGCCTGTCGTATTGATGATCACCGCAGCGCCGCTCTGCTCCAGCCAGGCCTCGACCTGCGTGAGGCAAGCCGCCTCCTTCAGGCTGGCCACGGCGATAGGCAGGGGGTTAAGGCCCTGAGCCGTCAGCCGCTCACAGAAGGTGTCAATGAAGGCCGTATTCGCCGCCTGAACCTGCGTGCGATAGAAGATCAGCCCAACCACCGGTGCGTCCGCTCGCCAGTCGCGCTGCCAATCATCCAAGGACGCGGATGACTGATGGGGGTGATAGATCGCCACCCGCGCCAGCGCCTCGGGTTCGTGCCAGGCATAGTTTCGGCCCAACCAGCGACTGGCGATGCAGTGGTAGAACTGGCGCGCGTTGTCGATGCCACCCTGGCGCAGGAACTGCCACAACCGATGGCTATCCTCGGCCGGCACGTTGCCGAGCTCGCTCAACTCAGGATCAGGGCTGTCATCGCCCGGCACCATGATGATCTTGGCGCCGCGCTGGCCCAGCTCCACTAGCCGTTCGATTCCGTAGCGCCAGTAACTGACGCCACCGTGAACGGAAATCAGGATGACCTTGGCGTGCTGCAGGACCTGCTCGACATAGAAGTCTATCGACGCGTTGTTGCCCAACTGGGCCGGGCTCGCCAGCCGCAGGCTGGGGTAATCCTCAGGCAGCTGGCCGGCCACCTCGGCCAGCAGTGACAGATGCGAATCACCCGTGCACAGCACGACGATGTCCCCAGGCGTCTGGCCCAGGTCGGCAATGCTGTCGGCCGGCAATTGCTGGCCGGGCTGGGTGCGCAGCAGATGCACGGCCGGTCAGCCCGCCAGTGCCGCGTTCAGTTCGGCGTCTATCGCTGCTGGGTCAAGCGACTGGCCGATGATGACCAGCCGGGTGGTACGCACTTCACCGGCCTGCCAGGGGCGGTCGAAGTGCTTGTCGAAACGCTGCCCCACGCCTTGCAGCAGCAGGCGCATAGGCTTGCCTGGAATTGCAGCGAAGCCCTTGATGCGCAGGATGCCGTGCTTGACCACCGCGTCTTTCAACGCCTGCAGCAGCCTGTCGTCAGCGGCCTCCGGCAAATCGACCGAGAAAGAATCGAAGGCTTCGTGATCGTGCTCTTCATGGTCTTCCTGATCGTGATGGGTCTTGCGCCCTTCGATGTGCAGTTCGGTTTCGCAATCCAGGCCCAGCAGCACGTTCAGCGGCAGCTCGCCGCCGTGCGCCTCGATGACTTTGACCCCCTCGGGCAGCTCCTCGGCCACCTCGGCCCGGACCGCTGCCAATGCCTCTGGCGACAGCAGGTCGGCCTTGTTGAGGATGACCAGATCGGCGCTGGCCAGCTGATCGGCGAACAGCTCATGCAGAGGCGATTCGTGATCGAGATTGGGATCGAGCTTGCGCTGGGCATCGACCTGATCGGGAAATGCGGCAAAGGTGCCGGCGGCCACCGCCGGGCTGTCGACGACGGTGATCACCGCATCCACGGTGCAGGCGTTACGGATTTCCGGCCAGTTGAAGGCCTGCACCAGCGGCTTGGGCAGCGCCAGGCCCGAGGTTTCGATGAGGATATGGTCAAGGTCGCCACGGCGCGCCACCAGTTCACGCATCACCGGGAAGAACTCTTCCTGCACCGTGCAGCAGAGGCAGCCGTTGGCCAGCTCGAAGACGCGGCCGTTGGCCTCCTCTTCGCTACAGCCGATGGAGCACTGCTTGAGAATTTCGCCATCGATGCCCAGCTCACCGAACTCGTTGACGATCACGGCGATACGACGCCCTTCGGCATCGCCCAGCATGTGGCGCAGCAAGGTGGTTTTGCCGGCGCCGAGAAAGCCGGTAACGATAGTGACGGGAAGTTTGGAGAGGGTTTTCATCGTGGCCCTGCAAGCATCGAGAAATAGATGAGCAGGCAGGCGGACACTACTTGGCGACGTGCGCCAACAAGCACCACCGGAGCACCCCGCCCGGTTGTCAATGTGTAGCGAGGCAGGTCTCCTGGCTCACGACCGGGCAACGCGTGGCGCGCCTGCCATTACCCTCGCCTTCCCGCGTCAGTTGCAGTGGCTGGCGCGCCAGCTACGCGGCGCACCCAAGGGTCAGTCATTTACAGTTGCGGGGGCAGCCACGGCTTTCCGTGTTCCCTCTTAGCTCTGGCAGCGCCAGAGAACCTCGACCCGTGAAGGCTACGCAGAGCCTTGGAGCGGGTCAATCGCCACGGTTGACCTCGGGAAAAGCTTCGTGGTGTCCTTGCGCCCCCTTGATGCCTGACCGTGTTCGGCTACGGTCCTTACGACTGAGCGCCATGCCCCTCCAAACCGCCAAAGATTCGTCCGCGCCCGATGCCTCTGCAGCGTCGGGTGCGCAGTTGTACGTCGCGGGCCTCGGGTGCCGCAGGGGCTGCAGCCGGATCGAACTCGAGGCGCTTCTGCATCGCGCATTGAGGGAGCATGGATTGGCGATCGCAGCGCTCAGCTGCCTTGCCAGCAGTGAGCGCAAAACGGACGAGCCAGGCCTGCACGAGCTGGCAGCGCACCTGCAGTTGCCCCTGGCCTTGCTGTCAGCTGCAGAGCTCGCGCCGTATGATGCGGCGCTCAGCGAGACCTCGCCGCTCAGCAAGAGCCTGACTGGCAGCGCCGGACTCGCCGAGGCCAGCGCCCTGGCACAGGCTGAATCCCTGAGTGACGGCAAAGCCAAGTTGCTGTGCGGAAAGCTGCGCTCCGCCAACGCAACGTGCGCGATCGCCGTCACCCGCCTTTCCTGATTGGAGTTTGCATGACCGTCTATTTCATCGGCGCCGGCCCGGGCGATCCGGAACTGATCACCGTCAAAGGGCAGCGTCTGGTGCGCAGTTGCCCGATCATCCTCTACGCCGGCTCGCTGGTCCCGGCCGCCGTACTCGAAGGTCATGGCGCCGAGCAGGTGATCAACACCGCCGAGCTGCATCTGGACGAGATCATCGAGCTGATCCGGCAGGCCGATGCCAAGGGTCAGGACGTAGCGCGGGTGCATTCCGGCGACCCGTCTCTGTATGGCGCCATCGGTGAGCAGATCCGCCACCTGCGGAGGCTTGGCATCGCCTTCCAGATCGTTCCGGGCGTCACCGCGACGGCCGCCTGCGCCGCGCTTCTGGACGTCGAACTGACGCTGCCGCAGGTTTCCCAGACGCTGATCCTGACGCGTTACGCCACCAAGTCGGATATGCCCCCCGGTGAAGAACTGCACGACCTGGCCCGCCACGGCGCGACCATGGCGATTCATCTTGGCGTTCAGCACCTGTCCCGCATCGTCGCCGAGCTGTTGCCGCATTACGGCCTGGATTGCCCGATTGCCGTGGTGCACCGCGCCAGCTGGCCCGATCAGGATTGGGTGACAGGTACCCTGGCCGACATCGAAGCCAAGGTAAGCGAGAAGGGCTTTCGCCGTACGGCGTTGATCCTCGTCGGCCGAGTGCTGACGGCCGAAGCGTTTGCCGATTCGGCGCTGTACAACGTAGACACGACGCACCTGTATCGCTCGCCGAGCCCGTGACCCAAGCGCGGGTGTCTTGGGCGATAGCCAATAACAGTGGCCGCCATGCCCACCTGGGCAATGGCCTTTCGTCTAGCCGCCGAGCACGCGCGGGCTGTGGAACGGAGAGCCAAGTGTTACCATTGTCGACTTTCACGCCGCGCTAGATGCTCAAAGCACCGGCAGCCGGCAATACGACGCCCGACACACCTACGCAACCATGTACCTGACGATTAGCCATGAACCCTCTTCGTTCATGGCCAAACCCATTGGGTACCGCGTCCAGATGTTGCTCTCAACTTATGCCAAATGGCTGAGCTCGGCCTCCGATTGGAACGAGCTCGAAAAGCTGCCTGCCAGAATCAAACTGGTACGTACTTGGTATGGGGAACGGAGGCAGGCGATTAACCACCGCTGTTACACCCGCAGGACAAGTCTTTGATTTCTACCGCCAACATCACCATGCAGTTCGGTGCCAAGCCGCTGTTCGAAAACGTTTCCGTCAAATTTGCCGGTGGCAACCGCTACGGTCTGATCGGCGCCAATGGCTGCGGCAAGTCGACCTTCATGAAGATTCTCGGTGGCGATCTGGAGCCCTCTGCGGGTCAGGTGATGCTCGAGCCGAACGTGCGTCTGGGCAAGCTGCGCCAGGATCAGTTCGCCTACGAAGAATTCAACGTGATCGACACCGTGATCATGGGCCATGAGGACCTGTGGAAGGTCAAGGCCGAGCGCGACCGCATCTACTCACTGCCGGAAATGAGCGAAGAAGACGGCATGAAGGTCGGCGAACTCGAAGGTGAATTCGCCGAAATGGACGGCTACACCGCAGAATCCCGTGCCGGAGAACTGCTGCTTGGTTTGGGTATTCCGCTTGAGCAGCATTTCGGCCCGATGAGCGAAGTCGCCCCAGGCTGGAAGCTGCGCGTGCTGCTGGCGCAAGCGCTGTTTTCCGATCCGGATGTACTACTGCTGGACGAACCAACCAACCACCTGGACATCAACACCATCCGCTGGCTGGAAACGATTCTGACGGCGCGTAACAGCACCATGATCATCATTTCCCACGACCGCCACTTCCTGAACTCAGTCTGCACCCACATGGCCGACCTCGATTACGGTGAGCTGCGCCTGTTCCCGGGCAACTACGACGAGTACATGACCGCCGCCACTCAGTCGCGCGAGCAGCTGCTGTCGGACAACGCCAAGAAGAAGGCGCAGATCGCCGAGCTACAGACCTTTGTCAGCCGCTTCTCGGCCAACGCCTCCAAAGCGAAGCAGGCCACCAGCCGTGCCAAGCAGATCGACAAGATCCAGCTGGCCGAAGTGAAGCCTTCCAGCCGTATCAGTCCGTTCATCCGCTTCGAGCAGACCAAGAAGCTGCACCGCCAGGCAGTGACTGTGGAACGCCTGTCCAAGAGCTTCGACGACAAGGAGCTGTTCAAGAACTTCAGCTTCACCGTCGAGGCCGGCGAGCGTGTGGCGATCATCGGGCCCAACGGTATCGGCAAGACCACCCTGCTGCGCACCCTGGTTGGCGAACTGACTCCGGACAGCGGTAGCGTCAAGTGGACCGAGAGTGCCGAGTACGGCTACTACGCCCAGGATCATGCCCACGATTTCGAGGATGACCTCTCCCTCTTCGAATGGATGGGCCAGTGGACCCAGGGCGGCGAACAGCTGGTACGCGGCACCCTTGGCCGCATGCTGTTCTCCAACGACGAGATCCTCAAGTCGGTCAAGGTCATCTCCGGTGGTGAACAGGGCCGCATGCTGTTTGGCAAGCTGATCCTGCAGAAACCCAACGTTCTGGTGATGGACGAACCGACCAACCACCTGGACATGGAATCGATCGAAGCACTCAACCTGGCGCTGGAGAACTACCCGGGCACGCTGATCTTCGTCAGCCACGACCGTGAATTCGTCAGCTCGCTGGCGACGCGCATCATCGAGCTGTCGGAGAACGGCGTGACCGACTTCAGCGGCAGCTACGACGACTACCTGCGCAGCCAGGGCGTGCTGGTCTGAGCCTCACCCGCCCCTATCGCAGCGCCTCTTTCTTCGGAGAGGGCGCTGCAGACTCATAGGCATCGCCTCAGCAGTGCGTCTTGCCGCTCGTCAGCTGGCAAAGCGGCGGGCAAGAAAGTCCAGCAGCAGCGCGCTCACCCTCTCCGCCTGCTCGTTCTGAATCCAGTGGCCGCACGGCGCCAGTTCGTGTCGTTCCAGATCAGAGACCCATTGCGGCATTTTCTGCAACGTATAGGCCTCGAGCTCACCTACCGGATCATGGTCGCCGATCAGAAACATCGTCGGCTGCGTGATCTTGCGCCCCTGCAATGGCTCGGTAACCTGCCAGTTGCGTTCGAAGTTGCGATACCAGTTCAGCGCACCACGAAAACCGTGCTCGGCGAACGTCTGCCGATACACTGCCAAGTCCTCTTCTGAGCACCATTCGGGCAACGGTCCCGGCTGCATGTCATCTTCGAACAGCGTGCCGTCGGCAGGCTTGTCTTGCAGCAGCAGGTTTCGCTCCTGGTAGTACATGAGCAGGCGCAGGGTGCGATCGATATCGGCGTCCAGCTCACGCTCGGCGCGGCCTGGCTCCTGGAAATAGAGGATGTAATTGAAACGGTCGCCAGTGGTCTCGCGCATGATCTCAGTGGCGGGGCGGCGGGGCCGCCCAGCGAACGGGACTGACATGGTGACCAGCGCGGTAATCCGCTCCGGCTCCAGAAGCGCCAGGTACCAGGCAACCATCGCGCCCCAGTCATGCCCGACTAGCGCCACCTGCCGGTGCCCGAAATGGTCCATGGCCGCGCGAACGTCCCCGCATAGCGTCAGCACATCGTAGGCCGAGACTTCGACTGGCGCGCTGCTGCGCCCATAGCCACGCATCTCGGGAACGAACACGCGATAACCAGCCGCCACTAGCGGATCGATCTGATTGCGCCACGAATACCAGCACTCGGGAAACCCGTGCAGCAACCACACCGGCCTGCCCTCTTCGGGGCCGAAGCAATAAAGGCTGAGAGAAATACCGTTGAGGTCGAGCTGAAAATGATCCGCGGTACTATTCATGGAACCTCCTGATGGAGATCCCACTATGGCAAAGCCCGACGCGCTCGTGTGCAGCATCAGCCGGACGAAGGCCGTCTCATTGCCCCGATGGATCAACCCTGGGCGCTGGTCCAGTCGATCATTCCAAACTGCCAGGTCGCCAGAATCAGCAGCCCAAAGCAGATCCGATACCAGGCGAATGCGGCATAGCTGTGGTTCCCGATGAATTTGAGCAGTGCCCGCACCGCAAGCATCGCAAAGATGAATGAAGTAACGAAGCCGATAGCGAAGACGGCGAAATCACCGGGCTGAAACAGATCGCGGTACTTGTAGCCGGAGTAGACGGCTGCACCCACCATGGTCGGCATCGCCAGAAAGAACGAAAACTCGGTGGCGGCCTTGCGCGACAAACCAAACAGCAGCCCACCGATGATGGTCGATCCCGATCGCGACGTGCCGGGCACCAGCGCCAGGCACTGGGCGAAACCTACCTTCAGAGCCAGCGCCCAGTTCATGTCATCGACGGTTTCGGCGCGAATCACGTGATCGCGGCGTTCAGCCCAGAGCATGACGATGCCGCCAAGCACCAGCGCAGCGGCAACCGTGATGGGATTGAACAGGTATTCATGAATCAGATCGGCAAAGGCGACGCCGAGCACCACCGCGGGCATGAAAGCAATCAGCAGATTCAGCGTGAACTTCTGCGCCTGAGATTCCCTGGGCAGCCCCACCACTACGCTCAGAATCTTGCTCCGATACTCCCAGATCACCGCGAGAATCGCCCCGAGCTGAATAATGATATTGAAGGCCAGCGCCCGCTCGCCACCGAAGCCAATCAAATCCGCCACGATGATCTGGTGACCGGTACTGGATACCGGCAGAAACTCGGTTACACCCTCGACCACACCCAGTATCAGCGCCTGAACCGCAACCCAAAGATCCATCTAATCCCCATAAGCGATGCAGCTCATCGCAGCTCAATACAACCAAGGTATATGTCAGAATGCCATCTGAACGGCTGTTCTGACTCATCCCATAGAACTAAATTCCTTTACACACGTAACCCAGCACTCATTTTTCCTCGCGCGCGGCCGAGAAGCTATGTAGGGACTCGCCGGGCAGCGTCACCAGGCAGCCGCTGATCGAACGCATCAGCCCTTGGGATGCAACAGCCTTGACCAAGCTAGACGTGTTGCACAGATGCACCCTGAAAGCGGCGACTCAACAAGCCGACCAGCCCGAAAGAACGATAAGAAAGACAAATTAGGAGCCGTATCCATGAATCTGCTGCGCAACGTCCCCATCAGCAAGCGCCTCTGGCTAATCCCAGTGGTAGCCGTCGTCATGCTGTTCGTCCTCGGTATTTTGATGATTCAGCAGGTCCGCTCTGATTTGTACCTAGGCAAACAGGAGGCGACACGCAATATCGTGGAAGCAGCCGCGGGTGTCTTCGAACACTATCGGAAGCTCGAAACCAGTGGTGCCATGACGACCGCCGAGGCCCAGCAAGCGGCAATCGAGCAAATTCGGGTATTGCGCTACGACGGCCAGGACTACTTCTGGATCAACGATCTCGGTCCGACCATGATCATGCACCCGATGCAGCCGAAGCTCGACGGTCAGGACCTTTCGAAGATCAAGGACCCGGAAGGCAAAGAGCTGTTCAACGAAATGGTCAAGATCGCCCAGCGCGACGGTGCCGGCCTGGTCGACTACATGTGGGCAAAGCCCGGTGCGGAAGATCCGGTGCCGAAAATTTCCTACGTGCAGCTTTTCAAACCGTGGGGCTGGATCATCGGTTCTGGCATCTACGTGGACGATGTTGAGCAGGAATTCTGGAACTATGTAACCCGATTCTCGCTGATCGGCCTGTTCATCTCAGCCATCATGGCGGTGCTGGTCGCAATCCTGATTCGCAGCATTGTCCGCCCGCTTCGCCACACCATGGCCGCCATGGCGAACATCGCCAGCGGTGAAGCAGACCTGACCCGCACGCTGGACGTGGCCGGCAACGACGAGCTGAGCACCCTTGGACGCGACTTCAATCGATTCACGCAAAAATTGCGCACCGTGGTCGGCCAGCTGTTCGAAACCGCCGGCGCGCTGGACCAATCCTCGCGCTCGCTGAGCCAGCTGTCCGGCCAGGCTCACGAACAAAGCCAGCAGCAGATGCTTCAGATGGAGCAGGTGGCGACGGCCGTCAACGAGGTCACCTACGCCGTGCAGGAAGTGGCGAAGAACGCCGAACACGCTTCCAGCGAGGTGGGCACCGCCGAGAACCAGGCGGGCCAAGGACAGCGAAATATCGAAGCGAGCCTGCAGCAGATCGACGAGCTTTCAACAACTATCGGCAAGGCGGTAGAAGTAATCCAGTCGCTGGCCGACGAAACCACCAAGATCGGCTCGGTACTCGAAGTGATCGGTTCGATCGCCGACCAGACCAATCTGTTGGCGCTCAATGCGGCGATCGAAGCCGCGCGAGCCGGCGAGCAGGGTCGAGGCTTCGCCGTGGTCGCCGATGAAGTCCGTCTGTTAGCGCAGCGCACACAGCAATCGACCGCAGAGATTCACAGCATGATCGAGCGGCTGCAGAAGAACTCAGGCGCTGCAGTCAACGTGATCATGGAGAGCAACCGCGCCTCCCAGCTCACCGTCGAACAGGCAAGCCAGGCAGGCGCAAGCCTCAGTGAGATCGCTCAGGCTCTACGCAACCTCTCCGGCCTGAATGCGTCGATCGCCAGCGCAACATTGCAGCAGTCCCACGTGGTTGAGGATATCAATCAGAATGTGACTCAGGCTGCGGGACTGGCCCAGGAGAGTACGCTGGCTGCGGAGCAGTCCAGTGAAGCCGGCAAGCGTCTCGGCGAACTCGCCGATCAGCTCAACCGTCTACTCAGCCAGTTCAAAGTCTGAGGACCGGCCTGCGGTCCGCAAGCGCCCGGCGGACCGCAGGCACCTAGTACGCGATTGCACCTATACCAAGCGCCCGCCCCTGCTTCGCACCATGGTGAAGCGAGCCAACCTCGCGGCGCCTGTTGTCCCATCGCGACAGGTTGTCGCATCGGTTTTTCCACGCGGCCACCGGTCGTGATGGTTGCCAACTACGATGCCGCGAAGTTTTTCAATATTTACAGGGAGTTAGCTCTAACTTCCTAATCCCGAGTCGCCCGGCGTCAAAGTTATACTTTTGGCTAATTGCAAAGCCCTTCAAATTTTTTCGAACTCGCATGTGACTCGTCAGTCCTCTGGGTACATCAACTGCAATGTAAGGCCAACGCCAACGAGCTTGGCTGCAGGTATTTTGGGTATCACACAGAGAGACATGCCCCATGCACACCCCGCTGCGTATCAATGAAGCCCTTTTGATCACCGACCGCGCGTTCAAACCATTCCAGTGCGTTGCCTGGACGCTGCCCGAGGGAAACGGTGAAGTCAGCATCACCGTCGTCGATCGCGATGAAGCACGCCTGCTAGGCCGCTGCAGGATGTCCAGCAGCGTGTTCACCGATCCTGTGAAGCTCGGCGAAACCCTGGAACAGACCCGTGCCCAACTGAGCCGCGATGGCGCTCATTTGTCGCCATGGCACATGCCCGAGTAACCATGGGTTGCTCGTAAAAAGGCCCGCAGCTGCGCTCCGGGCCTTTTTTCATGCCTGTGATTTTTGCCGTACCCGCTTTCCATCACTGATCCATTCGCCCGTTTGACGGTCTGAACTCCAACTAGTGAACCAGGAGAAAGCTCATGAAAGGTGCAGAAGCGTACGTCAACGATCAACGGCAGAGCTGCGGGCTCGCCAACCTCCCTCAGGGGCAGGACGCTCTTCACGTGACACTAAACTTCATCGTGCCGAGAGATGCCCAGATGCCCGGACTGATCGACCACATCAGTGAAATTGCCGAACGGCATCTGAGCGAGTTCTACAAAGGCCGCCAAGTGACCAGACGGCCGGCAGTCGGATCGGTTGTAGGCGATGGCAGCGGCGACGGCATAGACCTCGAATTCGATGTAGCAGCTGCCAGCTGAGAATGTGACCGGAACGGCTGACTGCTCGAATCAACGCCCCGCCTCAGATCGCGAAGGCGTGCTCATCTATTGGTTGGAAGGATGCCTCGGTGATGACCCCGTTTGACCTGCAGCGCATGCTGCTGGACGAGTTTCCGTTGATGTTCGTTGCCGAGGTTGGGTTGCGGGCATTACTCGCATTTGTCGCGGTTTTCGTTTTTCTGAAAGTCAGCGGACGCCGCGGCATTCGCCAGCTGTCTGTGTTCGAGCTGGTGATCATCCTGACCCTCGGTTCTGCCGCGGGTGACGTCTCGTTCTACCACGATGTTCCCCTGCTGCCGGTCGCCGCGGTTTTTGCCACGCTTTTAGGGCTGTACCGTCTTACCGTGTTCTTCATGAACCGAAGCCCACGGTTTGGCGCCTGGCTTGAAGGCAAGCCGGTCACCATCATTCGTGACGGTATCTATGAGTTGCGCAGTCTCGACAGCCTGAACATTTCTGCTGATGAGTTCTTCATGGAGCTACGCCAGCAGGGGGTCGAGCATCTTGGACAGGTGAGACTCGGGATTCTGGAGAATGACGGCAATGTCAGCCTGTTCTTCCACGAACCGGAGGCAGTTCGCCCAGGGCTTTCCGTACTGCCACCGGAGTATCGACCCGAATTCAGCCAGGTTCCGGCTGCCGGCATGTATGCCTGCAGTCGCTGCGGCTTCCCGCAGGCGCTGGAAAGCCATCAGAAGCTACAGTGCCCGCGCTGCTCCAACCAAACCTGGTCGAAGGCACTCTCCACCCTTCGCGCGCGCTGATACACGGTACGAACCGTCTTTACCGTCGCCGGTCAGTTGTTAAGGCGGCCTGAGCATCCGCCTGTGGCCGTTTTTCATGATCAGCAGGAGGAGCACACCATGCTTGGCGACTATTCATCGATCCATGATCACCTCGACACGGCGCGCAAACATGCGGACCAGGCCGAAACTGAGGGCAAGCCTGAGCTGTATCGCGAAGCGATCGACGAACTGGTCGCCGCCATTCGCCTGTTAATGCGCAACAGCGCCGAAAAGGACAACTGACCCCATCGGCAGCCCCGCCTGAGTAGCTGGCGGGGCCTTAGTGGAAGCAGGTGCATATGCGCAATGACACCATGATGGACGAACCCCCGCCCCTGGCCGAGGGCACCCGCCCCATTCCTGCCGACGAAGCCGGTGACACCGGCACGTTGCTATGCCCCACACTCCCGCCAGATTTGCATTACGTCGATGATTCCCAGCCCGGTATCGGGCGCAGGCTACAACGCGGAAAATTCGCCTACTTCGAGCCAAACGGCGAGCGCATTCGCGACGAAGAAGAGATACGCAGGATCAATAAACTGGCGATTCCCCCGGCTTATCGTAACGTGTGGATCTGCCCCGACCCTCAGGGCCATCTTCAAGCCACCGGACGAGACGCGCGAGGTCGCAAGCAGTACCGCTATCACACCCGCTGGCGCGAAATCCGTGACAGCGACAAGTACGAGCGGATGCTCGAGTTTGGCGAGGCCCTACCGAAACTGCGCTGCAATCTTGAAAAGCATCTGGCGCGCCCAGGAATGTCGCGCGAGAAGGTTATGGCGCTGGTGGTCATGCTGCTCGAATCCACTCTGATCCGAATCGGCAACCCACGTTACGCAAGGGATAATCGATCCTACGGGTTGACTACGTTGCGTACGCGCCACGTGGACGTGCGCGGCACCTCGATCCGCTTTCACTTTCGCGGCAAGAGCGGCGTGGAGCACGAAGTCACGTTACGCGACCGTCGCTTGGCCAGGCTCATGCGCCGCTGCATGGAGCTGCCGGGCCAGCACCTGTTTCAGTATCTGGATGAAGACGGCCAGCGCAGGGCCGTCAGCTCCAACGATGTGAACCTCTATCTGCGGGAGATGACCGGCCGCGATTTTACCGCCAAGGACTACCGCACCTGGGCTGGCAGCGCACTGGCTTTGGAGCGGTTGCGCAAGCTGGACGCTTCACCGGAGAGTACCGCCCGGAAGAACTTGGTAGAGACGGTGAAACAGGTCGCCAGCCAGCTGGGCAACACGCCCGCCGTGTGCCGCCAGTGCTACATTCACCCAGCGATTGTAAAAGCCTTCAGTGAGGGTGAACTGAGCAAGCTACGTGGGGCTCGTAAGCGCAAGTGGCTCAGCGCCGAGGAGGTTACGCTGCTCGCCTTTCTCAAACAGCGTGCAAGTCAAAGCTAGTTTTGATGCAGCGTGACGCGATTGCGGCCGCCGGCTTTGGAGGCATACAGCGCCGAGTCAGCCCACTCGATCAGTTGGGCATGACTGCTGGTGGGTACGCTGAGATCGGCGACGCCAAGACTGATAGTGAAGCGAATACGGTGCTGCTCATGCAGAACCTCTCGGCTTTCCACCGCATATCTTAGACGCTCGGCAAATGTCAGAGCACCCTGCTTATCGGTATCGGGCAGCAGCACGACGAATTCCTCACCGCCATATCGTCCGGCTACATCCGAATCCCTCAAGTTCTCGCGAATGAGGTCCGCGACCTCCTGGATCACGCTGTCACCCACCTGATGTCCATAGGTGTCGTTGATCGCCTTGAAATGGTCGATATCGAACATGACCAAAGCTGCCTGACTGTCGTAGCGACGATGGCGAGCATAGTCCAGGCGCAGCATCTCTTCCCAATGTCCGCGGTTGTACAGCCCCGTCAGCCTGTCAGTGCTGGAGAGGCGTTGCAGCTCGGCATTCGCCGCCTGCAGCTGGCGACGGTTAACTGCGACATCGGTGACGTCGTAAATGATCAGACAGACCTGGTCGATGCGACCGTTGGTACCTTTGAGGGGCAACAGCGTGGTGTTCTGATACATGAAATCTTCCAGCCCAGTGATTGGCTGGTAGTTCTTGAAACGCAGCAGATACGGTCGTTGTTCCCAGATGGTGAATGACGGCGTACCAAGGGTCATGACGCTTTCAACCTTGCGGCGAAACCAATCCTCGTCCACCTCGGGGAAAAGCGAGAAAAACGTTTGATTGCGCGCTTGCGCCGGCTGCAAACCGGAGCGGTTCTCCATGAATGTGTTCCAGACCTCGACACGGTAGTCGCGGTCCAGAACCACGACACCCACATCAATGCTCTGGACGATGGCCAGCAACCAGTGAAGTTCGTTCAGCTCAGCGGAATTGCTCATGCTCAATCCATCAGGTGGGCGAGCTTGCGCGTCAGAAGCTCAACCGAATCTTCCGTGAACAGCAGCAACAGGTCAAAGTGGATGTCGTGCCCTTCCAGGCTGTAGCTGATCTCCACTGCCAGCATCTTTTTCCAACGGCCACTGTTGATGCGTATCAGCTCCTCGATGGAGGCATGCTGCCCCAGCACCTGCGGATGCCCCTGAGAAAACACTACCTCGATCTGTTCCGCGATTCCGCTCAGGCATGCACTGATCAGCAGACTCGACAGATCCAGGAGCATCTCCATCTCCAGGTAATCTTGACGGCGCATCAGCCGCGCCATGTCGGCGACTTCCGAGTCATGGAACAGCAACAGTGCCTCGCCGGCGATGCCTCCACCGATGTAGCCCTGGCAGACGGCAGTCAGCTTTTCGCCGCGCGCCGCATCGGCCAGTGCCATGTGCAACTCGCCGGCTTCAAGGATATTCACGTTGGGGATCGGCAGCTGGATGAAGACGCCGAGAACACGCGCCAGCAAAGCCGCCGCCCTGCCCATGGCGATATTGACGACTTCACGAAAGGTATCGCGGAAGCTGATCCGCTCGCCCGTAACGCGGCTGATCAATGGCGAGACACCATCCAGCAGCCCAAGACTGGCCAAGGTCTGATGCAGATGCACAGGGTCAGCGGGTTTCTTGATGAACGCCAGCGCGCCAAGTGCCAATACGCGCCGCACCGCCTCATCCTGAATGTCCGCGGAGATTACGATGGTTTTGCACTGCAGCTGCTCTTCTCGCATCTGCGCGAGCACCTGATAGCCATCCAGCTCCGGCATCGTGAGGTCGAGTAGCAGAACGTCGACGCCGCCCTCGCGTATGCGCTCCAGTGCCTCGAGCCCGGTAGCTGCCTGACTGACGTCAACCGGCCAGCCGGCCGGCAGCGTGTGCAAAAGCTGCTTGCGCGCCAGCGCGGAGTCATCGCAAATCAACAGGGAAATGGCAGACATGTGGTGCGAGCTCTCGTTGCCCGATCAACCTAGGCACGAGAGCTTAACGCAGGACAGGCGTACTGTGCGCGCCAATGAAGGCAAAATAATGGCATTTCACCCTAAAAACTGCCGAACGGCCGCCCAGCGGCCTCGCATGACTCAGTAATAGGCGTTTTCGCGATTGGTGTGATCAGTCACGTCACGCACACCCTTGAGCTCTGGAATACGAGCCAACAGGGTTTTCTCGATGCCTTCCCTGAGAGTGACGTCAGCCTGACCACAGCCCTGGCAACCACCCCCAAACTGCAGCACAGCAATGCCTTCCTCTACCACGTCGATCAGTGTCACCTGCCCGCCATGGCTGGCCAGGCCCGGGTTGATCTCGGTCTGCAGGTAGTAGTTGATGCGCTCGTTCAATGGGCTGTCTTCATTGACCATCGGCACCTTCGCATTCGGCGCCTTGATAGTCAGCTGGCCGCCCATGCGATCAGTCGCGTAATCGACCAGCGCGTCTTCCAGAAAGGGCTCGCTGGTACCATCGATCCAAGCCGTGAAGCTCTTGAGCGCCAGAGCGATGTCGTCCGGCTTCTCCTCACCTGGCTTGCAGTAAGCGATGCAGGTCTCGGCATAGGGCGTACCTGGCTGGGTGATAAAGATACGAATGCCAATGCCCGTGGTGTTCTGCTTCTCGAGCAGATCGGCCAGATAATCGTGTGCAGCTTCGGTAATAGTGATCGCGCTCATGAGGACTCCTCGCAGACATGCGCGGCAGTGTACGCCAATCCACTGCCGCGGTTAAGTCCTAGTATTTTAGTCGGAATAGCGACCTGCGCATCCCACTCGCCATGATAGGAGGCCAAACAACAAACCCCGCATCAAAGATTCTCATAACGATTCATATCGAAAACACCCGCCTCAACCGGCGCGGTCTGTTCGAGGTATCGCGTCAGGTCATTGAAGTAATTCCAGAAGTCCGGATGGCTGCGACGCACACCCCAGCGCTCGACCAGGCGATCCAAATCGGCCCGATCCTTCACTCGCTCCAATGCGACAACGAATGCCGGCACATCGGCCGCTGACAGATTGAAGATGAAGTTCGGGTAGCTGCTCAGAATGCCCGGATACACGGTCAGGGTGTCCAGCCGCGGCTGCCAGCGCAGCGACTCGCCATACATAAACGCCACATTGCTATGAGCGCGGTTGCGCAGCAGGCTGTAGATCTCACGTTGGTCGTCACCGTATTCGACGCGCAACAGCGTGGCTTCCGGCAGATGCAGGATCGCCGGCAGGCCGCCGGCGAGTCGGTTGGTCAGGCGACTGAGGGCCTGCTCGGCCCGCTGGAGGCTTGCCGGTTGTTCTGCCCGGTAACAATGGGCGCCCTGGCAGCGATTGATCGGATCGGGCGCCGCGTTGATGCCGGCGTACCTTGCCAGCATCTCTCGAGCGAACGCGCGCTTCGGATCAGCCCTGTTCAGCGGCAGCAGCGAGGGTGTCGAGTCGTCGATGGAGGTGTAGGCCAAAAGCAGCTTCAGCTGCCCGCCCTGCTCGTACCAGCCATCGAGAATGGACTGGCGAGACTTGGCTGGCAGCAGTCGGAGGAAATTCAGCTCAGCACCGTTGCGGATCAGATCGAAGTACAGCCGCGTCTGCCCCTGATGGGAAACGTTACCGAACACGTCGAAATTGACCACGAGTTGGTAGTAGGTGCGCTCGAGCAGTGGATAGTCCATCCACCAGAGCGTCTGTGGTATCTCGCCAATAAGCCCTTTGCGCACGGACGCACTGTCATGCTGGCGAAAGATGCTCAGCAAGGCGTTGTCATTACCAGACCAGATTTGCTTCCACTGCGCGGGTTTGCCCGCATACGCCTTCATGCGCAGCTGTTCGTACTGGTTGCGCTTGATGCGGTACTTCCTCCAGAACGCCAGCAGGTCGCCCATCTCGTCGAACTGTCCCGGCATCGCCAACAACGGCGTGGTCTGCTCGCGAAAGTGCCGGTCGGTGATGTACAGATCGTGCTGCGGATCTTGGAAGAAAACCCAGAAGTTGTCGCGAATCACGTCGGTGGCGATCTGTCCGCGACAGACCGGCCCGCGGATGAAGGTGCGCACGAAGTACTCAGCGTTATCCAGCATGAACTGGTATCGAGCCTCGGCGGGGATGGCCTGAAAAGCCTTGAACGGATTGGCGCGGTGGTCAGCACCATAGCCCGGGATGTAATCGGCTGCCCAGTCGCCCTCGAAGAACAGTGAGCGGACCCGTGCCAACTTTGCCGAACTCAGCGGATACGTGATGTGCGTCTTGTGCACGATCACATCGGTAATCGGTCGCAAACGATAGCTGAACCGGGTGCCCGGATCATCGTTCGGCCGTCGCGTCGCAATCGGGTCGACCGGTTCACCAATGGGTGTGCGTGAACGAACCAATTGATAGAAACGACCGCCGTCCGATCCTTCGAAGTACAGGTGCGCGATGAAAAGGTGCTCATACAGCCAGCGGCCAACCAGGCTGCCGCGTGCACCGGGGGTATTGAACAAGCGCTCCCACTCGTCGATCTGCAAGGATTCGGTCGCCGGAGGCTCTAGCGGCAAGGGAGCTTCGACTGACCCGCCCTGCTCGAGCCAACGCTGCAGGATTGCGTACTCCGCATCGCTCAGCCCGGTCACCGCGAAAGGCATGCCGCCATGCATGTTGCGCCGTGCGTAGCGATCGAATTCCTCCGGCAGCGGACAGGTGTTTTCCCGACCGATGCCGATCTCCAGTTCCGAAGGCAGCTTGGCATTGGGCGTCAGCGGCTGGCCACGGCCAAGCTCCAGCATCCTGGCCATCAGCGCAGCCTGGTTGCCCTGAGCATCAAGAACCGAGGTGAAGCCTTTGCGCCGCCAAGCAGCTTCCCCAGAAGCATCGAGGAACAATCGGCTGGGAGCCTGAGCCTTCACGCGAATGCCGTTATACACAGGCAATTTGTGTGCGCCACGGGATGCACCCTCGCCACTGCCGAGGTTGAGCTGGCAGGGCGAGTCATAGCAGGCGTGGCAAGCGACACACTTGGCGGTGAAGATCGGCTGAATGTCGCGCTGGTAGGAAAGGGATTCGGCACGCAGTGCCGCGAGAGGGAGAAGCAGCAGGCAACCGAGCCAAAAACGGAAAGACATGCAACGAACGCCTGGAGATGAGCGCACATTCTATTCACCTCACTCACGCACCGCTAATACCGCACAACCTGAATAATATTCATGCAAAACCGCGGAAGCTAAAAAAGCATGCAGCTTTGCTATCATTCGCACTCTTTTGTCCCAGCTTTTCAGGTAGTTCCCATGTCCACTCGCAGCTCCCGTCTTCAGGCCCTTCAGCAAGCGCTCAAAGAGCGCATCCTGATTCTCGACGGCGGCATGGGAACCATGATCCAGAGCTACAAGCTGGAGGAAGAAGACTACCGCGGCGCGCGCTTCGCAGACTGGCCACAGGACGTCAAAGGCAATAACGATCTGCTGCTGCTGAGCCGCCCGGATGTTATCCAGGCCATTGAGAAAGCCTATCTGGACGCCGGGGCCGACATCCTCGAAACCAATACCTTCAACGCCACTCAGGTATCCCAGGCCGACTACGGCATGGAGTCGTTAGTGTACGAGTTGAACGTCGAGGGCGCGCGCCTGGCCCGCGAAGTGGCGGACGCCAAGACCGCCGAAACGCCGGATCGGCCGCGCTTCGTCGCCGGCGTACTCGGCCCGACCAGCCGCACCTGCTCGATCTCCCCGGACGTCAACAACCCTGGCTATCGCAACGTTACCTTCGACCTGCTGGTGGAGAACTATGTAGAGGCCACGCGCGGCCTGATCGAGGGCGGCGCCGACCTGATCCTGATCGAAACGATCTTCGACACGCTCAATGCCAAGGCAGCCATCTTCGCCGTGCAACAGGTGTTCGAAGACGAAGGCGTCGAACTGCCGATCATGATCTCGGGCACCATCACCGACGCGTCCGGCCGCACCCTGTCCGGCCAGACCACCGAGGCATTCTGGAACTCGGTGCGCCACGCCAAGCCGATTTCCGTCGGCCTGAACTGTGCCCTCGGCGCCAAGGATCTGCGTCCGTACCTGGAAGAGCTTTCCAGCAAGGCCGACACCTTCGTTTCCGCGCACCCCAACGCCGGCCTGCCGAACGCCTTCGGCGAGTACGACGAGAGCCCGGCGGAAATGGCTGCAGTGGTCGAAGAATTCGCCGCCTCCGGCTTTCTCAACATTATCGGCGGCTGCTGCGGCACCACGCCGGCGCACATCCAGGCGATTGCCGAGGCCGTCAGCAAATACCCGCCGCGCGTGATTCCAGACATTCCCAAGGCCTGCCGCCTGTCGGGCCTGGAGCCGTTCACCATCGATCGCAGCTCGCTGTTCGTCAACGTAGGTGAACGTACCAACATCACCGGTTCCGCCAAGTTTGCCCGCCTGATCCGCGAGGAGAACTACACCGAGGCGCTGGAAGTCGCCCTGCAGCAGGTGGAAGCCGGCGCCCAGGTGATCGACATCAACATGGACGAGGGCATGTTGGATTCGAAGGCGGCCATGGTCACCTTCCTCAACCTGATCGCCGGCGAGCCAGACATCTCCCGCGTGCCGATCATGATCGACTCCTCCAAGTGGGAAGTGATCGAGGCAGGCCTCAAGTGCATCCAGGGCAAGGGCATCGTCAACTCGATCTCCATGAAGGAAGGCGTCGAGCAGTTCAAGCATCACGCCCACCTGTGCAAGCGCTACGGCGCCGCCGTGGTGGTCATGGCCTTCGATGAAGCCGGCCAGGCCGATACCGCTGCACGCAAGCGCGAGATCTGCCAGCGCAGCTACGACATTCTGGTCAACGAGGTCGGCTTTCCGCCGGAAGACATCATCTTCGACCCGAACATCTTCGCCATCGCCACCGGCATCGAGGAACACAACAACTACGCGGTCGACTTCATCGAAGCCTGCGCCTTCATTCGCGACAACCTGCCCTATGCACTGACCTCGGGCGGCGTGTCCAACGTGTCGTTCTCCTTCCGCGGCAACAACCCGGTGCGCGAAGCGATCCACTCGGTTTTCCTCTACTACGCCATCCAGAACGGCCTGACGATGGGCATCGTCAACGCCGGCCAGCTGGAGATCTACGACGAGATCCCCAAGGAGCTGCGCGACGCCGTCGAGGATGTGATCCTCAATCGCACCCCGGAAGGCACCGAAGCCCTGCTGGCCCTGGCTGACAAGTACAAGGGTGACGGCAGCGTCAAGGAAGTCGAGGACGAAGCCTGGCGCGCACTGCCGGTCGACAAGCGCCTGGAACACGCCCTGGTCAAGGGCATCACCGCGTTCATCGTCGAGGACACCGAACAAGCCCGCCAGCAGTGCGCGCGCCCCATCGAAGTCATCGAAGGCCCGCTGATGAGCGGCATGAACATCGTTGGCGACCTGTTCGGCTCGGGCAAGATGTTCCTGCCGCAGGTGGTCAAGTCGGCCCGGGTGATGAAGCAGGCGGTAGCGCACCTGATCCCCTTCATCGAAGCGGAGAAAGGCGACAAGCCCGAGGCCAAGGGCAAGATCCTCATGGCCACGGTCAAGGGCGACGTCCACGACATCGGCAAGAACATCGTCGGCGTGGTGCTCGGTTGCAACGGCTACGACATCGTCGACATGGGCGTGATGGTCCCGGCGGAGAAGATCCTGCAGACCGCCATCGCCGAGAAATGCGACATCATCGGCCTGTCCGGCCTGATCACCCCGTCGCTCGACGAGATGGTCCACGTCGCCAGGGAGATGCAGCGCCAGGGCTTTACCCTGCCGCTGATGATCGGCGGCGCGACCACCTCCAAGGCCCACACCGCGGTGAAGATCGAGCCGAAGTACCAGAACGATGCGGTGATCTACGTCACCGACGCTTCGCGCGCGGTGGGCGTCGCGACGACCCTGCTGTCGAAGGAACTGAAGCCGGCTTTCGTCGAGAAGACCCGCGAAGAGTACGCCATGATCCGTGAGCGCACTGCCAACCGCAGTGCGCGCACCGAGCGGTTGAGCTATGCCCAGGCCGTCGCCAACAAGCCGCAATTCGACTGGGCCAGCTACACGCCGGTCAAGCCGAGCTTTACCGGCCGCCAGCTGCTGGAAGATATCGACCTGCGCACGCTGGCCGAGTACATCGACTGGACGCCGTTCTTCATTGCCTGGGACCTGGCCGGCAAGTATCCACGCATTCTCGAGGACGAAGTGGTCGGCGAAGCGGCCACCGCACTGTTCAGCGATGCCCAGGCGATGCTGAACAAGCTGATCGACGAGAAGCTGATCCGCGCCCGTGCCGTGTTCGGCTTCTGGCCGGCCAACCAGGTGCAGGACGACGATCTGGAAGTCTACGGCGACAATGGCGAGAAGCTGGCTACCCTGCATCACCTGCGCCAGCAGATCATCAAGCCGGACGCCAAGCCGAATCTGTCCCTGGCCGACTTCGTCGCACCGAAAGATTGCGGCATCGCGGACTATGTAGGTGGCTTCATCTGTACCGCCGGCATCGGTGCCGAGGAGCTGGCCAAGGCCTACCAGGACAAGGGCGACGACTACAACTCGATCATGGTCAAGGCGCTCGCCGACCGTCTCGCCGAGGCCTGCGCCGAGTGGCTTCATCAACAGGTGCGCAAGCAGTACTGGGGCTACGCCAAGGATGAGCAGCTGAGCAACGATGAGCTGATCCGCGAACAGTACAAGGGCATCCGCCCTGCCCCCGGCTACCCGGCTTGCCCGGACCATACCGAGAAAGGCACGCTGTTCCAGCTGCTGGATGCCGACGGCATCAGCCAGGTAACGCTCACCGAGCACTACGCCATGCTGCCAACCGCGGCCGTCAGCGGCTGGTACTTCGCCCATCCCGAGGCGCAGTATTTCGCCGTCGGCAAGATCGACAAGGATCAGGTGGAAAGCTACAGCCAGCGTAAAGGCGAAGACATCGCCGTCAGCGAACGCTGGCTGATGCCGAACCTGGGCTACGACGCCTGACAAGCCGCCGTGCCCTATGCACGGCGCAGCCAACACGGCCGGGCGTACCGGCCGCAGTCTCATTGGTGGCACGGCGTCCTGCGACACGCCCCTAGGGAACAGTTACGACGCTTGGCGCTGTGCCAACCAAAGCTCAAAGGCCTCGACGGATAGAGGCCTAGAGAGTAGGAAGCCCTGCGCCTCATCACAGCCAATGGCCTTTAGAAAATCGTAAACCCCTGGCTCTTCGATACCTTCGGCCACCACGCTATAACCCAGATCATGGGCCATGCTGACCATCGCCTTGACCAGCGTCTGACTGCGAGGGCGCTGGTCAAGAAGCGAAATGAACGAGCGGTCGATCTTCACCACCTGGGCGCTGATCTTCTGCAAATAGGACAGGCTGCTGTAGCCGGTTCCAAAGTCATCGATGGCAATGCTGATCCCTGCTGCCTGCAGAATCTCCAGCTGGCTGGCCGCCGCGGGGCTGTTGCCGATCATCGCGCTTTCAGTCAATTCGAGTTCGATGGCTGACGCAGCAAGGTTGCGCTCGGCCAGTGCTGTAATCAGGTTCTGCGCGAAATCCGTTTCTTCGAGGTTCAACGCAGTAACGTTGATCGAAATACAGATTTTCAGGCCCGTGCCCTGCCATCTTGCCGCCTGCTCCACTGCCTGTGCGATAACCCACTTGGTCAGTGGTCTCGCCATCCTGGTTTGCTCTATCAGCGGAATGAACTCCGCGGGAGAAACGTTGCCCAGTGACGGATGTTTCCAGCGAATCAGCGCCTCGGCACCGACGCACACCCCGGTCTTCATGTGAATTCGGGGTTGATAGTCCAGGCGCAGTTGGCCTACGCCTGTGAGTGCTGTGCGGAAGTCGTCCAGCAGAACGAAGCGCCGTTGATACTGCGCATCGAGCTCGCTCGAATAGAGCCCGACGCCCGCCTCTACTTGACGAGCATCCTGACTGGCACAGTGTGCAACACGCAGCACATCCTCACCGAGGCGCTCGCCCAAGCGGAACGGCGCTACCCCGATGACGGGACGTGTCAGCAGCGAAGCACAATCATCCGGAGCAACAACGGCGAGATCGACCCGCAACGCGTTGGCAATGCTGACCGCCTCCACATCGCTGGCTGCCTCCATGATATGTACGAATTGACACGGGCTTACGCTGTAGAGCCTGACGCCTTTATGCAGCGATTGCTGCAAGCGCATCGCAGCTGACTTGACCTGTTTGTCAAGAAACGCAGGCCCCATTACCCGCTGGATAGACATCATCTGCTCTATGTCCACCAGATCGGTGAAAAAGGCGAACAGTGCCTTGCCCGGCTGGTCGCGACCAAGGTCCTCGATATCCTCGAGAAACTGACTGCGGTTGGCCAGTCCGGTCAATGGGTCCACGCGGCCATAGGCGTGCTGCATCTCGATCTGCCCCATGACCATGGATGCCAAGTCGCGCAGCACTGCTTGCTCATGGTCGGTGATGCCACGAGGTTCGGTACCCAATACACACATGGCACCTAAGGTGTAGCCCTCCCGCGTGACTAGTGGCGCACCGGCATAAATGCGAATCCCGGAATGCGCGAGCGTACTGTCGCGGTAGTACGCCGAGGCCAGCAGGTCATTGATCACCAGCATTCCGGAGCTGTCCGCTACTTCCCCGCAGCAGGCCTTGAACCGCGGAATTTCCATGTGTGCCACCCCGACACGAGACTTGAACCACTGGCGATCACTATCGGTAAGAGAAACCGCGGCTATTGGCAGGTCGAACAGCTGACTCGCCATTCGCGTGATCCTGTCAAAGCTTTCGCTTGGAGGGGTATCCAGGATATTCAGCTGCTTGAGCGCAAATAGCCGTTCTTGCTCGTATTGCGACATGGCGCGTTCAACTCCAGACATCATTCATATGCGCCGCGAGGACATTCGACCCGAAGGACCGACAGGACCTCCGCCAAGCCGGCGCGTCAGATGCAGCTCGGATAGAGGTGACAGGTATTTTTGGGACGCTTCGCGTGAACAGATCATCGGCTGCAGCCTGCCCATCTTTATGCCCACTGATCGCCATCGGCGGATGTAGCAGCACGCGGCATGCTGGATGGCAGGCGCCTTCCGGCGTTTAATAGCAGCCCTTACAGATTCCGCTCCCTTCAGGACCACTCGCCATGCCAGCCGACACGCCCTATCTGCTCGACCAGCTTGAAGCCGCCGACATGCTGATCATCGATGACCTACATGCCTGGCAGTTCGAACTGAACGAGGCGCTGCTCGATGATGCCGACGCTGCGGCCGAAGCCAATCAGCCATTCGCCAGTGAGGACATCCTGCTGACCATCGATCTGGTCGACGGCCGCACGCGTCGCCAGTGGCAGTTCAGCTACAACCAGATCATGGAGGCCCAACTGCAGCCAGATGACGAAAGCTGGTTGCTGGAAGGCCCACACCGACTGCAGTGCCTCAGCGCCATCGGCGGCGAGGACGAGGACGAGTAACGCCTAGCCTTCGCGCCCCGCCCGAGCGACGGTTAGTGCGGTAGCGCTGGTCGACGTGGTTCTGGCGGAAACCGCTGATTTCGCACCATCCATCAGCGGCCGTTCGATATAGCGATAGCTCAGACCGGCGACGATCAGCGACATCGTTACGCAAACCGCCACGCGCGGTAGCAGCGGCTGGCCGTCGAGCCAGCTCATGCACAGCAGCCAGACAGGGATGTGGCACAGGTACAGCGAGAACGATGTCTGGCCGATCGCCTCGAACGGTCGCGACAACGCGCCGAATACCGCGTCGCTAGAGCAGGCCGCGAGCATGAAGGGCACGGCCAACACCAGCGTCGTCGCCGCCCAACGAAACGACGCGTACGGCTCCAGAGCGATGGCCAGAATGCTCGCCGAGACCACCGCCAGGCCAATCACCAGCACTTTGCTGGTGGCGGTCATCGCTTCGATGTCGCGCTCAACGACGCGAAACTGATCCAGCGACGACAGCTTCCACAACAACAGCCCCATGAACAGGCCGTTCGCGCGGAACAGCCACTCGGGCGCGAACGGATTGGCGAAGCTGAACCAGAGCACGATGCCGATCACCGCCGGCCAGAACGCCCTGCGCAGTAGCAGCAGCAGCGGGAACAACAGGTAGAACTGCACTTCCAGGGCGATCGACCAGAAATAGCCGAAATCCGTCTCGTGCAACCCGTTAAAGACATTGGCGAGGAAGAACGCGGCGCTCGCTGTCACGCCGAGCAGCGTATCCAGCGAGTAAGCCGGCGCCGGCGCCCCACGCGGCGGCTCGATGACGCTGAACAGCAATACTACGGCCGCCCAGAACCATGTCGGCAGCAGCACCCGGCGAATTCGCTTCTTGTAGAAGACATACACCGCCTCGGCTTCGAAGACCTGCTGCTTGCGCAAGAAGGTCGCGCCCATCAGGTAGCCGGAAATAAGAAAGAACAGATCGACCCCAACGCCTGGCAGGAAGCGCTGCAGCAAGCCGTCCCACCAGTCGGCCTCCGCGCCGACCAGCATCACCGAGGCATGGGCCAGCAGCACCATTACGATTGCCAGGCCACGGAGAAATTGAATATTGCGATTCTTGCCGTGCATCGCTCCGGCATCACTCATAAGCAGTCCGATATTCGCAAGCCGCCGCGACTACCGGCCTCCGCCAGGGTCACTCAGGATCATTTCCCTCTCCTCGGGGGCTTGGTTCAACTTCGGCGAGCCTCCCGCTTCGCCCTTGCCTCAACCATGACCAGTGGAGACGGGCGGCGTTCAATCACCATGAGGCACAAGACGTGCAGTCTTCGGCGGCGACGTCCGCTATGATCGCGCCCCTCTTTCACAAAGCCGGTCTTACGCCATGTCTTCACTCGAACTGATCGCCTCGCTACTCGGCGTGATCGCCGTATGGCTGACGGTGCGTCAGAACCCGTGGTGCTGGCCGATCGGGCTGGGCATGGTATCGCTGTATGCCTGGTTCTTCTTCGACGCCAAGCTGTATTCACAGGTATTGCTGCATAGCGTTTTCGCTGGGATGCAGCTCTACGGCTGGTGGGCCTGGACGCGAGGTGCCGCAGGCGAACACGGTAGGCCCGTGACCGGCGCCGTTCCGCGCGAGGTAGCTATAGGCATTGCCTGCGCAGTGCTCGGCAGCCTGCTGCTCGGCAGCGCCATGGCGAGCTTCACCGAGGCCGCCTTTCCCTGGATCGGCGCCACCCTCACCGCATTCAGCCTGCTCGCACAGCTGTGGATGGCCCTAAAGCGCCTGCAGTGCTGGGTTCTGTGGATCGTCGTGGATGTGCTGTTCATTGGCTTCTTCAGCTATCAGGGCTACTGGCTGACGGCCGGCCTCTACGCGCTGTTCACCGGGCTCGCGATCATGGGGCTACGAGAGTGGCGCACGGCACTGGCGGCGACGCGATGAAGGTGCTGGTGCTCACCGGTCCGGAGTCCACCGGCAAAAGCTGGCTTGCACAGCGGCTGCTGCGCACATTCGGCGGAGTGATGGTGGGCGAATACGTTCGTCATTACATCGAGCAGACGCAACGCGACACGACGTTTGCCGACATTCCTGCGATTGCCCGTGGCCAACTGGACTGGGAAGACGCCGCGAGAATTCAGGCACCGAATCTGCTGATTCTCGACACCCATCTGCTGAGCAACATGCTATGGAGTCATGCGCTGTTCGGCGATTGCCCCGCCTGGCTTGAGGACGAGCTGCTGGCGCGGGATTACCACCAGCACCTGCTGCTCTCGCCCGAGGGTATCGAATGGCATTCCGACGGCCAGCGCTGCCAGCCGGACATCAGCGAAAGACTGGAGTTCTTCGAGGCATGTCGCAGCTGGCTGGTGCAGCGGGATCGGCCCTTCGTCGAGGTCGGTGGCAGCTGGACCGACCGCGAGCGGCAGGCGATCGCACACACCCGTGCTCTGCTAGGCGAAAAGCCCTAGGGCTGGCGGTCGCGACGGAGCAACAGGCCGATGGCAAGCATGACCAGCAGGCTACCCGGCAACCAGTGCACACCCATGCGTGCCGGCTGATCGAAGAACAGCAGCAGCATCGAGACGAAGGGCACCAGGTAGCTGTAGGCCGTGACCGCACCGGGCGTGAGAACGGACGTCGCTCGCTGCTGCAGGAAGAAGGTCATGGCGCTGGAAAAAACGCCGAGGTAGATCACCAGCAACAGATCCAGCAGATTCATGCGCAGCAGCGACGCCGGTCGCTCCCAGATAAAGCCCATCAGGCCGATCAGCAGTGCGCCGGCGATCAGGCTCCAGAAGGTGCGCAAACCCGCCTGCCGGGGCAACGTGCCGTTCGCCAGTCCCCATTTGCTGAGCACCGGATACAACGCCGAAGCGACGCAGCCAAAGAAGAAACCCAGCTCGCCCAAGCCAAACTGCATGCCGGAGAAATCGCCGCCGTTCTCGGCCCATGCCAGCCCAAGCGCCCCGCTCGCACCAAGCGCCAGGATAGCCAGCAGGCGACCGGCTGGCTGCTCGACACCAAGCCCGCGGCCCAGGCAGTAAGCCAGCAGCGGCACGCTGACGAACAGCGTCGCCATCGACAATGCACTGACCCGATGGGCCGCCCAGAACATGGTGCCGAAAAAGCCGGCTAGGCATAGCCCCATGGCGGCGTACAGCAGCAGCGTGCGCCAACCCGGTCGCCCTTCGCTCTGGCTCCAGGCCAGCGGCGCCAGGACCAATGCCGCGATGCTGAAACGCATGGCGGTCAGCAGCAGTGGCGGCAACCCGTCAGTGAGCAAACCCACCGCGGGAAAGGACAAGCCGACAAATAGCGCCCAGAGCAGCATGCCCAGATGCGCGCGGGTGGTTCCGCCACGGCTATCGCTCATGCGCGTCTCCGGCATGTGGTTGCCAAGGCTGATGTTGGTGGCATGCGGATGGTGGCTGCGGTTCAAAAGCTCGCTCCCGGTGAATTGCCTCGCAGCCCATTGGGCGATTACAGACGCGAGGGGGACCGTCGAATGACCCTGATCGAGTGACTGAGGTTCGGTTTGCGCGTCACGCTGATCGGGCGCCGGGTGACCGTATCGATGGTGATGTTCCAGAAGCCGGTACTCGGCACCACGATTTTCGCCGGGAATTTATCGAACGCCCCACCATGGTAGGTGTGCCGACCGCCGTTCTTGAAACTGCGGAAATTGGCATCGTTCATCAGGCGGATGTTGCAGGTCTGCGAGCATTCGATGACGACGATATCGTCCTCGTTGAGGTGCTCGCGCTGGTGTATGAACTTCATCGACTGCTCCGACAGCGCACATGGCGGCAAAGCGGCCAACGATAGCATGCACACTCGTCAAACCGGACCGGTTGTGAGCCACGCGGGGGCCGTACTGTCGTGCCAGGCCTGCGCGCGGGTTGTTCAGTAGCGCGGGTTGTGTATCCTCTGTGTACCTATCCAACAGCTACCCTCCTTCCATGTCCAGCACGTCACTCCCCTGCTCTTCAAGCCTGCCCGCGGGAAGCCGACTGCTGTTTCTCTTCGATACCGGATTGCTGGCCCTGTGGTGAAACGCGGCTCGCCGCGCACTCAACCCATCGCCAACTCAGTTCATCGAGGAATGCCGCCCATGCTAGCGGTCCGTAACACCGTTCAGATCGACGCCCCTATCGTGCGCAACGCAACCCGTTGCGGTTTCTTCATGGCCGGCTTCGGCCTGTCCGTCTGGGCGCCGCTGGTGCCCTATGTACGCGAACGCATCGAGATGACCGATGCAGTGTTCGGCCTTTTGCTGCTCTGCATCGGAGTCGGCTCGCTGACCTGGATGCCACTGTCCGGCGTGCTGGTAAGCCGCTGGGGCATCCGCCCGGTGCAGCTGTGCAGCGTCGTGCTATTGGCGTTGGCCCTGGCCGGCATGGCCCTGACCGACTCGATGCTGTTGCTGGCCCTGGCACTGTTCTGCTTCGGCGGCAGCCTGGGCGTCATCGACGTGATCATGAACATTCAGGCGGTGCTGGTGGAGACTGCGGTCGGCCGTCGACTGATGTCGAACTTCCACGGCATGTACAGCCTTGGCGCCATCAGCGGCGCACTGATGCTCACGGGTTTGCTGACCGTCGGTCTGGCGCCGGAGATAGGCAGCTTTCTGATGATCGGGCTGATCGTTGCGGCGAATCTCGGCCTGGCCCGCGGCTTTCTGCCCAATCGTGCGCCGGGCGGCGGCTTCGCCTTCGTGCGGCCCACAGGCGTGGTGCTGCTCGTAGGCCTGATGTGCTTTGTCGTCTATCTGGCCGAAGGCGCCGTGCTGGACTGGAGCGCGCTTTACCTGACCGGAGAGAAAGGCCTCGAAGTGGCCAAAGGCGGCCTGGGTTACGCAGCCTTCGCCCTTATGGTGACCATCGCGCGCTTCGCTGGCGGCCCGCTGGTCAATGCGCTCGGCACGGCCCGAGTCATCGCCTTCGGCGGGTTGCTCGCTGCGTTCGGCATCGGCCTGAGCCTGGCCGCCGAGCACTGGGCCGTGGCGCTGATCGGCTACGGATTGTGCGGGCTGGGCTGCGCCAACGTCTCGCCGGTGCTGATTTCATCCCTGAGCCGGCAGGATGGCATGCCGGTACAACTGGCCGTTACCGTGGCGACCACCATCGGTTTCGCCGGAGTCCTCGCCGGCCCGGCCATGATGGGCGTGGTCGCCCATTTCAGCTCGCTGGGCATGGCCTTCGCGCTGCTCGCCGTCCTGCTGGTCGGCATCGCGCCGTTCTGCCGTCGCTTCACCGCGTGACCCCGGATAGAATGCGCGCCCTATGCGAACCCCAGACCTGCAGCAACGCCTCGCCGATATCGGCGCCAAGCCCCGTCATATCGGGCGAATGACCCGTGCCTGGCTCAAGGGTCTGCCGCTCGATGTCGGCCGTCGCCAGCAGCAGGCCGAGGACTTCCTGCCGCTGAGCGTGCGCGAAGGGCTGCCGGCGCTGAGCGCCGAGATCGACGGACTGGCGCGGCTGCGTTCCGAACATCCAGCGGCCGACGGTTCGGCACGCCTGCTAGTGGAGCTGGCCGATGGGCAAATGGTGGAAAGCGTATTGCTGCCGCGCGACGGCCTGTGCGTGTCCAGTCAGGTCGGCTGCGCCGTTGGCTGCGTGTTCTGCATGACCGGCAAGAGCGGACTGCTGCGTCAGCTGGGCAGTGCCGAAATTGTCGCCCAGGTCGCCCTCGCCCGACGCTTCCGCCCGGTGAAGAAGGTGGTGTTTATGGGCATGGGCGAGCCCGCACACAATCTCGATAACGTGCTCGAAGCCATCGACCTGCTCGGCACGGACGGCGGCATCGGCCACAAGAATCTGGTGTTCTCCACCGTCGGCGACATGCGCGTGTTCGAGCGCCTGCCGCAGCAGCGGGTCAAACCGGCGCTGGCCCTGTCGCTGCACAGCACCGATGCGGCGCTGCGTCAGGCCCTGCTGCCGCGGGCGCCGCAGATCACACCCGACGAACTGGTCGACCTCGGCGAGGCCTACGCCCGCGCGACCGGATTCCCGATCCAGTATCAGTGGACCCTGCTCAAGGGCATCAACGACAACCAGGATGAGATGGATGGCATCCTGCGCCTGCTCAAGGGCAAGTACGCGGTGATGAACCTGATCCCCTACAACAGCCTGGAAGATGACGAATATCAGCGTCCCGATGGCGAGCGCATCGTGCAGATCGTGCGCTACCTGCACAGTCGCGGCGTGTTGACCAAGGTACGCAACTCGGCCGGCCAGGACATCGATGGCGGGTGCGGCCAGCTCCGCGCCCGGGCCGAGCAGGTGCTCGATCGCAAGCGACGCGTTGATCGTGGGGCCTGAACCCACAAGCTCCAGTCACTGTCCCAGCGCAATACCCCCGCCGCCCACACCGCCCATCTCAGCAAGGAAAGCGCAAGCCGCATGCACACATTGGAACAACTGGAACGTGGTGAACTGGCCGGAATCCGCCGCCTCGATCTCTCGACCGACCTGCAGAGCTTCCCGGAGGCGATCTTCGCTCTCGCCGATACGCTGGAAGTGCTGAATCTCTCCGGCAACCGCCTCAAGAGCCTGCCGTCCGACCTGTCCCGCCTGCGCAAGCTGCGCATCCTGTTCTGCTCGGACAACCTCTTCACCGAGGTGCCGGACTGCCTCGGCGACTGCGAGCAGTTGGAGATGATCGGCTTCAAGGCCAACCAGATTCGCCATCTGCCCGCCGCCGCGTTGCCGCCGGCGTTGCGCTGGCTGATCCTCACCGACAACCAACTGCAGGCATTGCCTGACGAGATCGGCAACTGCCGACGCCTGCAAAAACTGATGCTCGCTGGCAACCAGCTGTCTTCGCTGCCGGATTCGCTGGCCAATTGCGTCAATCTCGAATTGCTGCGCATCGCCGCCAACCGCCTGCCGGCGCTGCCCGACTGGTTGCTGACGCAGCCACGCCTCAGCTGGCTGGCCGCTGCCGGCAACCCCTTCAGCGACGCCAGCGAAGCGATGAGCCTCGCGCGCCATTCATTACCGGCGATCCCGCGCGAACAGGTCTCCCTGCACGAGCAGCTGGGCCAGGGTGCATCCGGCATCATCTACCGTGCTGGGTGGCAGCCAACCGGGCAAGCGCCCAAGCAAATGGCCGCCAAGCTGTTCAAGGGCCATGTCACCAGCGACGGCCTGCCCCACAGCGAGATGGCCGCCTGCGTATCCGCTGGCGCCCATCCAAACCTGATCGATGTTGCCGGGCCGCTGGCCGATCAGCCGGGGCAAACACCGGGGCTACTTATGGATCTGGTCGAGCCGGCCTTCCAGCCACTGGCTGGTCCGCCGTCGCTGGTCAGTTGCACGCGCGATTGCTACGCCGAAAATAGAAGCTTCACTTTGGAGCAGGTGCTACGCATTGCCAGCGGCACCGCCTCGGCAGTCGCTCATCTGCATGAACGCGGCATCCTCCATGGCGATCTGTACGCCCATAATCTGCTGGTCGATCCAAAGGGCGAATGCCTGCTCAGCGATTTCGGCGCTGCCTCGTTCTTCGAGCCGGACAGTGCCACTGGCCAAGCGCTGAAACGCATAGAATCACGCGCTTTCGGTTGTCTGCTGGAAGAGTTACTGCAACGCTGCCCAGACCTCGAAAACGACGCGCGCCGGCACACTCTGCTCAAGCTACAGAACCAGTGCATGTCCGAGCAGCCGGAACGCCGCCCAAACTTCAGCCAAATCCACACTACTCTCGCCGCGCTCTGACGCGCCTTCCGGAGCGACTCCTGCAATGACCTCACCCGAAGCAGACGAAGAACGCACGCCATATCCCAAGCCCTATACAGAGGTGCCCATCGATCAGGACCCGTTCATCCGTGGTTTGAAACAGCGCCTGCCCGAGCATTTGCGTGAGTCGTTCAGCGAAGAGCAGCTGGACGCATTACGTGGGGTGTTCGGCGCAAGGTCATGGGTCAGGCACCGTGTTGATCTGCGCGGCACGGTACGGTTTTGGCGCGACCGCTATTACTTTGCGATCGTCGCTGGACGCAACAAGCGAAACCTGACGCGACCACAACAGAATCTCTCACTCATGGCCAAGGCTGCGTTGGCGACCTTGTTCCTGCTGTTCTCCGCGCTGGTGGGCCTGGTAATCCTGTATCTGCTCAAGTCGGCGCTGGGAATCAATCTTTTCCCAGGATTCTCGCTGGGGCTTTGGGACTGGATAAGGGAGAGCATCTGAGCGTTTCCCTGAAACGCTTCAACTTGCCGTGCGCAGGCCAGAACAGCGCACTATTCTAGATAGCGCACAGATAGTGGGGTATTGGTTGATCCGTTTCAAACCGCAGTCCTGCAGCTGGCAGAGCAAAGTCTTGCTTTGAACTTTCCTAGCTAATGAGGAGTTGCGAAATGAACGACACTTCGAACAAACCTTCAGTCAATACGAACGAAAAAAACGTGCCGTCGGCGCCTCAGGAGCCCTCGCGCGCCTTTGACTCCCTGCGTAGACAAGTGGATCGTCTCTTCGACGACTTTGACCGCCCCTGGCATCTGCCCTTCAGCCGCCATAGCCTGGAAACCACACCACTGTGGCAGGGTGGCCCCAGTCGAATGCCGGCGGTGGACGTAGTCGAGAAGGAAAACTCGTTCGAGATCACAGCGGAGCTGCCCGGGCTGGATGAAAAGGACGTTGAGGTAAAGCTGACCGGCAACAGCCTGATCATCAAGGGTGAAAAACGCCAGGATCATAAGGAGGAGCGAGACGGTTACCACCTTTCTGAGAGGTCCTACGGCAGCTTCCAACGCAGTTTCGCGCTGCCCGAAGGCGTAGACCGCGACAAGATCGACGCCACGTTCGGCAAGGGTGTATTGCGTCTGTCATTGCCCAAGCAACCAGGCACCACCGACAGCACGAAGAAAATCTCCATCAAGGCAGAGTAATGCGGCGGACCGGTTTGTAGTACAACCGGTCCTGTCCTTCAAAAATAACCTGTGCGCACGTCTCGCTTGGCTCTTTACTTCATCAAGTCTTTGCGCTGGCAATGCCTTTGTACGCGCTCGACTAGACTTCGGAGAAACCGCGATTGGAGGCAGTCATGTCCGAGACACCAATGAAAGATAATCAGGAAAAGACTCTGACGCTTCGCGAAATGCTGAGCAGCGTTCTGGCCGCGGCACTGGGCGTACAGAGCGGCAAGAACAGAACCCGGGATTTCAGCCACGGAAAACCCAGCCACTTCATCATTCTCGGCGTGGGTTTCACCGTCCTGTTTGTGCTGGTGATCCTGGGACTGGTGAAACTGGTGCTCTATCTGGTCGGAAGCTGAACTGTCGTTACTGGTGACTAACCCAGAAGATCGCGGTGCCCACCGCGAGCATGATCAGACTGAAGATGGCTGCTGCGTCTACCATACTGTCGCGCTGTTCGTTTCTCATGGGACTTCTCCTCTAAACAACCGATGACGGCCTGTGTTCAGCCAGTTAAGACCACGGATCAGGGTTGCTCAAGGGCAGCTCGTGATAAGTCCATTTCGCTTGGTTTAGTTCTAAACATATTCCCAAACATCACTTTTGCGCATAACCGCTAGCTGGTATCGTGCCGCCCTCCCTGAATGGGTGCGCGGCCGTGCGCGCGAATGCTGTAGACAGCCTGAAAACAGGACATTTATGTACGTTTACGATCAGTACGACCAACACATCATCGAGGATCGGGTCCGGCAGTTCCGCGACCAGACTCGCCGCTTCCTGGCTGGCGAACTCGCTGATGAAGAATTCCGCCCGCTGCGTCTGCAGAATGGCCTGTACATCCAGCGCTACGCGCCGATGCTGCGCGTAGCCGTGCCTTACGGGCTGTTGTCCTCCACCCAGGTACGCAAGCTTGCCGAGATCGCACGTCATTACGACAAGGGCTACGCACACATCAGTACCCGGACCAACGTACAGTTCAACTGGCCGGAGCTGGAAGACGTACCGGAGATTCTCGCCGAGCTGGCAACCGTGCAGATGCACGCCATCCAGACCAGCGGCAACTGCATCCGCAACACCACCACCGACCAGTTCGCCGGTGTCGCCAAGGACGAGCTGATCGATCCTCGCCCGTGGTGCGAGATCATTCGCCAGTGGTCGACCTTCCACCCCGAATTCGCCTTCCTGCCGCGCAAGTTCAAGATCGCCGTCAACGGCGCAGTCAGCGACCGCGCGGCCATCGAAGTACACGATATTGGCCTGGAAGCAGTGAAGAACGACGCCGGCGAGTTGGGCTTCCGCGTTTCGGTCGGTGGCGGCCTCGGCCGGACCCCGATCGTCGGCAGCTTCATCAACGAATTCCTGCCCTGGCAGCATCTGTTGAGCTACCTCGACGCTATCCTGCGGGTCTACAACCGCTATGGCCGTCGTGACAACAAGTTCAAGGCACGCATCAAGATCCTGGTCAAGGCGCTCACGCCTGAAGTGTTCGCCGAGCGCGTCGATGCCGAATGGGCGCATCTGAAGGACGGCCCGACGACGCTGACCGAAGACGAAGTTCAGCGTGTCAGCAAGTTCTTCATCGATCCGGAGTACAAAGCGCTGGAAGACCAGGACGCCGCCCTCGCCCAGCTGGGTGCCGAGAATCCGGGCTTTGCCCGCTGGCGCCAGCGCAACGTGGTCGCGCACAAGAAACCCGGCTACGCGGCGGTCACCCTCTCGCTGAAGAGCACAGGCGTGGCACCGGGCGACGTCACCGACAAACAGCTCGACGCCATCGCCGACCTGGCCGATCGCTACAGCTTCGGCGAGGTGCGCAACTCCCACGAGCAGAACATGATCCTGGCCGACGTCGAGCAGGCCAGGCTGTTCGAACTCTGGCACGAACTGCGCGAGCTGGGCCTGGCCACGCCGAACATCGGCCTGCTGACCGACATCATCTGCTGCCCTGGCGGCGACTTTTGCTCGCTGGCCAATGCCAAGTCCATTCCGATCGCCGAATCCATCCAGCGTCGCTTCGATAACCTCGATTACCTGTTCGACCTAGGCAACATCGACCTGAACATCTCAGGCTGCATGAACGCCTGCGGTCACCACCATGTCGGCCATATCGGCATTCTGGGCGTGGACAAGAAAGGTGCGGAGTTCTATCAGGTTTCGTTGGGCGGCAGTTCCGGCCGTGACGCGAGCCTCGGCCAGATTCTCGGCCCATCCTTCGCTCAAGACTCGATGCCAGATGTGATCGAAAAGATCATCAACGTTTACGTGGAGCAGCGTACCGAAGATGAACAGTTCATCGACACTTACCGCCGCATCGGCATTGATCCCTTCAAGGAGCGCGTCTATGCAGCGAATCATTAAGAACGATCAACTGGTCGATGAAACCTGGCACCTGCTGCCCAAGGAACAGACGCTCGACGACCTGTGCAACAGCGACGATCTGATCGTGCCGCTGCATCTCTGGCTGGACCATGCCCATGCACTGAAAGCCCGCGACGGCGGCCTCGGGGTCTGGCTTGATGCCAACGAGCAGGTCGAGGACATCGCGGACGACTTGGCGCATTTCCAGGTCATCGCGCTGAATTTTCCCAGCTTCACCGACGGCCGCCACTACTCCAGTGCCCGTCTTTTGCGCGAGCGCTACGGCTACAAGGGTGAGATCCGTGCCATCGGTGACGTACTGCGCGACCAGCTGTTCTACATGCGTCGCTGTGGCTTCGACGCATTCGCCATTCGCGCCGATCGGGACCCGGTCGACGCGCTGGAAGGCTTGAAGGACTTTTCGGTGACCTATCAGGCCGCAGCGGACGATGAGCGCCCGCTGTTCCGCCGTCGCCAGGGTTGATGCCAGCCCAGTCGAAACCGGCAAATAAAAAGCCCGCCTATTGGCGGGCTTTTTATTGCTTCACTGATACATCCAAAAGTTAGGGTGTTCGATCGAAGTAGTGACTACATCGACCTTTTTTCCGGAAGCGATCTGTTTGATCTTCTCGGCGAGCTTCTTCATGAGCGATTTCCTCGGTTGCGATCAGGAGTGGCGCTAGATTCCGCCAAATACCGCTGCCGAGGAAATTCATTGCTGCTATCGCGGCGATAAACCAAAACGCGTTGGCATTCAGCCCACGCGCACCAGCACTCGACCTACCTGACCGCCGGTCAGAATGCGCTCGATTGCCTCTGGCAACTGCTCCAGGCCGACCTCCTGCGAGAGGTCGTCCAGATTGGCCAGTTTCCATTGCAACGACAGCTTGTCCCACATGGAGGCCTTGACCACCAACGGGATTTCCACCGAGTCCACACCCAGCAGATTGACCCCACGCAAGATAAAGGGCAGGACGCTGGCCTGGAAGTGAGTGCCTGCTGTGAGTCCGCAACAGGCCACGCTGGCGCCACGCCGCAATGATTTGACTACATTGAACAGGATGTCACCGCCGACCGTATCTACCGCTCCACCCCATTGTTCCTTGAGCAGCGCCTTCTCCACACCGGCCTGCAATGCGGCGCGCTCGACAATCTGGCTCGCGCCCAGACGAGTGAGGAACTCTGCCTGATCAGCCTTGCCCGTGACCGCCGCAACCTTGTAGCCGAGACTGGCCAACAGCGCCACCGCTATGCTGCCAACGCCACCGGTCGCACCGGTGACCAGCACAGGCGCTTCGCCCGGTTCCAGGCCAGCCTGTTCGAGTTTGTCGACGCAGAGAGCCGCGGTCAGCCCAGCCGTGCCGAGGATCATTGCCTCGCGCAACGAAAGCCCCTGCGGGCGCTTGATCACCCAGGCCGCCGGAACTCGGATGTACTGACCGAAGCCACCGGCAGTGTTCATGCCCAGGTCGTAGCCCGTGACGATCACCTCATCGCCTTCGGCGAACTCGCCCACACTGGACGAAGCCACGACACCAGCCGCGTCGATTCCTGGCGTATGTGGAAAAGACCGAGTTACTCCGCGATTGCCACTCGCAGACAACGCGTCCTTGAAGTTCAACGAGGAGTAACTCACCCGGATGAGCACCTCACCGGCGGGCAGCTCGTCGATAACGCGATCAACGATTTTGGATTCGAAACGACCCTCGGCCGCCTCGCTGACTTGTAGTGCCTTGAAGCTACTCATCGCGGTTCCCCTTGTCATTGCCAAAAACGTTGTTCGTTCAGCCGGCTCCAGCCTTTGAGCAGGCCATGCTCCATGACCGTACTGGCCGCCATGCCGAAGCGCTCGGGCAGGCTTTTCTTATGTAGGTAATGCAGCTGAAACAGTTCCGCTTCCTGCGCTCGCTCGGCGAGATACTGATCGCTAGTCTTGAGCTCGTCTGCCAGATGCTTGCCCAACGCGGCGATGCCGAGCCACACCTCACCCGTCGCCACATCATCTATCGAGAGGTTCTGCCGATAGCGCGCCACGAAGTTCTTGAACAGCTCGTGGGTCGTCTCCAGGTCTTCCTGGAACTTCTCGCGGCCCTTCTCGGTGTTCTCGCCGAACACAGTCAGCGTGCGCTTGTACTCGCCGGCGGTCAGCACTTCGAAATCCACATCGTGCTTTTTCAGCAAGCGATGCACGTTCGGCAGCTGTGCCACCACGCCAATGGAACCGAGAATGGCGAACGGCGCAGTCAGAATGCGGTTGCCGATACAGGCCATCATGTAGCCACCACTGGCTGCAACCTTGTCGACACAGACCGTCAGTGGCACACCGGCATCGCGAATACGCACCAGCTGCGAGGCGGCCAGACCGTAGCCATGGACCATGCCACCACCACTTTCCAGGCGCAGCACCACCTCGTCCTGCGGCGTCGCCATTGTCAGCAATGCGGTGATTTCGTGGCGAAGGTTGTCGACTGCAGACGCTCGAATATCGCCGTCGAAGTCGAGCACGAAGACCCGCGCCACCGTCTCAGGCTTCTTGGTCAGTTTGGCAGCCTTCGCTTCACGTTTACGCAATGCCTTGAACGCATCCTTCTCCAGAACAGCCTGCTCCAGGCGCTCGCGCATGGATTTATAAAACTCGTTGAGCTTGTGCACCTCCAGGTGCCCGCCGCTTTGCTTGCTGCGCCCGCGCCGCATCGATGCGAGCGCGATCAGCACGATCACGACCGCCACTACCAGCGTAACGGTCTTGGCCAGGAAGCTGGCGTAGTCGACAAGAAATTCCACGTATCCCCCTAGATAAATGTTCGGTAGCCGACAGGTAACCCTCCGGCAGCACGCCGCCAGCATACCGACGGGCCTTTGGCTGAGCCAGTGCGGGCAATTCAAACAAACGTTCGAATTGTCGTTGACACTCCTAGACGATGTCCCTACCCTCGCGAAAAACAGTGCCGGCCGGAGCAGCAGCAATGGGCAGTATCTACCTGATCAGACATGGTCAGGCGTCTTTCGGCGCAGAAAACTACGATGTGCTCTCCCCGCTGGGATATCGCCAGTCCGAAGCGCTGGGTGATTACCTGGCGCAACTTGATGTGCGCTTTGACCGATGCCTAAGCGGCGAGCTCGATCGCCAGCAAGATACCGCTCGCACCACAATGGCTAGGCTCGGCACGCAGGCCGAACTCGAAATCGATGCGGCCTTCAACGAATTCCATGCCGATGCGGTAATCCGTGCCCACCTACCCGACCTTCTGAAGGTCGAGCCGAATGCGATGCATATCCTGCGCAACGCGGCCGATCACCGCGCGGACTTTCAACGACTGTTCACCCATGTCGTACATCGCTGGATATCCGGCGAACATGAGAAAGAAGAGCTGGAGAGCTGGCAGCACTTTATCGACCGTGTACGTGGCGGTTTGGAGCGCGTTCTCGATCAAGCTGGCAAGCGTGACCACGTGGCCATCTTCACCTCCGGCGGAACTATCACCGCGCTGCTGCAACTGATCATAGGCGTACCGCCGATCAAGGCGTTCGAGCTGAACTGGCAGATCGTCAACACATCGCTCAGCCTGTTGAAGTTTCGCGACCGTGATGTCGCGCTGGCTTCCTTCAACAGTCATGCACACCTGCAACTCCTGAAAAATCCGGAGCTCGTCACTCATAGATGAGCCCAGCCCCAAGCGGCCAAAAGCTGCGTGTACCCATAACGACCAAAAAGGAAACCCTCATGAGCAACGTCGCCGAGACTTTCAAAGGCATGCAGTCGAAGTTCAACCCCAGCGCCGCTGCAGGCCTGGATCTGGTCTTCCAGTTCAACATCACTGACGCCGAAAACTATTACCTAGTGGTCAAGGATGGTACCTGCGATCTGCAACAGGGCGATTCCAGCGACGCCAACGTCACCCTGATCATGGACAGCGAGACCATGCAGGGCATCGTCAGCGGCGAAACCGATGGCATGCAGGCCTTCATGGGCGGCAAGCTGCGTGCCGAAGGTGACATGATGCTGGCTATGAAGCTCAGCGAACTGTTCCCAGCCTGAGGCGAGAGCCAACCGCTGCGATGCAAGAAACCGAAGTCCAAGACTTCGGTTTTTTTATGCCGGCGAAACCATCGCCATCGAATCAGGGAGCTTGATTGACCAGCAACACTCCGGCCAATAACAGCGGGCATCGCTTGGTCTGGGGCACCTCCAGCATTAGATTACTGAATCATCTTGGGCACCGAACATAAGTAGAAGGGATAACAATGGCGCTTACAGATCAAACCACCCGCGTCCGAGAAGGCGAAGAGCTGGCGGTCGAGGTCATCGACCGATACCTGAAGGCGCATATCCCCGGCCTGGAAGGTACACCGCAGATTTCCCAGTTCCCCGGCGGCGCCTCGAATCTGACCTACCTGCTGCAATACCCCGATCTTGATCTCGTCTTGCGCCGCCCTCCTTTTGGACACAAGGCAAAATCTGCCCATGACATGGGCCGTGAATTTCGCATTCTCAATCAGCTCAACGAAGGCTTCCCCTACTGCCCGAAGGCGTATGTGTACTGCACCGATGAGTCGGTAATCGGCGCCGAGTTCTATGTCATGGAGCGCGTAAACGGCATCATCCTGCGCTCCGAGCTGCCCCCAGAGCTGAACCTTGATGAAGCTCAGACCCGCGCGCTCTGCGAGAGCTTCATTGACAAGTTCGTCGACCTGCACAACGTCGATTACCAGGCCTGCGGCCTCGGTGATTTAGGCAAGCCCGAAGGCTACGTGAAGCGCCAGGTCGAAGGCTGGAGTGAGCGCTACGAACGCGCCATCACCCCTGATGCCCCTGCCTGGGAAGCGGTCAAGGCGTGGCTGAAAGACAAGATGCCGGCAGACCATCCCAAGCCCGGGATCATTCACAACGACTACCGCTTCGACAACGTCATCCTCAACCCGGACAACCCGATGGAAATCATCGGCGTACTGGACTGGGAAATGACCACCATTGGCGATCCGCTGATGGATCTGGGCAATACCCTGGCGTACTGGATCGAAGCCGATGATCCCCAGCCAATGCAGGCGATGCGTCGCCAACCAAGCCATCTGCCGGGCATGCATACCCGGCAAGGATTCGTCGATTACTACGCGCAACGGGCCGGCATCGAGGTCCCCTGCATCGATTTCTACTACACCTACGGCCTGTTTCGCCTGGCCGGGATCGTTCAGCAGATCTACTACCGCTTCTATCACGGCCAGACCCAGGACAAACGTTTTGCCTCGTTCATCCACATGAACAAGCTGCTTGAACAAAGGGCGCTGCAAGTGATCGGGCAATCGAAGCTCTGAAACCAAACCAAACCCCGCGGCCCGCCGCGGGAACGAACAAGAAAAGAGGAACGACCATGTCCAAAACAACCCTGTTCGACCTAGACGGCAAGATCGCTTTCGTTTCCGGGGCCAGCCGAGGGATCGGCGAAGCCATCGCCAAGCTGCTCGCGCAGCAAGGCGCTCATGTCATCGTATCCAGCCGCAAGATCGAAGGCTGCCAGGCAGTAGCCGACGCAATCGTCGCCGCTGGCGGAAAAGCGACTCCAGTCGCCTGCCATATTGGCGAGATGGAACAGATCCAGGCGGTGTTCGCGCAAATCCGCGAACAGTTCGGCCGCCTCGACATTTTGGTCAACAACGCCGCAACCAATCCCCAGTTTTGCCACATTCTCGACACTGATGTGTCGGCCTTCCAGAAAACCGTCGATGTAAACATCCGCGGTTACTTCTACATGTCCATCGAAGCCGGCAAGCTGATGCGCGAGCACGGCGGCGGCAGCATCATCAATGTCGCCTCCATCAATGGCGTCACGCCGGGCAACTTCCAGGGCATCTATTCGATCACCAAGGGTGCCGTGATCAACATGACCAAGGCTTTCGCCAAGGAATGCGCGCAGTTCGGAATTCGCTGCAATGCACTGCTGCCGGGCCTCACCGATACCAAATTCGCCTCGGCCCTGGTCAAGAACGAGTCCATTCTGGAAATGGCACTGCAGCACATCCCGTTGAGCCGGGTCGCGCAACCCAGCGAAATGGCCGGTGCGGTGCTCTATCTGGCTAGCGATGCTTCGAGCTATACCACGGGTGTGTCCCTGAACGTCGACGGCGGTTATCTGGCCTGATCGATCTAACGCAAAAAAAGGGAGCCACACGGCTCCCTTTTTCTTTGGCCACTCACACCTACCAGTTCTTCAATGCTTCGGTAGCCGCGGCATTCACCGGCCTGGCCAGTAGCCCCGTAGGTGCAAGGTCGACCGCGTACACGGCGCCATCGGCAATCGGCATGTAGTCGACACGCAGAACCTGCCCCTCGAAAAAAAGCATGTCGTGCTGGCCTAGCTGTAGCGATTGCCAGATATTCACGCCCAAGGGTCTCTCGCTTAATACCACCCGGGCATGACGGGCCAGGTTCTGCTGTTCTACCGCGAGGTAGCGCCCGGAAAGTTGTTCCAGTCGATAACCCGACTCCAAGCCGATCAACTCAGCAAGACTTTTCCAGCGAAGCACGTGCAGATCGAGCTGCCAGAGATCACCTTCCAGCAGTGCCGTATGTGTCTTTTTTCCTTGCTCGAACCTGACTTCATAACGTTGCGGACCCTGGGCGTGAAAACTCAAGGTGACCAGCGGTTCCCCGTTCGGTAGCGCCGCGTAGGTGCTAACGTCGTAGCCAACCATGGCGATTAATCCAGCCAGGGCGAGGACCAAAAAGCCGCAGGTACCGCGCAGCCAACCCATCAACCAGTTGCCCCCCAGCAGCAAACGCAGCGCGACCAGCAGCACGATCACAGCCAACAACGCGACCACGATCGCAAGCCCGAGATATTGCATAACCAAGTGTCCTTTTGATTGGGAGCGCCATTATCCGCGCGTGCCATCAGAGCAACCAGCATCGGCATGGGACGGCCATCACGGGCTGACACTCTCGTTCTTCTAGAGGAGGATGCCGGTCATGTCGGCGCGCCCCTTTCGCCAAGGTGAAGGTCGCATTATTCTCCGCTGTCCTTCAGCCCATCGAGGCTCGTATGCCTTTCGCACTTGAGCTCGCGCTCGATCCTTCCACCCTGGTAATTCTTTTCGCGGTGGCCTTCATAGCCGGGTTCATCGACGCCATCGCTGGCGGCGGCGGGCTACTGACGATTCCCGCCTTGCTGACTGCCGGGCTGCCACCGCATCTCGTGTTGGGCACCAACAAGCTGTGCGCGACCTTCGGTTCCGCTACAGCCAGCTACACCTTCTATCGCCGCCGTCTATTTGAACCAGGATTGTGGCGGCGGGCGCTTGCCGGCACCGCTATCGGCGCTGCGCTGGGAGCGGCACTCGCGCAGTTCATGCCGGCGAGCTGGTTAAACCAGATGCTGCCCCTGGTGGTTTCTGCCTGCGGTATTTACCTGCTATTCAGCCGCATGCCCGCCAAGCCCAGCAGCGATACAGTGCTCATCGGACACAAGCGCCAGTGGCCACAAAGCCTCTGCCTCGGGTTCTACGATGGCGTAGCCGGGCCTGGGACCGGCGCGTTCTGGACCGTTAGCAGCATGCTGATCTACCCGCTCGATCTGCTAAGAGCCAGCGGGGTTGCGCGCACGATGAATTTTGTCAGTAATGCGGTAGCCCTGAGCATTTTCATCATCGGCGGCCAAGTCGCGTGGGTACTTGGCATCGGCATGGGGTTGGCCCTGATGGCCGGTGCCTATTTCGGTGCCCGCACGGCAATCCGCGGTGGATCAAGATTCATCCGCCCAGTGTTCATTCTGGTGGTTCTGGCAATGAGCCTGCGGCTAGCCTGGCAGCACTGGTTCGGGGTGGCCTAGCCGGCGCGCCAGATAAAGCTCGATCAAGTAGCGCGCAATGGACTGGCGGGCAGGCAACACCGGCAGACTGTCGATGGCGAACCAGCGCGCATCCTCGATTTCCTCAGGCTGCAGGACGATATCGCCACCGGCGAATTCGGCATGGAATCCCAGCATGAGTGAGTGCGGAAACGGCCAGCCCTGACTGGCGATGTACTGCGGCGCATGAATGGCCACGCCCACTTCCTCTCGCACCTCACGCGCGACGCATTGCTCCACTGACTCACCCGGCTCCACATAACCGGCCAGCGTGCTATACACCCCTGGCGCAAAGCGTGGCGAGCGGGCGAGTAGCACATCGTCCCCCCGAGTAACCAAGACGATCATGCTGGGTGATAGCCGCGGGTAATGCTGAACGCCGCAGGCCGCGCAATACATGGCGCGCTCGCCAGCTCGTGACTGCATCGGCGCACCACAGCTGCCACAGAAACGATGTTGACTCACCCAGGTACCGATCTGCGTGGCGTACCCAAGCAACTGGAACAGATCGCGATCATCCTCCTGCATGAACTGGCGCAGGCCCTGCCAGCGCGTGCCCGGCACCTCTGCCGGAAAATCCAGCTCAAAAAGAAATACAGGTTCGCCGTCGAAATGCCCCAGCCCCTGCTCGCTCAGCAATGGCAGGTCCAAACGTTTGAGCCAATCTCGAGGAAAGAGCACACCGTTACTGTCGAGAAGAAACTGCTGCCGACAATGCACCACCGCCCACCCTCCTGCCATCAGGGGGTCGAGCAGCGCCGCCTGCCAGCGCAAGCTCATCAGGCGGCTACCGGCATGCCCAGCGCGCGCACGCTTTCGCTGGCCAGATCCAGCACGCTCACACGTGAATCGTCACGTCGCAATACCGCACCGCCCTCGAGATAGTACTCAAGGCTGGTCAGGGCATCGGCAAGGGTCTCCAAAAGTTGCTCAGGCGGCATTTGATTCGACTCGAGCATGAACTTCTGGATGAAATCAGCACAGGCGCCGATCAGCTCGGCAGCGCGCTCCTGCTCGAGAAAACGCAACCCGCCACGCACGGCCTGCAGGCTGAATGGCACATTGGCCAGGTGCAGCTTCTCGCCATTGGATTCGAGGTAAGCAGTGATCGCCCGCTTGGCCAGTGCAAGCCCTGCAGTTGCTTCATCGATCACGACAATGAAGGCCTCTGTCAGCTGATGGTTAGCAAAGGCTTCCGCCTCCATCCCAGGCCGAGCGACCTGAGGCTTGGTATCGCGCCGATCCCCACGCTCCAGACTGGCGACCATGCTCTCGACGTAGAGCACCGCATCGGCAAGGCGCTGGATGACATCAGGCTCGGGCGCATGCTCCAGGCTCCATGCGGAGACGTCGCTCAACTGGGCCTGAAGCGTGCTGGCCGCCGAGGAAAGACCGACCATCCCGAGCGTCTTGGCCATCTTGCCCAGCAGGTTGTGCAAGTTCGAATAGGCCTCAGCCTGGGCCGTGCCACGTTCGATCAGATCCAGCAGATCTTTCAAGCTAGCCAGTTCTTCTCGAATCGCCGAGGACAACGAGCGCATGACCGCCTGGCCAGGACCAGCAAGACGCTGGGACTCTTCTTCAAGCAGATGGTCAGTGAAGGGCAGCGAGCTCAGCGAAAAGACCTGACGCACCTGGGTGGCGATAGATCCATGGGTGTCCGCCAGTGCGACGACATACAGCAGCTCCTTGAGCAGGCTGCGAGGCGCCTCGTATGCAGAGTTGCTGATGACTTGCTTGAGCTCTCGGTCCAACCGTGAGAACAACTGCTTACGCGATTTGCGCGGCAACAACTGACCGTCCAGTTGTGATTCAACGGCGGCACTACCAATCCAGCACAGACGGCCGGCCGGCGAGCCAATGAACAGATGATCCAGGCGTGTCAGCGCACGGCCCATGAGTTTCAGGCTGGATGGCAGATTCTCTTCGCGAATGAAGCCCAGCAATCCAACCTGATACATCTGACGCAATCGCCGTGCTTCGGCAACCGGGGTATCCCCCGAACGAGCCGGCATATCCACGGAAGGACGGGCGTGATCGAGGCGAACGCTGAAAAAGAAGCTCTCCGGCAGCGGTGGCTGTGCACATGCCAAACGCAGCGCATTGATTGCCGGTAACAGCAGTTCGGGGATTTCCTGACGACTGGCGTCTACGCTTTCCAGGTACCGTCGCAATACGTAGAGCGCATTGCTCAACGCCGCCAGCTGCACGTCGCGGTCCTCGCCAGCACCGACCGGAATGTCAGTTGCCAGTTGCAGTATTTCCTGCGCAAGCAGTTCGGCGCCGGTCAGCTCGATGAGGTTGAGCGTACCGCGCACCTGCTTGAGGTTCTCTACGGCCTGCTGCAATAGCCCGCCGTTGTTGCGATCAATGATGAAGTGCTCGAGGCTCTGCTCGGCCTCTTCCATGGTGGCGAACAGCTCGTCACGTACCAGACCGAGTGAAGTAGCTCCAGTAACCATGCCTAGTGCGCCTCCCGCGCAAACGTGTGGTGGCGCATCAGTCGGCAAAGTCCGGCTTCTGTTTGCTCATATGAGCGGCGATGGCGACCTTGATATCGGCCGACTGCAGCATGGCAGCATTCCAAGTGGCGATATATTCGAGGCCGTCATCGACACGGTGGTCACGCATGTAGCGGATCATTTCCTTGGTGCCGCGAATGGCAAGCGGTGATTTGCTGGCGATGCCCCGGGCCAGTTCCAGCACCGCATCCATCAGCGCGGCCTGGTCTGCATAGGTGCGATTGACCAAGCCAATGGCGCGTGCCTCTTCGCCTTCGATGGTGCGACCGGTGAAGGCCAGTTCGCGCATCATGCCATCGCCGATGATTCGCGGCAGACGCTGCAGGGTACCGACATCGGCAGCCATGCCCATGTCGATTTCCTTGATCGAAAATTTTGCGTTCGTCGTGCTGTAACGCATGTCACAGGCTGAGATCAGATCGATGGCGCCGCCCAGGCAATAACCCTGAATCGCCGCGATGACAGGCTTGCGGCAGCTGTCGACGGCGTTGAAAGACGCCTGCAAGGAAAGAATCTTGCGTCGCAGCTGCTCTGCGTTGCGCCCAATATCGCTGCCAAGCTGGCTACCGACCTGCGCCAGAAGCTGCAGGTCGATGCCGGAAGAAAAGTGCTCACCGGCTCCGCTGAGGACTACTACACGCACTTCGTCGGTAGCATCGATCCAGTTGAAGATTTCGATGATTTCCGACCAGAACGCGGCGTCCATCGCATTGATCTTCTCGGGACGGTTGATCACGACTTGGGCAATCTGGTCCGCCAACTCTACACGGAAGGCTTTGTATTCGGTCACGCTGTCATCCTCGACACCAATGGCGCATGGGGAGCGTCGTGACGGGACAACCCGCACGACAGTGGGCAACTATAACAACTGGCACTAAGACGGGTGAATGTCGATGCAGACGATGTGATACAGACCACGCCGTCACTTGAGGTGTTCAGGCCGTGATAGACGGGCGGCTTCACCGGCGACTCATCCTTCACGAACGCAATCGACTGTATACAGACTACCCTGCGCACCAGACTCATGCTGCAAGCCGTGGACATCCGCATCGAAGCCGGGGAAGCGCTCGGCGAAGTCCCGAGCAAAGCGAAGATAATCGAGAATCGAACGGGTCTCCCCGGTGAAGCGCTCGCCCGGCATGATCAGCGGGATACCCGGCGGATACGGCACCAGCATGACTGCGGCAATACGGCCCTCAAGGGCGTCGATCGGCACAGCCTCAACCTCGCCGCGAACCAGTTTGTCATAGGCCCGCGCCGGGGTCATCGCCGGCTCCGGCAACGCTGTGTACATCCTGCGCATGGCGCGCGCAGTGGCGTTCTCGCAATAGCACGCGTGCAACGCATCGCAGAGATCGCGCAAGCCCATTCCGGCGTAAGCCGCCGCACCCTTGCGAGCGATCGATGGCAACGCATCGGTCAGCGGCACGTTGGCATCGTAGTGACGCTTGAACTCGAGCAACTCCGTCAGCAACGTGCTCCATTTACCCTTGGTGATGCCCATTGAGAACAACACCAGCATCGAATACAGACCTGTCTTCTCGACCACCAGGCCACGCTCCCAAAGGAACTTGCTGACCACCGCCGCCGGTATGCCGCTTTCGCCCAAGGCGCCGGATGCCGTGAGCCCAGGCGTCACCAGCGTAACCTTGATCGGATCGAGCAAAACATAATCGTCGGCGATATCACCGAAGCCATGCCAGTCGGCCGTGGGCTCAAGCAGCCAATCCGGCGTTACCAGCGACTCGGCCCCGTCCACAAGCGGCGGCTGCCAGATGCTGAACCACCAGTCCCCCGGGTCGATATGCTGGCGCAGGTTGGCCAGCGCCCGACGAAAGCTCAGCGCCTCATCGAAGGTTTCCTGAATCAACGAGCGTCCAGCAGGGCCTTCCATCATCGCCGACGCCACATCCAGAGAAGCCAAGATGCCGTACTGCGGCGAAGTGGAGATGTGCATCATGAACGCTTCATTGAAACGGTCGAGGTCGAGTTGCCGGGTCTGGCTGTCGAGCACGTGGATCATCGACGCCTGGCTGAACGCCGCCAGCAGTTTGTGCGTTGAATGAGTGGTGAACACCAGCGGGCCCTGCTCGCGGGTATCCATGCCGTAGCGGCCATCGTAGAACTCATGAAACGCCGCATAGGCATACCAAGCCTCGTCGAAATGCAGTACTTCGACGTTGTCGGCCAGGGTGCGCTTGATCAGGTTGGCGTTATAGCAAAGCCCGTCGTAGGTCGAGTTAGTCACGACCGCCAGCTTGACCTTGGGCGGCCTTCCCCGGGCCAGCGGGTTGGCGGCGATCTTCGCCTGAATAGACTCCTGGGTGAACTCTTCCAGAGGTATCGGGCCGATGATGCCCAGCTCGTTGCGCGTCGGGCTCATGTACAGCGGTATGGCGCCGGTCATAATGATCGAGTGCAGAATCGACTTGTGGCAGTTGCGATCGACCAATACAAGATCATCGCGGGCGACCATCGAGTGCCAGACGATCTTGTTCGCCGTTGAGGTGCCGTTGATCACGAAAAACGTGTGGTCGGCACCGAAGTTACGTGCAGCGCGGGCTTCCGCCGCCGCCACCGGCCCGGTGTGATCGAGCAGCGAACCAAGCTCGGGCACCGAAACCGACAGGTCCGAGCGCAACGTGTTCTCACCGAAAAACTGATGAAACGCCTGGCCGACCGGGCTCTTGCGATAGGCCACTCCCCCACCGTGCCCTGGTGTATGCCAGGAATAGTTCGACTCGCTGGTATGTCGGACCAGCGCACTGAAGAAAGGCGGCAGCAGATCCTCGAGATAGCCGCGCGCGGCCCGAGCCACCTGGCGCGCCAGAAACGGCACCGTGTCCTCGTACAGGTAAAGCAGGCCGCGCAACTCGTTGAGATCGGCCATTGCCTCGGCTGGTGCATTTTCGATGGTGATCTGCTCACCCAGGGCGAAGATCGGTAGCCGCGGAGCACGGCGTCGGGCGACACGAATCAGCTCTACCACATCGTGCAGCAAGCGCTGGTTGTCACCAGCGCCTTCCGCCGCGACCAGAATGCACGCCAAACCGTGATGGGTAGAAGCGACGATTCGCCCTTCATTGGAGCTGGCCGTAGGCAGGATATTGAAGCCATCTCGCTCCAGTTCCGAAGCGATGCCACGCACGCGTTCGCCGGCGACAGTGTCGGCCTTGATGTCACGGTGAACGATGAGGATGGGGAATTTCAGGTCTTTGTACATGCGCGCTCTCTGCGGACGGTCCACCTACAGAGTAGAAGCGTCCGCAGTAAAGGAACAGCGCAGCAGACGACGGTCGTCGCCGGGATCGCCGTTCTGGCCTGCAATGTCACAAGCTTCAGCCTTCGAGCTGAGCCCACAGCGGCGTGGCGCCCGCCGCTTTCTCGATCGCTGCCATGCGCGCCACGTGCGCGGCAAGCTCCTCCTCGCTGGCACGTAGCACCGCGGTGCGCGGTCTATCGGCCGGCAGCCGCCGGATCGGACTGGGCTGCTGTCGCCCGCCATCGGAGCTTTCTCCATCACCAGCGAGGGACAGATTGGTCTGCCCGCCGGTCATGGTCAGCCAGACGTCGGCAAGAATCTCGGCATCGAGCAACGCCCCGTGCAGGTCGCGGCCCGAGTTGTCCACACCGTAGCGTTTGCACAGCGCATCGAGGCTGTTGCGCTGCCCGGGGTGGCGCTCGCGGGCCATCAACAGGGTATCGAGCACCGAACAGTGATCGGTTATCTCGGCACGGTCCTGCTGACCGAGCAAAGCAAACTCGTTATTGATGAAACCAAGGTCAAACGCTGCGTTGTGGATGACCAGCTGCGAACCCTTGATGAATTCGAAGAACTCGTCGGCAACTTCGCGGAAGCGCGGCTTATCGGTCAGAAACTCGTTGGTGATGCCGTGAACGGCGATCGCGCCCTCGTCCACTTCACGATCAGGTTGCAGATAGACGTGGTAGTGCCGCCCGGTCAGGCGGCGGCCGATGACCTCGACACAGCCAATCTCGATGATCCGGTGGCCATCGGTCACCGGCATGCCGGTGGTTTCAGTATCCAGCACTACGCTGCGCATGTCGTTTCGCTCACTTACACAATCGGTTGTCGTTTGGCCTGCACTACGCCGCGATTAGCCAGCAGGTCGGCGTGCTCATTGCCCGGATGGCCGGTATGACCACGGACCCATTCCCAGCTCACCTGATGGCGGTTGACTTGCTCGTCGAGTTGCTGCCAAAGATCGGCGTTTTTCACCGGCTGCTTACTTGCCGTTTTCCAGCCACGCTTCTTCCAGTTGGGCATCCAGTCATTGATGCCCTGCATCACATACTGCGAGTCGGTGACCAGGCGAACCTTGCACGAACGCTTTAGCTCGGTAAGCGCCTGAATGGCCGCCATGAGCTCCATGCGATTGTTGGTGGTATCAGGCTCGCCGCCCCAGAGCTCTCGCTTGATGCCCTTATATATAAGAAGGGCCCCCCAGCCGCCCGGGCCAGGATTGCCCTTGCAGGCACCGTCGGTATAGATCTCGACCCAGTCGTCGCTCATTTGGATTGCTTACTCTGTCTGACGGCAGGTCGGGTCTTCAAGGGAGTCGGTGCTGTTCGGCTTCGCGGCGGCTGACCTTGGCGACGGGCATCGGTAACAACTTGCCCATGCGTTCGCGGCGCTCCTGACGCAAGGGCCGCAGACCGATCATCAACTTGCGCGCCACCAACAGGTAGAAGCCGCCAGTGGGTGCCTGCAACTGCTGCCCAACGGACTCCAGACGAGACAACCGCGCCTGCCAGTCGCTCGAAGAAAGCGGCGGACAATAGCATCCGAAGCGGCGTTTCTCCAGTGCGAATCCCAGTAGATTCAGCCAGTCCCCAACCCTCGACGGGCGAATGCAACGGGCCTGCCGAAACGCCTCGCGGGAGACCAGATGGCGCAGACCCCAAGCGCTCCAGGGATTGATGCCGACGATCAGCAGATGACCGCCCGGACGCACGCCACGCGCCGCTTCACGCAATAATCCATGGGGGGACAGACTGAAGTCCAAAGCATGCTGCAACACCACCACATCAGCGGCGTGCTCACCAAGCGGCCAAGCCTGCTCCTCGCAGTGAATTTCCACGCCCGGCAGTGGCGCCCCAAGGCGCACACTGCGCTTGATGTTCTCCGGCTGCACCGGCTCTCCGCCAAAAGGACCGTTGTGCACCAGGTAGCTGCCGAAACAACGCGCCAGTTCTTCAGTGAGGATGTGCTTTTCCTGAGCAAGCAACTGCTGGCCCAGCGGACCCTCGAACCAGTCGGATGCCTGGTTGATCATGGACAGCCAGTGATCGCTGCCTTGGGCGGGTGGTCGATCTTTCATCGGTCGGCTCCGTTCGTCGTGCAGGTCTGTACGGCGCTGAGATCGCTCGGGTTCAACTTTCCCATGGGACTGCTAGGATGCGCCTTTGTCACCCAATTGGCGACCCGCACATGTTGAAGATCGAAGCCCTGCCCGCCTTCACCGACAACTACATTTGGTTGCTTCAGGACGATGCAACGCAACGCTGCGCCGCCGTCGACCCCGGCGATGCCGCGCCGGTCCTGGACTGGCTCCGCGATCACCCGGCCTGGCAGCTCAGCGACATCCTCGTTACCCATCATCATCACGACCACGTTGGTGGCGTCGAACGACTCAAGGCACTGACTGGCGCTCGTGTTTACGGGCCCGCAGCGGAAAAGATTCCCTCGCGTGACGAGGCACTGAGCGATGGCCAGCACATTCAGGTGCTCGGCCAGGGCCTGCAGGTCATAGCGGTTCCAGGCCATACGCTCGGACATATCGCGTATTTTCATGCTGATGCCGAACAGCCCTGGTTGCTCAGTGGCGACACGCTCTTCGCGGCTGGATGTGGTCGCCTGTTCGAAGGCACGCCCGAGCAGATGTTCAATTCGCTGCAGCGCTTGGCAGCCACACCAGAACACACCCTCGTCTACTGCACCCACGAATATACGTTGAGCAATCTGCGCTTTGCCCAGGCAGTGGAACCAGGCAACCCGGATGTTGAAAAGCGCGTGCGTGAAGTCACCGAACTGCGCGAATCGAACCGTTTCAGCCTGCCCTCGCAGATGAGCATCGAACGCGCCACCAACCCCTTCCTGCGCAGCAACGTAGCGGCTGTCCAGCACGCAGCGAGCGAACACAGCGGCAGCAAGCTTGACGGCGAAGTCGCAGTTTTTGCGGCTTTGCGCGCATGGAAAGATCATTTCTGACAAGGTCGACAGGTTCCCGAAACGGGGCGTGCAAACTTGACCCCACCAGGGTGCGTTCCTAGAATCCCCCGAATTTTGTTTCCGGGGAAGATTCCAGCCAATGCCGCCAGCTCCCAAGAAACGCCTAGAACCGGACGCCTTGGCAGCCTCTGGTCGGGCGTTGGCTCTAGCCATATGCGTAGCCCTAGCGGGCTGTCAGAGTAACGCCGTGCGTGACGACACGCGCGAACAGACTAGACGCGTGGCGGTGCCGGTGGCACAGGAACCCATCTGGCTGACGGACACTACGGCCGTCGCCGAGCATGAAAACATCTGGGAACGTATTCGTGAGGGCTACAAGCTTCAAGAGCACCTCGACAGCAATCCTCGCATCGAACAGCAGCGATTGCTCTTCGCCAGCCGCCCTCAGTCGATAGAGATCGCCAGCGAGCGCGGCAGTCCCTACATTCATTACATTGTCGAGCGGCTCGAAGAGCGCGACATGCCTCTCGAGCTGGCACTGCTGCCAATTATCGAAAGCTCTTACGACCCCTTTGCCTATTCCCCAGCTCATGCGGTTGGGCTTTGGCAGTTCATCCCCTCGACGGGTCGTCACTTCAATCTTCGTCAGACCAACTGGTACGACGGCCGCCGCGATATCACGGCGTCGACCAACGCCGCGCTACGTTATCTGAGTTATCTGCACGGCCTGTTCAATGGCGACTGGTTGCTGGCACTGGCAGCTTACAACTCAGGGGAAGGTACAGTCAGCCGCGCCATCGAGCGCAATCAGAAGCTGGGGCTGCCTACCGATTATTGGAACCTGCCGTTGCCGCGTGAAACTCGTGACTACGTACCGAAACTACTCGCGCTGTCGCAGCTGATCGAAACCCCCGAAGCCTACGGCATCAACCTCAACCCGATTGCCAATGAACCCTACTTCGAAGTCATTGCACTCAAACAACGCATGGACCTGGCCCGAGTGGCCAAACTCGCTGACCTGGATGAGGACGAGCTGTATCAGCTGAACCCCGCCTTTACCCGCCGCATCACGCTGGATGGCCCGCAGCAGCTTCTCGTGCCAATGGAAAAGGCAGAAATGCTGGCCGCCAACCTGGCCCTGATGAAACCGCAGGATTTGGTCGACTGGAAGCAGTATCAGGTCCGCGCAGGCGACACGCTGGGTGGCATCGCCAACCGACATCATCTGACAGTCAACATCATTCGCGACGTCAACCGGCTCGACAGTAATACGCTGCGCATCGGCCAGGTACTGAGCATTCCAACCAGCGGTGACGCCGGGGCCTCGCGAGAACTGCTGCATGCCGTAGCGCGCCAGCCAGCGTCGGCACCGCGCAGCTACCGAGTCAAGTCTGGCGACAACCTCTGGGACATCGCCAAGGCACAGCGCGTATCGGTTCGCGACCTGCAGCGCTGGAACAAGCTGTCGGGCAGCCAGCTCAAGGTTGGCCAAGCACTGTTCCTGCAAGGCCCGACAGAAGCCAAGGCCGAAACCAAGGGCAATTCCCCTACTTATTACAAGGTCCAGAAAGGCGACTCGCTATATCAGATCGCTAAGCGCTTCAACGTGCAGCTGACCAACCTGAAGACCTGGAATCCGAAAGGTACGAATGTGCTGCGCCCTGGCCAGCTCCTGACGCTTTACCTCCCCAACTAACGGTTCACCATCGCTCACCCAGCCGGGCGTTTGCCCAAAGCATCCAGGCAGCGACCGGTCAGCTGGGTGAAACGCTGGAACGCGACGAATTGCTCGTGTTTCAGCGCCCGCCCCGAAAGCCGGCAGTCGCCGTAAAGCACGCCAATTTCACGGGTGCCCGCCATCAGCGGTGCGATGAAGAACATCCCGTCACCTAGCCACTGACGTAACGGCTGGGTTACCAGATCAGCAAGGTTGTAGCTTGCCGGCACCCCCATCCACAACGACTGGCGATGGCGCAGCGCATAGCTGAACACATGGGGTTGCTCAGGTTGATCAGCGGGCAGCACAAAACTTTGCAGCCAGCGATCGCTCCCTTCACCAAGCGCGCAGCGCACTTTGAAGCGCGTCTGCTGATCCGCCAGGACCGCAACCATCACTCGCTCCAGCCCAACCCCGCGGTGCAAGCCCTTAAGCAGCGTGTGCAGAATCAGCCCAGCGTCACCGCCGCCGGTAGCCATCAGCCCCAGGTCCTGTAGTGACTGCTGCATGAGCAATAGGTCGGGCTGCAGCAAGGACGCCTTGCGCTGGGCCTGCTGCATGCGAATCTGCTCTGGATCGGTACTTGGAATGAGCCTGCCCAGGCGGCTGGCGCCGAATGTCGTCGCCACCTGTACGGTTTCGTCGGCGCTGGCCAGGATCTGCTGCAGAGCGTCCTCCTCATTCACCCCGGTGAACTCCGCGACGGCCTTGGTCAGCACCGCCATCTGCTCGCACTCCCAACCCCCGAGTGCGGCCTCGCTGATCTGCACACCCAGCGCCACGGCGCGCGCGGCCGGATCGTTGCCGGCCGCCTGGCTGTGGGCAAGACTGGTCAGCTCGCCGAGATTCCAGCTCCTTACCAGCCCCAGGCTGAGTTGCCTGAAACTCGTGCCCAACACGCTCTGCACCGCTTCGTCAGCCTTGATACCAGGTTGCGCAAGCTGCAGAGCCAGCTCCTCCACCTGATCACCGCCACACCCCCAGAATGCCAGCTCACCGACGTTGTAGAGCAGCGCCGCGATGAACACCTCCTCCTCATGACGGGAAAGTACGTAGCCAGCGATGTTGCGTGCCTGTACCGCCGCATGAAACGAGCGCGCCAGCAGTTCCAGTAGCTGTTCCCGCGGAGCCCGCTCGAGCAGACTGTCGATAAGCGTGACCGACAGGCTGATCAAGCGCACGTTCTCAAAGCCGATCATCACGATGGCCCGGGAAATCGTCTTGATGGTTTCCTGCGACGGGTTGTAATAGCTGCTATTGCCTACCCTGAGCACTTTGGACGTCAGTGAGGCATCGCGTAGCAGCACATCGGCGAGCTGCTGCACTGAGGCATGCTCATGTACGGCAAGGCGCTGAAGGTCCTTTACCACAGACGCCAGCGCGGGAAGCTCAGACTGATTCAGGCGGTCGACCCACGCCTGTAGACCCTGGGCACGTACATCCAAGAGGCCACCTCTGCACAATGCCATTAGGGGAAATGACCGGCAGTTTGCCCGAGTTGCCCGGCCTTTTTCCAGCGCATACAAGCTGTTACTGTACCGGCCCGAGAAGCCCGTAAGCGCCAAGGATCGGATCCCCCGTCTGATGCGACCCCTGCTACTGTTAATGACCTGCCTGGCCTTGAGCTTTCCCGCCCTCGCCACCATCAGCGAAAGCCATGGTTATGCGCAGTTCGGCACCCTCAAGTATCCAGCCTCCTTTACCCATTTCGACTGGGTGAATCCGCGTGCGCCTAAGGGCGGGCGGATCAAACTGATGGCGTCCGGTACGTTCGACACCCTCAATCCGTATACCTTCAAGGGTACCAGTCCGAGCGCTACTCCTGGATTCCTGCAATATGGCATCAGCGAGCTGAACGAACCGCTGATGGTTGGCACTGGGATCTACGATCCATCCGGGGACGAACCCGCGTCCAGCTACGGCCTGATTGCCGAGTCGGTGGAGCACAGCGATAACAACAGCTGGGTGGTCTTCAATTTGCGCAAGGAGGCCCGCTTCCATGATGGCAAGCCAATCACAGCGTACGACGTCGCCTTTTCTTACCGGTTGCTGATCAAGGATGGTCACCCGCAGTACCGCACCAACCTGCAAGGCGTGAAGCGGGTCGACATTCTCAATCGCCACCGCATCCGCTTCGTTTTCGAGCAGGCCGATAACCCGCTGCTGATCATGCGTCTCGGCGAGTTGCCGGTATTACCGCAGCACTACTGGAAAGATCGTGACTTCAAGGCCACCACCTTCGAACCGCCGCTAGGCAGTGGCCCCTATCGCATCACCCACGTACAGCCCGGCCGACAGGTAGTGTTCGAGCGCGTGCGGGACTGGTGGGGCGCCAAGCTTGCGGTCAATCAGGGCAAATACAACTTCAACAGGGTAGATGTCGAGTTCTACCGCGACAGCGTCGTGGCCTTCGAAGCCTTCAAGGTCGGCGAATTCGACTTCTACATCGAACATCAGGCCAAGAACTGGGCCAACGGTTATCAATTTCCCGCGGCAATGCGCGGTGAAATCATTCGCGACGAAATCCTTCACCAAATTCCGACCCAGACCCAGGCACTGTTCATGAATGGCCGCCGGGCAACCTTCGCCGACAGCCGCGTCCGGGAAGCCCTCGGTCTGATGTTCGACTTCGAATGGACCAACCGCGCGTTGTTCTACGGCGCCTACAACCGCAGCGAAAGCTATTACCCCAACAGTGACTTCACTGCGACCGGCAAGCCAGAAGGCGGTGAGTGGCTTTTACTCTCGCCCTATCGCAAGCAGCTGCCGGCAAAATTGTTCACTGAGCCGTTCCAGCTTCCTAAAACCGAAGGCCGGGGCATTCCCCGTGAAACGCTGCGCCGAGCACTCGGCCTGCTCGCCGAAGCAGGCTGGAAGGCATCGGATGCGGGTCTGCTGAACAGCGCTGGCCAGCCACTGCGCTTCGAGATCCTCCTGGTCAATCCGCGTCTCGAGCGCATTCTCCAACCCTATGTCGAGAATCTCGCCCGTATCGGCATCCAGGCCAATCTGCGCACCGTCGACAGCGCCCAGTACAAGCAGCGCCTCGATCATTACGACTACGACATGATTCTGATGACGCTCGCGCAGAGCCTGAGCCCAGGTCTGGAGCAATACCTTTATTTCCACTCCAGCCAGGTCGACGTCAGAGGCGGACGCAACTATGCCGGCATCGCCAACCCGATCATCGATGACCTGATCGCCAAACTGCTCGCCGCGCAAACACGCGACGAGCAGGTCGCAGCAGCCCGCGCCATCGACCGGGTGCTGCTCTGGAACCACTACACCATTCCAAACTGGTTCATCAGTAACCACCGCCTGGCCTACCGAAATCGGTTCGCCCATGTCACCACGCCGCCCTACACGCTGGGTTTGCGCGCCTGGTGGCTGAAGAGCCTGGAGAAGACCAAATGAATAACCGACTGCGCCATCCGCTGCTCCGCGCCGGGCTACTGAGCCTGGTTTGCATGGCAAGCCTGGCCGAGGCCGCCCCCCGCCACGCGCTGACGCTGTATGACGAAAAACCGAAGTACCCGGCCAATTTCAGCCATTTCGAGTATGCCAACCCGGATGCCCCCAAGGGCGGCACGCTGCGCCAAGCGGGTTTCGGCGGCTTCGACTCGCTCAACCCCTTCATTAACAAGGGTGTAGCAGCCGATGACGTCGGCCTGATCTACGACACCCTGACCACCAACAGCCTCGACGAACCCTTCACCGTCTACGGCCTGCTGGCAGAGAAAATCGAGAAAGGACCGAACAACAGCTGGGTGCGTTTCCATTTGCGGCCGGAGGCTCGCTTTCACGATGGCGAACCTGTGAAAGCCGAAGACGTGGTGTTCACCTTCGAAACGCTGATGAGTCAGGGCGCACCGCATTATCGTGGTTACTACGCCGATGTAGACAAGGTTACCGCCGAGAGCCCTCGAAGGGTGCGTTTCGATTTCAAGCACGCCGGCAATCGCGAACTGCCTATGATTCTCGGGCAGCTGCCGGTGCTGCCAAAGCACTGGTGGGAAGGAAAGGACTTCACCACAGGAAGCCTGGAAGTCCCGCTGGGCAGTGGCCCCTACCGCGTCGACAAGGTCCAGGCAGGCCGCTCGATTCGCTATGCCCGCGTCGAAGATTACTGGGGCAAGGATCTGCCGGTAAATCGCGGCTTCTACAACTTCGACCGCATCAACTTCGACTATTACCGTGACAACACCGTTGCGTTGCAGGCCTTCAAGGCCGGGCACTTCGACTATTGGTTCGAGACTAGTGCGAAGAATTGGGCGACCGCTTACGACATTCCGGCCGTGAGGGACGGGCGCATCGTCAAAGATGAAATTCGTAACCACAACCCAACCGGCATGCAGGGGTTCATCTTCAATATTCGCCGCCCACAACTGCAGGATCGCCGTGTTCGCGAAGCCCTGGGATTGCTGTTCGACTACGAATGGACCAATCGCCAGCTGTTCAACGGCGCATATACCCGTACTCGCAGCTATTTCGACAATTCCGAGCTCGCCTCCTCCGATTTGCCAGATCAGGACGAACTCAAGATCCTTGAGCCATTGCGCGGCAAGATACCGGACGAGGTATTCGACAAGTCTTTCGCTTTGCCTCGTACTGAAGGCAACGGCGTGATTCGCGAGCAACAGCGCCTGGCGTACCGATTGCTGACCGAGGCGGGATGGAAGGTCGAGAACGACCAAATGGTGGATGCCGAGGGTAAACCGGTAAAGCTGGAGTTCCTGTTGGTGCAGGCCGAGTTCGAACGCGTGCTATTGCCCTACAAGCGCAATCTCGCTGACCTCGGCATCGATCTGGAAATTCGCCGGGTCGACGTATCGCAGTACATCAACCGGCTGCGTTCGCGTGATTACGACATGATTGTCAGTGGTTTCGGTCAATCCAACTCCCCGGGTAATGAGCAGCGCGAATACTGGCACTCGGCGAGCGCCGACAATCCAGGCAGCCGCAACTTCATTGGCCTGAAGGACCCGGCAATCGACACTCTGGTCGAAGGCTTGATCGGTGCCGACTCGCGCAAGGAGCTGATTACCCACACCCGCGCCCTCGACCGAGTATTGCTGTGGGGCCATTACGTCGTGCCCAACTGGCATATCAAGACCTGGCGAGTGGCGTACTGGAATCACCTGACTCATCCCGAGGTTACGCCCAAGCAGGATATCGGCCTGATGACCTGGTGGCGCAAACCTGATGCAAAAGTTCCAGCAGCCGATCCCGCTGAGGCGAAGAAGGCTGAAGAAGCTGGCGCCATGGCGGACGATGACGCCGAGGCGGAGCGCTAAGCATGCTGGCTTACATTTTTCGCCGACTGCTGCTGATAATCCCCACACTGTTCGGCATCCTGGTGATCAACTTCATCATCATTCAGGCCGCGCCTGGCGGACCGGTGGAGCAGGCGATCGCCAAACTCGAGGGTTTCGAAGGCGCTACCAGCCGTATCGCTGGCGGCGGCTCGGAGGTCGCGGTCGCAGGCACCAGCTACCGTGGCGCTCAAGGCCTGGACCCCGAACTGGTCGCCGAGATCGAGCGTCTGTACGGTTTCGACAAGCCGCCAGTCGAGCGCTTCTGGATCATGCTCAGCAACTACCTGCGACTGGATTTCGGCGAGAGCTTCTTTCGTGACGCCAAGGTCACCGACCTGATCATCGAAAAGATGCCGGTCTCCGTTTCGTTAGGGCTGTGGAGCACGCTGATCATGTACCTGGCCTCGATTCCGCTGGGGATCGCCAAGGCCACGCGGCACGGCAGCAAGTTCGACGTCTGGACCAGCTCGGCGATCATCGTTGGCTACGCCATCCCGGCGTTCCTCTTCGCCATCCTGCTGATCGTGCTGTTCGCCGGCGGCAGTTACTGGAACTGGTTTCCGCTACGCGGGCTGACCTCGGCCAACTTCGAAGACCTGACCCTGGGCGGCAAGATCATCGATTATTTCTGGCACCTTGCCCTGCCCGTCACCGCGCTGGTGATCGGCAACTTCGCGACGCTTACGCTGCTGACCAAGAACAGCTTCCTCGACGAGATCAACAAGCAGTACGTGATCACGGCACGCGCAAAGGGCTTGAGTAAGAATCGCGTGCTCTACGGCCACGTATTCCGCAATGCCATGCTGATCATCATCGCCGGCTTTCCGGCTGCCTTCATCGGTATGTTCTTCACCGGCTCACTGCTGATCGAGGTGATCTTCTCCCTAGACGGCCTTGGTCTACTGAGCTTCGAGGCAGCAATCAACCGTGACTATCCGGTAGTGTTCGGCACCCTCTTTCTCTTCACCCTGCTCGGGCTGGTGGTGAAGCTGATCGGCGACCTGACCTATACCCTGGTCGACCCACGTATCGATTTCGAAAGCAGGGAGGCCTGAGATGCAGTTGTCTCCCCTCAATCAGCGCCGGCTTGCACTGTTCAAGGCACACAAGCGTGGCTGGTGGTCGCTATGGATCTTTCTTGCCCTGTTCGGGCTCAGCCTCGGCGCGGAAATCATTGCCAATGACAAGCCTATCGTCGTGCGTTATGACGGCGAATGGTTCTTCCCGGTGTTCAAGCGTTATCCAGAAACGGCATTCGGCGGCGAATTCCCGTTGCAGGCCAACTACAAGAGCCCGTACATCCAGGAGTTGATCGCTGAGAAGGACGGCTGGATGGTCTGGCCGGTGATTCCCTTCAACTATTCGAGCATCAACTACGAGCTGCAGGTGCCCGCGCCGGCCCCGCCCTCGCTGGAGAACTGGCTCGGCACGGACGACCAGGGGCGCGACGTACTGGCACGAGTCATTTACGGCTTTCGTATCTCGGTCCTGTTCGCCCTCACCCTGACGCTGATCAGCTCGGTGATCGGCGTCATTGCCGGCGCCCTGCAGGGTTTCTATGGCGGCTGGGTCGATTTGGTCGGGCAGCGCTTCATGGAAATCTGGTCGGGCCTGCCGGTGCTCTATCTGCTGATCATTCTCGCAAGCTTCGTGCAGCCCAATTTCTGGTGGCTGCTGGGCATCATGCTGCTGTTCTCTTGGATGAGTCTGGTAGACGTGGTGCGTGCGGAATTCCTCCGCGGCCGCAACCTTGAGTACGTGCGAGCCGCGCGCGCCCTCGGCATGCAGAACGGCGCGATCATGTTCCGTCATATCCTGCCCAACGCCATGGTTTCCACCATGACCTTCATGCCGTTCATTCTCACCGGCGCCATCGGCACCCTCACCGCGCTGGACTTTCTCGGTTTCGGCCTGCCGGCCGGTTCGCCGTCGCTCGGTGAACTGGTCGCCCAGGGCAAGGCCAACCTGCAGGCGCCCTGGCTGGGCATCAGTGCCTTCATGGTGCTGGCGGTGATGCTGACCTTGCTGGTGTTTATCGGGGAGGCGGCGCGCGATGCCTTCGACCCAAGGAAATAACATGCCCGAACAACCGATAGCCGAGAATCTGGTCGAGGTCCGCGATCTGGCCGTCGAGTTCGTCACCGGTGAGCAAACCCAGCGTGTCGTCGAAGGCGTCACCTTCGACATCCGCAAGGGAGAAACCCTGGCCCTTGTCGGCGAGAGCGGCTCAGGCAAGTCGGTAACCGCGCATTCCATCCTGCGGCTGCTGCCCTACCCCCTCGCCCGCCATCCGCAAGGGCAGATCCTTTTCCACGGCCAAGACCTGCTCAAGGCCGACGAAAAGGACATGCGCAAAATTCGTGGTAATCGCATTGCCATGGTGTTCCAGGAACCAATGACCTCGCTCAACCCGCTGCATACCGTGGGCAAGCAGATCAACGAGGTGCTGGAGATTCACAAAGGTTTGCGCGGCAAGGCCGCCAGCGCCCGGACGTTGGAACTGCTCGAGCTGGTCGGTATCCCCGAACCGCACAAACGCATCCGCGCCTACCCGCACGAGCTGTCGGGCGGACAGCGGCAACGGGTGGTCATCGCCATGGCGCTGGCCAACGAACCGGAGCTGCTGATCGCCGACGAACCGACCACGGCCCTCGACGTCACCGTGCAGCTGAAAATCCTCGAGCTGCTCAAGGAATTGCAGGCCCGCCTGGGCATGGCGCTGCTACTGATCAGCCACGATCTCAACCTGGTTCGGCGCATTGCCCATCGCGTATGTGTCATGCAGCGCGGTCGCGTCGTCGAACAGGCGTTGTGTGAAGATCTGTTCCGCGCCCCTCAGCATCCGTACACCCAGGAACTGCTGGCGGCCGAGCCCAGTGGCGGTCCTGTTACGGTCGAAGAGGCAGCGCCGCTGCTTGAGGTCGACGACCTGCGCGTGTGGTTCCCGATCAAGAAAGGGCTGCTGCGACGCACCGTCGACCACATCAAGGCGGTGGACGGTGTGAACTTCAGCCTGCCCAAGGGGCAGACGCTGGGTATCGTCGGCGAGAGCGGCTCCGGCAAGTCCACGCTGGGATTGGCTATTCTTCGATTGTTGGGTAGTCGGGGCGAGATCCGCTTCCAGGGCCAGCAACTGCAAAGCATGTCGCAGCGCCAGGTACGGCCGTTGCGGCGGCAGATGCAGGTGGTCTTTCAGGACCCCTTCGGTAGCCTGAGCCCACGTATGTCGGTCGGGCAGATCATTGGCGAAGGGTTGCACATCCACCGGATGGGCAATGCCAAGGAGCAGGAACAGGCAATCATTGACGCGCTCGTGGAGGTTGGCCTCGATCCGGAAACCCGGCATCGCTACCCCCATGAGTTTTCCGGCGGGCAACGGCAACGTATTGCCATTGCCCGGGCTCTGGTTTTGAAGCCGGCGCTGATACTGCTCGACGAGCCGACCTCGGCGCTCGATCGCACGGTACAACGCCAGGTGGTGGAGCTTCTGCGCTCGTTGCAGGCCAAATACAACCTGACCTACCTGTTCATCAGCCATGACCTGGCGGTGGTCAGGGCGCTCAGCCACCAGATGATGGTGGTCAAGCAGGGGCAGGTAGTGGAACAGGGTGCGGCCGCGGACATTTTTGCGGCACCGCAACATCCATATACACAGCAGCTGCTGGAATCCGCCTTCATGGCACCCAGCTCTGCCGAACAACCAGAAGAGGGACAAGCACATGGGTTTTCTCACCGGTAAGCGCGTACTGATCGTCGGCGTTGCCAGCAAACTGTCGATTGCCTCGGGCATCGCCGCCGCCATGCATCGCGAAGGTGCAGAACTGGCTTTCACCTACCAGGGCGACAAGCTCAAGGGTCGCGTCGAGGAATTCGCTTCCGGTTGGGGCTCGAGCCCTGAGCTGTGCTTCCCCTGCGATGTTGCAAACGATGAAGAGATCGCCCGCGTATTCGAAGAACTGAGCAAGAAGTGGGACGGCCTGGATTGCATCGTGCACTCGGTCGGCTTCGCTCCCGGCGACCAACTCAATGGCGACTTCACCGAAGTCACCACCCGTGAAGGCTTCAAGATCGCTCACGACATCAGCGCCTACAGCTTCGTCGCTCTGGCCAAGGCCGGGCGCGAAATGATGAAAGGCCGCAATGGCAGCCTGCTGACCCTGTCCTATCTGGGCGCCGAGCGCACCATGCCGAACTACAACGTGATGGGCATGGCCAAGGCCAGCCTGGAAGCTGGCGTTCGTTACCTGGCCGGTAGCCTCGGTCCGGAAGGCACTCGCGTAAACTGCATCTCCGCCGGCCCGATCCGCACCCTGGCCGCCTCCGGCATTGCCAGCTTCCGCAAGATGCTCGCTGCCAACGAGAAGCAGACGCCCATGCGCCGCAACGTCACCATCGACGAAGTCGGCAATGCCGGTGCGTTCCTCTGCTCGGATCTCGCCTCGGGCATCAGCGGCGAAATCCTCTACGTCGACGGTGGCTTCAACACCACCGCGATGGGCTCGCTGGAAGACTGATCCAGCGCCCGTCTACGTAAAGCACCGAACCCCGCCTACTGGCGGGGTTCGTGTTTCTGCACAGCGGCCTCAGCCGGCTGTCACCGTCATGCCGCCATCGGCCATGACCACCGCCCCCACCATGAAGCTAGCCCGTTCCGACGCCAGGAAAGCGACGATCTCGGCGATCTCCTCCGGTTGCGCCGCACGCCCGATGGGCGCGGCTTGCCCATGCTGCGCGAGAAAGCCTGGGCCGTCCTCGACCACGTCGTTGAGGATGTTGGTCACAACATCGCCTACGCCGATGGCGTTGACCCGGATGCCGTGTTCGATCACCTCCAGCGCCAACGTGCGAGTCAGCTGCGCCAGCGCGCCCCTGGAGGCCGTATAGGCGGCAATGGTCGGAAAGGCGAAGTATGACGCGTAGGAAGCAATATTGACGATCGCCCCCGAGCGGTTGGGCATCATCGCCTTGACCGCTTCGCGGCAATGCAGGAAGGCCGCCGTGGCGTTTACGGCCTGAATGCGCTCCCAGTCCTCGCGGGTCATGTCCACCACCAGCTTGTTAATGATGATGCCGGCGTTGTTGACCAGAATATCCAGCCGGCCGAAATGCTCGATGGCCAGGCCCACCGCGCGTTCTGCTGCGCCATCTTCGGTGATGTCGGCCTGCAGCGGCGCCAGCCCCGGCCGGGCGAGCGCCTCGACCGCCGGGTCGATGTCCTCGGCGATGACCTTGGCACCTCGCTCGTGCAGCAGCAAGGCGATAGCCTTGCCGATGCCACTGGCGGCACCGGTGACCAGCGCGACCTTGCCTGCAACTTCCTCTATAACGCTGTGCTTCGAATTGCTCATGCTGATTTCCTCCGGTATGGATTGCGCCATGGGCGCCTTGGTTATCGACAGGTTCAGTCTTGCTCATCGTGGCGCCCCCGGCTTTCGCGGGCTTGCGCTGGCTGTCGGAGTCTTGCGCGCAGCAGTGAGGCATGCAGGCACCTGCAGGGTAGGCTTCAGCCCACCAAAGACCGCACGGCTGGGCGGCGGGCTGAAGCCCACCCTACGGCTCGCGCGTCCATTCGCCAGCGTAGGGATGATCCGTAAATACCCTTGAAGCGGCAGCATCAGACAACCACTGCGCTAGGCTATCGACGCCAGCCGCTTGCGGTTTTGTCCTGGAGTCCCACGTGCCTCGGCCACCCGATACCCCGCCCCCGTCAGATGCCCGCCGCGCCCCGGCCCAGACGATGAGTCATTACCTGCCTGGTGAAACGCGGGCGACGGTTTTGCAGCTGCCCATGCAGGACGTGGTGGTTCAGCTCTTCAGCCATCGCACGATCATCGAGCCGATACGGGTGCCGGCGGTGGTTGAGCCGCTGCTGGTGCTGGTACTGGCCGGTGCAGCACGAGTAGAGGAACGTACGCCGGGCGGCCAATGGAGTGCGGCAACCGTCAGGGCCGGCGATTTCTTCCTGACCGATACCCACGAGCCTTACGAGATGCGCTGGCAGACGCTGGAGGGTGAGCGCTTCGAGGTGATGCACCTGTATCTCGGCCTGCCGCTCATCGACCAGGCAGGACGGGAGCTGCTCGGTCCGCAGAGCACTGCAGTTGCCTTGCTGGATGTCTCCGGCACCCACGATGAAACGGTTCGCTGGCTGATGGAAAAGCTGCATCACGAGCTGTTCGACCAGCGTCAGCCCAGCCTGCTCTGCATTCGCAGCCTGGCTCAGGCACTTGCCGTGCATCTGGTACGCCACTATCGGGCTCCGCAAGACGCCGTCCGGCGCAGCAATGCCTTGCCGGCCTACAAGCTGCGCCGGGTGATCGAGGCAATGGATGCACAGCTGGCCGACGATTTCAGTCTCGCTCAGTTGGCACGAAACGCCGAGCTGAGCGAATACCACTTCAGCCGAATGTTCAAACGTGCCACCGGGCTCTCGCCGTCGCAGTACTTCATCGGCCTGCGCATGGCGCGGGCACGTCGGCTGCTGATCGAGACGCAGCGCAGCGTCATCGACATCGGACTGGAGGTGGGCTATTCGAGCCCGAGCCACTTCTCCCAGGTATTCCGCCGCGAAGTGGGCGTTACGCCCAGCGCCTATCGCCACGCATGAACAGCCTTTGCCTGGGCGCCAGAACGACAAAACCCCGGCCATGATGACCGGGGTTCAGTTTGCAGAAACCCGACGCTCGCCGGGTTTCCGCCACGCAGACTGATCAGCGCTTGGCGACCTGATCCTTCGGTAGCTTGAAGGTCCAGAGCATGCCGCCCTGGTTGAATTCCTTCACCCGCTTGGCGACTTCACCGCCCCACAGCGGTACCGCACCACCCCAGCCGGACAGAACGGAGACGTACTGCTCGCCGTCCATTTCCCAGGTAACCGGAGAACCGATCACGCCCGAGCCGGTGTTGAACTCATAGACTTTCTTGCCGGTCTTGGCGTCGAAAGCCATCAGGTAGCCCTCGGGGTTGCCGGTGAACACCAGGTTGCCCTTGGTGGCCAACACACCGCCCCACAGCGGGGCGTAGTTGTTGTAGCGCCACACTTCCTTGCCGGTTTTCGGATCGATGGCGCGCAGTACACCGATGAAGTCGTCGTTGAGCGGCTTGATGGTGAAACCCGCCCCCAGGTAGGCAGCCCCCTTCTTGTAGGCGACACCTTCGTTCCAGATATCCATGCCCCACTCGTTGGACGGCACGTAGAACAGACCGGTGTCCTGGCTGTAGGCCATTGGCATCCAGTTCTTGCCGCCCAGGAAGGACGGTGCGACGAACACGGACTTGCCCTTGTCCGCATCACCGGGGTTACCTGGGCGGTGAGTTTCGTCGAACACTGGGCGGCCGTTCGCGTCCAGTCCCTTGGCCCAGGTGATCTTGTCCACGAACGGGAAGCCGCGGATGTACTTGCCGTTGGTGCGATCCAATACGTAGAAGAAGCCGTTGCGGTCCGCAGTACCGGCTGCCTTGATGGTTTTGCCACCCTCCTGATAGTCGAAGGAGATCAGCTCGTTCACACCGTCGAAGTCCCAGCCGTCATGCGGGGTGGACTGGAAATGCCACTTGATCGAGCCGTCGTTCGGGTCCAGTGCCAGTCGCGAAGATGAGTACAGGTTGTCGCCAGGGCGCAGGTGCGAGTTCCACGGCGCCGGGTTACCAGTGCCGAACAGCAGCGAATCGGTATCCGGATCGTAATAACCGCCCAGCCAGGGCGCGGCGCCACCGGTCTTCCAGAGATCACCCGGCCAGGTCTTGCCGGCTTCGCCGCCGGAGATGCCGCTCTCGACCTTCTTGCCGTCCTTCCAGACGTAGCCCATGTGCCCTTCCACGGTCGGACGGGTCCACAGCAGATCGCCGTTCTTCGGGTTGTACGCCTCGATCTTGCCGACCACGCCGAACTCACCACCGGATACTCCGGTGATGAGCTTGCCGTTGACCACCAGCGGTGCAGAGGTCAGCGAGTAGCCAGCCTTGTAATCGGCAACCGTCTTCTTCCAGACAACCTTGCCGGTGTCCTTGTTGAGGGCGACCAGCTTGGCATCCAGAGTGCCGAAAATAACCAGATCGTCATACAGCGCGACGCCGCGGTTGATCACGTCACAGCACGGCATGATGCCGTCCGGCAGGCGCGCGTCGTACTGCCACAGCTCCTTGCCCGTGCGGGCGTCCACCGCGTAGACCCGCGAATAGGAGCCGGTGATGTACATCACGCCGTCCTTGATCAGCGGCTGTGCTTCCTGGCCGCGCTGTTTTTCACCACCGAGAGAGAAGCCCCAAACCGGTCGCAACTGATTGATGTTATTGGTGTTCAACGTATCCAGGGTGCTGTAGCGCTGGCCCTGCAAGCCCAGACCGTTGGTGACGATCTGATGGGTGGACTTGGCGTCGTCGAGGATTTCCTGGTCGGTTACGGCCCAGGCGTGCAGGCTGGACATCGCCACCGCGGCGCATAGCGCCGTCAAGGCGAAGGGCTTGCGAAGACCGGTGTGCTTCATTGCGGCTACCTCTGCGGGTTCATTGTTATGCCGGGAAATTTTCCCGGTCTGTTGTTGATTCTTGGTTTGCACCGCCTCGCCAACAATTGCCCGCAGTACCGATTTCCCTACTCCCTTGGTAGCAATACTCCCCCGCAAGCACCGCAAACCCTGCTTTTGCTGCTCGCTAACGGTCGCTAGTGGCACCGAAGTCGCAGCCATCCAGCCGGAAAAGACTATTCCGCAAGCCCCGCTCAGACCCTAAAACGGACGTCCCCTTGCTCAGAAGGATACGAGCCATGTTGCGCCCTACCCTGGTCATCGCCCTCGCGCTGCTTACTTTCACGGCCGCCCACGCAGCCAAACCGATTCGCCTCGGCCTCAACTACCCCAGTACCGGCAACTACAAGTCCGAAGGGCTGGAGCTACGCCGTGGCGCCATGCTCGCCGTCGAACAGATCAACCAGGGGGGCGGTGTGCTGGGCCGGCCGCTGGAGTTGGTCAGCCTCAACTCGGCAGCCCGTGCGGAAAAAGCGCAGGCCAATGTCGAGCGATTCGCCAGCCAGGGCGCGTCGATGGTGTTCGGCGGCGCCAACAGCGAGGAAGCACTTTCAGCCGGCCAGCGTGCTCGCGAACTCGGGCTGCTTTACTTCCCTACGCTCGGCTACGCCAACGAGATCACCGGGCGTGACGGTCATCGTCATCTGTTCCGTGAATCGAACAGCGCCTGGATGAGCGCACGCGTGCTCGGCGAGTACCTCAGCTGGCACATGCCCAACCGGCGCTATCACTACATCAGCCTCGACGACGCGTGGGGGCGCAGTATGGAGCAGGCCTTGCGCGAAGCGACCAAGAGCCGCGACCGCGCACGCCACGGCTACTCGAAAATCGCCGAGCGCGGCGCACGACGCGGTGAATACCTGGCCGCCCTGCAGAAAGCCGCCGCCAGCGAGGCGGATGTACTGGTGATCGTGCTGCTGGGCGAGGATCTGGTGCAGACCATGCGTCTGGCGCAAACCCTGGATCTGGGCAAGCGCATGCAAATCATCGTGCCCAATCTCACGCAGAGCATCGTCGAGCAGGCCGGTCCGATGGTGATGGAACATGTCATCGGCACCGAGGCCTGGACCTGGCGCGTACCCAAGCTGGTCGAAAGCGCCGCGGGCCAGGCCTTTGTCGATCGCTACATCGCGCAGCACCAGGCATACCCCGGCAGCACGGCCGCCTCGGCGTACGGGATCGTTCAGCAATGGGCGGCTGCCGCGCAACGTGCCGGCAAACTCGACAGCGCAGCGGTGATCGCGGCGATGGAGAATCACCGCTATCGCCTGTTGAAGGACGAGCAATACTGGCGCGACTTCGATCATCAGAACGTGCAGAGCATCTTCGCCGTACGTGTCAGAAGCCGCAGTGAAATCATGCAGGACCGATTCAAGCAGGACTATTTCACGATCATCCATCGCATGGATGGCGAAGAAGCGGCACCAAGCCTGGACGACTGGCAGCAGGAGCGTGGCGATCAGTTGCAACTGCAGTAACGGCTGTCCACGGCAACCCGGCGCGCCTGAAGCGCGCCTTCACTCGTCGACGCGCGGCAGCGTCATGGCTTCGTAACGCGGATACAGATGGCTGACACTGCGAATCAGTTCGTAGCGGGTCAGGCTGATGCCAGCGAAACGCTCAGGGATCGCACTCTGGATCACCTCGTTCATGTCTGCGCCGTTGCTCGCGCCGTCGCGCAAAAGGCCGTCCAGCCAAGCGAGATAGTCGCGCATCTGTTCGAACGGCTCGGCGTCGTCGGCCACCGGGCCGTGCCCAGCTACCAGCAGCTTCCAAGGCAGCGCCTTCAGGGTGTCGAGATCGGCCAGCCAGATATCCAGGCCTGGGCTATTCGGTGTGGTCAGCGCGCGCTGATAGAAGAGGATGTCGCCAGCGAACAGTACGCCGCTACGTTCATCGAGAATTGCCAGGTCGGCGCCGGTATGACCACGCAGCGCCAGCAGACGCAGCGTGCGGCTCCCGATCTGCACCGTGCCGGGCTCCAGCGTTTCGCTCGGCAGTATCACCTCGGTACCACGCATCCAGTCTCCGACCAGGCGGTACATGTTCTCCGCCATGGCATTGCCCTGCTCGCGCAGCAACTCGGTGGTACCAGGCAGTGCTGCGATGGGTACATCGGCAAAAGCCTGGTTGCCCAGCACGTGATCGGGGTGGTGATGGGTGAGCAAGACCTTGATCACCGGCCGATCGGTAACGCCTGTGATCGCCGCGCGCATCGCCTCGCCATAACGCTTGGACGGCCCGCTGTCGATCACCACCACGCCGTCATCCGTGACGATGAACCCCGTATTGACGATATTGCCACCATTACGCTTGTCGAAGTTGTCGGTCGAACCCTCCAGCAGCCAGACATCATCGGCTATCTGCCGGGGCTCTAAGGCATAACGCAGCTCGGCCTGCACGGGCAGCGTCAGGCAGAGCGCGAAGATCAGCATGAACGGGCGCATGACGCCTCCTTGGCTTGGGTTGCGGACTGGTAGTGCAGTCAAGACAGCGGGCGCGGGGCTAGAGAGCGGCTTCGAACTCATTTCCATTGTTGTCGCGTAGCCACAAGCGGGTGTCCTGGCTGCCCTTCACTTCCAGGCTCAAACTGGGGTTTTCGCTGACAGCGGGATACAGCTCCAGCTCCGCCAGCACCTGGCCGTCCGCATCGCGCAGCTCGGCTTGATTGAGGAAGAACTCGGGGATGCCGCCAACCAGGCCGTTATCCATGGGATGAGAGACCTGCAGACGTAGTCGACTGAAGTCGCCGCGAGCGAAGCGCCCGCCAATGACTTCGCCAAGGCGATCTTCCCAGCCAAGTTGTGCGCGCACCACGCTTGGTGCCGTACAGCCGCCGCCAGCGGCATCGACCTTGGCTGAACCGATATGCCAGACACCATCGCGGGTGAGCACGGCGGCGCGAATCGGCGTCGCCTGTTCAACGCGAATGCGAATGGCCACCAGCGGCAACACCTGGTTGCCGGGCGTGAAAGTGAAGATACGCGGGATCGGGTTGAGGTCGGCCCATGCCTCGACCCGTACTACCTCATCGCCCAGGGCTCGGGCATCGATATGCACCGGCACCTGGCGGGAATCCTCGGCGAAAGGTGGCACCTGGACCTGCACGCGTTCGTCGAACACGTAAGGCTCGCCATTGAGCAAACCCTTGTGGTGATATTCCCACATCACCGATTGCAGCGGGTCGGCCTCAGCCGCCATCACGCCCGGAGCCAGGAATACGCTTAGCAGCAGCAAGATTCGGACGCTCATGTCGACTCCTCGAACGGCGATCCGCAGCGGGATCGGCATGGCGCAGCCGGTCAGCGCCCGGCCACGTCGCTCTCCACATCCTGGTACAACCCGGGTAGCTCGTAGCTCAATCCATAGCTGGCATAGAGCGCCCTCAGCTGGCCTTCAAGGATCAGCGGCTCCAGCACCTCTTCAAGCGCGTACGCCAGCTGCCGGTTGGATTCATGTACTGCCATGCCCAGATCCCACACTTGCTTGCCCATGTTCGGGTAAGCGTTCTCGGCGAGTTTCAGGTGATCACTACCGGCCTGATCGAGCAGCCATTCGATTTCCCCGCGCATGGCCATGGTGGCGTCCACCTCGCCCTGCTGCAGTGCCGCAAATGCTTGCTGCACGCTCGGGTAGTGATGCGTGTTCTTCGCCAACCGGCCCTCGAATACCGAGGACAGATAGAACGAGGGCACGCTGTCGACCTCTACCCCGATCGGGTGGTACTGGAAGATCGCTACGCTCGGCACTTCATCTACACGGCGATCGTCGTAAGCGGTTTGCCAGCGTTCCCGCTGGTAGGGACCGAACATCACCACCAGCTCGTTGATCACCTCACCGAGTTCGTTGCGCTTGTAGGCAAACTCACGGTCGTACGGCACACGCAGCATCACGTCGGCCAGCACGTTCGGACGCAGGTAATGCCCCTTCCAGATGAAGTTGCGCAAGTCGTCGTCCAGTGTTTCGTCCGGAGTCACCCACAACACCTGCAGCTTCAGGCCCAGCCCTTCGGCGAGCTTTCGCGCCAGTTCTACATCGACCCCGAGCGGCTCCCCGTCCTGCTGATAGCTGTACGGCGGAAAGCTCTCGTACATCGCCACCTTGAGCACGCCGGACTCGATGATGTCATCGAAGGCGCGCACCTTGACCACATCCGCCTGCACCAGGGCGCAGCAGAGCGTTAGCCACAGCGTCAGAGCCAGCCGCGCGGCGTTCATTACTGCTTAGCCGCTTCAGCTTCGATATAGGTACGAATGGCCCACAGCGCTTCCTGGCTGAGCGTGTCGGCCATTCGCGGCATGTAAACGGCGCCGTCACGCACCGCGCCGTTGATTACCCGCTCCTTGTACCACTCATCGCCATCGTAGCTGGCTTCAAGTTCACGCAGATCCGGCGCAATGCCGCCGGAAATGGCTTCAAGGCCATGGCAACGAGCGCAGTTCTGGTTGTAGGCAGAAGAACCGATTTCTACCGCCAGATCGTAGTGCTCGTTCGGAGCGCGATAGGGGTTTTCGTCCAGCCATTCTTCACCGAGCGACGGCAGCCCCTTGGTGTTGACTGCCTGCGGCGTCACGTCGCCGTGGGCCATGACCAGACCAGACATACCGAGGAAACCCGCTGCCAGCAGTGAGCGCAAAAAGATCTTGTTATTCATGACTACCACCCTCTATTCGAGAACCTGTGCAAGGCAGCCCCCATCGGAGCGCATGGTGGTCATGTTGGAGGGGTGAGCGGGCCGGCAGAATCCTGCTTTGGACGCCTGCATCTCCTCCCTTGGTACTGGGTTTTGCCACCACCTTTTGCAGCAGCCCGAACGCCACTCCGGTAGCAAGGCCAAACACCGGGCGTTTGGGAAGTATTCCCGGTCTTCCCGGGAGATTTTCCGTGTCGGCTTCGGCGGCGCGCTCCCAATAATCGAATCGCCAGGCCACCGCTATACGGCGGCCTCGTCCGAATCGACCAAGGGAATCGCAACCATGACAACAAGATCGCACCCCGGCTCCAAACACCCACTGGCCATCGCCGTGCAATGCCTGGCACTGGCCGGCAGCCTTGCGTGGGCCGGCGCCGCACTCGCCAAACCGGTCAGCTGGGAAGACATCGCCAACGATCACGTGACCACCAGCAATGTGCTGCAGTACGGCATGGGCACCAACGCCCAGCGCTGGAGTCCCCTGGCCCAGGTGAACGAAAGCAACGTGTTCAAGCTGACCCCGGCCTGGTCGTTTTCATTCGGTGACGAGAAGCAGCGCGGGCAGGAATCCCAAGCCATCGTCCATGACGGCGTGATCTACGTGACCGGCTCGTACTCCCGCGTCTTCGCGCTGGATGCAAAGACCGGCAAGCGCCTGTGGAGCTACGCCCATCGCCTGCCCGACGACATTCGCCCCTGCTGCGACGTAGTCAACCGCGGCGCCGCCATCTACGGCGACAAGATCTACTTCGGCACGCTCGATGCGCGTCTCGTCGCGCTGAACAAGGACACCGGCAAGGTCGTCTGGAACAAGAAGTTTGGTGATCACGCCGCCGGCTACACCATGACCGGCGCGCCGACCCTGGTGAAGGATGGCAAGACGGGCAAGGTCCTGCTGGTGCACGGCAGCTCGGGTGACGAGTTCGGTATCGTCGGCAAGCTATTCGCTCGCGACCCGGATACCGGTGAAGAAGTCTGGATGCGCCCTTTCGTCGAGGGCCACATGGGGCGCCTCAACGGCAAGGACAGCACCCCCACCGGCGACATCAAAGCGCCCTCCTGGCCGGATGATCCCAACCACCCGACCGGCAAGAAGGAAGCCTGGAGCCAGGGCGGCGGCGCACCGTGGCAGAGCGCGAGCTTCGATCCGGAAACCAATACCATCATCGTCGGCGCTGGCAACCCGGCCCCATGGAACGGCTGGGAGCGCACCAGCGATGGCGGCGATCCGAAGGATTACGACAGCCTGTACACCTCCGGCCAGGTCGGCGTCGACCCAAGTACCGGCGAGGTGAAGTGGTTCTACCAGCACACGCCGAACGACGCCTGGGACTTTTCCGGCAATAACGAACTGGTGCTGTTCGACTACAAGGACAAGAACGGCAAGACCGTCAAGGCTACCGCTCACGCTGACCGTAACGGGTTCTTCTATGTTGTCGACCGCAAGGACGGCAAGTTGCAGAACGCCTTCCCCTTCGTGGACGGCATCACCTGGGCCAGCCATATCGACCTCGAAACCGGCCGCCCGGTAGAGAACGAGGGGCAGCGTCCACCCAAGCCGGAACCGGGCGAAAAACATGGCAAATCGGTGGAGGTCTCCCCGCCCTTCCTTGGTGGCAAGAACTGGAACCCAATGGCGTACAGCCAGGACACAGGCCTGTTCTATGTACCCGCCAACCACTGGAAGGAGGATTACTGGACCGAGGAAGTCAGCTACAAGAAAGGCTCGGCCTACCTCGGCCAGGGTTTCCGCATCAAGCGCATGTTCGACGACCATGTCGGCATCCTGCGCGCAATGAACCCCACCACCGGCAAGGTGGAGTGGGAGCACAAGGAAAAGCTGCCGTTGTGGGCCGGCGTATTGGCCACCAAGGGCAACCTGGTATTCACCGGCACCAGCGACGGCTACTTCAAGGCCTTCAATGCGAAAACGGGTAAAGAACTGTGGAAGTTCCAGACCGGCAGCGGAATCATTTCTCCACCAGTAACCTGGGTTCAGGACGGCGAGCAGTACATCGGTGTCACCGTGGGCTACGGCGGTGCCGTGCCGCTGTGGGGTGGTGACATGGCCGTGCTGACCAAGCCGGTCGCCCAGGGCGGCTCGTTCTGGGTGTTCAAGCTGCCGGATTGGGAAAACAAGACCGCGAAGCGTTGAGTTGAAGCGTGCCCGTCGTACTGGCGGGCACGCTTCGGGCAGCACCAAGGTAATGCGGTTCACACGGCGCGCCTGGCCTAAGCGGCTCTTAGTTGGCGCTCTCGCCGACAAGCCAAAACGCCGTGTGACCGCCTTCCACCCGTCCATCCCTCGGATAAATCACCCATGACGACACTCTCTCGCCTACTCCTACCGCTTGCGCTGCTAGCCAGCTGCGTTAGCTTCGCTGCCGAAGACGGTCCGCTTATCATCAACGGATGTGTTCTTGAGCCCGATAGTCAATGTGCCAACACCGACCTGCGCGGCGCCGACCTGAGCAATCAGGATCTACGGCGGATCAACCTCGCCGGCGCCAACCTAAGCGGTGCAAACCTGCGTCACGCGGTGCTCGATCTAGCCAACCTGGAAAAAGCCAACCTCACCGACGCCACCCTGAACCGCGCCAGCCTGCAGCAGGCCAATCTGCGCCTGGCCAACTTCACCAACGCCCGGCTGATTGCCATCCAAGGCTGGGGACTTTTCGCCCAGGCGGCGCAGTTCAAGGGCGCCGACCTCACAGGTGCTTACCTTGAATTTGCTCGCATGAGCGGCGCCAGGATGCACAGCAGCAATCTGCACGCCGCGGATCTGGAAATGACCTGGCTAAGCAAAGCCGACCTCAAAGGCGCCAACCTCACCGATGCCAACCTGCAGGAAGCCAAGCTCAACGACGCCAATCTGGGCGATGCGGTACTGACCGGTGCACGCCGGCATTACGCGACCTTTCAGGGCACCAATATGGAGGGCTGCAAGGACTGCCCGCACGACTGGGAAAAATGACAGCAATGCCCTGAAAGGCCGAGCCGCCCAAGCCGATTGTCTGGCTCAATCAGGGTCATTGAAAAATCTGTAGCAGTGCTCCCTAACGAAATACATCCAGTCGCCGATTAAATGACTAGGCGATCTTGCCTCACAACTGGATGCGAATACGATGTTCAACAATCACCTCAAGCGCGAACTGGCCGAGTTACGCGAAGAAGTCGCGATCAACGGCCAGATCAAGGCTTCGCTCTACAGGGAGATGATGGTTCTGGAAGTGGACCGGCAAGGACGCATCGAACACGCCAACGAATTGTTTCTGAGCGAGATGGGCTTTCGCCGCGACGATCTCATCGGCCGCCCGCTCGACGATTTCTTCACTGAGCAGTTTCGTAGCGAACCCAATTACGCGCGCCTCAAGAGCGCCATGCAGCGCGCCGAGCACGTCAGCGGTGCCTACCGACTGCTACGCAGCGATGGCCAGGAAGCCTGGCTGCGCTCGATCTGGCAACCGATCAAGGGCTCGGACGGGACGCTGCATCGCTTCACCCTGTGCGCGACTAACCTGACGCGCACCATCGAAACGTCACGCGAACATGAAAGCTTGATCAACGCGTTGATGCGCTCGACTGCCGTCATCGAATTCGACCTGAGCGGGCATGTCATCACTGCAAACAAGCATTTTCTCGACGGCATGGGCTATCGCCTCGAGCAGATCAAGGGCAAGCACCACCGCATGTTCTGCGAACGCGAGGAAGCCGACTCGGCCGCGTACCGGGAGTTCTGGGCCAGACTGAACCGCGGTGAGTACATCGTCGAACGCTTCAAGCGCATCGACGCACACGGCCAAACCGTCTGGCTCGAAGCCTCCTACAACCCGGTGCACGACGCCTACGGCAAGTTGTACAAGGTGATCAAGTTCGCCACGGTCGTCACCGATCAGGTCAACCGTGAGCTGGCGGTCGCCGAGGCCGCGACCATTGCCTACGACACCTCGCAACACACTGACCTCAGCGCCCAGCGTGGCGCCCAAGTCGTTCAACAAACGGTCGACGTGATGCGTCGTATCGCGCAGCAGATGCAGCAGGCCTCGGACGGTATCGAGGCGCTCGACAAACAGTCCCAGCTGATCAGCGCGATCCTCAAGACCATCAGCGGCATCGCCGATCAGACCAATCTGCTGGCACTAAACGCAGCCATCGAGGCGGCCAGAGCCGGCGACCAAGGCCGCGGCTTCGCAGTGGTCGCAGATGAAGTGCGCCAACTGGCCGCGCGAACCAGCAATGCGGCCGCGGAGATTATTGGCGTTGTGCAGAAGAACCAGGATCTCGCGCAAGCGGCGGTGCAAAGCATGTCCACCAGCCGTAGCCAGGCCGAACAGGGCCTGGAGTTCGCCAACCAGGCAGGAGCGGTGATCGTAGAGATTCAGGACGGAGCCCAGCGCGTGGTCAGCGCGGTTGGCCAGTTCGCCAGTCAACTGAAGACCTGATGAAAAGCAGAGTGTCGCCCCGAGCTTAACGCCGACGGGTTCTAGACTCTGAAAGAACAGCGACACGCAAACTGCCCGGCGAGCTCTCAAAACGGGCGTTTGGGGCTGGCAAAGAGGCAGCCCGCATCGCCTGTATTTCTGGTTTCCGAGGACTAACGATTGAGCCAGAAGCTGATCATTCACATCCCGCAACACACCGAGCTCGACGTGTTACCCGCGTTCGAGGGCATCACATACGAACGCATTTTCACTCCGGCGACACCGGACGAGTTTCGTGTAGCGGCAGATGAAATAGCGGCGTTCAGCTGCATCGGCTTCGATACCGAATCCAAGCCGACCTTCAAGGTCGGCGAGGTTTCCAGCGGCCCGCACCTGATCCAGTTCGCCACGCCAGAAAAGGCCTATCTGTTTCAAATTGGTGCGCCAGGCTGCATTGAGGCGGCGCGCAGCGTGCTTCAGGCAGGGGATATTGTGAAGATCGGTTTCGGATTGAAGTCCGATCGCAGTCGACTGCGCAGCAAGCTGGATATCCAGCCTAACCAGCTCCTCGATCTCGGCTCGACGCTTCGCTATCAAGGCAAGAAAGGCCAGGTTGGCCTGCGTGGCGCGGTAGCCGGAATCCTCAACGCAAGGATCAACAAATCCCGCAGCGTGGCAACGTCTAACTGGGCAAGGGCAGTGCTGACGCCAGCTCAACAAATCTATGCAGCGAACGATGCCTACGCAGCGTTGCAGGTATTTCTTGGTCTCCCCGTCGAGCAGCGCCAGCTGCTGGTGGGCGAAGACCGATGCTGATTCTGGAGCTTGCGCCAATCAGCAAACAGACATTGCGGACCGCTCCGACCGATGTCGGAATCAGCCTGATCAGGCTTCGCACAGCATGCGCTCGCCGATGCGCAACAACCCCTGATCGATGGCCAAGTGCACCAGTTCGGCCTGGGAGGTGATTTCCAGTTTGTTTTTCAGCAACGCCATATGGTTCGAAACAGTCTTGCTACTGATGCACAGACGCTCGGCAATCTCGCGGTTACCGATTCCGCGGGCGAGCATGATGAAAATCTCCATCTCCCGTGGCGTCATCTCGGCCAGGCGGCCCTTGATCGGCGACTGCGAGGGCCTCTGGCAGGCCAACTCGGTTGCCAGTGGCTGTTCGATGAAGGACTGCCCAGAGAGCACTTTACGTACCGCTTCGACCAGCACGTCCGGCGCGCAGCGCTTGGTCAGGTAACCGGACGCCCCGGCATCCAATGCCTGCCGTACCAACGCCAGTTCATCGTGCATGCTGAAGATCAGCACCGGAAGCAGCGGCAAGCGCTGCCGCAGACGTCGGCAGGTTTCCAGGCCGCTGATCCCGGGCAGGCCCAAGTCGAGAACCACCAGGCTGGGGATGCTCTCCTGCACCTGCAGCAGCGCCTGCTCGCCGCTCGCCGCCTCGCTGACCGTCACCTCGGGGAGCAACGCGGTGAGCAGACTGGCGTAGCCCTGACGTACCACCGCATGGTCATCCACCAATAGGATCTTCATGGTGCTACCTCTTTCAATGCCAGGTTTAGATAGAGCATCCAGCCGCTCCCGGGCCTGTGTTTCAGGCGCAGTCGAGCGCCAAGGCAGCGCGCATGCTCGACCATCGAGCGCAGACCGACCCCTGCCTGCTCGGGCGGGAGACCGTGGCCGTTGTCGCAAAGCAGCAGGCGCAGGCCGTTGCTTTTGCCGCGCAGATGCACCCGCACCCGTGTAGCGCGCGCATGACGGGCTACATTGGTCAGCGCCTCTTGCACCATGCGGTACAAATGAACCTTGGCCTCCATCGACAGCGCGGGAATCGCTCCCTGCAGCCGGACTTCACACGCGATACCTTGCGTGTTCTGCCATTGCTCAGCGAGCTGACCGATAGCATCCTCAAGGTCCAGGTGATCGAGCATGACCGGATAGAGGTCGTGCACCAGCGCGCGAAAGCCGTTCTGCAGGTCAAGGCTGTGTTGCTCAAGATGGGCCGCATTTTCACGCACGGCGTCGGGCTGGTCTGCTTGCACACGCAACAAGCAGACCCGGGCACGGATTCCGGCGAGGTACTGGCCAAGGTCATCATGCAGCGCCTGAGCCAGCCGGGTGCGCTCGCGCTCCTGCAAGGCGAGCAGTGCCTGAGTCAACCGGTCGTTATCTGCCCGAGTGTCCTCAAGCGCAGCAGCCATGTGATTGAAGCGCTCGGCCAATTGGCGGGCTTCGGCAAACCGATGGGACGCTAAGCGGGTATCCAGGCGACCGTCGGCAATACGCACCAGCGCACCCAGCAGCTCGCCCAGCACTCGCATTCCAGGTTGCACGGCCCAGCGAATCGCCAGCAGGCATAGCAGCAGCGCGAAGCCGAACAGCACCAGCAGCTGCAGCAGCGAATCTTTGACCTCTTCGACTTCATCACTCGGATCGACGCTGATCTGCAGACGCTCGCCATTGGGCAGTTGCACCACCGTTGGCGAAACCTGCTCAGCCGGATACAACCAGGCACCGAGCCAGTCATCGAAGGTCGATTCGGCTACGTTTAGCTCGCCTTCCTGCTCCGTCAACCAATGCACGCGAATGTGTCGCAGGCTATTGGTAAGGCCCGGGCGCAAAGACTCGGGATCACGCTCGGCCATTTCACTGAGATAGCCCACCACCGCGGCAGCGGCATTGAGCTCGCGCTGAACGTCATGGCTGGCCTGGCGGATCAGCACCGCAAGGCAAACCAGCGTGACCAGCGCAAAAAACAGCGTGACCAGCAGGTTAATTCGCCAGAGCGCAGACATGTCTCAGATCTCCGGTAGTCAATGGGCCGTCGAGCGGCCTGGGCAATGCAGCAAGCCTCACTTGACTACGAATCGGCCTTCCATTCCCTTGTTCTGCAGGCCCTTGCAGTAGAACGGATAGCTACCTGGCTTGATCGGCAGGAAAAAAATTTCAGCTTCACCGGCATCTTCAAATTCCAGCTCAACCAGGGTGATGGCTTTGATTTCCACCCCGCCCGCCTCGATCTTGCGCAGGAAAATGGATTGGGCGAATTCGGGAGCCTGGAAAGCGCACTCCTTTTGCCCATCGGAACTCACCTTTAGCTGGTAGGCAACGCCAGTTTCCAGCTGGTACTCCTTTTGTGAGACGGCGTAGTCGCTCTCCTCCGAGCCGAACCGCAGGTCTGGCAACGCCTGGGTACGACGAGTGAGATCGCCGGCAGCATGACTCTGATCGAAACCGATCAGGCTACCGATGAGCAGGAGGTTGAGCAGCAGCGCTTTGTAAGTGGGCATGGCGATGGCCTCGTTTATTGTTTTCGGTGGCCCATCCTAAGGCACACCCCGCCGCCCAGCTTCCTACCTTGGTAGCGGCCGATTGCGTTCAGGGTCGCCGCAACCCTGCGGATTTGGTTTGCCCAGAATGCATGTACGTGGTGAGGCAAACCCGCAATCCGTCCCTGAGCGCGGTTCAGCCGCTCGGTAGTGTGGTCCCGCCACAGCGGGCTCGATCAGCAACCCGCCAAAACCAGTACCAAAGTAGCAAGACCAAGGTATCACTCAACAAATCGCGTTGCGGGCCGCCATAACGGTACACGTGATGCCAAATGGACATCGGCCTCCTTCGACTGCACTACGCCAGAGAATCCCGGCGTTCCGCCGTGCACGAACGTAACCAGTTTTCTTGCGCTATTCAGGAGTGGGAACCGTGATGTCTCTTAAATCCATACAACAGCGAATCGCTGTCATCGGCGGACTGTGTCTGCTCACGACAGCCGGAATACTGATCGGCTACAGCGTCTATATCGCCAGTTCGACACAGCAACTGGTTTCGAGCCGCGTCAGCCAGCAGGCCCAGGACGACGCGTTACAAACACTGCAAAACCTCGGCGGGAAGTACGCTGGCGAAATTCGCTCCGAATTTACCGAAGCCCTGGAAGCCGCACGCGGCATGGCGACCACCTTCGCGGTAGCTAAAGCAAACTCGGGCAGCGACGGCCTGCAGATCGGTCGTGATGAGGTCAATTCAATCCTGCTGAACGTGCTCAAGAGCTATCCGGACTTCAACGGCACTTACTCGTGCTGGGAGCCGGATGCAATCGACGGTCAGGATTTCCTCTTTACCGGCGGCCAGAACGGTAACAACGAGCAAACCGGTCGTTTCACGCCCTACTGGACCCGCGGAGCAGACGGCAAGATTGCGGTCCAGCCGCTGGTCGAGTACGACACAATGGACAAGCACCCCAATGGCGTACTCAAAGGCGGCTGGTACATTGGCCCGCGGGAGAACCTCAAGGAAAGCGTGCTCGGCCCACTCCCCTATATCGTGCAGGGCAAGCAGGTGTGGCTAGCGACGCTATCGGTCCCGATCATTGTCGATGGCCGCTTCATGGGCGTAGCGGGCACCGACTACAACCTCGATTTCGTCCAGAAGATCAGCCAGGAAGTTTCCGGCAAGCTGTTCGATGGCCAGGGCGAGGTGGCAATCATCAGTGACCAGGGGCTGATCGTGGCAGAGAGCCGCCATCCGAACCTGATTGGCCAGCATTTCCGACAAGTAATGCCGGGTGACTGGCAGACAGCGCTGAACACCATTCAGAAAGGCCAAGAGCTCGCCCGCATAGACGATAGCGGCATGGTTGTGGTCTTCGCTCCCATCGAGCTAGGCCGCACCGGCAAGCCCTGGTCGATCATGCTGAAGATCGACAAAGAGATCGTGCTGGCCAAGGCGAACGAACTGAAAGCAGAGATGGACGCGCAAAGTAACAAGGGCATGCTTCAACAGATCGGTGCGGGCGTGCTTATTTCGATACTCGCGGTCATTGCACTGTGGATTTCCTCACGGGCGGTCGCACTACCCATCCGCAAGGCCGCTCAGCTTGCCGGGGCGATTCAGAAAGGGGACTTCTCACAACGTCTGGGTCATCAATCGGAAGATGAAGTTGGTCAGCTCTCGGCCAGTCTCGATCGAATGGCGGACAGCCTTCAGGAACAGGTGCATGTGGCCGAGCGGATATCCCAGGGCGATCTGGCGGTAGAAGTCCGCCTGGCATCGGAGCAGGACCAGCTTGGCCTGGCGCTGCGGCGAATGGTCGACAACCTAAACGAGCTGGTGTCCCAGGTGCAGCTGAGCTCCGGGATGATCAACGACAAGGCCGGGCAAGTGACGTCGTTGAGCCAGGATCTTTCCAATGGCGCAACGGAGTCGGCCTCCGCGGTCACCGAGATCAGCGCCACCATCAACCAGATGGCCGCACAGATCCGCCAGACCTCCGAATATTCAGGCGAAGCCAATGCACTATCGCGCAGCTCCGAGCACTCGGCACGCAGCGGCAACGAGCTGATGGTCACGCTTAAAGCCGCTATGCAGGAGATCAATCAGTCCGGTCTTGATATCACCAACATCATCAAGGCGATCGAAGAGATTGCCACGCAAACCAACTTGCTCGCGCTCAACGCAGCCATTGAAGCAGCCCGCGCCGGTGAACATGGCCGAGGATTCGCGGTGGTTGCCGATGAAGTTCGCCAGCTGGCGGCCCGCAGTGCCGAAGCAGCACAGCGCTCTACCCGTCTGATTCAGTAGTCCAACGCGCGGACGATCAAGGGCATGGAGCTCACCGACGACACCGCTCGGGCACTCGAAGCCATCGTCCAGGGTGCAGCGCAGGTCTCGCAGTTGGTGGACGAGATTGCTTCCGCTTCGAGCCAGCAAGCGTCGGGGATCGAGCAGGTCAGCCTGGCTATCAGCCAGATCGATGAGGTCGTCCATCACAACAGCACGAACTCCGAGCAGTCCACGCGAGCTGCGCAGGAACTGACGCAGCAGGCACAGCAGATGATCGTGCAGGTTGGCCGCTTCAAGGTCAGACATTCCCGCTAAAGGTCTGAGGCGGCGCTGGCTCCAGCGCCGCCACGATCCTCTGAGGTTTCTACGACCTTGGTACACAGCGACCGCTACTTTCTGCATATTCCCCCACCCCGCCATGGTTCCTATGCTGCTTACAACGCCACAGGAGCTGCCTATGCGCCATGTATTACGACGAGCCGGTTTCCTGATCGCCCTTGCCTGCGGTACGCCGTTCGCTGCAGCTACAACTAGCGCTGAATTGTCGATACGCATTGGTTATCTCGACTACCGCCCAGATACGGGGCCTGTGCTCTCCAACGTCATTCCCGAGCCTGAAGATGCGGGCCTGCGCGGTGCCGAGCTGGCGATTGCCGACAGCAACAGCACCGGGCGCTTTCTCAAACACAGCTACACGCTCGAAACCGCCACCAGCGAAACATCGGACGAACTGCTGGAGCTGGCTGCCAAGCAATACGCCGATGGCTTGCGCCTGTTCGTGGTCAACGCACCGGCTGCCACGCTCCGACAGCTCGCCACCGCCATGCCGGATAGCCTGCTGATCAATGCCGGCAGTGCCGACGACGCGCTGCGCAGCCAAAACTGCATGGCGAACGTCCTACACACCCTGCCCAGCCGCAGCATGCTTGCCGATGCACTTGGCCAGTTTCTCGCGGTGCGCCGCTGGAACCGGTGGATGCTGATCGTTGGCCCCACTGAAGATGACCAGGCCTATGCCGACGCATTGCGCCGTGCGGCCAAGCGCTTCGGCCACCGCATCGTGGTGGAAAAGCCCTGGAGTTTCGATAACGACCAGCGCCGCAGCGCCCAGGCCGAGATGCCGCTGTTCACCCAAGGCGCCGAATATGACGTGGTGCTGGTAGCCGATGAGCGTGGTGACTTCGGCGAATACGTGCCCTATCACACCTGGCTGCCACGCCCGGTCGCAGGCACTCAGGGCCTGACCGCCACCGGCTGGCACAAAACGGTGGAAACCTACGGTGCCGCCCAGCTGCAGAAACGCTTCGAGACACACGCCCAGCGCTGGATGAATGATCGCGATTTCGCCACGTGGATGGGCGTGCGCAGCTTCGCCGCAGCAATCACCCGCCTGCGCAGCACCGATGCTGTGCAGATCCGCCAGCTGGCGCTCAGCGGTGACCTGCCACTGGACGGTTTCAAGGGGCGCAAGCTGAGCTTTCGCTCGTGGAACGGCCAGTTACGCCAGCCAATTCCTCTAATACATCCACGCGCGCTGGTTTCAAACTCGCCGCAGGATGGCTTTCTGCATCCCACCAGCGAGCTGGACACTCTGGGCTTTGACGCGCCGGAAAGCAGTTGCCGACTGAGCGGGGCCAGTTCGTGAACTACCTTTCGGCCTCCAGTTTGCTGGGCTTGGCAGCCTTCTCGAGCACATTCGCCCACGGCGATGAGCTCGGCTATGAGGCCTATGTCGACAGCCCAAAGCGCATCAAATGCCTGTACGGCTACGTGACAGCGAAGACCGGCAACTTCGAGGCGGCCAAAGCAATTTTCGAGGACTGCGTAGCACGCTGGAACGACGTCTACTCGCTGATATCACTGGCGCAGATGTACGAGAGCGGCAGCGGCGTGGAGCGCGACTTGAGCAAATCCGCCGCACTGCTCAAGCAGGGCGCGGAACAACCGGATGACATCAGCTACGTCAGCCTGGCGCGCTACCACTGGGGGGTCGTATTGGCGGAAGGCCGTGGCGTCACAGCTGACCACACTGCCGCACGCCTCTGGCTGCAACGCGCCGCCGCCGGAGGCCAAGAGGAAGCTGATGAGTACCTGCTGCAACTGGACGAACGCCGCACGGCGACCCCCACAATAAAATAACGACAAGAGAGCCTGACATGACTAGAACTGCCCTTGCCACCGCGATCACCGTTGCTCTCAGCCTTGCCGGCGGAACAGCCGTCGCCGCCACCGCGTACGTCTCCAACGAGAAAGACGACAGCATCAGCGTGATCGATCTGAACAAGATGGAAACGGTCGAGACCCTGCAGGTCGGCATGCGTCCGCGCGGCCTCACCCTCTCCCACGACAACAAGCTGCTGTACATCTGCGCCAGTGACTCGGACACCGTGCAAGTGATGGACCTGGCCACACGGCAGATCATCAAGCAGCTGCCGTCCGGCGCAGACCCGGAGCAGTTCGCCCTGCACCCCAACAACAAATGGCTATACATCTCCAATGAGGACGACGCCCTGGTGACAGTGGTCGATGTCGACAAGGAAGAAGTGCTGGCGCAGATCGATGTCGGCGTCGAGCCCGAAGGCATGGCGGTCAGCCCTGATGGCAAGTGGGCGGTCAACACCAGCGAAACCACCAACATGCTGCACTGGATCGACACGGCCACCAACGAACTGGTGGATAACACCCTGGTCGACCAGCGTCCGCGCCACGTTGAGTTCACCAAGGACAGCAAGCTGCTCTGGGCATCGGCCGAGATCGGCGGCACGGTCAGCGTAGTGGATGTCGACAAGCGCGAGATCCTCAAAACACTGACCTTCAAGATCAAGGGCGTGCACCCGGACAAGGTCCAGCCGGTAGGTATCAAACTCACCTCAGACGGCAAATATGCCTTTGTTGCGCTAGGCCCTGCCAACCACATCGCGGTGGTGGACGCGAAAACTTACGAGGTGCTCGACTATCTGCTGGTGGGCCGGCGCGTCTGGCACATGGCATTCAACCCCGATGAGAGCTTGCTCCTCACAACCAACGGCGTCAGTGGCGACGTATCGGTGATCGATGTAGCCAAGCTGAAGGTCACCAAATCGATCAAGGTAGGCCGTTATCCGTGGGGGGTGGTGGTTACGCCATGAATGCACTTGAGGTTGCCGACGTTGCATTCGCCTACGGTGAGCGCAAGGCACTCGACGGGGTGAACTTCACTGCTGCCAAGGGACGCTTTACTGCGCTGCTGGGCCCCAATGGTGCGGGTAAGTCGACGTTGATCGCGCTGCTCACTCGTCTGTACGACTTGCAGCAGGGCCAGATCAGCATTGCCGGCTTCAGCCTGCGCGATGCCCCACGCAAGGCACTTGTACGTCTGGGCGTGGTATTCCAGCAGAGTACGCTGGACCTGGATCTGACCGTGGAGCAGAACCTGCGCTATCACGCTGCACTGCACGGCATGCCTAGACAGGTGGCATCCGAACGCATCGAACTGGAACTGCAGCGCCAGCAGCTCAGCGAGCGCCGTCGTAGCAAAGTACGGGAACTCAACGGCGGCCATCGCCGGCGCGTGGAGATCGCCCGTGCCCTGCTGCACCGGCCTGATCTGCTGTTGCTCGATGAGGCCAGCGCCGGCCTCGACCCAGCCAGCCGGCAAGCGCTCAACCAGCACGTGCGCATGCTCTGCCAGGAACGGGGCATGAGCGTGCTATGGACTACACACCTGCTCGATGAAGTGCGCGCCGACGATGACCTGCTGGTGCTCAACCGTGGCCGTTTGGTGGCGCAAGGACGCGCTGCGACACTGGTTGCCGAGGGCGAGGACCTGGCCGCGAGCTTTGCACGGCTGACCGGCAACGACGGCCAAAGCAGCGTGAGTGACGCAGGCGATGCACCTCCTCAGCGCGGGGCCACGCCGTTCGCGGTCGAACCCGCTTCCACGGATACAATCATGCCGGAACCCAGGGGTGACGCTGCTCAGCACACGAGCGCGCCCCCTGTTTCCGGGCGGAATAGGTCATGATCACTTACTGGGAATGCCTGCGCGGCATCGTCCTGCGCGAATGGTTGCGCTTCGTACAGCAGCGTTCGCGCTTCTTCAGCGCACTGGTACGCCCGCTGCTCTGGCTGGTGGTGTTCGCCGCCGGCTTTCGCGCAGCGCTTGGTATCGCGATCATCGAACCGTACGAAACCTACATCACCTACGAGACCTACATCGTGCCGGGACTGACCTGCATGATCTTGCTGTTCAACGGTATGCAGGGTTCGCTATCGATGGTCTACGACCGCGAAATGGGCAGCATGCGGGTACTGCTGACCAGTCCGCTGCCGCGCAGTTTCTTGCTGGCTAGCAAGCTGGTGGCCACTGCGCTGATCTCGTTGCTGCAGGTCTATGCGTTTCTCGCCATTGCCTGGTTCTACGGCGTCCAACCGCCACTGCTCGGCCTACTCGTCGCCCTGCCCGCCCTGCTGCTCGTGGCGTTGTTGCTTAGTGCACTGGGCTTGCTGCTGTCCAACGGCATTCGCCAGCTGGAGAACTTCGCCGGGGTGATGAATTTCGTTATTTTCCCGATGTTCTTCCTGTCCTCGGCGCTGTATCCGCTGTGGAAGATGCGAGAAGCCAGCGAGTGGCTGTACTGGATCTGCGCGATCAACCCATTCTCCTACGCCGTGGAACTGGTGCGTCACGCACTCTACCTGCGGCTCGCACCCACTGCGCTGCTGGTTTGCCTCAGTCTGACGTTGCTGTTCAGCGTGCTCGCAGTAATCAGCTTCAACCCGCAACATGCAGCATTGCGCCGCTCGGCATGAGCCAATTGCTACTTTGGTACCGGTTTTACTCTCCATCGTAGGATTTCAAAGACGAGCCCAATGCTCTGTAATCGACCCACCGAAGTGCTAAGGATCAGGATCATGTTCAGGCTGCTGCTGCCATTGCTGATCGCCGCGCTGTCTGGGCTCAGCGAACCGCTGACCGCCATCGCGGATGCACAGCCGGCATTGTTCTCCACCGACGGGTATCGTCAGACGCAGTACCGTAGCCCGACACCGGCCACCGCCGAAGGCGCTAAGACGCTGGATACGTCCTCCCTGCAGAGGTTGTTGGCGCAAACCCCCGATCTGATACTGGTAGACGTATATCGCAGCCAATGGCTGGCAGGGCAATTCATCGACAGTGAGCCGCACGCAAATCTACCGGGCAGCATCTGGTTACCCAATACCGGTGATGGCGATCTGCAACCCGAATGGGCAAGCTACTTCAGCGACAACCTCGCCCGTGTCAGTCAGGGTGATGTCGAACGGCCGCTGGTCTTCTACTGCCGCTCCGACTGCTGGCTCGGCTGGAACGCCACCAAACGCGCCCATGCCTTGGGCTATAAAAGACTGTATTGGTATCGCGACGGGGTAGACGGTTGGGAGCAAGCGGGCCTGCCCTTGCACCCTGCCGCTCCGGAGCCCCTGCCTGGCAGCGAATGATGTCCTGATGAACATGCCCACCATAATCACAACAAAGAGGTGACCGGCCTTGTACAAGATACTGATTGCGGATGACCATCCGCTGTTTCGTGAAGCCATCCATAACGTCATTCGCGACGGCTTTCCCGACAGCGAAATCCTCGAAACTGCCGACCTCGACAGCGCGCTGGCACTGACGCTGGAACATGATGATCTCGATCTGGTGCTGCTGGACCTGAACATGCCCGGCATGCACGGGCTCAATGGCCTGATCAACCTGCGCAACGAAGCACCCACCATCCCCGTGGTAATCGTCTCCGCCGAGCAGGACAAGCAGATCGTGCTGCAGGCAATCACCTATGGCGCCGTCGGTTTCATCACCAAATCCTCGCCGCGGGCACAGATGACCGACGCGATCGAGCAGATCCTCAACGGCAACGTCTACTTGCCCTCGGACATCATTCGTAGCCAGAAGCCCACCAGCCGTCACTCCTACCATAGCGAGCCGTCGATTCCGCCGGAGCTGTTGCAGGCTTTGACCCGCAAGCAACTGCTGGTGCTAGAGCGCATGACCAAGGGTGAATCCAATAAGCAGATCGCCTACAACCTCGATATCGCTGAAACCACCGTAAAGGCGCATGTCTCGGCGATCCTGCGCAAGCTCAACGTGCACAACCGCGTTCAGGCGATCCTTTCTGCCGGCGATATCGATTTCACCGCCTATCTGCGCCGCTGACAACACGGCGCAGGCTGCACGCGAGCGCTCGGTCTACACGCTCGCTTGGGCGCCTTCGAACCAGGCGAGCTTATCCCGCAGCTTCACAACATCACCGACGATGAGCAGTGTCGGTGCCTGCACCTCTTTGTGCGCAATCAGCTTTGCAAGCGTAGCCAGCGTGCCCGTGAACACGCGCTGATTGCTCGTGGTGCCCTGCTGTACCAGCGCGGCCGGCGTATCCGCCGAACGGCCATGGGCAATCAGCTGCTGGCAGATCACCGGCAGCCCCACCAATCCCATATAGAACACCAGCGTCTGGCCCGGCGCCGCCAGTTCAGCCCAAGGCAGGTCACAGCTTCCATCCTTGAGGTGGCCAGTAACGAAGCGCACCGACTGGGCGTGGTCACGATGGGTCAGGGGGATACCCGCATAGGCCGCGCAGCCGCTGGCAGCGGTGATGCCCGGCACTACCTGAAACGGTACACCGTGTGCTGCCAGCTCTTCGATTTCCTCGCCGCCGCGACCGAAGATGAACGGATCGCCGCCCTTGAGACGCAGCACGCGCTTACCTTCCTTCGCCAGGGCAACCAGCTTCTGGTTGATCTGATCCTGCGGCACGGCGTGTTCCGAGCGCTGCTTGCCAACGTAGATGCGGTCGGCGTCGCGGCGACACAGGTCGATGATTGCCGGCGCAACCAAACGGTCGTAGAGCACGACATCGGCCTGCTGCATGAGGCGCAAGGCACGGAACGTCAGCAGATCCGGATCGCCTGGACCGGCGCCAACCAGATAGACCTCACCTAGAGCGCGGGGCGCGGCACCTGCAAGCTTTTCGGCAAGCAGGCGTTCGGCCTCAGCAGTACGTCCAGCCAGGGCCTGTTCGGCGATAGAGCCCTGGAATGTTTCCTCCCAGAACACTCGCCGCTGCTGCACATCAGCAAACTTGGCTTTGACCTGCGCGCGAAATTGTTTGGCCAGCCCCGCCAATTGCCCGTAGGCCGCAGGAATCCACGTCTCGATACGAGCACGGATCAGCCGCGCCAGTACAGGCGCATCGCCCCCGCTGGACACGGCAATCACCAACGGCGAGCGATCGACGATCGCAGGGAAAATTACACTGCACAGGTCTGGCGAATCGACCACGTTGACCGGCATGCCCAGCGCATTTGCATGTTGCGACACCGAGGCGTTCAGCGGCTCGTCATCGGTGGCGGCGATAGCCAGCACACAGCCGCGCATGTCCTGCGGTTCATAACCGCGATCGAGGCATTCGCCTCCCCCCGCCATCACCAGCTCGGCCAGTTGCGCCTCAATGCTTGGCGCCACCACTCGCAGCCGCGCGCCGGCTTCGCTGAGCAAGCGAGCCTTGCGCAAGGCAATCTCGCCGCCACCGACGATCAGCACCGTACGGCCTTTGAGGTTGTGGAACAGCGGAAGGTATTCCATGGGCGAATCCTGGAGGGTGTTGGAGGTATAGGCATCACAGCCATTACGGCCGTGATGCCCCTTGTCGAATATCAAGGATCCGGTCTGATACCAGGACCGCGGTGACGCAGCGCGACGCAACCTCAGCCGATGACTTCGATTCCGCCCATGTATGGCTTCAGTACTTCCGGCACAACTACGCTACCGTCGGCCTGCTGGTAGTTTTCCAACACAGCGACCAATGTACGCCCGACTGCCAGGCCCGAACCGTTGAGCGTGTGCACCAGTTCCGGCTTGCCGGTTTCCGGGTTGCGATAACGCGCCTGCATGCGCCGCGCCTGGAAATCGCCGCAGTTTGAGCAGGAGGAAATCTCGCGGTATTTGTCCTGGCTCGGCACCCAGACTTCCAGGTCATAGGTCTTGGTCGCGCCGAAGCCCATGTCACCGGTGCACAACGACAGCACGCGGTAAGGCAACTCCAGCAGCTGCAGTACCTTCTCGGCATTACCGGTCAGCTCCTCCAGCGCCTCGAAAGACTTGGACGGCTCGACGATCTGCACCATCTCGACCTTGTCGAACTGGTGCTGGCGGATCATGCCGCGGGTATCGCGGCCTGACGCACCGGCCTCGCTACGAAAGCACGGCGTATGGGCGACAAACTTAAGCGGCAACTGTTTGGCATCGAGAATCTCGCCGGCAACGATGTTGGTCAGCGAAACCTCCGCGGTCGGAATCAGGTAGAAATCGGCTTCGCCCTCGCGGCTGATCTTGAACAGATCTTCCTCGAACTTCGGCAGCTGGCCGGTACCCTGCAGCGCGGGCGCCTGTACCAGATACGGCGTGTAGGCCTCTTCATAGCCATGCTCGCGTGTGTGCAGGTCGATCATGAACTGTGCCAGCGCGCGATGCAGGCGTGCGATCGGGCCGCGCATCAGCGCGAAGCGGGCGCCGGACAGCTTGGCAGCGGTCTCGAAGTCCAGCCAACCATGCTGTTCGCCCAAGGCGACATGGTCCTGAACGGCGAATTCAAAGGTCTTCGGCGTGCCCCAGCGGCGAACCTCAACGTTCTCATCCTCATCCGCCCCGACCGGCACAGACTCGTGCGGCATGTTGGGAATGCTCAGCATCAGCTGGTCGAGTTCGGTCTGGATGCGGTCCAGCTCCTGTTTGCCGGATTCGAGTTCCGAGCCCATGCGATCCACGTCGGCGAGCAATGGCGCGATGTCCTCACCACGCTGCTTGGCCTGGCCGATGGACTTGGAGCGCGCGTTGCGCTCTGCCTGAAGTTGTTCGGTGCGGGTCTGCACGGTCTTGCGCTGAGCTTCCAGCGCCTCGATGCGCGCCACGTCCAGCTGGTAGCCACGGGTGGCCAGGCGGGCCGCCACGTCCTGTAGCTGAGTGCGTACCAGTTTCGAATCAAGCATGGTGGGTCTCGTCTGTGAAAGCTTGGATGAAGGGCGAACAGGGAGCGAAGTTTACTGTGAACGGGCGCCGGTTCATAACCTCGCGAGCGTGAGACCGCCCCAGGCTGCCAGCAACCCGCCGAGTACGCTGCCGCCGACGTAAACGAAAGCGGTCGCCAGCTGGCCGCTCTCCAGCAGCCGCAGCGCATCCAGCGAGAAGCTGGAGAAAGTCGTCAGTGCGCCGAGAAAACCGATGATCAATGCGCCGCGCAACTCTGGGGAAATGTCTGGCCGCGCGAGAAAGGTCGCGTAGAGATAGCCGATCAGTAGGCAACCAAGCAGGTTTACGGCCACTGTGGCCAGATAAAAATGCCGAGGCCACTGAGCGCTGACCCAGGTGGCGACAGCAAAACGCAACAGTGTACCGATCACACCGCCGCACGCGACGGCCAAGGCCATACGGATCATCCTTTTCTCCGTTGTTTCGGGCTTTCGCGATCAAGCCTGGCGAGGTGTTCCAGCTTGTCGCGGATTTTGCTTTCCAGCCCACGAGGCACGGGCTGGTAGTAGCGGCGCGGCTGCATGGCTTCAGGGAAGTAATCCTCACCGGCAGCATAAGCATCCGGCTCGTCATGGGCGTAGCGGTACTCGTTGCCGTAACCGAGCTCTTTCATCAACTTGGTCGGCGCATTGCGCAGATGCAGCGGCACCTCCTGCGAGCCACTCTCTGCAACGTCGCGCATGGCTGCTTTGAACGCGGTATAGACAGCGTTGCTTTTCGGCGCGCAGGCGAGATAGACGATGGCCTGCGCTACGGCCAGCTCGCCTTCCGGGCTGCCTAGGCGCTCCTGCACGTCCCATGCATTCAGACATAGAGGTAGCGCGCGCGGGTCGGCATTGCCGATTTCCTCGCTGGCCATGCGCACGACGCGCCGGGCGATATACAGAGGATCGCAGCCGCCATCGAGCATACGCGCGAACCAGTACAGTGCCGCATCCGGATTGGAACCACGTACCGACTTATGCAGGGCGGAAATCTGGTCGTAGAACGCTTCGCCGCCCTTGTCGAAACGTCGTCGACTGTCGCCCAGCAGATCTTGGAGCAGGTCGGTACTGATGCTACCGCCCTCCTCGGCCAGATCCGATGCGTTCTCCAGCAGGTTGAGCAACCGACGGCCATCGCCGTCGGCCGCGGCCAGCAGCATCTGGAAGCTCTCTTCCGGCAGCTCCAGATGCAAGTCACCCAGCCCTTTTGGATCACTTAGCGCGCGCGCGACGAGCTTGCGCAAGGCCGCTTCGTCGAGGCTTTTCAGCACATAGACGCGGGCACGTGAGAGCAAGGCGTTGTTGAGTTCGAAGGAGGGATTCTCGGTGGTCGCGCCGATGAAGATCAGCGTGCCGTCTTCGACGTAAGGCAGGAAGGCGTCCTGCTGGGACTTGTTGAAGCGATGCACTTCATCGACGAACAGGATGGTACGTCGGCCATATTGCGCCGCCTGCTGTTTGGCTATTTCTACCGCCTGACGAATCTCTTTGACCCCGGCGAGCACAGCGGAAACCGTCTCGAAATGGGCATCGGAAACCTTGGCCAGAAGCCGCGCCAAGGTGGTCTTGCCGACCCCGGGCGGCCCCCAGAACACCATCGAATGCAGCGCGCCCTGCTCTAGCGCCTCACGCAAAGGCTTGCCGCGAGCGAGCAAGTGGTCCTGCCCGACGTACTCGTCGAGGCTGGACGCACGTAGACGCGCGGCAAGGGGCTGGGCGACAGGTTCGCGGTTGAACAGGTCCATTGCGGACGGTTACCTCGATTGCAGCGGCCCGCAGCTGCGCAGGCCACCTGATACGAATGTCGGATGACGGTCACTCGGAAATGACATCGGCACCCTCTGGAATGTCGAAGGTGAACAGATCGGCCTTGAGCGGCTGATTCATCTTCACGCCCATGAAGAGGATGTTGGTGCGCTGACCGACGCTGTCGATCAGTTGCATGTCATTGATCACTCCGTTGCGAAATGACAGACGCAGGTTATCGAAAAGCGTGTCCTTGGCTTTAGGCTTGAGCGTGAAGTCCACGACCTCACCGGCCTCCTTGTGGGAAACCTCGAAGTTCTCGCTGATGGTGGAAACGTCGCCGGACAGCAGCAGCGCCGGAGTGTGGGTCAGGCGCTGGTCGAGCTCTTGGATGGTGACCTGCTCGAGATCCGGGTCATACAGCCAGACTTTCTTGCCGTTGGAGACCAGCAGCTGCTCCATCGGCGCGTCGGTGTGCCAGCGGAACTGTCCAGGGCGCTTGAGCGCAAGCTCACCGGAGGTTTCTTGCAGCTGAGTACCGCCGCCATCAAGCGAAAGCTGCGAGAAGCGGCCGGTCAGGGTTTCGGCCTGATTGAGCAAGCCAGTCAGTCGTTGGGTAGACGCAGCCTGGTCGGCGTGAGCCGGGGCCAGGGCGACCATCAGGACAGATGCACACAGCAAACGGATCAATTGCATTTAGCCCTCGAAGCGATTCAATCGCGCATAGGCGGCGGCGCGATGACTTCGCGCGAGCCATTGGTATTCATGGATGTCACCACGCCGGCCATTTCCATGGCCTCGATCATCCGCGCGGCACGGTTGTAGCCAATCTTCAGCTTGCGCTGCACGGCGGAAATCGATGCACGACGGCTTTCAGTGACGAAGCGCACGGCCTCGTCGTACAGCGGATCTTCTTCACTGCCTTCCCCGCTGCCTTCGCCACTGCCGCCATCGAAACCACTGCCGGAGTCTTCCACGCCGACAAGGATCTCCTCAATGTAGTCGGGTGCGCCCCGGGCCTTCCAGGCCTCAACCACTCGATGTACCTCTTCGTCGGAAACGAAGGCGCCGTGTACACGAATCGGCAAACCGGTACCCGGCGGCAGATAGAGCATGTCGCCGTGACCAAGCAATTGTTCGGCACCACCTTGATCGAGGATGGTGCGCGAATCGATTTTGCTCGATACCTGGAACGCCATACGGGTAGGGATGTTGGCCTTGATCAGGCCGGTAATCACGTCCACCGACGGGCGCTGCGTGGCGAGGATCAGGTGGATGCCGGCCGCGCGCGCTTTCTGCGCGATACGGGCGATCAGCTCTTCGACCTTCTTGCCGACGATCATCATCATGTCGGCAAATTCGTCCACCACCACAACGATGGTCGGCAGCGTCTTCAGCGGTGGCGGTTGGTCGTCCATGCTTTCGCGACGGAACAGCGGATCGGTCAGCGGTGTGCCGGCTTCTTCGGCGTCCTTGACCTTGCGATTGAAGCCCGCGAGGTTACGCACGCCCATCGCCGCCATCAGTTTGTAACGGCGCTCCATCTCGGCGACGCTCCAACGCAGGGCGTTGGCGGCCTCTTTCATGTCGGTAACGACCGGGCAGAGCAGGTGCGGAATACCTTCGTAGATCGACAGCTCGAGCATCTTCGGGTCGATCATGATAAGCCGCGCCTCTTCTGGCGTGGACTTGAACAGGATCGAAAGAATCATCGCGTTGACGCCCACCGACTTACCGGAGCCGGTCGTACCGGCCACCAGCAGGTGCGGCATCTTCGCGAGGTCGGCGATAACCGGCTTGCCGCCGATATCGTGGCCCAGAGCAATGGTGACCGGCGATTTGGCGTCGTCATAAGGCGCAGAAGAAAGGACCTCGGAGAAGCGCACGATCTGGCGATCCTCGTTGGGAATCTCGATACCTACGGTGGTCTTGCCCGGAATGACTTCGACCACACGTACACTGATCACCGCCAAGGAGCGCGCAAGATCCTTCGCCAGATTGGAAATGCGGCTGACCTTGACGCCTGCCGCGGGCTGGATCTCAAACCGGGTAATGACTGGGCCTGGATGAACGGACTCGACGATGACCTCGACGCCAAACTCCTTGAGCTTGATCTCCAGTAGCCGCGACATTGCCTCCAACGATTCCGGCGAGTATTGCTTTTGCTGCTTTTCCGCGGCATCGAGCAAGGAAATCGGAGGAAGGCTGCCCTCGATCAGCGGATCGACGAACAGCGTAGCCTGCTTCTCTTTGAGCACACGCTTGCTCGGCTCGGCCGCCTTGGGCGGAGCAGGCGGCGCGATAACCGGCGCCACACGCTTGTCACGTTCGCTCATGTGCTTGGCCAGGGATTCATCGCGCTCGATGATGCGCTCCTTGACCTTGGCCTGCTCACGACGGTCACGCACCATGGGCGCTGCCACCTCACTTACCACGTCGTCCACTTCACGGAGCTGGGCAACCATCTGCTTGCGCTCCGCCCGGGCATTCCACCAGCGGCTGAAGACGCTTTGGATGAGTTCTATCAGATCGAGCGTGATCTTGCCGGTGATATCCATCACCTTGAACCAGGACAAGTCCGTAAAAACGGTCAAGCCAAACAGGAAGAACGCCAACAGCGCCAGGGTACTGCCCTGCACGTTGAGCGAAAGTACGGCTAACTGCCCGAGACTTTCACCGAGCGCACCACCGGCCGAAGCGGGCAGACCGGCGGCAGACTGGAAATGGATGTACGCCAAAGCCGAGCCGGACAGGATCAGGAACACCAGCCCGATCAAGCGCCAGGAAAACAGCCAACCGTTCCACGCCCAGGCCTGATGCCGCGCGCGAAACACCTGCCAGGTTTTGACGCCCAGCAACAGCGGGAACAGGTAAGCGAAATAACCGAGCGCCATGAACAGAACGTCGGCAAACCAGGCGCCAGCGCGCCCCGCAGCATTGCGGACCTGATCGACATTACTCGTATGCGTCCAGCCGGGGTCGCCCGGATCGTAGGTCAGCAGAGCCATCCACAGATAGACGCAGAGCGCACCGAGCGCAATCAACGCGCCTTCCTTGAGGCGATAGTGCAGTTGTTGTCGCCAGACAGTTGCCGGCGCGGGAGATGAGGAATTCTTCAAAACGCTTTCTTTCCTGCGCCTGCGGCGCGATGAACCGTAGTCAGCCAGAACCCTGGCATTGTACGGGTTTGTCGATTCGATGGCATGCGGGTTCCGCGGCGGCTTGGGCTTTTGCCAATGCTTCGGTGTAGCATAAACGCCCGATTTCCCGGCGCGGCTCGACTGGAGCACGCTTCTCTATTTGCAACAAAGGCTTATGAGGGCTTTTTATGAGTGAAGTCAAGCATTCGCGTCTGATCATCCTCGGCTCAGGCCCGGCCGGTTATACCGCTGCGGTATACGCTGCCCGCGCCAATTTGAAGCCATTGATGATCACTGGCATCCAGCCAGGCGGCCAACTGACCACCACAACCGAAGTAGATAACTGGCCCGGCGATGTCGAAGGTCTGACCGGCCCGGACCTGATGGTCCGCATGCAGAAGCACGCCGAACGCTTCGACACCGAGATCGTCTTCGATCACATCCATACCGCAGAGTTGCAGCAGCGTCCGTTCACCCTTCGAGGGGATAGCGCCGTCTATACCTGCGATGCCCTGATCATTGCCACCGGTGCTTCCGCGCAGTATCTCGGCCTGCCTTCGGAAGAGGCGTTCGCCGGCCGCGGCGTCTCCGCCTGCGCTACCTGTGACGGATTCTTCTACCGCAACCAGGTCGTCGCCGTGATCGGCGGCGGCAATACCGCGGTCGAGGAAGCCCTTTACCTGTCCAACATCGCCAAGGAAGTCCATCTGATCCACCGCCGCGACAAACTGCGGTCGGAGAAGATCCTGCAGGACAAGATCATGGATAAGGCGACCAACGGCAATATCCGTCTGCACTGGAACCACACGCTCGAGGAGGTGCTTGGTGACGCGAGCGGCGTGACCGGCGTTCGACTGAAGAGCACGCTTACCGGCGAAGAGAACAAACTCGACCTCGCTGGCGTATTCATCGCCATCGGCCACAAACCGAACACCGACTTGTTTCAAGGCCAGCTGGAAATGAAGGATGGTTACCTGAAGATCAGAGGCGGCGGAGAAGGCGACGCGACCTGCACCAGCATTGCGGGAGTCTTCGCAGCCGGCGACGTGGCCGACCACGTCTATCGGCAGGCAATTACCTCTGCCGGTGCTGGCTGCATGGCGGCGCTGGACGCCGAAAAATACCTCGACAACTGATCATGCGGCGGGCTACGGCCCGCCCTCCCCTACCAGCGTGGCGATATGCTGACTTGGCTTAAGCGCGACGACCTTACTTTCCCCCCTCTCGAAACGGCTCTGCGTGAACCCAACGGCCTACTGGCGGCCGGAGGCGACCTGAGCGCCGAGCGGCTAGTGGCTGCCTATCGCCATGGCTGCTTCCCCTGGTATCAGGATGGGCAGCCATTGCTATGGTGGTCGCCCGACCCACGTACCGTCCTCTATCCGCACGAACTACACGTCTCCCGCAGCCTACGCAAACGTATCCGCCAGGGGGACTACGAGGTCACACTTGATCGAGCATTCAGCGATGTCATTCAAGGCTGTGCCGACCCTCGCAGTTATGCCGAAGGTACCTGGATCACCACACCAATGCAGCAGGCCTATATCAGGCTTCACGAAATAGGCTTGGCGCACTCGGTGGAGGTTTGGCGCGACGAACAACTCGTCGGAGGACTCTACGGACTGGCCATCGGTAAGCTATTTTTTGGCGAGTCGATGTTCAGTCGCGCAACCGATGCATCCAAAGTCGGGTTCGTCACCTTGGTGGAACGACTGCGTGAGTGGGAGTTCGCTTTGATCGACTGCCAGATGCCCACGCGGCATCTGGAGAGTTTCGGCGCTCGCAGCATCACGCGAGAGGCGTTTGCGGACGCACTCGCCGCGTACCTGGATTGCCCCAGCACAGCAGACTGGCGCGCCTAGTCGGCCATCATAAGCTGACCTACACTGAGTTCATGATTTCTGAGAGTTGACCATGACTTCACTGGCTCGCCTCAAGTTCTACGCCACTCAGCCCCATGCGTGCAGCTACCTGCCCGATGAACAGGCCACCACACTGTTCCTCGATCCAAGCCAGCCGATGGACGTGCAGGTGTATGCGGAGCTTTCGGAGATGGGATTTCGGCGCAGTGGCGATCACCTATACCGCCCCCACTGCCAGCGCTGTTCCGCCTGCATTCCGGCGCGTATCCCGGTAAGCGCACCAGACCTGAGCCGTCAACAGAAGCGAATCCTGAAGCGCAACGCCGACTTGCAGGTTCATAGCGTCCGCCCAGCTTTCAGTGAAGAGCTTTACACCCTTTACGCCACTTATATCGATAAGCGCCACGCCGATGGCGACATGTATCCGCCCAGCCGAGACCAGTTCAACACCTTCCTGGTACGCGACCTGCCGTTCTCACGGTTCTATGAGTTCCGCCTGAACGGGCGGCTGCTGGCTGTGGCCGTAACCGACGTACTGCCTAACGGATTATCCGCGGTCTACACCTTCTACGACCCTGAAGAAGAACGCCGCAGCCTGGGGCGCTACGCGATCCTCTGGCAGATAGGTGAGGCCGCGCGTTTGGGGTTGAAAGCAGTCTATCTCGGCTACTGGATCAAGAACTGCCGAAAGATGAATTACAAGACCGAATATCGCCCCATCGAACTGCTGGTTAACCAGCGCTGGGTTACGCTCAGCTGAAGTCCTTGGCTCATCGACCCATTTCGGGCACAATGCTTGCCGCTTTTGCCCGCGCACGCATGCGCCGGGTTACTCATTTGGACACCGAGGACTTTACTGAATGTCGAAAGAAGACAGCTTCGAAATGGAAGGTACTGTCGTCGACACCCTGCCTAACACCATGTTTCGTGTGGAGTTGGAAAACGGGCACGTCGTTACTGCGCACATCTCCGGAAAGATGCGCAAGAACTACATCCGGATTCTTACCGGTGACAAGGTTCGCGTTGAACTGACCCCCTACGATCTAAGCAAGGGTCGCATCACCTACCGCGCCCGCTAAGCGAGCTGCGAGAAAAAATGCCCGGTTCTTACCGGGCTTTTTTGTTGGCGCAGCAAACAGGGGGAACGGCACTGGTGCAATGCCAAAAACGAAAACGCCCGGCCGAAGCCGGGCGCTAGTTACAACTTACAATCAGGCCAGCTCGGCAGTAGTCTCGAATTCGAAGAACGGCTCCCCGCCACGAATATCGATATGCACTACCCCGCCATGCTCAGCCAACTCTCCGAACAGAATCTCTTCAGCCAGTGGCCGCTTGATCTTGTCCTGAATCAGCCGCGCCATTGGACGCGCGCCCATCTGTGCGTCATAGCCATGCTCGGCCAGCCATCCGCGGGCCGCATCCGACACCTCTAGCGTCACATGCTTGTCTTCCAGTTGCGCCTGCAGTTCGATGAGGAACTTGTCGACGATGCTCTTGATCACCTCGTGGCTCAAGCGACCGAACTGGATGATGGTGTCCAGACGGTTACGGAACTCCGGCGTGAAGCTCTTCTTAATGACTTCCATCGCATCAGACGCGTGATCCTGCAAGGTAAAGCCAATGGAAGCGCGCGCCGCGGTCTCCGCCCCTGCATTCGTGGTCATGATGATGATCACATTACGGAAGTCAGCTTTACGCCCGTTGTTGTCCGTAAGCGTGCCGTGGTCCATAACCTGCAGAAGCAGATTGAAGACTTCGGGATGCGCCTTCTCAATCTCGTCAAGCAGGAGCACGCAATGCGGTTGCTTGGTAATCGCCTCGGTGAGCAATCCGCCTTGATCAAACCCGACATACCCTGGGGGCGCACCGATCAGTCTCGATACGGTGTGGCGCTCCATGTATTCGGACATGTCGAAGCGCACCAGCTCCACACCCAGCGCCCTGGCAAGCTGCCGCGCAGCTTCAGTCTTACCAACACCAGTAGGGCCAGCGAAGAGGAATGAGCCGACGGGTTTATCCGGCGCCTTGAGTCCGGCACGGGAAAGCTTGATTGCGGTGGAAAGAGAGTCGATTGCGTCGTCTTGCCCAAAAACAGTGAGCTTGAGGTCACGCTCGAGATTTCGCAGCAACTCCTTGTCCGAGCTGCTGACGTGCTTTGGAGGAATTCGCGCGATTTTCGCAACGATATCCTCGACCTGCTCTACCTCGATGCGCTTGACTCGACGATCTTCCGGCTGCAGGCGCTGATAGGCACCCGCCTCATCGATCACATCGATAGCTTTGTCGGGCATATGGCGATCATTGATGTAACGGGACGCCAGTTCGGCTGCCGCACGAAGCGCCTCATCGCTATATTCGATGTTGTGGTGCTGCTCGAAGCGCCCTTTGAGGCCGCGCAGAATGCCAATGGTGTCCTCGACAGACGGTTCGGTGACATCAACTTTCTGGAATCGACGCGCGAGCGCACGATCCTTTTCGAAGATCCCACGAAACTCCTGGAACGTCGTAGAACCAATGCAGCGAATCTCCCCTGAAGAAAGCAGAGGCTTGAGTAGATTCGATGCATCCATTACACCGCCGGACGCAGCGCCAGCGCCAATGATGGTGTGGATTTCGTCGATGAACAGAATTGCATGAGGCCGCTTGCGCAACTCCCCGAGTAGTGCCTTGAACCGTTTTTCAAAGTCACCACGGTATTTCGTACCGGCCAGCAGCGCGCCCAGGTCCAACGAGTAGACGACGCTGTCAGCCAGCAAATCGGGCACTTCATTGTCGACGATACGCTTGGCCAACCCTTCGGCAATGGCTGTCTTGCCCACACCGGCCTCGCCAACCAAGAGGGGGTTATTTTTGCGGCGACGCGCCAGAATCTGCGCTACTCGCTCCACCTCGTTCTCGCGCCCGACCAATGGGTCGATCCGCCCCTGGCGCGCCAGCTCATTCAAGTTGCTAGCGTATGCATCCAGAGGATTACTCGAGGCACCCGGCTCCCCTCCATCCTCGTCCTGCATCTCCGCATCGCCTTCCGGATTTCCGGCACTGCCAGGCACCTTTGAAATACCGTGGGCGATGTAGTTAACGACGTCGATGCGTGCAACGTTCTGCTGTTTGAGCAGGAATACAGCCTGGCTCTCCTGCTCGCTGAAAATCGCCACCAGCACATTGGCCCCGGTGACCTCACGCTTGCCGGAGCTTTGTACGTGGAAGACTGCACGCTGCAGAACTCGCTGAAACCCAAGCGTAGGCTGGGTTTCGCGCTCTTCATCGTGCTGTGGAATAAGTGGAGTGGTGGAATCAATGAACTCCTGCAGATCGTGCCGCAGCTTGTCCAGGCTCGCGCCACAGGCTCGCAATACGGTCGCAGCCGCTTCATTGTCCAGTAGGGCCAACAGGAGGTGTTCAACCGTCATGAACTCATGACGCTTGGTACGTGCCTCTTTGAAAGCCAGATTCAGAGTGACTTCGAGCTCACGGTTCAACATAGCTTCACCTCTTCCCCAGCAGTCGGAGTTAACCGTCCTTCTCGATCTCACAAAGCAGCGGGTGCTGGCACTCCCTTGCATATTGATTCACTTGCATCGCTTTGGTTTCGGCTACGTCACGGGTATACATCCCGCAGACCGCCTTCCCCTCGGTATGAACGGCCAGCATGATCTTGGTGGCCTGCTCCCTGCTGTGATTGAAAATACCTTCCAGCACCTCGACGACGAAATCCATCGGCGTGTAGTCATCATTAAACATGACAACTTTGTACATCGGTGGTGCCTTTAATTCAGGCTTGGCCTCCTCGACCGCGAGGCCAGTGGCATCGTCCTCGTCCCCTAAGGGCCGATCCTGATTGAATGTTAGTCGAATCTGAGCAATAGCATGCATGCGCATAACGGTTCTAGGTCGTGGCACGGGGGCCAGATAAATATGGACAGCTTCGCAGCCAGCTGACGAGTCGCCTTGACTATCGGCAAAACGGTGATACAAACAGTATGTGCCTACAAGGGCAAACGGGTTGCGCAACATGAGGCCTCGGGCTGCATAAGCGCGGAATGAAATGGATGTTACTCCAGTAATGGACTCATTTGCAGAGGGATAACAGCATGCTAAGCGGTAAGGTCAAGTGGTTCAACAACGCCAAAGGCTATGGGTTCATCGTAGCAGACGGCGGCGATGAGGACCTGTTCGCCCACTACTCGGCCATCCAGATGGAAGGCTACCGAACTCTCAAAGCTGGGCAAGCAGTCGTGTTCAACATTCTGCAGGGTCCGAAAGGCCTACACGCTACCGACATCAGACCGCAGCAGGTCGTGTCTGAAGCGACGACCCCTGCTGTTGCCCAAGGCGTTTCAACAGTAGACGCCTGACTTTTTATGAAACAAAACAAAAAGGCCGATCATCTGATCGGCCTTTTTTTGTACACCCGCTTTTACATGTGACTGATCATTGCATCGCCGAATTGCGAGCAGGACATCAGCTGTGCACCGTCCATCAAACGCTCGAAGTCGTAGGTAACGGTCTTGGCGGCAATGGCGTTTTCGGTGGACTTAATAATCAGGTCAGCTGCTTCCACCCAACCCATGTGGCGTAGCATCATCTCGGCAGAGAGAATCAGCGAACCTGGGTTGACCTTGTCCTGACCGGCATACTTCGGCGCTGTGCCGTGAGTCGCCTCGAACATGGCAACGGTATCCGACAGGTTTGCCCCCGGAGCAATGCCGATACCACCCACCTCAGCAGCCAGTGCGTCGGATAGATAATCGCCGTTCAGGTTGAGCGTAGCGATGACGTCATACTCAGCCGGCCGTAGCAGAATCTGTTGCAACATGGCGTCCGCGATGGCGTCTTTGACGACAATGTTCTTGCCGGTATTCGGGTTCTTGAACTGCATCCAAGGGCCGCCATCCAGCAGCTCTGCACCGAATTCGTCGCGGGCCACTTCGTAGCCCCACTCTTTGAAGGCGCCTTCGGTGAACTTCATGATATTGCCCTTGTGGACAATGGTCACTGAGCTCCGGTCATTGTCGACCGCGTACTGCAACGCCTTGCGCACCAGACGCTTGGTACCTTCCAAAGAAACCGGCTTAACGCCGATGCCGCAGTTCTCAGTGAAGCGGATTTTCTTGACGCCCATTTCCTCGGTCAGAAACTTGATGACCTTTTCCGCTTCCGGAGATCCAGCCTTCCATTCGACGCCGGCGTAGATGTCTTCGGAGTTCTCACGAAAGATCACCATATCCACGTCTTGCGGCTTCTTCACCGGGCTCGGCACGCCTGTAAACCAGCGAACCGGGCGCTGACAGACATAGAGGTCGAGCTCTTGGCGCAGCGCAACATTCAATGAACGGATACCGCCCCCAACCGGAGTAGTCAGCGGGCCCTTGATGGACACAACGTAATCACGAACGGCTTCCAAGGTTTCCTTCGGCAGCCAGGTGTCCTGGTCGTAGACCTGTGTGGCCTTTTCGCCTGCATAGATTTCCATCCAGGCAATCTTGCGCTCACCGCCATAGGCCTTCTGAACAGCCGCATCCACCACCTTGATCATCACCGGGCTGATGTCAACGCCGATACCGTCACCCTCGATATAGGGAATGATGGGGTTATTAGGTACGTTCAGTGTGTTATCGGCATTGACGGTGATTTTGTCACCGCTGGCTGGCACCTGGATCTTTTGGTATCCCATGCTTGACTCCGTCTTCGTGGTTAGACATCGATCATCTTTGAGGGTAACTCACTTGAATCGACTGAAACTACATGTTCGTTCGTCGTATGCGCAACGCCGTTCTGCCATGCGCTGGCTCGATGGTATACTGGCCCGATGACTAACAAGTCATAAGGGACGAGCCTGTCTTGTACAAGACCCGCCTCTTGAAACCGCCGAGCTGCTATCGCGGCTCACCGGTTCAAATGCTCGACACTCTATTGGTGCATCCATCACACCGCGGCGAATCCCACTTCTGGTTCAACTAGACGGAGAGCCAGAGCGCCTACCCGGCGCACTCGGGATTCTGTGCACGCCCAGCAAGAAGAGAGTTAACGCTAAATGTCCACCCCTTCGAAGATCATCTATACCTTCACCGACGAAGCTCCAGCCCTGGCCACCTATTCGCTTCTGCCCATTGTAGAAGCGTTCGCAGCCTCTGCCGATTTAGCCGTCGAAACACGCGACATCTCTCTTGCAGGGCGCATTCTTGCGAGCTTTGCCGACCAGCTGGACGCCGACAAGAAAGTGGATGATGACTTGGCCAAACTCGCCGAGCTGACCAACCAGCCCGATGCCAACATCATCAAACTCCCTAACATCAGCGCTTCCGTACCTCAGCTCAAGGCGGCCATTGCCGAGCTGCAGGCCCTTGGCTACAACATCCCCAATTTCCCGGAAGATCCGCAAACCGACGCGGAGAAAGATGTTCGCGCGCGTTATGGCAAGGTGCTCGGCAGCGCCGTAAACCCTGTCCTACGTGAAGGCAATTCCGATCGCCGCGCTCCTGCTGCGGTTAAGGCCTATGCACGCAAGCACCCACACTCCATGGGTAAGTGGAGCAAGGCGTCGCAGTCTCACGCCGACTACATGCGCGGCGGCGACTTCTTCTCCAGCGAACAGTCGATCACCATGGACAAAGCCGGTGACGTGCGCATCGAGTTCGTCGGCAAGGATGGCAAGGTCGAGGTCAAGAAGCAGCTCGCCCTGCAGGAAGGTGAAGTGCTCGACGGCATGTTCATGAGCTGCAACAAACTGCGCGCGTTCTTCGAAGAAACGCTGCAGGACTGCAAGGAGACCGGCGTAATGTGGTCCCTGCACGTCAAAGCCACCATGATGAAGATCTCGCACCCGATCGTCTTTGGCCATGCGGTCAGCGTTTACTACAAAGACGTATTCGACAAATACGGCGAGCTGTTCAAGGAGCTGGGTGTCAACCCGAACAACGGTATCAGCAGCGTCTACGACAAGATCAAGTCGCTGCCGGTCTCGCAGCAGGAAGAAATCCTGCACGACATCCATGAGGTCTATAGCCACCGTCCGGAAATGGCGATGGTTGACTCGGTCAAGGGCATCACCAACCTGCACATCCCGAGCGACGTCATTGTGGACGCCTCGATGCCGGCGATGATTCGCAACTCCGGTCAAATGTGGGGCAAGGACGGCAAGCAGAAGGACACCAAAGCGGTAATGCCGGAAAGCACCTACGCCCGCATCTACCAAGAGATGATCAACTTCTGCAAAACCAACGGCGCTTTCGATCCGGTCACCATGGGCAGCGTACCGAACGTTGGCCTGATGGCGCAGAAGGCTGAGGAATACGGCTCGCACGACAAGACCTTCGAGATGCAGGCTGACGGCACCATGCGCGTCGTCCTGGCCGATGGCACCGTGCTGATGCAGCATGACGTCGAGAAAGGCGACATCTGGCGTGCCTGCCAGACCAAGGACGCTCCGATCCGCGACTGGGTCAAGCTTGCCGTCACCCGCGCTCGTCAGTCGAACACCCCGGCAATCTTCTGGCTGGACCCTGAGCGCGCGCACGATCGCCAGCTTCAGAAGAAAGTAGAAGCCTATCTTCAGGACCACGATCTGTCCGGTCTGGACATCCGCATCATGGGCTACAACGAAGCCATTCGCGTCAGCATGGAGCGCATGATTCGTGGCCAGGACACCATTTCGGTGACCGGCAACGTGCTGCGCGACTATCTGACCGACCTGTTCCCGATCATGGAACTGGGCACCTCGGCGAAGATGCTCTCCATCGTTCCGCTGATGGCGGGCGGCGGCATGTACGAGACCGGTGCCGGCGGTTCCGCACCGAAGCACGTGCAGCAGCTGGTAGAAGAAAACTACCTGCGCTGGGACTCCCTCGGCGAATTCCTCGCTCTGGCGGTGTCCCTGGAGGAAACCGGAATCAAGACCGGCAACGCCAAAGCCAAGATCCTAGGGAAGACCCTCGACCAGGCCACCGGGAAGCTGTTGGACAACAACAAGTCCCCGGCACGCAAGGTGGGTCAGCTAGACAACCGCGGCAGCCACTTCTACCTGGCTCTGTACTGGGCGCAAGCCCTGGCCGCCCAGGACGAAGACGCCGAGCTGAAGGCCCACTTCGCTCCGCTGGCCAAGCAACTGACCGAGCAGGAAGCAACCATCGTTGACGAACTCGCCGCCGTTCAGGGCAAGCCAGTCGATATCGGTGGCTACTACCGCTCCAATCCTGAACTGACCAGCAAGGTCATGCGCCCCAGCGCGACCTTCAACGCTGCCCTGGCCGCGCTGAACGCCTGAGTCAACGCCTGAGCGTTACCACGAACCCCGGCCCGTGCCGGGGTTCGTGCTTTCTGGTAGCCCGCTGCTATGATCGCGTCATTTGCGCAAGGCAGCTTATATGGACTGGCAACCGCATATCACCGTCGCGACCGTTATCGAAGACCAGGGACGTTTTCTGTTGGTAGAAGAGCTCAAGGCAGGCCGTCTCGTACTCAATCAGCCTGCCGGGCATCTGGAAGCCAATGAGAATCTGCGCCAGGCGGCTATTCGAGAAACACTCGAAGAAACCGGCTGGGACGTCGAGCTCATTGGCGTCGTGGGAATTTATCTGTACACCGCCCCCAGCAATGGCGTGACCTATCAGCGCGTGTGCTTCGCCGCCAGAGCCCTGCAGCATGATCCGCAGCGTCAACTCGACGAGGGCATCGTCGCCGCTCGGTGGCTGAGCCGCGAAGAGCTGGAGGCGCAACCTGAACGCTGGCGCAGCGAACTGGTGCCCCGCTGTATCGATGATTATCTGACCGGGCCGCTGCATTCGCTTGACGTGATTCGCAACTGAACGCGGCTTCGTCATGCCTGCTGCAGCCTGATAGAATTCCGCCCCTTTGCAGAGCCTCAGCGTGTTCCTATGTCTGTAACCACCCTCATCTCCCCGGAAAAAACACGTGTCATCGTCGGCATGTCCGGCGGAGTGGACTCTTCCGTTTCCGCCCTCCTGCTGCTCGAGCAGGGCTATCAGGTCGAAGGCCTGTTCATGAAGAACTGGGAAGAGGACGACGGCACGGAATACTGCACCGCCAAGGAAGATCTGGCCGACGCCCAGGCTGTGTGCGATCGGATCGGCATCAAGCTGCACACAGCCAACTTCGCAGCCGAGTACTGGGACAACGTTTTCGAACATTTCCTTGCCGAGTACAAGGCGGGACGCACGCCGAACCCCGACATCCTTTGCAACCGGGAGATCAAGTTCAAGGCTTTCCTCGACTACGCTTTGGTGCTGGGAGCAGACCTCATCGCGACCGGCCATTACGTACGTCGTCGCGACGTGAATGATCGCAGCGAGCTGCTCAAAGGGCTGGACCCGAACAAGGACCAAAGTTACTTCCTGCATGCGGTCGGTGGGGAGCAGCTGAGCAAGACGCTGTTTCCTGTCGGCGAGCTTGAAAAGCCTGAAGTGCGAGCGATCGCCGAGAAGTACGGACTTGCCACGGCTAAGAAGAAAGACTCCACCGGCATCTGCTTCATCGGCGAAAGGCGCTTCAGCGACTTTCTCAAGCAATACCTTCCCGCCCAGCCCGGTAATATCGAAACCATCGATGGTGAAGTGATCGGCCGTCATCACGGCTTGATGTATCACACCATCGGACAGCGGCAAGGCTTGGGCATAGGCGGCCTCAAAGATGCCTCGGACGAGCCTTGGTATGTCCTGAGCAAAGACCTGCAGCGTAATGTGCTGGTAGTTGGTCAGGGTAACGATCATCCATGGCTTTTTTCTCGCGCCCTACTGGCGTCGGACATCTACTGGGTAAACCCGATCAACCTCAGCGAGCCACTCAGGCTGACAGCCAAAGTTCGCTACCGCCAGAGTGATCAGGCGTGCACGCTGGAAAAGACACCAGACGGCTATCGCGCTGTCTTTGATGCACCTCAGCGCGCAGTTACGCCAGGCCAGTCAGTGGTTTTCTACGAAGGTGAAATTTGCCTGGGCGGTGGCGTGATCGAGCAGGCCGAACCCTGGTTCGAGGGTCGCCCATGAAAGCGCTGGACGAACAGCTGATCGCACTTGGCGCGGTCTTCGAAGCCGCAACGCTGGTGGACCGAATCGCACGCACCGGCCAAATTCCGAATGCCTCGCTCGGCTGCATGCTTGGCAGTCTACTGGCCCGCAACCCGCAAACCACCCTTGAAATCTACGGCGGCAATGATCTGAATCTGCGTGACGGTTACCGCGCTCTGGTCGGCGCGCTGGAACGCGACAGCAGCACCCTGCAACGCGAGCCCCTGCGCTATGCCTTGGCGATGATCGGTCTGGAACGCCAGCTCGACAAACGCGATGACATGCTCCAGGTCATCGGCAGCCGGCTGGACCAGATCCAGCAGCAAGTCGAGCACTTCGGTATAACGCACGAAAATGTCGTCGCTTCGTTCGGCGGTCTCTATCAGGACACCTTGAGCACCTTCCGTCAGCGCATTCAGGTCCAGGGCGACATGCGCCACCTTCAGCAGCCGGACAATGCTTCCAAGATCCGCGCCCTGCTCCTCTCAGGCATTCGTTCGGCCCGCCTCTGGCGCCAACTCGGCGGCCATCGCTGGCAACTGATCTTTAGTCGGCGCAAGTTGCTCGATGCCCTTTATCCCAGGCTGCGCGCGACCCAGAGCGAAGACCTCTAACCACAGCGAATGTGCCGGGCTCACCTGGTACATTCATGTATAATCTGCGCCCTCTTTTCGTTGCCTGACTGTCCGAGAATGCCCTCTATGCAGCTTTCCTCGCTCACGGCGGTTTCCCCCGTCGACGGCCGTTACGCCGGCAAAACCAGCGCCTTGCGCCCGATCTTCAGCGAATTCGGCCTGATCCGCTGCCGTGTTCAGGTCGAAGTCCGCTGGCTCCAGCGCCTCGCTGCTCATCCAGGCGTACCGGAAGTCGCGCCCTTCTCCAGCGAAGCCAATGCCGTGCTGAATCAGTTGGCCGAGAACTTCCAGCTGGAACATGCCGAGCGCGTCAAGGAGTTCGAGCGCACCACCAATCACGACGTCAAAGCAGTTGAATACCTGCTCAAAGAGCAGGCCAAGCAGCTGCCGGAACTGGCCAAGGTCAACGAGTTCATCCACTTCGCCTGCACCAGCGAAGACATCAACAACCTCTCCCACGCGCTGATGCTGCGTGAAGGCCGCGACAGCGTTCTGCTGCCACTGATGCGCCAGGTCGCCGAGTCGATTCGCAAGCTCGCGGTGCAGTTTGCTGACGTGCCGATGCTGTCGCGCACCCATGGCCAACCTGCTTCACCGACCACCCTTGGCAAAGAGCTGGCGAACGTCGTTTATCGCCTGGAGCGTCAGGTTGCCCAGGTTGCGGCCGTTCCGCTGCTGGGCAAGATCAACGGCGCAGTGGGTAATTACAACGCCCATCTGAGTGCGTATCCGGATATCGACTGGGAGGCCAACGCCCGCGAGTTCATCGAAGGTGACCTCGGCCTGACATGGAACCCCTACACGACGCAGATCGAGCCGCACGACTACATCGCCGAGCTGTTCGACGCCATCGCGCGCTTCAACACCATTCTCATCGACTTCGACCGCGACGTCTGGGGCTACATCTCGCTCGGTTACTTCAAGCAGAAGACCGTTGCCGGGGAGATCGGCTCCTCTACCATGCCGCACAAAGTCAACCCGATTGACTTCGAGAACTCCGAAGGCAACCTCGGCATCGCCAACGCACTCTTCCAGCACCTTGCAAGCAAGCTTCCGATCTCCCGCTGGCAGCGTGACCTGACCGATTCCACCGTACTGCGCAACCTCGGCGTCGGCTTCGCCCACAGCGTCATCGCCTACGAGGCCAGCCTCAAGGGCATCGGCAAGCTGGAGCTCAACGCCGCCCGCATCGCCGAAGACCTCGACGCCTGCTGGGAGGTGCTGGCCGAGCCAGTACAGACAGTCATGCGCCGCTACGCCGTGGAAAACGCGTACGAAAAGCTGAAAGACCTGACCCGCGGCAAAGGCATTACGCCCGAAGCCCTGCAGACTTTCATCGACGGTTTGGACATTCCAGCCGAAGCGAAGGCAGAGCTGCGCAAACTGACGCCGGCCAATTACATCGGCAACGCCGTTGCCCAGGCCAAGCGCATCTGAGCGATTACATGTATGCACGCCCGGCTGTGCCGGGCGTTTTTATTTTCAGCTCTGTATATAGAGCAAGGTGTTACGCATGACTTCTGACATTCCACTTCAAGTCCTAGGCGGCATCAGCGCCCGGGAGTTTCTGCGCGATTACTGGCAGAAGAAACCACTGCTCATTCGCCAGGCCATCCCAGACTTCCAAAGCCCCATTTCGGCAGACGAACTGGCAGGCCTATCCTTGGAAGAGGAAGTCGAATCCCGTCTGGTCATCGAGCATGGCGAAAGCCCCTGGGAGCTGCGCCGCGGCCCGTTTGCCGAGGACACCTATCAGCAACTTCCCGAGCGTGACTGGACCCTGCTGGTCCAGGCTGTTGATCAGCTGGTACCGGAGGTCGCCGATCTGATCGAGCACTTTCGATTCCTGCCTAACTGGCGCATCGACGATGTGATGATCAGCTACGCGGCGCCGGGGGGCGGCGTCGGCCCACATTTCGACAACTACGATGTGTTTCTCCTGCAAGCACATGGTCAGCGCCGCTGGCGCATCGGCCAGATGTGCGACAGCGAAAGCCCAATGCTGGCCCATGGTGATCTGCGAATTCTCGCCGACTTCCAAGGCACCGATGAGTGGGTACTGGAGCCGGGCGACATGCTTTATCTACCCCCCCGCCTCGCTCACTTCGGTACTGCCGAAGACGCCTGCATGACCTACTCGGTCGGCTTCCGCGCGCCAAGCGCCGCCGAGGTACTGACCCACTTCACCGACTTCCTGGCGCAGTTTCTGCCGGACGAAGATCGCTACAGCGACGCCGACCTGCAGCCAACAGACGATCCATACCAAATTCAAAGCGATGCACTGGACCGCCTGAAAGGACTACTCGCCGAACACATGAGTGACGAACGCCTGCTCCTCACATGGTTTGGCCAGTTCATGACCGAACCACGTTACCCCGAGCGGGTAGAAGGTCCCGGGATGGATAACGCTGAGCTGCTTTCGGCACTGAAGGATGGTGCTATTTTGGTGCGCAATCCGGCAGCCCGATTGGCTTGGAGCGAGGTAGATATCGGGCTACTGTTGTTTGCCAGTGGTCAGAGCCGCCTGCTTCCTTCCACGCTCCGAGAGTTGCTGAAACTGATCTGTTCAGCCGACGCCTTGCATGTCGAAAATATCGGCCAATGGCTGGACGACGAAGACGGGCGTAGCCTGCTGTGCGAGCTGGTCAAACAAGGAAGTCTGGAGTTTGCTGATGAATAGCGTTCAAGTACGAATTGCCGATTGGCAGCAGGACAACTCAGAGCTACGACGCATCCGCGAGGCGGTCTTCATCGCCGAGCAGGCTGTTCCACCGGAACAGGAATGGGATGCCGATGATGCCGAAGCTATTCACTTCCTCGCACTGGAGGGTGACTATCCAATCGGTACCGCCCGCCTCCTGGCTGACGGGCAGATCGGCCGAGTAGCCGTTCTACGCGACTGGCGCGGCATGAATGTAGGCGACGCGTTGATGCGTGCAGTGATTGCTGAGGCCGAACACCGCGGCTTGACGCAACAGACACTGACCGCACAGGTTCACGCCACCGCGTTCTACGAGCGCCTTGGCTTTGAAGTCGTCAGCGACGAATTTCTCGAAGCAGGCATACCCCATGTCGAGATGCTTCGCCGGAGCCAATGAGGCCATATGAGCGATCACACCCTGGATGAAGGAATTGATAGTGCCGAACTGCCGGCCATAGACTTTCATTCTCCAGGGCGTTTTGCGCTCCATAATCCGCCGGTTGATCTTTCAGAGCCACAGGACTGGGATGCTGCACCGTTCCAGCTCGGCCAAGACGCCGCCTTACAGCGTTTCAGCAAGCCTACTGAAATACGCGAGCACGCACTGGCCATGATGCAGCAAGCCCGTAGATCCCTGTGCATTTACAGTACAGATCTAGAACCCTGGCTTTATCATCACAGCAGTATCCAAGAGGCTTGCACGCGTTTGCTTGTGGCTCATCCTCGTAATCAGCTGCGCATCTTGTTGCGCGACCCCACTCGCGCAGTCAAGGAAGGCCATAGGCTCTTGCAGCTTGCCCGGCGCCTGACCAGCAGTGTGCATATTCGAAAGCTGCAGCCCGACTACCCCGACCCGGGTGGCACCTATTTAATCGCCGACAACTGCGGGCTGCTGGAGCGCCCCAAGGTCGACCAGTACGTTGGATACGCCCTGTACTGTGACCTCGCACGGGTTCGCGTACGCCAAGCGGAATTCGACAAGGCGTGGGATCATGGACTATCGGATGCAAACCTGCGGAGTTTCCTGCTATGACCCTTCGTGCCTTGCTACTGGCGGCCACACTCAGCGTCTGCCTACCACTACACGCCGCGACTGAAGTCATCCAACTGAACAATCGCATGGCTGAAGATGTGATCGCTGTCGCCGAGTCCGTGCTAGGCAATCAGGGACGGGTTACGGCCTACGGCAACCAGCTCATCGTCAACGCGCCAGAGTCGTTGATCAGTGAACTGCGCCGTGTAGTCGATCAGCTGGATGTGGAACCTAAGCGTCTGCTTATCAGCGTCGACACCCAAGACTCAGCAAGCAGCAGCGCCAGTGGATATCGCGTTGACGGCTCAGTACGTTCCGGCAACGTGGAATTTGAAACCGGCCGCGGCGAGATAGGCGGCCGAGATCAAGTACGCATCATCCGCCGAAGCACCAACAGTCGCGAAGGCGGCGTTCAGCAAATACAAGCCAGCGAGGGTTATCCAGCTCTGATTCAAGTTGGCCAGAGTGTCCCGCTGACTACGCGGAATACCGACGGGTACGGCCAGATCTACCAGCAAACGCAATACCGTGATGTTCTTCGAGGTTTCTATGCCACCGCTACGGTGCACGGCGACCGGGTGCAGATCACGATTAGCAGTACCCGTGACCGGCTCGCGCAGGGCCGCAGCGGTGTCGTCGAGGTTCAGAGCGCCGATACCCGAGTCAGCGGCCGCGTCGGCGAATGGATCACCATTGGCGGCGTCGACGAAAGTGCCAGCTCCGAACAACGCGGAACGCTACGTCGCTACTCGACTGATGGCGGGCAGAACCTGTCGATGCGCTTGAAGGTCGATGTTCTCGAGTGAACCAGCCCTTCTCCAGACACCCCACAACAATGTAGTGCCCTGAAAAAAACACTACAAAACGATTGACGATGCTATTTCAGCGGAGCATTATTGCCCCGCTCCCGCTAACCAGGGGCCCTGGCAAGGGTCTCCGGGGCGTGCTCAAGCCAACCAGCCGAGCCGTTCCGTGACTGTACTGCCCACAAGGCGGACTGACGAGGTTGCGACTGGAACGAGTCGTCCTGAGGGACGGGGTAGCGATTGACGCATCAGCCAGACTGACCGCTTCTCGTTGTTGTAGCGCACACGGCAGCCACGCCGGCTGTGGGCGCAATGACCGGAACCAGCCCGGCGATCGTATCCCCCCTTCTCTTGGTTCAATCCTCGTCCCAGTCGATATTTCGACGCTCTGCCGCGTGTTGCCCGCAAAGATCAGCGATAGCACGTAGGTTTCGGTGGGAAAAGTCGGTGCTCAACCACACTCATTTTGAAGGATTGAACATGTCCGCATATCAAGACGACATCAAGGCAGTTGCCGCCCTGAAAGAGCAATACGGCAGCAGCTGGGCCGCCATCAACCCTGAGTCCGTCGCTCGCATGCGCGCCCAGAACCGCTTCAAGACCGGTCTGGAAATCGCTCAGTACACCGCCGACATCATGCGCAAGGACATGGCCGAGTACGACGCCGACTCGTCCGTCTACACGCAGTCCCTCGGCTGCTGGCACGGCTTCATCGGTCAGCAGAAGCTGATCTCCATCAAGAAGCACCTGAAGACAACCAACAAGCGCTACCTCTACCTGTCTGGCTGGATGGTTGCTGCTCTGCGTTCCGAGTTCGGCCCGCTGCCGGACCAGTCCATGCACGAGAAGACTGCCGTTTCCGACCTGATCGAGGAGCTGTACACCTTCCTGCGTCAGGCTGACAGCCGCGAACTGGACCTGCTGTTCACCGCCCTGGATGCCGCTCGTGAAGCTGGCGACCAAGCCAAGGCCGCTGAGATCCAGAACCAGATCGATAACTACGAAACCCACATCGTACCGATCATCGCCGACATCGACGCCGGCTTCGGCAACCCGGAAGCCACCTACCTGCTGGCCAAGCGCATGATTGAAGCAGGCGCTTGCTGCATCCAGATCGAAAACCAGGTCTCCGACGAGAAGCAGTGCGGCCACCAGGACGGTAAAGTGACCGTTCCGCACGCCGACTTCCTCGCCAAGATCGCAGCTGTTCGCTATGCATTCCTTGAGCTGGGCATCGACAACGGCGTGATCGTTGCTCGTACCGACTCCCTGGGTGCTGGCCTGACCAAGCAGATCGCCGTGACCAAAGAGCCGGGCGACCTGGGCGACCTGTACAACTCCTTCCTGGATTGCGAAGAAATCACCGAAGCCGAGCTGGGTAACGGCGATGTTGTGATCAAGCGCGAAGGTAAGCTGCTGCGTCCCAAGCGCCTGCCAAGCAACCTGTTCCAGTTCCGCAAAGGTACTGGCGAAGCGCGCTGCGTCCTGGACTGCATCACCTCGCTGCAAAACGGTGCCGACCTGCTGTGGATCGAAACCGAGAAGCCGCACGTTGGCCAGATCGCCGAGATGGTCAACGAGATCCGCAAGACCATCCCGGATGCCAAGCTGGTTTACAACAACAGCCCGTCCTTCAACTGGACCCTGAACTTCCGCCAGCAGGTGTTCGACGCGTTCGTAGCCGAAGGCAAGGACGTTTCCGCTTACGACCGCGCCAAGCTGATGAGCGTCGAGTACGACGAAACCGAACTGGCCCAGGTTGCAGACGAGAAGATCCGCACCTTCCAGCGCGATGGTTCGGCTCACGCCGGCATCTTCCACCACCTGATCACCCTGCCGACCTACCACACTGCCGCACTGTCGACCGACAACCTGGCCAAGGGCTACTTTGCCGACCAAGGCATGCTGGCCTACGTGAAGGGCGTTCAGCGTCAGGAACTGCGTCAGGGTATCGCCTGCGTCAAGCACCAGAACATGGCTGGCTCCGACATCGGCGACAACCACAAGGAGTACTTCGCTGGCGAAGCTGCTCTGAAGGCAAGCGGTAAAGACAACACCATGAACCAGTTCCACTAAGAACAGGTTCGCAGCCTCAACGCTGCGGTGTAGTAAAAAGCCTCGGCACCTGTGCCGAGGCTTTTTTTTGCGCAGGCAAAACGCTACATGCGCCTGCTCCTCGTCGGCCAAGCGGCCAACTGTCATTCTCTTGTCGCATATGCAATTTAGCGTCATGGCTCCGACAACAAATCGTTATGGAGCTGCGCCGTGATTACTGAGAACGAAGACATTCTGTTCGGCAACGGGGACGAGTTGCCCAGTAACCATTCAACGAATCCACATATCCAGGATGTGATCTCCATTGGTCGCCGCAAAGTGCTAGCTGGCGGTGCAGCAATGGGCGCCCTGGCGTTTCTTGGCGCGTCGCTTCCGGGACTCGTACAAGCAGCCGAACCGTCGGCCCGCGGACTTAAAGATATTCCGTTCAAGCGTCGTACCCGCCTGCCCTTTTCCCCGGTTTCGGTTACACGCGCGGACACCATCACCGTACCCGCCGGCTATGCCGCCACAACCTTCATTCCGTGGGGCACCCCCATTACGGGCCGCTATCCGGCCTGGCTGGAAGACGGCAGCAATAGCGCCGAAGACCAGGCTCAGCAGGTGGGCATGCACCATGATGGGATGCACTTCTTTCCAATGAACGCGAAGCTCGGTGGACGGCAGAGCGATCATGGCTTGCTGGTGCTCAATCACGAATACATCGACGCTCCCCTGCTCCATCGGAACGGCCCGACAGTAGTGGACGGCAAGCGCACCAATGTCGACGAGGTGCGTAAAGAGATCAACGCGCACGGCGTGTCCGTTGTGGAGGTCCGCCGCGGCCCACGTGGCGAATGGTCGGTACTGCCAACGGAGAGAAATCGCCGCATAACCGGTGCCACGCCCATGCGCATCGAAGGACCTGCACGCGGTAATGCGCTGATGCAAACTCGCTACAGCCCGAGCGGCACGTCAACCAGAGGCACTCTGAACAACTGCGCTAACGGGCATACGCCCTGGGGTACTTACCTTACCTGCGAAGAGAACTGGGCAGGCTACTTCGGCACCGCCGACAGCGAGTTACCGCGCGAGCTCAGCCGCTATGGCGTACGCGGCAGCGGCCGTTACGGCTGGGAGACAGTTGCTGGCGATGAGTTTGAGCGCTTCAATGCCACCCGTATCGGCGGCGACGCGCGTTCTGATTATCGTAACGAGCCCAACACATTCGGCTGGGTGGTCGAAATAGACCCATTCGACCCAAATGCGACCCCAGTGAAGCACACTGCCCTTGGTCGCTTCGCCCATGAAGGGCTAGTGTTCGCACCGGTCAAACCAGGTCGCCCCGTCGTTTGCTACTCAGGCGACGACTCGCAAAATGAGTACATCTATAAGTACGTTAGCCGCGACAAGTATCGTCCGCAGCGCAGCGACGGACGCCTGCTCGATGACGGCGTTCTCTATGTAGCACGCTTCAACCCCGACGGCAGCGGCGACTGGCTCGCACTCGATCATGCCAACCCTGCATTTCAAAGCGCATGCCAAGCGGCTGGCGTCCAGTTTGCCGACCAAGGCGAAGTGCTGATCAACACCCGTCTGGCGGCGGATATCGTGGGGGCGACTAAAATGGATCGTCCCGAGTGGGGAGCAGTACATCCCGATACCGGCGAGGTTTATTTCACGCTCACCAATAACAGCGGCCGGCAGGAAGCCGACGCTTCCAATCCGCGCGCGCCCAACGCGTTCGGCCACATCATTCGCTGGCGCGAAGCGAGCCGTGATTTCGCTGGAACGCCGTTTGAATGGGACATCTATTTGCTCGCCGGCCCACAGGAAAACAGCCAAGACCCCAAAGGCCGCGCGCTGAATGAAAGCAATATCATGGCAAGCCCCGATGGACTATGGTTCGACGACGAAGGCCGCCTGTGGATCCAGACCGACATGAGTGGTAGTCAGTTAAGCTCCGGACCTTTTGGCAACAATCAGATGCTGGTTTCCGACCCCAGGACAGGCGAGACCAAGCGTTTTCTAGTCGGACCAAAGGGTGCTGAAGTCACAGGCATTACAGCAACGCCAGACTTCCGAACACTGTTCGTTAATATTCAACACCCAGGCGAGGGCTCAACTTCAACAAACTTCACAAGTAGCTGGCCGGATGGCTCTGGTCGCAGGCCTCGTTCAGCCACAGTAATAATCACCCGCGAAGATGGGAAACGGCTAATGTGATCCGTTCGGTGGGCCTGGCTCGGATGCCAGGTCCCACCTCATCCCCCATCATATAGATGACTGTTCATCTGGGGCGCTGAAAAGCCCCCAGGTCGACATGAACAACGCGGCGATCAGCGGACCGATAACAAAACCATTCAGACCAAAAAGGGCCAGCCCACCTAACGTCGAGATCAACACGATGTAATCGGGCATCTTCGTGTCCTTTCCAACCAGAATCGGTCTGAGAATGTTGTCCACCAAGCCAATCACCAATATGCCGTAAAGCGTAAGCACTATCCCCTGCCAAGTTGCCCCGGTCATGAGGAAATAGATAGCGACGGGCGTCCAGATCAATCCCGCCCCCACGGCAGGCAGCAGAGACAGAAAGGCCATCAGCACGCCCCACAGTAATGCCCCAGAAATACCGAGGATCGCGAAGATAATCCCTCCCAATGCGCCTTGCGTAATGGCAACAACAAGATTGCCCTTGACCGTCGCGCGCACCACACGCGTGAACTTGCTGAACAGGCGTCGTTTTTGAGCATCGCTTAGTGGGATGGCTTTCCTGATACGAGCCACGAGATCGCGACCGTCCCGGATCAAGAAGAACAGCAAGTACAGCATCACGAAAAAGCTAATCAGAAACTGAAAGGTACCTTGCCCAAAGCTGAACGCTTTGGTCGCCAGAAACTGACTCCCCTCAAGCGCGCCCGTAGCCAATCGCTCACGCATCGAGTCAAGATCGCCAAAACCGAAACGCTGCAATTGCTGCTGCACTGATTGAGGTAATAGGTCGCGGAAGCTGGCTACCCAGCTACCGATGTCCAGATCACCACTTTCTATTTGCTTATAAAGCGTCGCCCCTTCCTGGACCAGCATTCCAGTGATGAGGATTACCGGAAGCACTGCCACTACAAGGCATACAAACAGAGTACACAGTGCTGCCAAGTTGCGACGCTGGTTGAAGCGCCTGTACAGATACCGCTGCAATGGCGCAAAGATGATCGCGAGTATTACCGCCCAGAAGACCGCGCCATAGAACGGTAGCAGGATCCAGCCAAAAGCTAGGGATACCACCACCAGCAGCGCAAGAAAGACCTTCTGCTCGAGCATCAAATTGACCATTTTTTACCCTAACGCTGCGTTTTGTCCTGTTTAGTCAACGGGCAGCGACACGAGTGCGGCCATACGGATAAATGAGTCTTATCGGGCGAATAGTGGCTCCTACACCGAATTCAATTCGAGTTACAGTGTCATCGCAGCCAACCATCCAAAAGCCATCAACGGCAGGTTGTAGTGCAAAAAGGTCGGAACAACCGTATCCCAGATATGATTATGCTGCCCGTCAGCATTCAGTCCCGCAGTAGGACCAAGCGTAGAGTCAGATGCCGGAGAGCCTCCGTCACCCAAAGCGCCTGCAGTACCGACTAGACTCACGATCGCCAGAGGACTGAACCCTAGCTCCACGCCGAGGGGAACAAAAATAGCGGCGATAATAGGCACCGTTGAGAACGACGAACCGATCCCAATAGTTACCAGCAACCCGACCAGCAGCATCATCACAGCGCCGATAGCCTTGCTGTTCCCGATCCAATGAGCCGAGGCATCTACCAGCAGCTTCACTTCACCAGTTTCGCGCATCACCTCTGCGAACCCCGCGGCCGCGATCATGATGAAACCAATCATGGCCATCATCTTCATGCCGTCAGTAAACAGATCATCTGCTTCGCGCCAACGAACCACCCCTGATACAGAGAAGATTACGAACCCCGTTAGCGCACCGAGTATCATCGAATCCAACCAAAGCTGAATTACGAATGCCGCTGCAACAGCGATCGCAGCAACCAGCAACGTGAGCGGGCTGTATGTCACAGTCGGCTTTTCTACCTGCTCGACACGGGTGAGGTCGTACTCTCGAGGCTTTCGGTAGCTATAGAAGGCAATCAGCAGCCCCGTCAACATGCCCATAGCCGGTATGAACATAGCCTGCGTAACTTTGATACCTGTTACATCCACTCCACTCTTGCCAACGTTTGCCAGCAAGATTTCGTTCAAGAAAATATTGCCGAATCCAACGGGTAGAAACATGTAGGGCGTAATAAGCCCGAAAGCAAGTACACATGCGATCAGCCGCCTATCGATCTTCAGCTTCGAGAGCACATATAGCAGCGGCGGAACCAGCAACGGAATAAAAGCGATGTGGATCGGCAGTATGTTCTGGGATGAAACTGCCACTGCGAGCAGCAGTGCGATCAGCATCCACTTCACCGCCCCTGCACCCTTTATGTCTTGCTTACCGACCAATGCCAGGGCTTTGTCCGCAAGTGCATGAGCCAACCCGCTTTTCCCAATGGCAACCGCAAAAGCCCCCAACAATGCATATGACAAAGCTACCGTGGCGCCACCGCCTAGCCCCTTATTGAATGCAGCGAGGCTGCCATCAATACCTAGACCGCCAATCAAGCCGCCGGCCATAGCTCCAGCAATAAGCGCAACCACTACATGCACACGACATAGACTTAGGATCAGCATTATGCCGACTGCTGCAACAACTGCGTTCATTCTGATTCTCCGTTAAAAAGAACTAGGCCGCATGGATAGCGCGGCACTCTGCAACTACGAAGCGATGGTTGTAAAAAGACCGGATCAATAAGGAATGCAAGCAGCATCTACAGCTGTGTGAGTCCGGCAGCACAGCTGCATGTTGTACTTGATTAGTCGTGGGCGTCGATCATCAGCACGCAGCACACACACTTTGACCCAAGAATGGATCGAACCAGTCATTGTGGAAAGCGTGTTCGAATGGTGGCTATTCCCCCCGGTATTCACAGCCGCTGGTGCAAGTTTCATGAATCCGGATACGTGACAGCTCGGGTAGCAATGGTTTGAGCTCGTTCCAAATCCATTTCGCCAGATTTTCGCTGGTAGGGTTTTCCAAGCCAGGAATATCGTTCAGATAGTTATGATCCAACCGCTCGTAGAGTGGTTTGAAAATAGATTTGATCTCGCCGAAATCACGAATCCAGCCAGTATGTGAATCCACAGGACCGCTGATATACAAGGCGACCCGAAAAGAATGGCCGTGTAACCTGCCACATTTATGCCCTTGAGGCACATGGGGAAGCCGGTGCGCCGACTCGAATGTAAACTCTTTGAATATTTCCACGGTATGCACCCGCAAGCTGCTTGCTGAATCAAGGCGCGATTTTACGCGTTTTGCCATTCAGGTGCAGGCGTTGAATCTACAAAGGCACTTACATCAATGGATGTGTGGAGCAATATTACAGCCAAAAGTGGTGAATGAAGGCGAATGGCCGCCGCCTAGCTGTCGTGACCAAATAGCAGACAAACCGTCAGCTTATGACCACATCGGTCTATCGAGCCAGCAGCGCTCGATATCTAGAGCAATCAGGAGCCTGCACAAACAGCAGCGAATAGGAACTGAACTTCAGGTTATTTGGTAGAACTTCCCGCCACCATTAACTGCCGGTAACTGGATCCTTGTCCACCGCGCCAGTGCAGGCGCGCTGCACCCTGGCAAGCCTCTGGCCTCCGTCACCCGCCGGACGAATTCAACGATGTACTAGGCGTTCAGAGTCGCTGCTCTTGTTGAAAAAACCCATATTCACTGCCAGCGCGATCGACCTTTTCTTACGCGCAAAAGCAAACCCCCGACCGGATTTCTCCGATCGGGGGTTTGGGATAAGAGCTTGACGATGACCTACTCTCACATGGGGAGACCCCACACTACCATCGGCGATGCGTCGTTTCACTACTGAGTTCGGGATGGGATCAGGTGGTTCCAACGCTCTATGGTCGTCAAGCAATTCGGCTGGGGAGTCGGTGTTGAGTCGCTTCCCCTAATTGGGTATGTGATGGTGTTTCGGTATTGCTTTCGCTTTGCGAGCGTTGCGTCTTTTCGGTTTGTTTGTCGACTTCAACCGTCTGACACGCAAACATCAAATTGT